>CAWAPC010000010.1:0-414984 GCA_963783805.1 uncultured Acidobacteriaceae bacterium | reverse complement strand
GATGTATTGCTGTCCGTCGTCGGTTGGCCCTGCTATAGCGCTATGCCATGCCGCAAGCCAACTCGCCATATTCGTTCTTCGCAGCTCCACCGAGAGCGACTCGTCATCTGAAAGATCGTCCGCATGCCGCATGAAAGCATAAACCGCACAGATGGCGTCCCGCTTGTGGCTCGGGAAGCGCCACAAAAGCGTAGTAAAAGTTCTTCGCCTCTTTGCGGGCTATTTCTCTACAAACTTTGTAAGCCTCGGCAACGGTCACGCGGCTGGTCTCCGCTGTGCAAGGCTCCGGCCCAGAAGCTTTCCGGTAAGAGCTCGCAGGAGCAACGCCGCCTTGCGGGATTTTGAAATCGCGGGGCGCGCCCGCAGGACGTTGTAGCCCGCTCCTCGATGGCGCGAAGAATCTCCAGCCCGCCGCGCGAGAACAGGTCAAGATCGAGCGCGAGGTCACTGATCCACCATGCCGATCAGCGGAAGCCCTCGTTCCATGGTCTGGCGGGCATATTCGACTTCATAACGCATCAGTTCGCGGAACTCCGGCGTAAATGCTCCGTCGGCAATCGCGGTTTCATGAACTCCAAAACGGCGCATGTCTTCCTGAGGAAAATAAATGCGGTTTCGAGCATAATCCTCCCGCACGTCCTGCCAGAAATTGGCAAGCTGCAATGCGGTGCAAGTGTGATCTGAAAGCTTGAATCTCTCTTCGTCGCGATAGCCGCAGACGTAAAGCACCAGATGGCCCACCGGATTCGCCGAATAATGGCAATAACCGAGCACATCCTCCATGGTTTCCATCCGCACCACGCTCTGATCCTGCCGAAAAGCGACCAGTAGATCCGCAAATGGTTGCTTCGGAATGTCACACTCATGGATGGTCTCAGCAAGCGCCACAAACACGGGGTGCCGCATCTCACCGCGGTAACAGGCATCCAGTTCCTGCCCCCACTGATCCAAAAGCGCCAGCGACTGCTCTCTGTTTCCCGTCTCGTCGCCCAGATCATCGGACACACGGCAATAAGCGTAAATCGAATGAAAATGGGGCCGCAGACGCTTAGGCAGAAACCACGAAGCAACGTGGAAGTTCTCGTAGTGCGTCTCTGTTAGTCGCTGGCACCACGCCCGGGCTTCGGCCAGCGTCGGCGCGGTCGCGGGCATCCGATACTCGGCAGGCAGCGCGGCCCAGCCTTCTTCGATGAGTTTTGCCGTCGTCGCGGTCATTCTGCCTCAGGGAATAATTGCCGTCTTGATGCCGGCAGAGCCATTCATCAGGCCGCGAAACACATCTCCGACTTCCGCGAGCGGCGCTCGGCCTGTAATGTACTCGCGGCACTTGAATTTCCCGCTCTTGATAAGCTCAAAGGCTTTGCGCGCGGTTTCCGGCGTGTGATGAAAGCTCGCTTTAAGCGTGATGTCGTTGTAGTGAAGACGGTTCGTGTCGAATTCAACTCTGCTGCCTGAGGGCGGCCCGCCAAAAAAATTCACCGTCCCACCCTTGCGAACCATATCGACAGCCCATTGCCACGTAACGGGCGCCGCCACGGCTTCAATCGCAATGTCCACCCCGCGATGATCAGGAGTAAGTGCGCGCACGGCGGCAACGGGGTCATCAAACGCCGTCATCTGAACGACGTGCTCCGCTCCAAAAGTGCGCGCAGTTGCAATCTGCTCGTCACGCTTCACGACAGCGATCACATGCAGTCCGGCAATTTGTGCTGCGTGCATAAACATCAGGCCAATTGGTCCCGCTCCAATGACGACGATCGTGTCTCCCGGCTGGGAAGACGATTCCTCAAGGCCACGAAGAACGCAGGCCAGTGGCTCAGTAAGTGCCGCATGCTCATAGCAAAGACCGTCCGGCATCAACAAAGTATTTTTCTCAACGATACGCGCGGGAATGTGGATAAATTCGGCGTAGGCTCCGTTGTTGAAAAGCAAGTCATCGCACAGGTTCTGCTGGTTGCGCTTGCAGAAGTAACATTTGTCGCAAGGCGCGGAGTTCAGGGGCACAACGCGGTCTCCTTCGCGAAATCCATTCACGCCCGCGCCCACTTCGTGAATCGATCCTGCCAGCTCATGTCCGAAGGAGACAGGCGGAGTCAGCATTTTGGCGTGATAGCCGCGGCGGTAGACCTTCAGGTCAGTGCCGCAGGTAAGCGCAGCATGGACACGCACCACCACCTCTCCCGCGCCCGCAACCGGTACCGGAAGCCGTTCAATGCGCACGTCCTCTTTCCCGTAAAGAACGGCGGCTGTCATTTCCTGAGGCATCGCTCCCTATTTTCTCAGACTTGCGACACATCCGTGTTCGCGTCCGGTTCGATGAAGATTTTCATGGACCCGGGACCGGGATTCGAGGCCACTTGAATGGCCTTCACTGCGTCTTCCAGCGCGAAGCGATGCGAGATAAGTCGCGTAAGATCAAACCCGTTGTGGTAACCGTCAAATACAAGCCGCGCGCCTTCGTCCTGTATCTCTTCTGATGCACTATAGGAGCCAATCAGGGACTTTTCATCCATGCAAATAGCCGCAGGATCGATGGCCGCCTCTCCGTGCTGAGTCTGCGCGAAGAGCAGGATACGCCCTCCAGGGCGGGCCGCATCCATGGCCGTCCTGATAAGCGCATTGCCGCCGACCGCCACGATCACCGCATCTGCCCCCCGCCCTTCGCTGGCCGCATGAGCAAGCCCGACGACATCCTGCTTGCCGGCGTCAACAGAACGAGTTAGCCCGTAAGCCGAGGCTATTTTGTGCCGCTCGGGAAAAAGATCGGAGGTGAGAACCCTCGCGCCGGTGCGCGCAGCCAGGGCAGCCAGCAAAATTCCGATAGGGCCCTGCCCAATGACCAGGACGGTTTCGTCGGGAGCAAGCGCAAGGTTCTTGATCGCTTTGAAGCAAGTGTTGACAGGCTCAACGAAAGCGGCCTGCTCGAAAGGAACGCCGTCCGGAATCTTCACTAGACCGCGGCGGACGATCCAATCCATCACGCGGACATACTCCGCAAATCCACCGCCCGACGGCTCAAACCCGGCCGTGCAGCCCACTTTCTTGTAGACCGGGCACTGAGCGAACGTCTTTTTGCGGCAGTAGTAGCACTGTCCGCACGGGATGTGATGAAAAACCATCACGCGGTCGCCTATAGCAAAACCTTGAACGCCATCTCCAATGGCCGCGATAGTTCCCGCTGTTTCATGACCAAAGATGCGGGGTGCGGCGTGAGAGCCGCTATGAATTTTTTTAAGATCCGTGCCGCAGATCCCGCACGCAGCAACGCGGATTAATACTTCTCCGGCACCGATCGCGGGGACAGGAACGGTCTCAACGCGCACGTCATTGACACCCCTGTAGACGGCAGCGCGCATGCTGGCTGGAATAGAGTCTGTCGTCATTCTTTCTCAATTTACAGCGATTAGCCGCTCGATGTTCAATTCATCAGAGCGATTGCTTCAGGCATTCTTCTGCTAAACCGGCCACTGCGGACGCTGCCGCGCTGCTGTTCTTACCGAGCCGTTGCATCGAAGGCCAGTATTTCGGATGCACGGCAGCATAAGCAAGAAAAGCCGCCATGCGAAGCTCGCCTTCGCTATTGATGAAGCGGCTGAAGTCAGGAAGCTGGTCATTGTACCCGTCCGAAATTCCCTTGAAGCAATAAAAAGCGACCTCCGTGCAGCAGCCATCCGCGCAACAGTGGCCGCCTCCATGTCCGCCAGCACAGACTGATATCTTTCGGCGAGACCGCGCTTCTCATCAGCGCGCGCCACGTGGTCCAGCGTAATAAGCCGATAGCCGCCTGGGTAATTTGTGACAAAATGCTCACCAGTACCGGCGTCGATAACCTCAGAGATGGCACAGGCGGTTCGCGGCTTGACGGCACAAGTGAGCGCGCCCGCCCATCCATACGAAACAACCACGTCGAGATTGGCTTCGGTAAAGACCCGCTCCACCGCGCGTCCTGCTGCTGCGGCGCCTATACCTCCAGCGATTGCCACGGCATCGCGCTCGCCAATCCGGCCCGCCCACAGATTCCGCTCGCGTCGCTGCCAGTTTCGTACAAGCGGCTTCAGTTCTCCGGGAAGCGCGGCGATAATGGCGATTTTTCTCATGCGGGTGGCGCATATCCGTGCGCCCAAAACCAGTCGATAGCCGAACGCAAAGCCTCGTAAACAGGAACGATGCGGAAGCCCAGCTCGCGCTGCGCCTTTACGGATGAGGCGAACATTTTCTTCTTGCCCATGCGAACCGCCTCCACTGTGGCGCGCGGTTCGCGTCCAAGGATTCGCCCCGCGACAATCTCATCAAAAAACGCAAACGTCATCGCAACTGCATGCGGAACCTTCATCTTCGGAGAAGGTAGGCCCGTAATTGCCGACATCTTATCGAGAATTTGCTTCAAAGTAAGATTCTCGCCGCCGAGAATATACCGCTCACCCGATCGGCCCAGTTCCAGAGCAGCGCCGTGCGTGCGCGCCACTTCAGAAACATCAACCAGATTCAGCCCCGTATCCACATACGCCGGAAATTTCCGGTTCAAAAAATCCACAACAATACGTCCTGTGGGCGTCGGCTTTACGTCCCTCGATCCGATAGGAGTAGTCGGATTGAGGATGACTACCTCCTGCCCTGCCCGCGCAGCTTCGATCGCGGCCTGCTCGGCCAGGAACTTCGATCGTTTGTAATGACCAATCATGTCGTCAATTGAGACCGCCGTGGCTTCATCGACAACGGTTCCATCGGATTTGAATCCCATCGTAGCCACGCTCGAAGTATAGACGCTGCGCCTCACGCCCTCCTCGCGGGCAATACGCAGCAGGGCCCGGGTGCCATCGACATTCGCCGCATACATCGTCTTGGGATCACGCACCCAAAGCCGGTAGTCGGCCGCAACATGCATCAGCGCATCGCAGCCCCGAATCGACGAGCGCAGGGTCTCAGGATGAAGCAAATCGCCTACGACAGTGTCGGCTGCCACGCCATCAAGATTTGCCAGATTGCTGGTTGCGCGAACCAGAACCCGCAGTTCAGCCCCTTGATCCGCGAGATGGCGTGCGACATGCGCACCTACAAATCCGGTTGCCCCGGTAACGAAGACTCTCATGCGCGTGGCAGTCTAACTCTTCGCCGCCAACTGCTGCGCCTGCAGAGTGACCAGATTGCTGAGGTCTTTCTTTTCCAGGCCGTGCACCTGCTTATTGAACTCATCCACCTTGCTCGACCAGTTCATCGAGCAGAACTTCGGACCGCACATCGAGCAGAAGGCCGCTTCCTTGTAGTAATCGTCGGGCAGCGTCTCGTCATGCATGGAGCGCGCCGTTTCAGGGTCCAGCGAAAGCGCAAACTGTTTCTCCCAGTCAAAGGTATACCGCGCATAGCTGATCGCATCATCACGATCCTGTGCCCCAGGACGATGCCGCGCAATATCCGCGGCATGGGCGGCAATCTTATAAGCAATCATGCCGTCCTTTACATCCTTTTCATTGGGCAGACCAAGGTGCTCTTTGGGAGTGACATAGCAAAGCATCGAAGCCCCGTGCCAGCCGATCATAGCCGCGCCGATGGCCGATGTAATGTGGTCATAACCAGGAGCAATGTCCGTCACCAGCGGGCCCAGCGTGTAGAACGGCGCCCCAAAGCAGTATTCCACTTCCTTATCGACCTGTTCTTTAATCTTGTCGAGCGGCACGTGCCCCGGCCCTTCAATCATCACCTGCACATCATCCTGCCACGCGCGCGAAGTCAGCTCGCCCAGTGTCTTCAGTTCGGAAAACTGCGCCTCGTCGCTGGCGTCTGCAATCGAGCCGGGACGCAGCCCATCGCCAAGCGAAAAGCTCACATCATACTTCGTCATCACCTTCACAATGCGGTCGAAGTTCTCGTAGAGAAAATTCTGCTTGTGATGGTGCGTCATCCACTGCGCCAGAATCGCTCCGCCTCGGCTCACAATACCCGTAATGCGCTTAGCCACCATCGGGACATACTGAATCAGCACGCCTGCATGGACCGTGAAATAGTCCACACCCTGCTGCGCCTGCTCTTCAATCACCTCGAGGTAAACATCGATGTTCAGGTCTTCGAGCTTTTTCACACGATTCAACGCCTCGTAAATCGGCACCGTACCAATCGGCACAGGCGAGTGGCGCAGAATAGCATCGCGAATCTCAGGAATGCTCCCGCCCGTCGAAAGATCCATCACCGTGTCCGCGCCATGCTGCACCGCCATGTGCAGCTTGCGCAGCTCTTCGTCAATGTTCGACGTGACAGCGGAGTTGCCGATGTTGGCATTCACCTTGCACCGCGTCGCGATGCCAATCCCCATAGGCTCCAGTTCAGGGTGATTGATATTTGCCGGAATGATGAGACGCCCGGCGGCAATCTCATCGCGCACGAGCTCAACGGCAATATCTTCGCGCTTGGCGACATAGGCCATCTCTTCGGTGATCTTTCCCTGCCGCGCAAAGTGCATCTGCGAGACATTGGAGTCGCCCGTGCGCGCGGCCTCGGCCTTGCGTTTCACGATCCATTCGGCGCGTGGCTGGAGAATTTCTAAGGTCGCGTTCTGTGATAGGCCGCTGGTCGTCATGCATCACCCCTGTATCCGTCGGATGTTCAGATTATAAATTGACGCGGAAAGCAAAGATGTCCGCCCACGATTGAGATGCGGAATACCCGAAGGAGCCCCGGTTGCGTCTTTAGGGCTACCCGGCCTAAACTTATACCATTCTTATGCGGAGCAAAAACCAAGGTCGGCGGATTGGCATTGCGGTTCTGATCGTGTTGGCGGCAATCACCTATCTGGCTATCAGCGGCCTGCGCGCAAATAAAAGCTACTATGTCACCATCCAGGAATTGCAGGCCATGGGTCCGAAGGCCTACACACGCCACCTGCGCGTGGCCGGAAACGTCTTTCCGGGCTCCATTCAGCATTCGGGCACGAACGCCGATTTCGTGCTCATAGAAAACACCAACAAGCTGCGAGTGTCTTATGAGGGCGAAGATCCTCCACCCGACACCTTCAAAGACAACGCCCAGGCCCTGGCCATCGGTACTTACGGCCACGACGGCGTCTTTCACGCAACGCAATTGCAGGCCAAGTGCGCCTCCAAATACGCCCCGGCGAACACAAAGCCTGGAACCACAACGCAGGCTTCAATGGCGGAAAAATCCGCGCCAGCCGCCGCAAATTAGCGTTCCGGTCATTGACCGACTGGACTTTCGCTGACCGCTTCACCAGCCAACCGCTTCTTAGCTAACCGGGCCATGGCTGACCGCCTCTTAGCTGAAGCCCGTTCGCTATACTTCCCTACAGAGTGCCTTCGATCGTTCAACTTGAATCTCTCTCGAAGCTCTACGGCAGCTTCGTGGCGCTGCGTAAAATCTCGTTGAACTTTGAGGCAGGCCGTTGCTACGTTCTGCTCGGAGAAAACGGCGCAGGCAAATCCACCCTTCTCCGCGTGATCGCCGGACTCCTCAAGCCAACGCACGGCAATATCCGCGTTTTTGGCGCAGAAAAGCCGGCAGACGCGCGCGACCGCATCGGCTACATGAGCCACGCCCCCATGCTCTACGACGAGCTTTCCGCGCTGGAAAACCTGCTCTACTTCGCAGGACTCTATCGCGAACGACCGTGCCTTCAGCCTCATGCGGCCCTGCGATCCGTAGGCCTCGATCCCGCGCTGGCGCGGCCCACAGGGCAATACTCCCAGGGTATGAGGCAGCGTGCTTCGCTGGCGCGCGTATTGCTGCCGCAACCTGACTTGCTCTTGCTTGACGAGCCTTTCTCCAACATGGACGCGGCCAGCGCGCGGCAGATGCTCAACCTGCTGGAGCGGCAGCGCGCCGACGGCAAGACGATTCTCCTCACCACCCATCAGCGCGAACTCGCCGAACCCATCGCCGATTTCCTGGTGACCCTCCAGGCTGGAAGCGTAGCTTCCCTGCTGGAAACCCCTGCTCAGGCGGTGCGGCCTTGAAGACAAATGCCGCACGTTACCTCGACTCGCTGGGCATCGCCTATGAACTGCGCGAATACGCGGTCGAACCCGAGGAATTTTCAGCCATCCTCGTGGCGGAGAAGATCGGGCTTCCTCCCGAACAGGTCTTCAAGACTCTCCTCTGCGCCACAAGCGAGCGTGAGCATGTGTTTGCGGTAATTCCCGGACCTCAAGAACTGGACTTCAAGAAGCTGGCTCGCGCCTGCGGAACACGCAAAACGGAAATGGTGTCTCTCAAAGAAGTGGAGCCGCTTACCGGCTACGTTCGCGGCGGAGTGACCGTATTTGGCGCGCGCAAGGAGTTTCCCGCTTACGTGGACGAAACACTCGAACTATTCGACGTAATTTCGGTCTCCGCCGGAACACGCGGTACCCAGATTCTGCTCTCTCCAGCGGATTACCTCCGCTCCTCGCATGCAACCATCGCCGCGCTCACCAGGGACGCTCTCAAGACGGTGCACCCATGACAGAAGAAAGAACCAACTCCCGACCAGCGGGAGGGTCGCTGCCAAATGCACAACAGGCGGCGAAGCCGCGTCTGCCTGGACAGCCTGCCCTGAGCGCAGCGAAGGGGCCAGTCCTGAAGCTGCCCTATTCTCTGGTGCACCTTCTCAAAGATCTCCGAATCGAGTGGCGTTCCCGCGACGCGATCAACTCCATGCTCTTCTTTTCGCTGCTGGTGGTCGTGATCTTCAGCCTCGCCTTCGATCCCACAAGAGTTCTTTCACGCCAGATCTCCGGCCCCATCATCTGCGTCGCAATTCTCTTTGCCGCCGTCAGCGCGCTCAACCAGGCATGGGCGCGGGAGTTGCGCAACAACGTGCTCGACGCACACCGCATGAGCCCGCGCCCCTGCGTCGTCGCTTTTTCTCGGCAAAGTCCTCGCCAACTTTCTCTTCGTCAGCGCAATCGAGTTGCTGCTGGCTCCGCTGTTCACCATCTTTTACAACCTGCGCGCGCTCGGCAACGTCTGGATGCTGCTCCTCGCCGTCCCGCTCGGCACCTGGGCCATCCTCATCAACGGAACGTTCTTCGCCGCGCTCTCCATCCGCTCGCGCAACCGCGAAATGCTTCTGCCGCTGATCCTGTTTCCCATCTTCATGCCCGCGCTGCTGGCCATGGTGCTGGCCATCTCCGCCATCCTCAGCGGCGACTCCGACCCATCCCTCTGGATCAAGATGCTGGCTCGGCTACGACGTAATCTTCACCGCCATCAGCCTGCTCCTGTTCGAGACCATCCTGAACGCCGAGTAAGAGTCTCCCGAGAGTGGCCCACTCAAGCGCTTTTGCTTGAGTGGGGGACAGATTGAGCAAGTAACCTTCCCGCATGCCATCCCGAGGGTGGCCCACTCAAGCGCTTTTGCTTGAGTGGGGGACAGATTGAGCAAGTAACCTTCCCGCACGCCATCCCGAGGGTGGCCCACTCAAGCGCTTTTGCTTGAGTGGGGGACAGATTGAGCAAGTAAGCTACCCGCACGCCATCCCGAGAGTGGCCCACTCAAGCGCTTTTGCTTGAGTGGGGACAGATTGAGCAAGTAACCTTCCCGCACGCCATCCCGAAGGTGGCCCACTCAAGCGCTTTTGCTTGAGTGGGGGACAAGATCGACGATAAGCTTGCGACATGCCATCTCGGCTGAAGCGCTTTCACGAATCCGGACAAACGCATTTTGTAACATTTTGCTGCTGGCATCGCCGTCCCTTTTTAGCCGACCCGGCAGCAAGACGCACATTTGAAGCCGGACTCGAACGCATTCGCCGCAATTTTCTGCTGTGCGTCTATGGCTATGTCGTAATGCCGGAGCACGTGCATTTGCTCCTCGGCGAACCCCGGCGCGGCGCACTGGCCGAGGCAATCAAATCGCTCAAGCAGGGTGTCTCGCGGCGATTAATCGGCGAATCTCCGCACTTCTGGCAGACGCGGTATTACGATTCCAACGTTCGCAATCATGCTCAGTTTATTGAGAAGCTTCGTTACATCCACCGCAACCCGGTAAAGAAAGAGCTATGTGCGCGACCCGAAGACTGGGAATGGAGCAGCTTCCGCCACTATGCAACTGGCCACGAAGGCCAGGTGGAGATCGAATCCGAGTGGACCGCCAGAAGGCGCGAAAAGGCAGCCGAACAACTTTGTCCCTTCAACCCCACTCAAGCAAAAGAAGCTTGAATGGGCCACCCGCCTGTTTTAGGCCAAGCCGCTGCTGCACTTTCGGTTGGCTATGACGGTTACAAAACATGGAAGAAGATTCAAGCATGTCCCTAAGCATTGACGTCAGGAACGACATCAAAGCCGCTCAGAAGTTGCGCTTACCTTGGTGGGGCGTGTTGTGCATCATTGTTGGATCGGTGCCGGTTTACTCGCTGTTCGATCATTTTGGAAGGCTGAATATAGCGCTGCCCATATTGAACTGCATCGCGGCTTTGTGTTTGCTTGTCGTTCTAAGGTGGAAACTCAGACGGCAAGTGTGGTTTTGGATCGCGATAACCATCATCGCGGCGCTCCATGCCTTATTGATTTGGTATGTTCCCTGGACCACAAAATGGGTTCCAGCCTTGGCTATTGCCGCCATCGACTCGGCAGATTTTTGCCTGATACTTTGGGTCCTTTCAGCCGTCGGAAGACTCATGGAAGGCCCGATGAGCGCTGAAAGATGAGCGTCCGCGATCAAGCATGATCGTATCCTATCCAGCCTGGCCGACATGGCTACAGATGTTGATCATGGTGCCGAATGCCCTGCTGGCGGGATACGCGTTCTGGCAGGTGGCCCACTCAAGCGCCTTTTGCTTGAGTGGGGGACAGATCCGAAGGAATAACTCTGTCAACCCCTCAACTCTAAAAAACCTCGCAAGCCATTCGTTCCAAAAGCCAAATAGTTCAGCCGAAAATGCATGTCAATTTCTCCGGCTTGATAAAATAGAAGTAGAGACAAAATAAAAAAGGACCGCCAGCCAGCGGCCCTTTTTTATTTGCACTCGAAAACACAAGAAGACAAGAAGGAGCCAACCCCATGGCCGCATCCAAACCCGTCGCCCTCTGTACTCTCGTCATGCCCTCCGGCAAACCCTGTCGGGCAGTGGCTCTCCGCAACCAGCGCTTCTGTCGGGCTCACAACGCCACCCGCCGTGTCTACGAGCGCGAGCGCATCCTTGGAAAAATCATGGACCGTCTCGGAGACAAAATCGACGACATGAGCACCTCCGAGCTCCTCTGTTTCCTTCACCAGAAGCTGGGACGCTTGCCGAAAACCCTCAATCGTTTCCCCGATGTTGCCTATACTCTGACCGCCTCACTCGACCGCATCAACGAGATTATCGAAATGGAATCAGTCTTAAAGCAGCAAATTCAGCAGAATCAATTGCTTCTGGAGAAGATCAGAGAGTATCAAATGAATTCAAAAACTTACGCGCAAGGCCTCTCAAATCAATAAGTTAACAAAACAAGTCGAACATACAACCTAATAAAATCAATGACATGCAAAAAAGCAATGCAAAAAAATACCAGGACCCGAGAGAGAAAAGGCCGCACTCCGAAACCTCCGGAGACGGCCTTCCATTTGAAACGTTGAAAGCAGACCTGCCCAGCCGACAGTCTTTGAGCCGACCGCGTATTAGCTGACCGCTTTTATGGCTAGCCGCTTCTTAGCCGACCGCTTTTTAGCTGACCTAAACTTTCGGCTCAAGCGCGTCCAGAATCTCCAGAAAGCTCGCATCGACGGTGCGGTTCTTGGAGATGGCGTCCGCAATCGGAATGCTCTCGATCTTCGTACCGTGCAGAACTACCAGCCGGCCGAACTCGCCCTTGTGGACCATGTCGATGGCAGCCAGTCCATAGCGAGTAGCCAGCATGCGGTCATAGGCCGAAGGCGATCCTCCGCGCTGCGTATGTCCGAGGTTGACCGAGCGGGTCTCGTAGCCCGTTTTCTTCTCGATCTCCTCTGCCAGAGCCGCGGCTATGCCGCTCAGGCGCGCATGACCAAAGGCATCGACCTTCGTTCCTTGCGTGGCCTGTTCTCCGGTAGGGAGCTTTGCGCCCTCGGCCACTACAACAATGCCGTACTTCTTGCCGTGGTCATGGTTGTACTTCAGCAGCTTGCAAACGTGGTCCAGATCAATCGGCTTCTCCGGAACCAGAACAACATGAGCATTCCCGGCAACTCCGGCGGTAAGCGCAATCCAGCCCGCATCGCGGCCCATGACTTCGCAAACAATCACTCGGTTATGTGCCTCTGCGGTCGTGTGCAGCCGATCAATGGCCTCAGTGGCAATGCCCACCGCCGTATCGAAGCCAAAACAAACGTCGGTACCATTCAGATCGTTATCGATCGTCTTCGGAACGCCAACACCCGGCACTCCGGCCTGAATCAGCGCATTCGTAACCGACTGTGTGTCGTCGCCGCCAATCGCGATCAGCGCGTCCAGTTTGTTGGCCTTGATCGTGGCCACGCATTTCTCAATGCCGCCTTCAATCTTGCGAACGTTAGTGCGCGACGTGCGCAAAATCGTGCCGCCCTGGGTCAGAATGCCGTCAACTTTTTCCAGCGTCAACGGAATAGTATTGTTGTCCAACACCCCTCGCCAGCCTTCAAGAAAGCCGACGAACTCGTCGCCATAGTGGTTAATTCCCTTTTTCACCACCGCATGAATCACGGCATTCAATCCCGGGCAGTCTCCGCCGCCGGTTAACAGACCAACTCGCATTGCTTATGCTCTCCTATGAAAAAGTTCTCCATTTCGATGATAAATCAGGAGATTCGCTGGTAATGTCGAGGATGTGCAATTCATTCATGGGGACGAGCGGCTCCCTCCGGCAGCCGATATGCTGAAGAAGGCCAGCTTTGCCGGGGAGCTTCCGAACGGTTCTAAAACTATGCTGGTCCGGCGTGCGATCCTCTTCTGTTCCATTGCGGCAGCGGATTGCCAGTTCACGCTGCTCTTGCCGCAGTCCGTCACGCTGCAATAAAAGCGCACGCAGGGGAGACAGGACCGATGGCCGTTCCGGCACGAACACTTGGAGCGCTGAAGCTGCATGTGCGCCAATCGCTGGTCGCGCGCACCGTGCAGTTGCCGGTGCAGAGGTTTATACACACGCAGGGCGTCAGCAGTGCCTTCCTCTTGTTCGCTGCCATCGTCGCCTTGGTCTGGGCCAACTCCCCATGGAGCGCCTCCTATTACCACACATGGCACATCGAGCTCACGCTCTCCCGCCTGCGTCTGCCCGTCCATGAGTGGATCAATGACGCGATGATGGCCCTCTTCTTCTACCTCATGGGTATGGAGATCAAGCGGGAGATCGTGCATGGCGAGTTGTCCGGCATTCGTCGCGCCTCCCTGCCCGTCTTCGCGGGCCTGGGAGGAATGGTCGCTCCGGCCCTCACCTACGCGGCCATCAACCGCGGCCTTGCCAGCGCCCACGGATGGGGCATTCCTATGGCCACCGATATCGCATTCTCGCTGGGAGTGCTTGCGCTCATCAAAGGCGTTCCGCCGGAGCTGAAAGTCTTCCTGCTCTCGTTGGCAATTGCCGACGACATCGGCGCGATTGCCGTCATTGCCGTCTTCTACACCAGCGCTCTGCACTGGAATTACCTGCTCATCGCTGTCCTGCTTATCGCCATTATCCTTTTGTGCCGCAGAGTCGGCTTTGAGCGGCAAATTCTATACACCGCGCTCGGATTCGGCGTCTGGCTGGCGGTACTGCGCTCCGGAGTCCACGCCACCATCGCGGGAGTCGTTCTGGGCCTCCTCATGCCGGTAACTTCCAGCGTTTCGTTGGAGGAATTCAGCGAACTCGCCGCAGAGACAGCCGCTGAATTTCGCCAGGCGCAGGCCGCAGGTGACACCGCGCGCGCCAATCGCGTGCTCGGCGCCATGGAATACTTGCTGCAACGCACCGAATCTCCGGCAGATCGCGTCACGCGCGCACTCCACGACTGGATAGCCTTTCTCGTGCTGCCCTTGTTTGCGCTTGCCAACGCCGGCATTACCTTCTCCGCCGCAACCTGGAAGCCTTTTCTTCACAGCCCGGTAGCTTGGGGAGTAATTCTCGGACTCCTGCTGGGCAAACCCGCCGGCATAATCTCAGCTTGCTGGTTAGCAGTAAAACTGCGCGTGACACAACTCCCCGGCTCAGTAACCTGGTCACAGATCGCAGGCGTAAGCGTGCTGGCGGGCATCGGCTTCACCGTTTCCCTGTTTATCGGCGGCCTGGCATTCGGCGACTCCGCAGAGCTGGATGCGGCAAAGACAGCGATCTTACTGGCGTCCTTGCTGGCGGGATCTGTGGGCTTTGTACTGTTGAAACGCGCAATCCCATCTCAACCGCATCCACCAAACGGTTGAGGCGCACCTCCATCGGTAGATGCAAGACACGCTTCCTTCCGCTCCCTAGACTTAAGAACGCTGTTTCGAATCTTCAGGAATGAGGTATAGCTGAACGTGGCGAAATCATCCGCGAACCAGGCCTCTTCTTTGCGATATCTTCATAGCAGTCATCAATATGAGAAACAGTGTGAAGAGCATGAATCATCCGGTCGTGACAACGGCCGCATCCATTCTGGCTGCCGTTGCACTGCTCGCCACGGGCTGCCATTCCGGCGGCAAGCTGCCCGACCCTTCCTCCAAGGGGTATGCGGAAGAGGTTTCTGCTTTTTATGTAGGTCTGGCGGCCCTTCAGGTAGGAGACGATGTGCGTGCCCAAAGCACCCTTGAGCAGGCCACGCAGCTTGCCCCGGGAGAACCCGCAGCATGGGCTAACTGGGGCATTCTCGCTCTCCGTCAGCGCAACTTTGACCCCGCGGCCGAACGGCTCAACCACGCCCGCCAACTGGCTCCGCAAAACGGTCAGATTTATTATCTGCTCGGGCTTTTAGGCAGCGCGCGTGGAGACTCGCAACAGGCCATCATCAATTTGCGCAAAGCCGTCAGCCTCGACCCGAAAAACCTGCGTGCCAGCTACGCGCTCGCGCTCGAAGTCGAACGCCAGGGAGCCGCAGGCAGCGAAGAGGAATTTCAAAAGCTCATCCAGCAGATTCTCGCCGCGCAGCCCAACAATCTGGCCGCCCTGCTTGAATTGAGCCGCATCTCCGCCAAGCGCGGAGACGCCGCCACGCTCCACGCAACCATCCAGCGCATCGCCGCCCAAAGCGCGACGTGGCCCGCCGACGTCAAACAGCAGCTGGCCGAGCTTCAGGCCGCTGCATCCGGGCCCGAGCCGCGCGCTGCCGCCACGCGCAGCATCTTCCTTCGCAATGTGCTCATGCAGGTTCCCGCATTTCGCGCCAGCCTCTCCGACATCAAGCCGCAACCCGGCGACGAAGCGCAGCCCTTCACTCACTTCCTGCGCCTTCCCTCGCCATCGTCCACCCCTGCTCCGGCCGATACCGCCCTCACCTTCACGCCGCAACCGCTGCTCACCGCAGACAACGTGCATTGGACATGGATCGGAGCCGTCTCGCTCACCGGAGAGGGCGCGCCTACGGTAGTTGTTGCCAACGCACATCAGGTCAAACTAACTACCGGCGCAAACTTCCCATTTCCCGGCGGAGCCTCCGCAACCGATCCCACGCCCGAAGGCATTTTGCCCATCGACTTCAACTACGACTTCAAAACCGATCTCGTACTCGCGGGCGCAGGCGGCGTTCGCTTCATGCGTCAGGACAGCCCCACCACCTTCACCGACGTAACCGCGCAGACCAAGCTCCCCAAAGCCGTTCTCGACGCCGCCTACACCGGAGCCTGGGCCGTCGACATCGAAGCCGACGGCGACCTCGACATCGTGATGGGCCAGGCATCAGGCCTGCCAACCGTCCTGCGCAACAACGGCGACGGCAGCTTTACGGCCATCCATCCCTTTGCCGGAATCTCCGGCATACGCCAGTTCGTATGGGCCGACTTCAACGGAGACGGCAATCCCGACGCCGCCCTCATTGACGGCGCAGGGCATCTGCATGTCTTTTTCAATCAGCGCTCAGGAAATTTCTCTGAGAAAGCCGTACCCGTCCGAATTCGCCTCCGCCAAAGCCATTACCGCAGCCGACGTCAATGACGATGGCCTTCTCGATCTCGTCGCCGTACTGCCCAGCGGCACAATCGCTCGCCTCTCCAGCGCGAATAACGGCCAAAACTGGACAACCGCGCAGACATCGCCAGCGTCCCCGATCCCGCAATTAATCTCGCTGGAGAAGTTCGTCTCCGCGCAGCCGACATCGACAACAACGGAGCCATCGACCTGCTGCTCGCTCAGGTTTCTCCAGCCGCAAACAGAACCGCCGGCGGCTCTCATCTGGCTTGCCGATCAGACACGGGAAGTTCAATCTGCTCGCCCAGCCTTTCGGCCCGCCACAAGTCTTCGACCTTGCGGACGTTCACTCCGATGGACGCCTCGACCTTCTCGGCCTTGCGCCCGACGGCCAGCCGCAGGCAGCCCTCAATCACGGAACCAAAAACTATCACTGGCAAATCATCCGCCCGCGCGCCAGGCAATCCACCGGCGACCAGCGCATCAACTCCTTCGGCATCGGCGGCGAAATCGAAATCCGCTCCGCCCTGCTCACCCAGAAACTCCCCATCACCGGCCCGCAGCTTCATTTCGGCCTCGGCGAGCACACCAGTTCCGATGTAGCCCGCATCATCTGGCCAAACGGATCGGTGCGCGCTGAGTTCGCGCTCAAAGCCGACCAGGAAGTGGTAACCGAACAGCGCCTGAAAGGCTCCTGCCCATTCCTCTTCGCCTGGAACGGCAAAGAGATGAACTTCGTGAAGGATGCAGTTCCGTGGGGTTCCGCCATCGGCCTGCGCATCAATTCGCTCGGCACCGCCAGCATCGCAGCCACGCAGGAGTGGTACAAAATCCGCGGCGACCAGCTAGTGCCGCGCAATGGCTTCTACGACCTGCGAATCACTGGCGAGCTATGGGAAACCTATTACTACGACTACCTCTCGCTGATGGTCGTTGACCACCCCGCCGGAACCGACATCTTCACCGACGAGCGCTTTGTCATCCCTCCGGCAAAGCTCGCCATCACCACCGTAGCCACGCCGCATCCCATCGCCCGCGCCATCGACGACAACGGCAACGACGTCACCCAAACCCTGAGCGCGCTCGATGGGAAATATCTCGACACCTTCGGACGCGGCCAATATCAGGGTGTAACCCGCGATCATTATGTTCGAAATCGATCTTGGGCGACGAACGTCCCAACCAGCGGACCGCTCTATCTCATCGCCAAAGGATGGCTGCATCCCTCCGACTCCTCGATCAATGTTGCGATCAGCCAGGGCCACCACGAGCAGCCAAAACCGCTAAGCCTCCAGGTCGAAGACGAACACGGCGCTTGGCACGTAGTAAAGCCCAACCTCGGCTTTCCCGCGGGCCGCAACAAAATATGCCTCATCGACCTCACCGGAGTCTTTCGCCCCGGAGCGCCGCATCGCGTCCGCCTCAGCACAAATCTCGAAATCTACTGGGACCAGATCCAGTGGGCGCAAGGCTTGCCTGATACCGCCATTGAAAATCACGCGCCTCGCACCTGCCAATCGCCAACCTGCACTATCGCGGCTACTCCATCATCCATCAGGCCAACGCATCGTCGCCGGAGATTCCTGATTACAACCATCTCTTATCCACCACGCAGATATGGCGCGACCTTTCCGGCTATTACACGCGCTATGGAGATGTCCGCGAATTGCTCCGCAGCATCGACGACCGCTACGTCATCATGAACGCAGGAGACGAAATGACCCTGCGCTTCGCTGCCGTAGCTCCTCCACCCGCAGGCTGGGTGCGCGACTATGTAATTGCTGGCGACGGATGGATCAAGGACGGCGACTATAACTCCACCTACTCGGCGACCGTCCAGCCACTGCCATATCACGACCGCAAACTCTACGACACGCCTCCGGGAAGCCTCGAAGACGAGTGGGTATATCGTCATCATCCCCAGGACTGGCAGACATACCAGACGCGCTATGTAACACCCGATAACTTTGAAACCGCTTTGAGGAGTTCAGCCAGTCAATGAAGCGCGGTCCCATCGCACGTTTTTTTCTGATCCTTTTCTTCGCCGGACTGATCGCGACCCCCGTCATCATCAATCGCGTATCGGCGCGGAGCAGGACCGCTGCAGCTCATTTTGACGGCACTCTCGCACTCGCCCGCTACGGTTTCTACTTTACGTGAAGTTTCCCACGCCGCAGGCGTCAACTTCATCCATCAGGCGCCGGTCCTCGATCCCAAACTGGCTCCCATCATGCCAGAAGTCGCATCCATGGGCGCCTCCGTCTCCATCGTGGACTATGACCGCGACGGCTGGCCCGACATCTACGTCACCAACAGTCGTGAAGGCAGCATGAACGCGCTCTACCACAACAATCACGACGGAACCTTTACCGACGTAGCTCCGCAGCTGGGCATAGCCGACGTAAACAAACCCGGAACTGGCGTTTCGATGGGTGCGGTGTGGGGCGATTACGATAACGACGGCTACGAAGACCTCTATCTCATCAAGTGGGGACGCCCTGAGCTGTTCCATAACGACCACGGCCACGGTTTCACCCGCGTCTCAGACCAGGCCGGCCTTCCCAAATGGATCAACGCCAATACCGCCGTCTGGTTCGACTATGACGGTGATGGGCTGCTCGACTTGTTTGTTGGCGGCTACTACAACGAGAACGTAGACCTCTGGCACCTAAAAAGCACCAAAATCATGCCCGACAGCTTCGAGTACGCAAAAAATGGCGGACGAAAGTATCTCTTCCACAATCTAGGCAATGGCAGATTCGAAGAAGTAAGCGAAAGGGTAGGAATCGATAGTCGCCGTTGGGCATTAGCCTCCGCCGCTGCCGACCTGAGCGGCACCGGGCACCCTGATCTGTTCGTAGCCAATGATTACGGCGTTCCAGAGTTGTATGTAAACGACGGCAAGAGATTCCGTGAAGAGGGTGAGCAGACGGGCGTGGGCTTTTCTCCCAAGAGCGGAATGAACGTGGCCTTTGGCGACATTTTCAACCAGGGAAAATATTCCGTCTACGTATCGAATATCTCAGAGGACGGAATCCTGATTCAAGGAAACAATCTCTGGGTCCCCAAAGAAGGAGCTTCGGGCAAATCGCTCCAATATGAAAATATGGCGCGCGATCTCGGAGTCGAATTAGGCGGCTGGAGCTTCGGAGCGCAATTTGGCGACTTCAACAACGACGGCAACCTGGACCTCTTCCTGACAAACGGCTACATCTCCCTCGACCGCAACAAGAGCTACTGGTACGACTTCGCAAAAGTAGCGGGCGGAAACAGCTCCATCATAGGAGACGCCAGGAACTGGCCGGCCTTCGATGGCCGCAGCCTCTCCGGCTACCAGCAAAAACGCGTCTGGGTGAACGACGGAGCCGGAAAGTTCGTCGACGTAGCGCAGGCCGTAGGCGTAACCGATACCCACGACGGCCGCTCTGTTGCCGTCGCCGATCTCTGGAATCGCGGCGTTCTCGATGTAGTGGTTGCGAACCAAAGCGGCCCCCTGCTCATCTACAAAAATACCGTCGACCCGCAAAACAAATGGATCGAGTTCGAGCTTGAAGGAACAAAGAGCAACCGGAGTGCCATCGGCGCGCAAGTATCTCTATTCTGGAATGGTCAGCAACAGATTCAGGAAGTCTCCGGAGGCAGCGGATTTGCCGCTCAAAATGACCGCCGCTTACACTTCGGACTGGGCAAGAATCCGCAGATCGATAAAGCGGTCATCCGCTGGCCTTCAGGGCAGACTCCAGACACTCGACAAACTCGCCCCCGACCAGCTCTATAAAATCAAGGAACCTGAATGAGCCACCAAACCATCGCGATCCCGTCGCCGCAGCCGGCCAAGGCTCCCCGGTGGAAGAAGTGGCTTTCGCTCGAAAACCGTTATATACCGCCGATTTTCATCACCCTCATTCTGCTTGCGGGGCAATTATCCTTTGGAATTCTGGAAAGCTACGAGAAAACATTACTCGCAATCGGCACCGCGATTGTCACTGAATTGATCCTGGGGCGCATCTTTCTCGGCAAAGTTCCCGCATCTCGCCAGCGCGTATATCACCGGCATCAGCGTCGGCATTTTACTGCGCTCTCCCGCTTACTGGCCCTTCGCGCTCTGCGCCGCTATCGCCATTACGTCCAAATATGTTTTGCGGCTCAAGGGAAAGCACCTCTGGAATCCATCCAATTTCGGCATCTGCGTCATGCTCTTTCTTCTGGCTACCAGCGCCGTGGCCATGCTCAGCATTCAGTGGGGAAACAACCTGTGGTCGCTGATCGCGATCTGGGTTTTAGGCTCGCTCATCATCTGGCGGCTGCGTCGCTTTCATATCAGCGCCACCTATGTCGTCTCTTTCATTGCCCTGGCCTTTCTGCGCGCGTGGATCATCCATGAACCGTGGCAAGCCGAGATCTCGCCCATCACCGGCCCCGAGTATCAGCTTTTCATCTTTTTCATGATCACTGACCCTAAAATCGACAGTTCGCTCAAAGACAGGCCAGTGCATTGTAGCCTTCTCTGTCGCGGTCGTTGAAATGTTCTTTCGCTTCGACCAGAGCGTATACGCGCCGCTCTACGCCCTGTTTTGGGTTGGACCAATTGCCATGCTCATTGAAATGTGGCTGGATTCCCGCCGCATGAAAGCCGCCCCCGCAGCCACAGTTCTCACGCCATCTTCCGGAATGGCGCATCCGTAATTTGCTAAAGGAAACCTGCTTGATAGTTTCACGAAAAAGATTTGCAGTTTTTCGCTACTTGCGGCATCGACTCTGATGTCCGGCTGCAAACAAAAGCAGGCGACGACGCAGAACGCCTCATCGGCAAAGCATCAGTCGCGCCCTCCCCAGCCGCCCCAGCGCCGCTCCAACCCGTAACACCTACCCGCCCCTCCGGCCCCATCCATTTCACAGACATCACCGCCCAGGCCGGAATTCATTTCAAACACAACAGCGGAGCCTTTGGCCAAAAATACCTTCCCGAAACCATGGGCAGCGGAGCCTGCTTCATCGACTACGACAACGATGGCTGGCAGGACATTCTCCTCGTCAACTCCATGGATTGGCCCGGCCATAAAACCGGCAAGTCCTACCCGGCGCTCTACCACAACAACCACGACGGAACCTTTACCGACGTAACTCGTCAGGCTGGCCTCGATGTCGAAATGTACGGGATGGGATGCGCCATAGGCGATTACGACAATGACGGCTATGACGACATCTACATCACTGCCCTCGACGGCAGCCACCTCTTCCATAACTTAGGCAATGGGAAATTCGCAGACGTAACCGCAAGAGCCGGAGTAAGCTCTCCTGGATTCGCAACCAGCGCCGCATGGTTTGACTACGATAATGACGGCAAGCTCGATCTCATCGTAGACCACTACGTCGATTGGTCAATCGCCAAAGATCAAACCTGTTCGCTCGACGGAAAGCATAAGTCCTACTGCACTCCCGAACTGTACAAGGGCCAGAGCGTAACGCTCTACCATAACGAAGGAAACGGTAGATTCAAAGACGTAACAAAAGCTGCTGGACTCTACGATCCGTCGAGTAAGTCGCTCGGCATAGCACTTATCGACTATGACAATGACGGCTGGCTCGACCTGTTCATCACGAACGATACCCAGCCCAACAAGCTCTACCATAACAATCACAACGGCACCTTTACCGAAACCGGCTTCGCCGCAGGTGTAGCATTCAGCGATGCGGGCAAAGAGCGCGCCGGAATGGGGACGGACGCGGCCGACTATGACGGCTCAGGGCGTCAGAGCCTTGTCATCGGCAACTTCACCGACGAAAGCATGGCGCTCTATCACAACGAGGGTCAGGGACTATTCACCGATCGACGCCTTGACCGCCGGAATCGGCCTGCCATCTGCCAAATCACTTACGTTCAGCGCATTTTTCTTCGACTACAACCTCGACGGACTGCCCGATATCTTCGCCTTGAATGGCCACGTAGCTGATGACATCTCTGTAACGCAGCCTACGCTGAGTTATGCCCAGCCCCCGCTGTCTGTTCCGCAATCTGGGCCACGGAAAGTTCGAAGATGTATCGCAGAAAGTAGGCTCGGCACTACGTCAACCAGTCGTCGGCCGCGGAGCCGCGTATGCCGACGTCGATAACGACGGCGATCTCGACCTGTTGCTCACCACCAGTAATGGACCGGCACGCCTTCTGCGCAACGATAACGGCAATCAGAATGACATGCTCCGCATAAAAACGGTAGGCACGCGCTCCAACCGCGACGGAATCGGAGCAAAAGTTCTGCTAACAACATCTACCGGACAGCGCATGAGCGAAATGGTAAAAAGTGGATCGAGCTATCTGTCCCAGAGCGAACTGCCGTTAACCTTCGGCCTCGGCAAACCCGATCCTGACAAGCTGATCAACCTTGAAATTCTCTGGCCAAGCGGCCACAAAGATTCCATTGCGGATATTCATCCCAACCAGTCTCTCACAGTGAAAGAAGGCAAAGGAGTCATCGCCGCACAGCCCATAAGCTTTGTCCTCAAACCCGGGAAGTAGCTGGCCAAAACCCGCAACGGTTCAACATTTGCATAATCTCATCGCGGCTCGATCCAACCTTGTGTGCGGAAGACAACAGTTCCTCAGCTTCAACCGGATACCAATTGCGGCGGCTCCGGTTTCCAAGGCCAGCCACGTCGAACGGCTCAATAATTCGAAAAACGTCTTCAATCAGTTCATCCGATTCCCTGCCGCGCTGAACCCCTCGGGCGCGCTCCAGCAGCCGCTCAGACTCAGGCCCAAACTGCGGATGGTTGTGTAATAAAAAAGATGATGCGAGTTCCGGCTTCCCCAGCCGCCGTGCGGTTTCTGAAAAGCTCGCCGCGGCAAAATAAAGCAACGATATCGCGGTAAAAACGGGAAAGTTTGCCATATTCGCATATAGAGCGCGATCAAACGCGATGTCGCGAGCAGGTCTGCATCCGTTTCAGCAGCATAGCGCTCGAGATGAATATCAAAGTTTTCTGTGCCCCAATCTCGCTCAATCATTTCAGCCAGCCTCGAAACCCCCAGCAATGTAAGCGGAAAACCTGTCGAAAGAAGTGGATCCACGAACCCTGCGGCTGACGGCAGGAGAGCCCAGTGACGCCCGCTTATAGCCGCCACTGCGAAATCCGAGCCGTGCAATATGCCTGAACGGTTGCACTGCTTCAGCATCTGCGAACTGATCCCGCAAGAGCGGAATCTCCTGCAGGAATCCTCGCCATGCCGCAGCCCCATCTGATAAGCTTCAGCTTCGCCGCTCTCTCGTCCGTCGCCGCGATTCCGGCACTCGTAACTCCATTGTTGAAACGAAGAACCCATGCCCATCCTCCATCGAAGACATGATGCACGGCAGCATCATCGATTGGATAGGGCGGCTGTTCCTCAAATTCGAACTGCGCCAGATCCTGAATCCGTCGCACGCCAGAAAAGTGACTGTACAGCGCCTGAGTTGCAGGAAAACCCGGAAGAGCGCGCTCGCCCAGCTTCAAAGCTCTGTGCAGGAAGCCACGTGGCCCAGTGGCATCCACAACAAACCGCGCCCTAACCTCAAGATCTCCACCATCCCTTATTCCCTTCAGGGACATCTCGACGCCCCTGATCAGTGACTTCCGTTAGATCAACTTCATCAAGATAATCAACGCCAAGTTCTGCGCCTCGCGTACGAGAAAATGGTCAAACTCTGCCCTATACCAATGGGTATCAGCAATTCCATCGTGCGGGCTAGCGGCCACAAACAGCTCAGCCCGACGGTCAGGGCCCACAATTTCAGATTGGCCCAGCAAGTGATGAAAGAAAGAAAACCCTCGCTTTAGCCCGCATGGCAGCTCAGGATAGGTGTTCTGCCAGCTTCCCCACTTGGTAAACGCCTTCACTTTCGGCAAGTCGTATCTAGTAGACAACTCCTCCAATAGAAGATTGGAAAGCGGCGTCGAAGATTCCCCGATCGCAAACCGAGGATGCTTCCCGCGCTCCAGAAGAATCACGCGTAATCCCAGTCGCCGGGCAATCGTTGCCAGAACGGAACCTGCAAATCCGGACCCGACCACCGCAATGTCATACTGTCCGCTCAACCACGACCCTCGCAACGGGCACAAATGACCGCAGCATGAATCTCTTGGCGCAGGTTCATCTCGCGCAAACGCTCCACGCGTTTTTCAAAGCAAAGAGCGCAATCATGCCATCTCTTCAGGTCCCATAAATCCGTAAATACCCGTCCGCGCTTCAGCCCCAATCCATAACTCGCCGCCGCTTCCAGCAATCGCAACTCCGGAGGAACAAATTTGCCACTCTCAGCAAGTGTCTCCATCGCTCCGTTTCCCGCGCGTGTTGGGATCAGAGTTGCTGCCGTCGCGCCACAATCGAAAGCGAAATCAACCGAGCGTTGCACCCAGTACAAACTCTCCGCCGTCTTCATGAAGGGAGGCTGCACGAGAATGAAAACTCTCAGATCGATACCGTTGTCCCGCAAAAACCTGGCTGCGATAGCATATTGATCGAGGGTCATGCGTTTATTCAGCTTTTCCAGAACTTCCGGATGCGCTGTCTCGAGCCCCATCGCCACCTCAAGCGGCCGGGTCAGAAAATTGCGAAACGCAACGCAACGCTCACCAACATAGGCCGGATGACACTCCACAATAACCCGCTCAAACGTCTGAACACGAGCGGCAATTGCTGGGTAATCTTCTACCGGAATTGCGCGAGGATCAAAAAAACTGCCGCTGTTGTAGAGCTTTACGACGCGGGCCGGCGGCATTCGTTTCAGAGCAAAATCAATTTGTTCCGGAATTGCACCGCTGGGCACCGATTCTGAGCTGGTATTGCGCCACAAATCGCACATCACGCAGCGAAAGGGGCATTCACGATTGGTAAGGATGATCGTGGCTACCGGTACAATCTCGCCGTCGACCGAACGCTCTTGCTCCTACAAAATAAGCGTGGGGCTGGCCCAGATCTAGCTCCGCGCGAACACTTCGCCGAGCCAGAATCCACC
The DNA here is from genome assembly GCA_963783805.1 of uncultured Acidobacteriaceae bacterium. Lineage (GTDB taxonomy): Bacteria > Acidobacteriota > Terriglobia > Terriglobales > Acidobacteriaceae > Silvibacterium. Next base: position 389,995 of record CAWAPC010000010.1, on the reverse strand, counting down.
TGTCTCGATCAGCCGCATTCTCCGGATAAGTCGACGACACTGCGGCCCTCAGAGATAGAGCGATAAAAACTGCTTCCGGTATTCGGCCTCACGGAGAGGCAGCACGTTCCGTAGCGCTTCGACCGGGATTGCTCCATGTTGAAAACGCCGCTTCGGAAAAACAGGCATCTTCATACCCGTCACAGCGGCAATTCCGTGCGATACGATCTCGCCTTTCAATTCATACAACCGGTCGACGCTGTAGTCCGTTAACTTAATGAACGGAATGGCCTCAGCCACGGCAATAACATCCGGGCGAGTAAATGGGCTAAAGCCGGAAAATCTAAAATACTGTGCCGGAGCATATGTGCGAGTATAAGAACGGCTGAGTCCGCCACTATATGTCAGGGAGTGCTTGATCTTCCCTACGCCCCAACCTTCCTGATACAGCATCTGATTATTCACCACGCTCCGTATGGTCAGCTCAGGGTTTTCCTCAATCGGATAGTCTTTCAGGTTTTCGTCGCCTCCGTCGCCATCGAGCAGGTACTTCCATTCAGGGTAGCGCTCACGAATTCCCCGGCACAGTGCGAGCGCCATCGTAGCCGATTCCACATCAAGCGATTTATAGTCCTCCACGATGCGAATGGTTTCTTCCGGGTTCAGCGCCGCCGCCTCGGCTTCGATAGGCTCAAGGAATAACCCCATGCCCAAGATATCCAAAAATGCGCGCGCCTGCTGAATGTCCGGACCGTTGCCGAGATCAAGAACAAAGGCCTTCAGACGGCTCAGGCTCATACCAAGCCTCTGCAGTACATAATGCGTGGTCAGAAATACGCTGCCGCTGTCGATGCCTCCCGAGAAACAAACGCCGATGGGCTCCTCAGCGGGAATTCGCTTCAGCCACTGCGAAATCTCTTCCGCAAGCGCACTGATATACGTCTTCCCTATTTCATCAGTGTCTGCCGGGAGCGATCCGGATACGGGGGCAAAGAAGCGCGTATAAACAGGGTCCGGGTCCGGACAGCCTATAAGTTGAAGTTCAACGATATAGTGAGCTGGAACCATTCGCGTATAACTAGGATGAAACTGGCCATCCAGCGCTTCTGACTTAAGCCAGTTATAAATCGCATCTATGCGCGAAGCCACGATCAGCACCGGTCCTTCCTGCCGCTTGGCAAGAAAGTACCGCATGGGTCGGTCGAGCGAACGAGCCATCTTTACCGTTTTGCCCTCGCGTGCAATCAAAGCAAAGGAGCCATAAATACCGCGCACCGCGTCGGGGGCGCCCGTCAGCAACTGCCCACGAGCCTCCGCGGCGGTGAGGTTATAGATTTGATTGGCCTCCGGCTCGGTAAGGTCAACAACCCGCTCTACATAATGATCCACAACTAGCCCCTCAAAAGTCTTCAGAAATCAGTTTACGCCCCTCCCGCTGTGGAACTCCCGCCCGGTCTTGGAGTTTTCAACGCCTATGTCTTATTCTGATTCTGTCACGTGAGAGTCGCCTACTTCGTCACCCATCCAATTCAATATCAGGTACCTTTGCTGCGTAGCATCGCGCAGGAGAGTGACATCGAACTCACCGCCTTCTTTTTCAGCGACATCTCTGTGAAGGGCTATGCCGATGAAGGGTTCGGCGGGGTGCAGGTTCAGTGGGATGTTCCCTTGCTCGACGGCTATGTTCACGAATTCCTTCCGGGCCTCCGCAAGAACAGCCTTCTGGGTTTTGCAACTCCATTGAGCTACGGAATCTTCTCTCGCTTGCGTCGCGGAAGGTTTGACGCTGTGTGGGTCCACGGTTATCACACGGTGAATGCAATGCATGTTATTGCTGCCGCAAAGCTGCTGAAAATTCCTGTCCTTATGCGCACAGATTCCACCCTGGACGACCGTCCCCGCGGCCGCGGGAAGCTCCTGATTAAGAAGGTATTCTTCGCGTTCCTCAGGCAAATGGTGCAGAGTGTCTTACCTGTCGGAGAGAAAAATGCGGAGTACTGGCGCGCTTCTTTAGGTGACAACATTCCCATGTTTCTTATGCCCTATGCCGTCGACAACGAATATTTCAGCAGCCGAGCCGCGCAGGCTGCACCAGATCGCGAAGTCATGCGTCGCGAATTAAATCTGAAGTCCGGACTGCCTGTCTTCCTTTTCGCCTCCAAGCTCCTAACCCGCAAGCGCTGCATCGATCTTGTGGAGGCATTTCTGCGCCTATCTCCGGCGACGGGCATTGAGCCGCCAGCCCATCTGTTGATCGCAGGCGACGGAGAAGAGCGAGCGTCTGTTGAATTGCGAATTCATGAATCCGGCTCTAGAAACATTCGAATGCTCGGCTTTCAAAATCAAAGCGAGTTACCACGTCTCTTCGACCTTTGCGATGTCTTCATACTTCCCTCTATCCAGGAGCCTTGGGGATTGATCGTGAATGAGGTGATGAACGCGGGACGCGCAATCGTAATCTCCGATCAAGTTGGTTGCGGACCAGATCTCGTTCGCAATGGCGTGAACGGGTTCGTCTTTCCAGCGCAGGACGTGGAGGCGCTTAGTAATACCCTGCGCCGTTTTCTTGATGACCCGTCGCTGGCGCGCACCATGGGTAAATATGCCGCTGAGACGATTGTCGCTCACAGCTTTCAGCAGGATGTGGAAGGCTTGCGCGGTGCGCTTACCTACGCCATCTCAGAGCATGGCGCTCGATGACATCCTCCCTTCCACGCGCGCGGAGCATCCTGTATGTGGCGGCACTCGCTCCTTTCTCCACGGCCACATACCGCTTTGAATCTCTCCTGCATCTGGGTCAGCAGGTCCAGCCCCTCGATCTTGAGTCCTATGAACCGTCGACACGCGTGGAGCGATGGCTGCGATTCCGCTACCCATTTGGCCCGCTCGTCGCGCGCGTCAATCGCGAGCTTCGTAACACCGTAGCGACGCTTCGGCCTGACGTGGTGTGGTTCGACAAGCCGATCGCGTTCACGCCGGAAACCATGTATGCCATCCATAAGGCTGGCGCGCAAATCGTCTTCTACGTGCAGGACGCGCCATTCGGACCGCGCAATGACGGGTGCTGGAGGCAGTTCCATAGGATCTACCGGATGGCCGACCTCCATTGCCTGGTACGGCAAGCTGACGTTGCTCGTTATCGCGACTGGGGGCTTCCGTGGATCGAAACCATGTTCAGTTTTGATCCGCGCATGCACTTTCCCCCGGATTCCGGCTTCAGCGATGCAGACCGTAATCGCGAGGTCTCCTACATCGGGCATCCGCACGAGCAGCGCCCGGAATTCCTTCTCGGGCTCGCGCGCGATTATCAGCTTCCTGTCTTCATCAACGGCAATCGCTGGACGCGGTTACTGACTCCCGAAGAACAGCAATACTTCACCCTGGGAAACTTCTATTCCAACGAACAATATCGCTCGGGCATCTGGAGGTCGAAGATCAACCTCAGCTTCGTAACGGAAAGCAACGAAGATGACATCTCGCATAAAGCCGTGGAAATCGCTGCCTGCGCCGGCTGCCTTCTTGCGCTGCGCACGCCGGGCCATCAGGCTCTCTTCGACGAAGACAGCGAGGCGGTATTCTTTTCCTCCGTGGAAGAGTGTGCCGAGAAGGCGCGCTTCTATCTTGGCCGTCCGGACCTGCGCGAGGCAATCGCAGCCGGAGGCCGCGATCGTGCCGTCCGCTCCGGATACGACAATGACACGCAGCTCGCCCGCATCCTCAACCGGCTTGACGGAAAGCCAGACTGACGCCGTTCTGCCCGCTTAAAGCCCCAGCCCGCCGTCGACCCCTAGAACCTGTCCGGTAATAAAGTGCGGCCCGGTCGCGAAAAACATCACCGTCTCCGCTACTTCCTGAGCGCTGCCATTGCGCTGCATCGGAGTCTTCCTGGCAAAATGCTCGTACTCCTCAGAGACTTCGCCATTCACAATCATTCCCGGAGCCACGCAATTCACGCTGATCTCGGGCGCAAAGGCTTTTGACATCGTCTGTGTCAGCATGTGCAACGCCGCCTTTGACGTGCAGTAGTGCGCGTGCGTCGGCCAGGGATGAATCCCGCCAAGCGAGCCGATATTGATGATGCGTCCGTGCGCCGCTTTCAGATGCGGCAGCGCAGCCTGCGCGGCAAGAAACGGGCCGCGCGTATTGGTTTCAAACATCGCATCCCATTGGTCGACTGAAATGTTTTCGATCGCCGTCGTCTCAAAGCGTCCCGCATTGTTCACCAGGATATCAATCGATCCGAACTCTGCAGCCACTTGCGCTACGGCTTCGCGGATGCTCGCTGGCTCCCGCAAATTGGCGTGAACCGCAGCGGCGCGAATCCCAAGGGATTCAAGATCGCAGACAGCCTGCGCTGCCTCTTCGGCCGAATCACGATAAGTGATCGCAACATTTGCACCCTCCCCGGCCAGCGCCAGCGCAATCGCGCGCCCAATCCTCTTGGCGCCACCGGTAACCAGCGCGACTTTCCCCTGTAGCTTGCTCATGAAAATAGTTTAAGCGTTCAGCCGTGAAAATCATGCGTCCTGCCTGAACCCAGGCAGCCATTCCGCATTGTGTAACATCCAACACAACACGCTACCATCCATATAATAATGAAAGACCGACGGATTGAACTTTTAACCAGAGCCACGCTATTTGTGGCGCTGCTTGTAGTGTGTCTCAATGCGTGGCTGGCCTTCCGCTCGGTTCAAGTCCTCGACGATAGCCAGTACTGGGTCGCGCATACCTGGCAGGTCATCAATGCGCTCGAACGTATCATGGGTTCGATGAAAGATGCCGAAACCGGCAATCGCGGATATCTGTTAACTGGCGACCCGGCATATCTTGATCCTTACACGCAGGCCGCGCACGATCTTCCCGAAGAATTCCGTCAGATTTCCGAACTCACCGCCGACAATCCGCAGCGGCAGGCACAGCTCTCTAAAATGCGCGCCGTCGTGAATCAGCGCCTCCAGGCTCTGCAAACCGGCGTCGATGAGCGCCATTCAGGCGATACAGACAAGGTAACGCTCCTCGTCCAGAGCGGAACTGGCAAATCTGAAATGGACTCACTGCGAACGATGGCAGACGCCATGCAAACTGACGAACGCGGCCTGCTTGTCCAGCGGGTAGCGCGTTCCTATAAAGCCCGCATTCGTTCGCAGCTGACGATTCTTCTGGCAAGTATCTTCGATGTGTTTCTTATTGCTCTCGTTTTTTGGCTGCTGAGCCGTGAGCGCGGTCTGCGTCAGAAAGCCGGTGCAACCGCAACCCGTCTCGAAAAACTGCAATCCATCAGCGATGCAGGCCTTACCCAACTCACCCTGCCCGAACTTATTAGCGCCTTACTCGATCGGCTGCTCAACGTTGTCCGCGCCGACGGAGTCGTTTTCTGCAGTTGGCACGACGGCGAGATCGAAGTGGCCGCAGCCAGCGGAGTCGCCGTCAGTCGCGGCCTGCGCATACGGCTCGACGCCGGCGATCCCCTATACGCGGCCGCAGTCAGCCGGCAGCTTGTTACCGTCGAGGGCGCTGCCGCGCAGTCCGTGCCGCTGGATGGAATGCGCCGTGAGATGCGTGCCATGCTTGTATTGCCGGTGATCGTATCCGGCAGCGTGGCGGCCCTCCTCGTCGCGGGACGAAGAAGCCAGGACGCGTTCCAGGATCAGGACGAAGATCTGTTCACTGTCGTCGCCGACCGTATCGGAATGGCGCTGGACCGGGCCAATGCATACGAGGCTGAGCGTCAGGCCCGGCGCCTCGCGGAAAACAGTGCGGCGGAAGTACAGTTGCTTAACGCCGAGCTGGAAGAGCGCGTGAAACTTCGCACCTCCGAGCTCGAGGCCATCAACAGGGAGCTCGAAGCCTTCAGTTATTCCGTTTCCCACGATCTGCGTGCTCCGCTACGCTCGGTCGACGGATTCAGCCTGGCTCTGGAAGAAGATTTTTCCGCCGCCATCACCGACGAAGGTCGGGATTACATCCGCCGCATCCGGACCGGCGTCCAGAAGATGGGTCAACTCATCGATTCCCTGCTCCGGCTGTCGCGCGTCACCCGGGCAGATCTATTGCGCGAACATGTGAACCTGTCCAACCTTGCCGAAGAGGTGGCCCGCGATCTGCGGGCGCAACATCTCGATCGCAACCTCACCTTTCGCATCGAGTCCAACCTCAATACCCACGCCGATCCCCGGCTTCTGCGTGTAGCTCTTGAAAACATGCTCGGGAACGCCGTGAAGTTTACTGCACAACAACCTGAGGCGATCATCGAGTTGGGCCGTTCGCCGCAATCAGGCGAGTTTTTCATCCGTGACAACGGAGCGGGATTCGACATGCAATATGTCGACAAGCTGTTTCACGCCTTCCAGCGGCTGCACGGCGACAAGGATTTTGCAGGTTCCGGCATTGGCCTGGCCACGGTTTCTCGCGTCATTCGCCGCCATCGCGGCACAATCCGGACAGAGAGCGTGATTAACGAGGGAGCCACTTTCTGGTTTACAGTAGGATAGAAATCGTATGGTCGAATCTGCTAAAACTATCCTGCTTGTTGAAGACGACCCCGACCACGAGGTCCTGACCATTCGTGCCCTTCGCAAGGCCAGTGTAGCGAATGAGATTCGCGTGGCCCACGACGGCGAGGAAGCACTCAATATGCTTTTTGGGAAAGGTGATGATGCCCTGAAGATCAACCCGCAGGTTATCCTTCTAGATTTGAAGCTGCCTAAAATAGACGGTCTGGAAGTCTTGCGGCGCGTCCGCGAAAGCGAACGCACGCGAATGCTTCCCGTGGTCATTCTCACCTCCTCTGACGAAGAGAGTGACATCGTGCGCAGCTATAAACTGGGAGTAAATAGCTATATCCGCAAGCCGGTAAACTTTACGGAGTTTGCTGAGGCAACGCGGCAGTTGGGCATGTATTGGCTGGTATTGAACGAATGTCCACCGAGCAGCAACTAGGCCCTAAACCGCTACGTGTCCTCCTCATTGAGGACAATGCAGACGACGCCTTTCTTCTCGAACGGTGCCTGCAGCGCTCCGGATACTCTCTAGTTGTGCATCGCGTGGAAACCGAGGATGAGATGCAAGCCGCTATGCTTGATCCCAGCAGCTGGGACATTGTTCTCGCCGATTACCATCTTCCGAATTTCAGCGCCCCGCAGGCGCTCAAGTTGCTCAAGTCTTCAGGCCGCGATATACCCTTCATCATGATGTCTGGCGCCGTCGACGAGGAAACCGCCGTCGCCGCCATGCGTGCCGGCGCCCATGACTACATCGCCAAGCAAAATCTCGGCCGTCTCATTCCCGTCATAGAACGTGAGCTGAACGATGCCCAGGGACGCCGTCTGAAGCGCGACGCCGAACTGGCCCTCCGTTCGAGCGAAGAGCGTTTTCACCGCCTCGTCGAGGCCATGCCGCTCGCTCTGCTCATCAGCGATTCCACTGGCCGCATAATCTACGCGAACGAGGGAGTGGAACGGCTCCTCGGCTACACCCAGGCAGAGATTCAAACGGGAGCCGTCACCCTGACGCGTATCTTCGGCGGAGATGGCACTAATGAACCACTGCTGAGGCGCTGGGCACGTGGCAACGGCGAGCCCGTAGAGGTCGAATGTCGCACCAGCGCGGGAGCCACTATTCCGGTCCTTGCCGGTGCGGCCCGTCTCAACCGCGACTCCTCCCTGCAACAACGTCAATTTGTAGCCTTTCTCGCCGACCTCACCGAACAGAAGCGCAGCTACGACGTCCTGCGACGTACCGAGAAACTTGCCGCCGCCGGGCAACTCGCCGCCTCGATCGCGCATGAGATCAATAATCCGCTCGAAGCGGTTACCAATTGCATGTATCTGATGAGCCAGACACAGATGGATGAGGCGGCCCGTCACTACCTTAATCTGGCGCAGCACGAGCTGGATCGCGTGGTCCATATCACTACGCAGACGCTTCGCTTCTACCGCCAGAGCACCAGACCGGTGGAGACCGATATCCACGAGTTATTTGAAACCGTGATTACTCTTTATGAAGCCCGCCTGAGGTCGAACTCCATCACCGTGATTCGCCGTTTCGGCAATATTCCTGGCGTCATCGTCTACGACGGAGAAGTGCGTCAAGTGTTGGCCAATCTCATCGGGAACGCCATTGATGCAATGATTCCGCAGCAAAAGGGCCGCCTGCTGCTGCGCACCGCCGCCGCGCGGGATTGGGCGACAGGCCGTGAAGGAATCGCCATTACCGTAGCCGATAACGGTTCAGGCATGGATGCCGAAACGGCGACGCGCATCTTTGAGCCGTTTTTTTCTACCAAGGGCACCACAGGGACCGGTCTCGGTCTGTGGGTAAGCTTAGAGATTCTCAGAAAGCATCAAGCGAGTATTCGCCTGCGAACCCGCACGGGCAAGCGAAGCGGCACTGTCTTCCGCATCTTTCTTCCTTTCCACACGGATGCTGTGGAGTCCAGGGAACCAGCGATGTTGCAAGCCTCGGCATAAGCTGCTCTCCGCGTAAACAGCGCAAAGGCCCCGCCCGGCCAGCCGTGAGACCATACGCAAGCGCCCTTTCGAGCAACGTTTCCTTCTTCATCCGCCTCTGACAGAAAGAATCAATTCCAGATACAGGCAGGAAGTGAAGGTTCTATGGCAAGCACGCTCCTTCCCGGGAGGCCCTACCCGCTGGGCGCGAAGTGGGATGGCACCGGTGTCAATTTCGCCATCTACTCTGAAAACGCCACCGGCGTGGAGTTGTGCCTGTTCAACGAGAGCGGCGAGCAGACTGAGCAAGTCTTCCTGCGCGAAACCACGGCATTCGTCTGGCACGGCTACATCCCTGGCCTCCAGGCCGGCCAGCTCTACGGCTATCGTGTACACGGACCCTGGGATCCAGAACGCGGCTTCCGTTTTAACCCCGCCAAACTGCTCGTCGATCCCTACGCGCAAGCCGTATCCGGCATAACCGACTGGTCCCAGCCCATCTTCGGCTATCAGTTTGGCGGAGACGACGCCGACCTCCACTGCGACAGCCGCGACAGCGCCGCCGGAGTGCCCAAATGCGTCGTCGTCAACCCTTACTTCGACTGGGAGCAGGACCGTCCCATGCGCACGCCGCTCTCCGATTCCGTTATCTACGAGACTCACGTGCGCGGCTTCACCATTCAGAATCCCGAGGTCCCCGAGCCCCTGCGCGGCACCTACGCGGGGCTCGCTTCGCCCGCCAGCTTGCGTCACCTCAAACGGCTCGGAGTCACCGCGGTTGAGCTGATGCCCGTGCATCATTTCATCAATGACGGATACCTCATCGAAAAGGGTCTCAAGAATTACTGGGGATACAACACGCTCGCCTATCTCGCCCCTGCCGGACGTTACTGCTCCACCGGAGACCGAGGCAATCAGGTGGCCGAGTTCAAAGCAATGGTCAAGTCTCTCCACCGCGAAGGCATTGAGGTCATCCTCGACGTTGTCTACAACCACACGGCTGAGGGCAATCAGTTGGGTCCGACCCTATCTCTGCGCGGCATCGACAACTCCACCTACTACCGCCTCATGGCTGACAATCCCCGCTACTACATGGACTACACCGGCACCGGCAACACGCTCAACGTGCGCCATCCGCAGGTACTCAAGCTCATCATGGATAGCCTTCGCTACTGGGTCATCGAGATGCATGTCGACGGTTTCCGCTTCGATCTCGCCGCGACCCTCGCCCGCGAGCTGCACGATGTAGATCGACTGAGCGGCTTCTTCGACATCATTCATCAGGACCCGACGCTGGCCGATGTAAAGCTCATCGCCGAGCCCTGGGATGTAGGCGAAGGAGGCTATCAGGTCGGCAACTTCCCCGTCCTCTGGGCCGAGTGGAACGGCAAATACCGCGACACAGCGCGTCGCTATTGGAAAGGCGATCACGGTCAACTGTCCGACCTCGGGTATCGCCTCACTGGGTCAAGCGATCTCTATCAGCACGACGGACGCCGTCCCTACGCCAGTATCAACTTCGTCACCGCGCACGACGGTTTCACTCTGCGCGATCTCGTCAGCTACAACGAAAAGCACAACGAGGCCAATGGAGAAAACAACCAGGACGGAACCGACGACAACAACTCCTGGAACATGGGCGCGGAAGGGCCAACCGAAAATTCCGAGATAAACATGGCCCGCTCGCGGCAAATGCGCAATCTGCTCGCCACGCTTCTTCTTTCTCAGGGAGTGCCCATGATCTCCGGCGGCGATGAAATCGGGCGCACGCAGCAAGGCAACAACAACGCTTACTGCCAGGACAATGAAATCAGTTGGTACGATTGGACGGATACAGAGGAAAAGGAATCGCTGCTAGAATTCACCTCCCGGCTCATCGAGCTTCGACGCAAACATCCAAATCTGCGGCGTCGGAAATTCTTCCAGGATCAGGAGATTCGCAGCTCCAGCAACCTTTCCTGGTATGGAACTGATGGCAGAGAGCTGGACCCGCGAGCGTGGGAGTCGGATTGGGTGCGAACGCTCGGCATGATGTTGAACGGGCGGACGCTCGCGGTCTCTGACGAGCTAGGCAATCCCGTCATCGACGACTCATTCCTTCTGCTGCTCAACGCGTATCACGAACCGGTTGATTTCACTCTGCCGCCGACCCCGGAAGGTGGCAGGTGGAAGCGCTGTCTCAACACCAGCGACCTCGGCAATCCCTTTAAATCTTCAACCCCGCGCAAGAAAATAAAGCTCGCCGGCCGATCCCTCATCCTGCTCTGCGAACGCAAGCCAAAAAAGAATTCAGCGCTTTAGGAAAGTCAACGCCAGCCGGAGCCTGTCCGACCAAACAAGAAGCGGCATCCACGCAGAATGCGTGTGGAGCGAGCCCGAGTACACTTTGTCGTTGTTTCTTGCGAAAAGCGATCTACCAGTGGCCAACTGTGTGCAGATGCAAAAGCCGGACCACCGAAAAAGCCACCAGCCACAGGCCTACAACTGCCGAACCGATGGTAACTACAATCTTTCCTACACGTTTATCTTCGGGAGGCGCGGGGCTGCGACGCCGCATTCCAAACATCTGCCCGAGGAGACCAATAATGAGAATTCCGCCGCCGACGATAAGGGTAAACCATGCCATGGCCAATCTTTTTACTCCCCACAATGCACGATTGGGAAGCATTTTTTGCAAAATCTTGACAGATAGAGTAGTAATCGCCTGGGCAACTCCAGCGGCGAAGATCCGGCCTAAGCGAATCGGTTAAACTGGTGCATAGTTGGCCTTGCGTTTGCCTGGCCTTGCAGGATCAATCATGAAGCTGTTTCGCTGGCTATGGTTTGCCGCCACTCTCGCCGTACTTGCCAATGGATTTCGCATTGCGATGTACGTGGTCCCCGCCGACCGTGAACAGGGTGACCTTTCGCGCATTCTTTATTATCACGTCCCCTCCTGGTGCGGAATGGGACTCTTCTTCACCCTCAACGTCATCTGCTCCATCGTTTTTCTCGCCATCAGAAACCGCAACCCGAAGCGTGCTCTCAAGACCGACGCCCTCGCGCTGGCCTCCGCCGAAATGGGCGTTGTCTATTGCCTTATTGGAATGACCACCGGATCCATCTGGGGGCGCGCCGCATGGGGTATCTGGTGGACCTGGGATGCCCGCCTCACGACGACGCTGGTTCTCTGGCTGATCTACGTTGCCTATCTGCTCGTGCGCCGCTTTATCTCGGGCGCTGAAATGCGAGTCATGGCCGCCGTCATCGCCATCTTCGGGTTCGCCGACATCCCCATCGTCTATATGTCCACGCGCTGGTGGCGCACCCAGCATCCCGCCCCGGTCTTTTTCGGAGGCCCCAACACCGGTCTCGACCCCAGCATGATGCCCGCGCTCTGGTGGAACCTCGCCGGATGGCTCGCCTGGGGCATCTTCGTGGTAAGCCTGCGCTACGCCGCCGAACTCCGCCAGCAGCAAGCCGAACGGCAAGCTGCCAACGCCGCCCTGGAGGCCGCATGAACGCGATGTTTCATCGTCATCTCGTAGCCGCGTACGCCGTCACGTGGATCATTCAGGTCGGCTATCTGGCTTATACGGGACGGAAATGGATCACGGCCCGGCGAGCCGAGATCGCCGCGAATAAAAAAGTTAAGTCATAGTAAATAAACGACCTATTTTTGCTCCTGTGCTTAGCGCAAACCCTTTGGATTCCCTGCCTCGACTCTATTTGAGGCAGCGGCCTTGGAGGGCTGAGATCGCCTCTAACAAAAAAGGTAAGTCATAGTGACTAAACGGCTTATCTTGTAAGACGGGGAGCGCAACCCTACGTGCTCGCCTGCCTCAGATCGAGGCAGCGGCCCGGGGCGCCGGGATCGAAATCCACCGCTTTTCGCTTATCGGACTTTGGCTGACTGGCCTCATTCGGTCCGCAGAGCCTGCATTGGTTCCACATACATGGCGTGCCGCGCCGGAAGAAGGGTAGCTAAAGCGGCCACGACGCATAACAGCAGTGCGGCAGCGATCAGTGCAAAGGGGCTCGTTCCGTTCGAGCCCAGCAGCGAGTCGATCCACACCCGCATTCCCAGAGCCAGGGCCGCCCCCAACGCCATTCCGACAAGAACCAGCTGGAAGACGCCCGCGAACAGCAGGGTCAGAATATTTCCGCGATTCGCGCCCAGAGCCATGCGAATGCCAAACTCCCGTTCGCGCCTGCTTACCGAATACGCCATCACGCCATAAACGCCGATGCTGGCCAGCAGCAGCGCCAGACAGCCCAGGATCGTCGTAACCATCGTCGAGGTGCGCTGCCCGGCAATCGACTCCTGCGCCAGCACGTCGAGTGTTGTCACATCGCTCACTGGCTGCCCCGGATCGATCGACGCGACCGCCTGCCGCGCAACGTTTGCGAGCGCCATCGGGTCGTCATGGGTGCGCAGAACAAAGCTGATCTCCTGCCGTGGAACCTGGTTCTCGCTCATGTAGAACGCCAATCCCGGCTTTGCCGCGGGCCCGGAAAAGCGCACGTTGGCTACGACCCCGATCACGGTCATTTTGTCGATCCCGCAGCAGGAGATGTATTTGCCCAGCGCGCTCTGGCCAGGCCACAGCTTCTGCGCGGTAGCGCGATCGATAATGATGACCTTCTGCGAATCCGCCCGGTCGTCCCGCGTAAAGTCGCGCCCCTGCAGCAGCGGAGTCTCCACCGCGGAAAAATATCCCGGCGTCACGTAGTGAAAATCCGCAAACGGATTGTGGGCCGCTGTACTGTCCGGCTGGCCATCGTAGGTGAAGTCGCCATCGTCCCCGGATGGACGGAACGGAACCTCGTCGCTACCTCCCGCATGGGTCACCCCCGGAAGCACCACCAGCTTGTCCAGCAGTGTTCCGAAGAAGCGGCTCTGGTCCGCCGGTTTTGGGTACTGGGCCGGAGACAGCGAAACCGTCATGGTCATTGTGTTCTCCGGGTTCATGCCCGGATCGGTATGCAACAGACGGACGAAAGTAAAACGCCATGTTGAGAGCGCCCGCCACCAGCAGCATCGAGAGAGCAATCTCCGCAATAACGAGCACCGCGCGCGTGCGGTTCTGCTCCCGCGACTCGGTCACCGTCCGGCCCTGCTGCAGCGCGTCCTTCTCGTCCTGCTTTAGGATGCGGAGCGCCGGAATCAGCCCGAACAACACACCCGTGCCCACCGCCAGTAGCGCCGTAAACGCCAGGACCATGCCGTCCAGATGCACCTGAGAAGGCCGCACAAAGTTCTTCGGCCACGCCGCAATCGGAATATGCGTCAGTCCCTCGGCAATCAGCAGCCCCGCCACGGCTCCCGTAACCGAGAGCAGCAGGCTTTCCGTCAGCGTCTGCTGAATCATTCGTTTCGGTGAAGCGCCCAGGGCGCGACGCACTGCGAACTCCCGGCCGCGGTTGGCCGCGCGCGCCAGCAGCATGTTGGCCAGGTTCACACACGCAATCAGCAGAATGAAACCCACAGCCGCCTGCAGCATCAACAGAATCGTATGCAGATCTCCGAAAACCGCCTCTGACAGAGGATGCAGTTCGACACCATGCGTGTGATCAGGAAACTGCTTGTTGATCTGCGCCTGGATGCCGCGCAGCTCCGCCAGCGCCTCGCCCTGCGTCACGCCCGGCCGCAGCAGCCCCACCGCGAACAGATAGTTCCAGCCACGTTTTATCTCGGGAGGAGCCGGCTCCAGGGGAACCCACACCTGTGCGGGCCTTACATTATTCACCAGCGCCGGAACAACTCCCACAACCGTATACGCGTTGCCATTCAGGTTGATCGGCTTGCCAACAGCCGAGGGATCGCTGCCCATCTTCTGCCGCCAGAAATCTTCACTCAGCACGCAGACCGGCGCCGCGCCCTTTGCATGCTCATTTTCCAGAAAACTGCGCCCCGACGCAGGGTGAAGGCCAAACATCTCGAAGTAGCCCTGCGAGACAAACTCGACATCAAGCTTCTCCGGATTACCGTGTCCGGTCCAGGCCATGGGCCGCGAAGCAGAGGCTACGATCTGCGAAAGCGTCCGGCTTTGCTCGCGCCACTGCACAAAATCCGGATATGAAACCGAAAAATATTTCCCCTGCTGCGGGTAGACATCCTTGATCGCCAGCATCCGTTCCGAATCTGGATACGGCAGCCTGAGCACTCCATGGATAATGCTGTAAATCGCCGTATTGGCCCCAATGCCCAAAGCGAGCGTGAGCACCGCCACAACCGTAAAGCCTGGCGATTTGCGAAGCTGGCGCAGAGCGTAGCGAATGTCCTGGAGCAGGGTTTGCATAAAGCCTCCTGCGTTGGCAGTGCAATTTCGGGGCCGGAGTAAATTACTGAAACAATTGCCTCAGGAGCGCACACACTGTCCAAATCCGGAGAAAACTGTCCAATTCCGGACATTTCTCGCCGAATATTTGGCGGACCAATTCGCCTATGCAGAAACCGCTATACCGCAGTCTTTCCCGCGCGCGTTTTAGTCAGCACCGGCGCGGGATGATGAGGTCGCGACCGTCCAGTGGCAATTTCCAGAAAAACATGCGCCGCCCGAGTCAGCGTCTTGTCCTTCCGGTAAATCAGCGCCAGTTCGCGGTTGAGGCGAACACCTTCGACCTTCAGAATCTTCAGCAAGCCGCTCTTTTCATCAGCCAGCACGTTGCTGCGCGGCAAAAATCCGATGCCCAGCCCCGCGACCACCAGCCGCTTCAGCAATTCGCTCGATTCCACTTCCATCGCCACACGCGGCTGCGCGTCATTGCTGCGAAAGAGATCCTCGATCAGCTCCCTCTGCCGCCCCTGCTTCGGCAGCAACAGCGAGTGCGGAAGAAGCTCGGCAAACTTCACCGCGTCCCGCGCCGCCAGCGGATGGTTGCTCGGCGCAACCACCACCACATCGTCGCGATGCAGCGTATCGACGGTGAGACGCGCATCTTTTACCGGCAGCGAAACCACACCGAAATCAACTTCCCGGCTCAGCACCGAATTCCACCGTCTTCAATCGGTCGGCGCGCACAATGCTCAAGCCCACCCGCGAGTACTGTCTCTTGAATTGCGCGAAAACTGACGGCAGCACATAAAGGCTCGTAGCCTCATTCGCGCTCACTGAAATCTCGCCGCGGGGCGTGCGGTGCAGCTCGCCCACCGTCACCATAATGTGGTTATGGCATTGCAAACAGTGCTCCGCGAATGGCTCAAAGACTTTGCCTGCCGCGGTGAACGTGACTTTGCCGCCGTCGCGGTCGAACAGCCGCGCCCCTACCTCATTTTCCAGTGTGCGAATCTGCGCGGAGATCGCCGGCTGCGTCACCGTCAGCTTTTCCGCCGCGCGGGAAAAGCTGCGCAGACGGCTTACTTCCATGAAGGTCCGCAGTTGCTCAAAATCCATTCCGGCTCCACGTCTGTTCCTGCAGCAATTTCCTTCATTCTATCCGCACGCGCCGCGCGCATGAACGAATTTCCTCGATCCTCTATCATGCGAAGAGTGGAGAGGCGCTGAACAATCCCCCCAATATCCATGGCTGAATCCCTATCCGGCTCCATCTGTATCCACGTTCGCCCGCCAGGCCGGCTTCGCGCTCGCCGGAGTCGCACCCGTGCCTCCAGCAGGCTCGGGGACCAGCCGCGAAGAACGATTTCGCTTCGAGCAATGGATCGCATCCGGGGCCGCCGGCGAAATGGAATACCTCAAGCGCCGCAATGAAAATGGCGAGTTCGTCCGATCCTCTCTCCATGCCGTATTCCCATGGGTCAAATCTGTAATCGTTTGTGTTACGAATTACAATACCGCCCAGCCGCACTCCATCGATCCTGCGCCCGAAGGCGCCGCCTGGATAGCGCGCTACGCCCAATCCGGCGCTCAATCATCCAGCGAAGAGCCTGCACGCCCCAGCGACTATCACAAAGTCCTTCTCAAACGCCTACAATCTCTCGACTCCGCGGTCAAAGGGCATCTCGGAGCCTTCGAGTCCCGCTGTTATGTCGACACCGGCCCGCTTGTCGAGCGCGTCTACGCGCGCTACGCGGGCATAGGATGGACGGGAAAGAACACGTGCATCCTCAACCAGCAGCTCGGCTCCTGGCTCTTTCTAGGGGTCATCCTCACCTCTCTTGAACTCCCCTCCGACCAATTGCCCCAGCTGGCCGCCGATCGCTGCGGAAGCTGCACCCGTTGCATCGACGCCTGTCCCACGCAGGCGCTCACACCGTATCAAATGGACGCGACCCGTTGCATAGCCTACCTCACTATCGAGAAACGCGGAGTCATCCCCGAAGAGCTCCGCGCCGGCATAGGCCGCCAGGTCTTCGGCTGCGACATCTGCCAGGACGTCTGTCCTTGGAACCGAAAAGCCCCAGCCGCAAACGATCCCGAACTCACCCCGCGCGAAGCGCTCGTAAACCCGGCCCTCGACTGGCTCGCCGCCATGAAGGAAACTGATTTCGCGCAGTGGTTTTTTGGCTCGCCCATCAAACGCGCCAAATTCGACGGCTTCCGTCGCAACCTCGCCATCGCCATGGGCAACAGTGGACTCGCTCGCTACTTACCTCGCCTGCAAGAATGGTCGCGCGCCGAAGAACCGGCCCTGACCGAAGCCGCAACCTGGGCCATCCGCCAACTTACGCAGAAACACGCAAACTCAGAGCATCCTGGAAGAGGAGGAAAAGCGTGAAGCGAGCGTCCGGGTTTGCAATTGCTCTCGGGTTATGTGCCGCCGTGCCGGTGAATACTGCATTGCCGAACACGGTGAATCCGGCGGTGAGAACCAGCTCCGGAGCCGTCTCTGGCCGAGTCGAGTCTGCGTCCCACGTAACCTCGTTCAAAGGGCTGCCTTTTGCGGCGCCTCCCGTCGGAGAGTTGCGCTGGCGGCCACCGGCGCCGCCGGCCGCATGGAAGGGAGTGCGAGATGGCTCGCAGTTTGGTTCCAGCTGCATGCAGCGAACGCACGGCGACTTCCTCCCTTGGACGAAGGAGTTTCTTGTTCAGAACCAGGTGAGTGAAGACTGCCTGTACCTGAACGTGTGGACACCCCGTGCCAAGAAGAGCGCGCGTCTGCCTGTCGTCGTATTCATCCATGGCGGAGGCTTTAGGGAAGGCTCTGGCTCTATTGAGGTGTATGACGGCACCAATCTTGCGAGCACCGGAATCGTGGTTGTGACGATCAACTACCGCCTTGGAGTCTTCGGCTTTCTTGCCCACCCCGAGCTCACCGCCGAATCGATCCACCACAGCTCCGGCAATTACGGTCTCCTCGATCAGATCGCAGCGCTCAAATGGGTGCAGACCAACATCAAGGCTTTCGGCGGCGATCCGCATCGAGTCACCATCTGGGGTCAATCCGCCGGAGCCTTTAGCGTAGGTGAACTCCTTGCATCTCCCCAAGCCAAAAGCTTGTTTTGTGCGGCCATGGCTGACAGCGGTCTGGGAATCACCGGATTCCCGATGCCCGACCTAGAGACTGCCCAGCAAACCGGAGTTCGCTTCGCGGCCGATCACCATGCGCGCAGCATCAAGGAGTTGCGCGCCATACCGGCCGCGGATCTGTTGCCCGACTCGCAGGACCATCCCCTCAGTTTTGCCCCCATCGTAGATGGCTGGGTTCTACCGGACGCGCCCAATGCGCTCAACCAAAGTGGAGGAGACAACGACGTGCCGGTGATTACGGGATACCAGGCCAATGACGGCCTGCTCTTCTCGTCTCCCGTTCGTTCGTCAAAGGACTTCGACGAACGCGCGCACCGGATTTACGGTTCGATGGCCGAAGAGTTCGAGAGCCTCTATCCGGGCGGGAGCGTTGGGGAGATGCAGCGCTCCCTGGACCAGAGCATCCGCGATCGCGATCGTGTTTCCATGTTCCTGTGGGCGGAGCAGAGGCTTCAACACCATAGAGGCCCTGTGTACACTTACTTCTTCGACCGGGCCATCCCATGGCCGCAACATCCCGAGTTCGGAGCCTTCCACACCGGGGAGATCCCGTACTTCTTCCTCAACCTGAAAATGCTGGACCGTCCCTACCAGCCTGTTGACTTTGAAGTGTCCCGGATTGCGTCTTCCTACCTCAAGGCGTTTGCGTCAAAAGGGAGCCCTAACGCACCCAATCTACCCGATTGGCCGGCGGTTAATCCAGCTTCTCCCCAGACTATGGAAATTGGAGCGAAGACGCAGCCGATGCCGCTGGCCGACACAGCCAAATATGAGTTCTGGATCCGCTACTTCCACTCAGCAGAGAGCAAGAACGCGCCCCCCTTCTAGCTGAGAGCTTTCCCAGCATTTCAAACCGATTCAGCGCGAAGGTCAATGGCATGTCTGTCGATTCCCCCAGTAGGAATCAGCCAGCGCGCTCCACGTTGGCCGCATTCAATCCCTTCGGCCCTTGCTGGCACTCGAACACCACGCCCTCGCCTTCATTCAGGGTCTTATATCCCGAGTCCTGAATCGCCGAGAAATGCACAAACACATCCTCGCCCGTCGAACGCTGAATGAACCCATACCCCTTGGCCCCATTAAACCACTTCACTACACCATTCTCTTTCATGAACTGCTCCTCACAAAACGGCCCGCCCCATTTTCATTCGCAAAAACAAAAAATGGTCCTCAATTTATCGCAGGAAAAGCGGCGGCAGGCAAGTAAAATTTCAACAAATAAACAATCCATCTCGATGATTACGAAAGGCCATTGTCCACAAGTACACCCGCTCCGGGACCCTTGCACCTCCAGACCGCAAAATGCCTTAGCATCAGGAAAAACATGAACGAAGTCACCGCCGTCACCCCAGACTCCAGCCTCGACCGAAATCCAGTGCCAAAGCCCGGACTCGCTCCCCATCCTCCGCCTATCCGACCCGAGTCCGGATGGTGGTCCCAGATCGTTTCCCTCGCCCGCTATCTCGCGCAGAGCGAAGTCCACACCTACGCCTTCAGCGTCGCCGCCAACGCCATTCTGTCGCTCTTTCCCTTCATCGTGATGACCTGGACCATCGAGCGCAGCATCTTTCACTCGCCAAAAATGGAAAGCATCCTCGGGGACATGCTCCGCTACTTCCTGCCCGCGCACCAGGATTTCGTCGTCAAGAACATGGGCCTGCTCGCCCACGCGCGCGGCCGCGTACAGATCATCTCCATCATCACACTTCTCATCTCTTCCACCGGAGTCTTCTTGCCGCTCGAAGTCGCCCTCAACCGCGTTTGGAAAGTCGCAGAAAATCGTTCCTATCTCCGCAATCAGCTCATCTCGCTCGGGCTGGCTTTCTGCGTCGGCATGCTGGCTCTCTTCTCCATTGCCTTCACGGCTGCGCAAAGCCATTTGCTGGATATCGTTTTTCGCGGAAGGACCGAAAACATCGTCTTTAATTTCCTTGCGCACGCCGTCCTGCGCGTCTCCGCGGCCATCTTCAGCATCGGCATCTTCTTTCTCGTTTACTGGATTCTTCCCAACCGCAAGCTCCCCGTGCGTGCCGTACTGCCCACAGCGATCGTTGCCGGGCTTCTATGGGAGGTGGCAAAAACCATCTACGTCCTGGTTCTCCCCTGGATGAACCTTGACGCCGCCTACGGCCCATTCTCCGTCTCGGTCGGCCTCATGATCTGGGCCTTTCTCACCGGCTTGATCCTGTTAGCCGGAGCCCAGTTCTCCGCCACCCGGCACACGCTAAGGCTCGCCCGTCAGGCGGATATCGCAGAGCAACGCAAGAAGGCAGCCGGCTAAAATCCGGCTACTGTTAGAGCGGCTGGCTACGGTTCGGTTAGTAAAAATGGCCTCCTTCCGCTCGTATCGGAGCCAAATCGGCGCAGCCCTTGTCTACACGAGTGAGGGGCTGCGTCGAGCAAGTTAATCCACACGAGCGGTGATCGTTCCCCTGTTATTCGCCGGTGTGAAGTCCTGGGTGTTTGAAACAGTGGTTGCCGTATTAGAGAGAGTTGACCCCGACGCGGCATTCACGTGCACGGTCAGCTTGACGTTCCACGTATCGCCCTTATTCAGTTGGAGGACATCGCAATTGAGGGCGCCGGTACTGCCGACCCGCGGGAGCCGTACACTTACCGCCTCCCGCGTTGTAGCTGACGAAAGTCGTGCCGGCAGGTAATGAATCACTGATGCGGACGTTATAACCGAAGTCGGGGCCCTTGCTGGTGACAGCAATCGTGTACGTCAGCGTGCCGCCGTGCGCCACGGGACTGGGAGAAGCGCTCAGCCGCTTACGGATTGATAAGCATTCTTGACGGGAAAACCGGGTCCTGTATATCCCACGACGTAAGCGCGCCCCATACTGTCGACGGCGATCGAGTTTCCGCCGCAATCCTCTGTGGCTTCGCAGTCAAGATAAGTGGAATAAACCAGGGCACTCCCGGTGGCATTGATCTTTGCGACGAACACGCTAAAAGTTGAACCGGACTTGGTTCCCTGAAACGCATTGACGACAGGGAAGTTGATCGATTGGGTGATGCCCGTGACATACGCATTGTGTGCGCTGTCGACGGCGATAGCCGATCCGCCGTCGGTGTTGGAACCTCCGAAGCTGCCCGAGAACACGAGCACGGGATCGATGACCAGCTGTGCGTTCCGGTCATAGCTACTGAGTTTGAACCTGATCTGGTTGTTACCGGCGAGAGCGTAAGATGCCGGAATCGTCTTTCGCTCGCCCTTAATCTCCTGATAGACAACCGGGCTCTGTAGCGTGAGATCCCCGGTTTTAGTGTGCAGAGTAAGTCCGCCATTCTTGGGTGCAAGCGCGCCCTGGCTGTCACCCATGCTCAGTACGATGGCGTTCGGGTCGGCTCCGGGAGCCGACGATGAAGTCGTGCTCCAGCCTGCCCTCCTGGTTGCCGTAGTAGAGCAGATCAATGCTGGGATAGATGCTCTGGTAACGAACTTTGGCGAAGGTGGGCACGTCCGTATGCCACTTAGCGCTGGCGTTGCCTACGAAGTAATTGCTTTTGCCGGGTAGCGGATCAACGCCTGCGACTTGCGCCCTGGTGTTGGCTCCAATCAGCTCCATCCGGACCGTGTCAGTCAAAAGTATCGCCGGCTGCTTTCCAGCGGCTGGTATTTCAGGCTTAGTCGCCCTGGGCGGCGATGAGTGCAGGGAAAGCACCGCTTCACCCGGAGTAAGGAATAAGGTGTATCCGGCTTGACGGGCGAGAAATTGGACGGAGCCGTCGGTTTGCCCCTCATTTATTTCAAAGCTGAGCGGAAGTTTGCCGTATGTCGAGGAGAGCCGCAGGGCGGCGGACGACGAGGGATTGGAAGCAGGGACACTTGCGGCAGACTCATGAGTCTGCGCCAGGGCGAGTTTCAAAGCTGGTGTAAGGACAAGGGTCGCGAGGGCGAGTGGCAGAAAGGCGCGGCAATGATGTGCCATGGCGGGATGCTCCTTGATTGCAGAGAAACTTCGGCTGGCTTGCTTGGGGATGGAGGCAGCGCGCTTTCGAAGGCTCCGCACAACCAGGGATGGCAATCGCGGAGCGCAGGGATTGGCCCTGCAACTGCAAGGGAAGCGGGCGACGCGGTGCGGATTACCACGGGTGCCATACAACACCCCGTAAATCTCAGCGTCGAGTAACTGGAGGGGAGCAATTCTCCGGCGAAGAGCTTGTTATCGGCTGGATGAACGGGGAACGATATTGGTTGCACCCTAAACATGAACAGTTCGAAGAACTTTGGCCAGAAGCTTCAGCTCATCGCACATAGTAGGGAGTTCAACCGTGCTTCCCCATTCGTTTGTTTGGGGGGCTGCTGCTGGATCAGCGCAGAAAAAATCTCTCCGGCCGAAAAATCGATCCGAGCCGAACCAGACGCCTATTCAGCAAAAAATCTCCCTGACCGCTTCTTGGCCGGCCGCTTTATCAGCTAACCGCTTCATAGCCGACCGCTTCATCAGCTAAACTCATCCCAACCCATGGGACACCTTCGCAACTTTGAAACCGACGTTTTCCGGCGATTGCGCCGTGACCCTCCCGCAGGAAAAATTCACCGCCTGGCCTTTTGGCTTCTCGTCGCGTATTTGGTTTTTCTCGTACTCTGCCCTCGTGCCCGGCAAAGCCGGTCTCTTCTTTCAGGGACTCGGCTCCTTCACTCTTTTCCTGCTAGTTGTCTTTTCTATTCCCCTGCTCTGGCGCTGGCTTCTGGGACACATTCTTTGGAAGGTTCGCAATCGCCTCATCGTCACCTATCTGCTCATGGGTCTCGCGCCCGTCGTCCTTTTTGTCTCGCTTGCGCTCATCCTGCTCTACGTCTTCTCCGGCCAGTTCGCCATCTTCGCCGCAACCACTGAAATCGAATCGGAGCTCGCCCACATCTCCTCACAGAACCGCGCCTTTGCCATACACGCCGCGCACATGGTGGCCGCCAATCCCAAAGCCGCCAGCTTGACTCTGTCCGAAATCGACGACTCCTCTTCCGATCATCCACACATCGGCATCCGTTTTAACGCCTTCGAAAACGGACGCCCTCTCCCCCTGATCCCGGCCGCCTGAACGACGAGTCGATCCTCCGTCTCCCCTCCTGGATACATGACAGTTTCAGCGAAGTTGTCGTCGATCAGGGCAAGCTGTTTCTGCGCGCGGTTGACGACCAGACTATCGGCCCCGACACCGTCACCACCATCACCAGCCTGCCTCTACAGAAAGACAGTGTCGATCAGATCGCGCACGGCCTGGGCGCCGTCACCATCGTGACCGTTGAACACGACCAAGCAGCAGCGAACAAGCCCCAGACCCACGTGACTCTCGGGACCCCTGCAAAAAAGTCGAACACGGACGTCGGATTGGATGGCAAGAACCTCGATGAGCTTGCCAGGAACCTAACGCCATCGAGGGTGGCATGCTGCCTCCCGCGCAGCACTTTTACGACATTCCCGTGACCTTTATGGCCCCGGTCGAAACTCTGAACTGGCAAACCGGCAAGCCCATCTCCACCTACACCAGGGTCAGCTCGCGGCCATCCCTGCTTTACCAGCGTCTCTTCATCACATCTTTAAAAACTGCAGCCATGTGGCAGGACGTCCTCATCGCAGTAGCCATTTTCTTCGGGCTTCTTGAGCTTTTCGCCTTTTTTTTGGCCGTGCGCCTCAACCGCACCATCACGCGATCCATCCGCGACCTCTACCACGCCACCGAGGCCATCGACCACGGCGACTTCGCCCACCGAATCCGCGTGACGCGGAACGATCAGCTCGCCGCGCTCAGCCGCTCTTTCAACAGCATGACCGCTTCGCTAAGTCGCCTTCTCGAGGAGCAGCGCGAAAAAGAGCGTCTTCAGGGCGAATTGGCTATCGCCCAGGAGGTCCAGGCCAATCTCTTCCCGCGGGGCAACGTCCATCTCAACATGCTTGAGTTGCACGGGGCATGCTATCCCGGCGCGCACCGTCAGCGGAGACTACTACGACTTCCTCGTCTTTGGAGACGCCGGTCTGGGGATTGCCCTTGGCGACATCAGCGGTAAAGGCATCTCCGCCGCGCTGCTCATGGCCACCCTCCACTCCGCCGTCCGCGCCTACCTCTTCGCAGGAGAAGAACTCATCCTCGAAGGGAATGTAGCCGAAGCCATCGCCGCCACCCATCTCGCGGGAGAGGAAGAGGTTGAGTGCGGCGAGCTGTTTGAGGAACCGGCAAGGATCCTCGCGCTGCTCAACCGCCATCTCTACCGCAGCACCCAGCCTGAAAAATACGCGACCCTCTTCCTCGCCCACTACGATGGAGCGAACAGCCGCCTCATCTACTCAACCGGAGGCCAGCTCCCGCCGCTCTTGCTGCGCACTGACGACTCCGTAACCCGCCTTGACTGCGGAGGAACCGTAGTCGGCCTCATCGACAACATGAGCTATGAGCAAGGGACCGAGCATCTCAACTTCGGTGACATCCTTATCGCCTACAGTGATGGAGTGACAGAACCGGAAAATGAGTTCGGCGAATTTGGCGAAGACCGCCTGCTCGAAGTCGTGCGCCGTCACCGGCATCTGCCTCTCGACGCCATTTCCGAGCAGGTCATGCAATCGCTCAGAAGCTGGATCGGCGGCCAGGAGCAGCCCGACGACATCACCCTTGTCCTGGCGAGGCAAAGATAGGAAAAAAAAAACAGCGGATTCAGCGAAGGCTCTTTCGCCTTTGCGCGAAATCTTTGCCTCGCCTTTACCGAGCGTCGATCCTCTGGGGATAGCTGGTGGACTGCCGTACATCAGATTCGTTGAAATTGTCTGAGGGACGCGCTTCTCCGGAGTCTCCCGAATGGCACGCAGCGCATCGAAGGCCCCTCGCGCAAGATCGTTCCGCGACATCCGCACCGTGGTCAGCGGAGGAAACACAAACTCCACCAGGTGCACATCATCAAAGCCGATTACGGAGATATCTTCCGGAACCTTGATTCCCGTCCGTGCCAGCACGCGCAGCGCTCCAATCGCAGTCATATCGTTCGAGCACATCACCGCCGTAGGCAACTCCGGCGCCTCCAGCAGCTTCTCCATCGCCGTCATGCCGCCTTCCAGCGTATGGTCGCCTTCAATCAGCCAGTCCGCGGCCGGCGTGACTCCAATCTCTGCCACCGACTGGAGAAACGCCGCCTTGCGCAACTGGGAAGAGCGCTGCCCCAAAGGGCCACTGATAAAGCTCAACTCCCTGTGCCCAAGCGCAGCCAGATGTTGAACCCCTTCGCGGATCCCCTTGTGATAATCCACCACCAGCGCGCGCACCAGCGGCACCGCCGGAGCCGGCACCGAGGCCACCTTTCCCTTGACTTGCCCAGTGTAAAGCGCATACCTTCAAAGTTCCAGTAAACGTTTGCCGAGATAAATTCCAGTAAATCGCTTTAGCGGATCTCGCAATATGCTACTTTCAGAAGGATTGAGGCGGAAACAGTGCTTGAAAAATTGAGAACAGAAGTGCTGGAGGCCAATCTTGAGATCGTCCGCCGCGGCCTTGTGCTCTATACCTTTGGGAACGCCAGCGGTATCGACCGTCAGGCAGGCCTGGTCGCCATCAAGCCCAGCGGAGTCTCCTACGAGTCCATGAAGCCGTCTGAGCTCGTCGTCACCGATCTCGATGGAAAAATTATCGAGGGTCGACCTCCGCCCATCCTCCGACCTGGCCACGCATCTGTTCCTTTATCGCGAGTTCCCTTCCATCGGCGGCGTCGTCCACACCCACTCCGAGTACGCCACCGCCTGGGCACAGGCCGGACGCGCCATTCCAGCCTACGGAACCACCCACGCCGACTACTTCTACGGCCCGGTCCCGGTGACCGAGGAGCTGACGGACGAAGAAATCGGCGGCGATTACGTCCTCAACACCGGAGCCGCCATCGTGCGCCGCTTCAAGAACCTCGATCCCGCCGCAGTCCCGGGGGTTCTCGTGCGGGGACACGCACCCTTCACCTGGGGCAAAACGCCGATGGACGCCGCGCACAACGCCGTCGTTCTCGAATCCATCGCCCGCATGGGATACTTCACCTGCAACTTTGAATGCCGCCTGCGAAGGAGTATCGCAGGCCCTGCTTGACCGTCATTATTTCCGCAAGCACGGCGCAAAAGCCACTTACGGACAGCAAACATGAACTTGCGCTCCTCCGTTTTGTTTGGCTTGATCGCATAATTTCGAGGAACCAGCTTGATGCAACCAGCAAACCTTCTCGCCGCCTTCGCCGCACACCACGTGAAGACGCAACTCGTCCACCTGAATGCAGTGGATATCGCGGTGATCGCGATTTACTTCGCCATCGTCATCTACATCGGCTTTTACCTGAAGGGTTCGGCCAACACCAGCGAAGAATTCTTCATGGCCGGGCGCGAAATGACCGCCTGGATCGCCGGCCTCAGTTTCGTCTCCGCCAATCTCGGCTCGCTTGAGCTGATGGGCTGGGCAGGCTCCGCATATCAGTACGGCATTCTCGCCGCGCACTGGTACTGGATCGGCGCCATCCCCGCCATGCTCTTTCTCGGCATCATCATGATGCCCTTCTACTACATCTCCAAAGTCAATTCCGTTCCCGGATACCTCAATCTCCGCTACGGCCCAGGCACGCGCGCGCTCTCCGGCATCAGCTTCGCCTTCATGACCGTTCTGATGAGCGGCATCAACATGTACGCCATGGCGCTGGTGATGAAGGTCGTCCTCGGCTGGGATCTCAACTTCAGCATCTGGGTCTCCTCGGCCACTGTCGCTCTCTATGTCATTCTGGGAGGCCTGCGTTCCGCCATCTTCAATGAGGTCCTGCAATTCCTCCTCATCTGGATTGGCGCGCTGCTCGTGCCCATCCTCGGCCTCGTTGAAGTCGGCGGCTGGACTAATCTCAAGCATCAGATTGTGCACAACCTCGGCAGCACCCAGTATGTCCATCTCTGGAGCGATCTCGGCCACTTCAGTGCCAACCCCATGGGCGTCAACTGGGTTGGAATCGTCTTCGGACTCGGCCTGGTCATCAGCTTTGGCTACTGGACCACGGACTTTCTCGTCGTCCAGCGCGTCCTCTCCGCGCACAACCTGCGCGCCGCCCGCATGGCTCCCATCATTGGCGCGGGCTTCAAAATGCTGGTGCCCTTCATCGTGATTCTTCCCGGACTGCTCGCGCTCTCCGTGCTGCCATTTCACCTGGTCGGCGAATCCGTAGCCGTCTCCACCGGCCAGCACAGCTTTAACGAGGTCCTTCCGCTCATGCTCGTCCGCTACTGCGGACCCGGCCTGCTCGGCCTCGGCGTCACCGCGCTCATCGCCGGATTCATGTCCGGCATGGCGGGCAACGTAAGCGCCTTCTCCACCGTCTGGACCTACGACATCTACGGCGCATTCATCAACAAGAAAGCCTCCGACAAGCACTACGTCTCCATGGGCCGCTGGAGCATGTTCGTCGGCGTGCTCATCTCCGTCGGCACCGCCTACCTCGTGCAGCACGCGGCCAGCATCATGGATTACGTGCAGAGCCTCTTCAGCTTCTTCATCGCGCCTCTCTTCGGCACCGTAATTCTCGGGATGCTGTGGAAGCGCGCCACGAAAGCCGGAGGGTTCTGGGGTCTCCTATGCGGAACCTGCACCGCCATCGGCCTCTGGGGATGGGTAAGAAGCGATCCTTCCGCGCTGCGCTACGTCGCGATGTCGCCCGACGCCAAAGCCATGGCGCAGGATCTCTACCGCGCCCTCTGGTCGTGGCTCGTCTGCATCATCGTCACCGTCGTCGTCAGCTACGCCACCACAGCCGCGGCCCGTCGCCGAACTCGAAGGCCTCGTCTACGGCGTCTCGCCGCTGCCTCAGGAGCACGACGACCACTGGTATCAAAAGCCAATCGTATGGGCCGGCCTCATCGCCGCTGTCTTTGTCATTCTGAACATCATCTTCTGGTAAAGGGAGCAACCAATGCGCGGATCGATCTCCATCTGGTTTTTTAGCGGCGCGCTGTTCTTTGTCTATGGCGTAATCATCACCGGACAGGGCATCTGGGAACTGAGCCATCCGCCCGTCCCATCCGCCCGTGCTTTTTTCCCTGCACGCGCCCATCTGGTGGGGCGCATTGATGGGCGTTGCCGGGCTTGTCTACACGATTCGCTTCTGGCCGCGCCGTACCCGATAAAAAATAACCCTGAATATCTTTAACTGAAAGAAAAGTAACAGATGAAAAAGCAACTCACGTTTGGATTAATTGTAGGAAATCGTGGATTCTTCCCTGACCATTTGGCCAAAGAAGGCCGAGACGAAATGCTCGGCGTACTCAAGAAGGCCGGAGTCAAAGTAGTCGCGCTGGGCCCTGAAGAATCGAAGTACGGTGCCGTCGAAACTCATGAAGAGGCGCGCCGCTGCGGCGATCTCTTCCGCAAACACCGCGATGAAATCGACGGCATCATCGTTACCCTGCCTAACTTCGGCGACGAGCGCGGTATCGCCGACGCCATCCGCTATTCCACGCTGCAAGTGCCGGTCCTCGTGCAGGCCACGCCCGATCGCAAAGAGACCATGAAGATATCCCATCGCCGCGACAGCTTCTGCGGCAAGATGTCGGCCTGCAACAACCTCATGCAGTACGGAATCCCCTACTCCATCACCGCGCAGGCACACCGTGCAGCCCGAGTCCGAGGCCTTCAGCAAAGACCTCGCCTGGTTCTCCGCCGTCTGCCGCGTTGTCGATGGATTTCGCAACCTCCGCATCTGCGCGCTCGGAGCAAGGCCGCAGGCCTTCAACACCGTGCGTTACAGCGAAAAGCTGCTCGAGCGCTCCGGAATCTCCGTCATCACCATCGACCTCTCCGAAGTCCTCGGCCGCATCGACCGCATGAAGGACAATGACGACCCCGTGCAGCAGAAGCTCGCGCTCATCCGGAAATACGTTGAAACCGGCCATGTTCCCGAAGCCGCACTCGTCAAAATGGCCAAGCTCGGAGCCTCCGTCGATTCGTTCATGCACGAGACACAGAGCACCGTCTCCGCCGTCCAGTGCTGGACCGCGCTCGAAGAATACTTCGGCGTCGTGCCCTGCACCATCATGAGCATGATGAGCGAGCAGCTCCTGCCCTCCGCCTGCGAAACCGATGTCATGGGCACGCTCTCCATGCACGCCCTCGCCCTCGCCAGCCAGACTCCCAGCGCGCTGCTCGACTGGAACAACAACTACGGCGACGATCCGGACAAGGCAGTCTGCTTCCACTGCGCCAATTTGCCCAAGCACTTCTTCGCCGACGTCATCATGGATTTCCAGGCCATCATCGCCGGCACCGTAGGCAAGGAAAACACCTACGGCACCGTCGTAGGTCGCGTCAAAGCCGGAGCCATGTCGTACGCCCGCTTCTCCACCGACGAGTTCACCGGCAATATTCGCGGCTACGTCGGCGAGGGCGAGTTCACCAAAGATCCGCTCGAAACCTTCGGCGGAGCAGGCGTCGTCCGCATTCCAAACATGCAGAAGCTGCTGCGCTACATCTGCGAAACCGGCTTCGAGCATCACGTCGCCGCCAACTTCTCCAGTACCGCCAGCCCCGTCTACGAGGCAGCATCGCGCTACCTTAAGTGGGAGATGTATCACCACGAACCCGAAGCCTGATTCAAAGCAAAATTCGAGAGGGCTACTCAAGGTAGTCCTTTTCGAGTACCCTTTCATAAAACGTTTTCTCAACCTTTATCTGCAAACGGAGCAAAGGCAAGTGTCCATCGTCGCAGGCGTAGATTTCGGAACCCTCAGCGTGCGCGTCACGCTGCTCGACAGCGAGCGCGGACGCCTCAGCACTGCCTCTGCCGAGTATCCTCTCAAACGCAAACGCGAAGACCCCGACTACGCAACCCAGTCCCACTCTGATCAGATGAACGCTCTCGCCCAGGCTACGCGCAAAGCCATCGCCGAGGCCAAAATCGACGGCGCGCAGGTTGAAGCCATCGCTCTCGACACCACCGGATCGAGCGTAATTCCCGTCGACGCCAACCTCCAACCGCTCGACGACTACTACCTCTGGTGCGATCACCGCGCAAAAGAAGAAGCGCAGCAGATCACCGCGCTCGCTCACTCCGAAAATCTCGAAGCCATCCAGTGGTGCGGAGGCGTCTACTCGCATGAGTGGGGCTTCGCCAAGCTTCTCCACTGGCTGCGCCACAATCCCGAGAAGCGCGCGAAATTCGCAACCGCCTTCGAGCACTGCGACATGGTCGCCGCCACTCTCTCCGGAGTCACCGATGCCCGCCGACGCAAAGCGCAGCGTTTGCGCCATGGGTCACAAATGGCTTTGGAATCCGAAGTGGGGTGGTCTGCCGCCGCAGGAGTTCTTCTCCAAACTCGATCCTCTTTTCGACGGAATCCGCGCCCGCTTCGACGGCGACTACCTCACCTCCGACCATATCGCCGGACACCTCTCACCCAAGTGGGCCGAAGCCCTGGGCCTGCGCGCCGGAATCCCCATTCCCGTAGGCGCCTTCGACGCTCATTGGGACGCCATCGGCGCAGGCTGCCGCGAGGGCGACGTAGTCAACGTTGTCGGCACCTCAACCTGCATCATCGCCATGGAGAAGAAGACCACGCTCGTCCCCGGAGTCTGCGGCGTGGTCCCCGGAAGCGTCCACCCGCAATATACCGGAGTGGAAGCCGGCCTCTCCGCCACAGGAGACATCTTTGAAGCCATCGCCCGTCGCGCCGGAACCAAAGTAGCCGAGCTCTCAAAGGGACTGGAAAATTACCGAGCCGGACAAACTGGCCTGCTCCGCCTAAGCTGGGACAACGGAGACCGCACCGTCCTCGTAAACTCGGAACTCGGCGGAGTCACGCTAGGCTGGAACCTGATCCACACCGCGCAGGACGAACTCTTCGCCGCCATCGAAGGCACTGCCTTCCACACCCGCATCATTCTCGAACGCATGGCCGAGTACGGGGTGCCCGTCGAGCGCGTCATCAACGCCGGAGGCATCCCGCAGAACAACAAAGTTCTCAATCAGGTCTATGCCAATGTCCTCGGCAAGTCGGTCCTCGTCCCCAACGGAATCCCCACCAGCCTCGGCTCCGGAATCTTCGCGCTGCTCGCCGCCAAAGCCTATCCATCGATCGAAGCAGCGCAGCAAGCGATGTGCCTGCCCTTCACAACCTACCAGCCCGAACCGCAGTCGGTCGCAATTTACAACCGCCTCTTCCAGCACTATCGCGATCTTTACTTCGCTCTCGGCACCAAAAACGCCGCCCCCATCCCGCTCGGCGACATTCTTCCCGATCTAAGAAAAATAGCCGCCGAATCTCGCAACTAGAGAGTATGGGTGCTCCACATCTAGAAGCGATATGACAAGTAGATGACTCCACTATCCCGACCAGAGGGAGGGCCGTGAGCGCGGGTTCAAGGAATGACGGCGACGCCGCGTACCGCCGGACGCATAGTCCTAGCGCAGCGGGCCCGCATATTTCCGCAACTCAGCCAGAGGATAAAGCGTCCCTCGCCAGACCACCCCGCCGCGAACAATCGTCAAAATCATAGACCGCAAAATCGCATACAACACCAGACAAGCCGCCAGAGGAAACGTCAGCGCATACCATGCGGCAATGCCCGTAAATTGCCGATAGTAGCGATAAAGCAACACCAACATCAGCACCACCACCGCGGTTGCCCCGCGCATCCACCAATCCCCCGCCAGCGCCGCAAACGGACCCACGCAGAACGACGCCAACCCAACACAAACCGCCACCGTTAACCCAACGCGAAACCGAAACACCGCAAAAAAGTTCTTGGTGATGTTGCGAATCGTACCCGCCACGCCAACCGCCCAGCGCACCCTCACCAGATCCCGCCCAAACGCCACCCTTTGGCGGTACCCCCGCCGCTTCACCTCAAATCCCAGCCGCAGATCTTCGAGCACTTCCATCCGCAACGACTCAAACCCGCCAATCTCGCGATAGACATCCGAACGAATCAGATTGAAAGCCCCCACTCCCAGCGATTCCTTGGCCCCCTCCACAGGAATTCTCCAGAAGCGCGAGAACAGCGCCGAAATTCCCTGAAAGAACGCAATCATCATCCGCTCGCCAAAGGCCTTCAAAATCAGCGTCGGAAAAATCACCGCATGATCCGCCCGCTCCGCCTCTGCAAAATTGACCGCGCGCAGCAGCGAGTCGCCGGCAAACAAGATATCTCCATCGGTAAACAGCAGCCAGGGAGCAGTCGCGCGACCGGCGGCCAGAGCCATCGCATGAGTCTTGCCCATCCAGCCCGCAGGCAGTTCAGAGACGTGCAGCGCAATAAGACTCTTCCCGTCCGCACGCTCGTCCGCCGCCAGACGGTCCATGATCGCGCCCGTCGCATCCGTCGAACGGTCATCCACGGCAAGAATCTCCAGCCGCACGCCCTCCAGGGCCAGCAGCGACCGCAGTGTAGCCTCAATATCCGCCGCCTCATTGCGCGCTGGAACAACCACCGAGATCAGCGGAAAGTCAGCCAAGGGCGCAGCATACTTCGCATCCAACAGATCGGGAATCCCCGGCAGCTTCTTGAGCGCAATTACAGTGCTTACCGCCCACAGTAGCGCGATCACCCACACAGCGACGCCAAGGCCAATCAGCATCGCTAATCGAGAGCCTGCACCATGCCGCGTCCCAGCAGCACCTCAGCCCGCTCGATAAAGCTCCGGTCGGCGGCAATCTTCATCTCCGCCGGCTCCAGCACCACGCAGAACTCGCCCGTCTGTTCAAGATTCAGCATGAACTTTGCAGGCCCGGGCGCGTCCGCAATCATCTCTTTCAACTCCGCAAGCGCACCTTCGCTCACCCTCTCCAGCGGCAACACGAATGCGAACATTCTGCGGCAGCCTCACCTTCACATCTTCCAAAGCCTGCAACCGAAGAAACAGAAAGCTTCGGAGCTGCGTCTTCCTCCGCGCGCAACTGCCCGCGCACCAGCACCGGCACCTCGATCTTCAAACTCTCCGCCAGCCGTTCGTAATCCTTCGGAAAACAAATCAGATCAATCCTGCCTACTGTGTCTTCCAGCGACGCCTGCGCGTACAACTCACCCGAGCGCTTTGACTTCGCCACCTTCAGCCCCACAATCACACCCGCAATCGCAATTTCATTTTCCGGAGCCTGCCCCCTCCGCCCCGTCGATGGCGCGGGCTTCATCTCCAGAGCAGTTGCCGTATCCACTACACCCGGCAAATTCCGCAGCTTCTCCGCGTATTTGTCGAGCGGATGTCCGGACACAAAAAAACCCAGCACCTCCTTCTCCGACTGCAATCGCAGATTCTCATCCCAGTCCGGAATATTTGGCAGATCATCGGCGCGGGCCGCCGTAGCCGGATGATCATCAAAGATTCCGAAGAGCCCGTGCTGCCCCGCAGCATGGTCGCGTTGCGCCTTCTGCGCCCGCTCGATCGCCTTGTCCGTAGCCGCCAAAAGCTGCGACCGCCGCCCAAACGAATCCAGCGCGCCCGCCTTAATCAGTGACTCCAGCACGCGCTTATTCATCAGGCGAAGATCGATCTTCTCGCAAAACTCCCAATAGGAAGCGAAGCTCTTGCGCGCCTCCGCCAACTCGGCGCGCGCCGACAGAATCGAATCAATCGCATTGCGCCCCACATTTTTAATCGCCGTAAGCCCAAACCGAATGGCCTTTCCATGCGGGGTAAAGTCCGCATCACTGAACAGCACATCCGGCGGCTCAACCGGAATCTCAAGTTCGCGGCATTCCTTGATGTACTTCACCACGTTTTCCGGCTTCGAAATTTCCGACGTAAGGAGCGCCGCCATAAACTCCACCGGATAATGCGTCTTCAAATACGCCGTCTGATACGCAAGCAGCGCATACGCCGCCGAGTGCGACTTGTTGAAGCCGTACCCCGAAAACTTCGCCATCTGGTCGAAGATTTCGCCCACCGCGGCCTTCGGATGCCCCAGCGCCGACGCGCCGCTCATGAAGCGCTCCCGTTGCTCCGCCATCGCCTCGGCATTTTTCTTTCCCATCGCGCGCCGCAGCAAATCCGCCTCGCCCAGCGAGTAGCTCGCCAGCACGTTGGCGATCCGCATTACCTGCTCCTGATACACGATGACACCCAGCGAATCCTTCAGAATCCCTTCAAGCTCGGGCAGCAGAAACTCTACCTTCCGCCGTCCCCACTTGCGCTCGATGAAGTCGTCGATCATGTCCATCGGTCCTGGCCGGTACAGCGCATTCAGCGCCGTCAATTCCTCCACCGTGTCGGGCTTGTACCGCCGCAGTACGTCGCGCATCCCGCCCGATTCAAATTGGAACACTCCGGAAGTAAGCGCCGTGTGGAACACCTTCCGAAACGTCTCAGGGTCGTCAAGCGGAATAACTTCGATGTCCAGTTTCTCGCCGTGCGTCTGTTCAATCAGCTTCACGCAGTCAGTGATCACCGTCAGCGTCGTCAGACCCAGGAAGTCCATCTTGAGCAGGCCCATCTTTTCGACCGCTTTCATGTCATAGGCGGTCACAATTTCGTCGTTCTTGCTGCGCGCCACCGGCACCAGCTCCGTCAGCGGACGCGGCGCAATCACCACAGCCGACGCATGCACGCCCGCCCCGCGTACCAGCCCTTCCAGCTTCCTCGCCGTATCAATCAATTCGCGTATCTGCGGATTCCCGTCGTAAGCCTCTTGCAATTGCGGTGAATCTTTCAATGCCTGCTCGATCGTTACGCCGATCGTCGTCGGAACCAGCTTTGCGATCCGGTCCACATCGCCGTAGGGCATGTCCAGCGCGCGCCCCACGTCCTTAATCGCCGCCTTCGCCGCCATCGTGTTGAATGTGATGATCTGTGCCACCTGCTCCCGCCCGTACTTCCGCGTAACGTACTCGATCACCTCGCCCCGCCGATTCTGGCAAAAATCCACGTCGATATCCGGCATCGTCACGCGCTCCGGATTCAGGAACCGCTCGAACAGCAGCACGTTCTGCATCGGATCGATGTTCGTGATCTCCATCGCGTAGGCCACCAGCGATCCCGTTGCCGAGCCGCGCCCCGGCCCCACCGGAATCCCATGATCCCGCGCATACTTGATGAAGTCCCACACAATCAGGAAGTATCCCGAGTACTTCATCTGCTTGATGATGTCGATCTCGAAGTTCAGGCGCGACTCATACTCATGCGATCGGCACCCGCAGTACGCCGCGCCGTTCCAATTGCCGCACCGCTGTTTCCAGCCGCTTCTTCAGGCCCTCGCGGCAGATCATGCTCAAAGTAGCTGTCGATCGTGTATCCCTCCGGAACCGCAAACTCCGGAAAGGGATTGTCCACCTCGTTCAGCTTCAGCGAGCACCGCTCGGCAAACTGCATCGTCCGGCTCACAACCTCCGGAGCATGAGAGAAAAGCCGCTCCATCTCCGCCGCCGACTTCACATAAAACTGGTCGGAATCAAACTTGAACCGCTTCGGATCATGAATCGATCCCGCCGTCTGCACGCAAAGCAGAACCTCATGCGCGTGCGAATCGTCTTCGCAAAGATAATGGCTGTCGTTCGTCGCAATCAGCGGAATGTCCAGCTCTTTTTCCAACCGGAACAGGTCCGCATGGATCTTCTTCTCAAGCTCCAACCCCTGGTCCTGAATCTCAAGAAAGAAATTTCCGCGCCCAAAAATTTCCCGATACTGCCCCGCCGTCGCCCGCGCCGCATCGTACTTCCCCGCCATCAGATTTTCGCAAAGCTCGCCCGCCAGGCACCCCGAAAACCCAACCAGCCCTGCCGAGTGCTCGGCCAGATACTTCTTACTCACGCGCGGCTTGCGATAAAACCCATGCAGCGAGGCCTCCGAAGTAATCCGGACAAGATTTCGGTAGCCCTCTTCGTTTTCCGCCAGCACCAGCAGATGGTTGTAATCATCGCCCTGCGGATCGGCGCGATGGTCGTCCTTTTTGCAGATATAAAGCTCGCAGCCCAGAATCGGCTTGATGCCCTTCTTCTTCGCCGCCTCAAAAAAATGAACCGCACCGTAGATGTTGCCGTGGTCTGTGATGGCAACGGCCTTCTGGCCAATGCTGTCAACGCGGTCCACGAGCTTCTCCACGTCGCAGGCCCCGTCAAGGAGCGAATAATCGGTATGCAGATGGAGATGAGTAAATTCAGCCATAGGGTATAGCTGAATTTTAGTCTTCGTCAGACGAATCTACGACGCCGCAGCAGGAAGTGGAAAAGCGGGGACAAAATTCAATCTAAGCTATCCTTGCGGTAGAGCAGGTCGCGAATCGCCTTTCTCCGCGCCTCGTTCATTTCACTCGAACTCCTGCCCGCATGGCTCAACGCGATTCCCGGCGGCGGCATCGCTTCCGGTTCGCTGCACTCCGGGCAGCGATTGGCAAAACCCGGCTTATCCGGCTTCAACTCAAATTCCTCTGAGCACACAACACAAACTTTGATAGGAAACGGCATTCAAACTCCATAGCGGCAGAGGGCAACCATCTCGACAAGTCTCGCCGCAATTAATTATTAAATGATGCAGGCACCCCACGCCTGGATTCCATGCCGTGCGATCCCGTCGCTCAAGAATCCAAAGCGCTCAGGCCAGCACGCTGCCCAGAACCTTCGCGGCGCGCCGCAACTCCTCATCGCGAGTAAGACAATCCGGACATATCCGCAGCCACTCCCCGCGCGCATCGCAGAAATTTCCCTCCCGCTCAAGCCGCTCCGGGATCTCCATCGCATTTTTCAGACGGATCGAAAGAAACGCCCCGTGCCGCTCATCCCCGCCAATACATTTTCCGTCACGCCCGCCTCCGCCAGATAACCGCGCAACGCGCCAAGCTGACGAAGCGAATACTCCCGCAGCCGCGCCACGCCCATCGCGAGAACAAACTCCTGCCCGCTCCGCGCCTGATACCACGTCAGCACCGGCGGCGTCCCTTCCAGAAACGCATCCCCGCCAGCCTTTAGCACAGGCGTCTCCGGCCGCTGAAATGAAAACATATCCGCATTCGCAAACCACCCCGTGTCGAGCGGCCGCAAACCGCTCTCCAGAACCTGCGGCGAAACATAAAGAAATCCCGCGCCCGGGCCGCCGCGCAAATATTTGTAGCTCGCCCCGATCAGGAAATCCGCACCAATCGCGCCAACATCAACTGGAAACACTCCCACCGCATGGTACGAATCCAGCAAAAGCCGCGCGCCACGCGCATGGCAGGCATCCGCAAGCCGCTTCAGGTCGCTCGACAATCTGCCCTGTCATGAACATCACCTGCGAAACCACCACCAGATCCGCGCCGCGCTCTACCGCTTCGATCACAGCATCAACTGGAACTCGCCCTGCGCATCCGGCTCAACCCAGCGCATCTCAATCCGCCCCAGCGCCGCATACTGTTTCAAAATCAAATCCACTGAATCGAATTCGCCCCGCGTGCTCACCACGCGCGGCTTCCCCGGAAGCGCATTCAGTACGGCGCGCAAACCCTGCCCAGCCGCAGTCTTCGGAACAATGCAGTCCGCGCGCTCCGCGCCAATCAGCCGCGCAACGCGTCCCGCGAAAAGCCTCGCGCTCCGCCAGCCAGTCATCCCACGCATCGCCCAGCTTGCCGTACCAGAGCGCAGTAGCCTCCGCCACATCCTCCGCCATCGCATCCAGAGGCCGCCCCAAAGAGTGATTGGCCAGATAAATCCGCTCGCTCGCCAGCACGCGCGAAAATAAAGGAGCGATATGCCGCGCAATCGCCTCCTCGCACAAAGGACCGTCACCCAAAGCCGCCACTGCATTCGCTAAATTCATCGCTGCTTCAACCCCGTCCGCACCGCCAGCAGCTCCGGAAAGAACGTCAACTCCAGCGCCTGCCGTAAAAATCCCACGCCCGACGACCCGCCTGTTCCCTGCCTGAATCCAATAATGCGCTCCACTGTCTTCATATGCCGAAACCTCCATAGCTGGAAATACTCCTCCACATCCACCAGTTTCTCGCACATCTCGTACGCATCCCAATGCTCGCGCGGACGCTCATAAATTCCGCGAAACACCTCCACCAGCGCCTCGTTCTTCTCATGCGGCAGCGCTCCAGTCCCGCTCCACGCACTCCGCCGGAACCGCCAAGCCCGCGCCGCGCCAGGTGACGCAAAAATTCGTCATAAAGGCTCGGAGCCTCCAGCGCCGCCAGCAACTCCGCATGTATCGCCGCGTCGTACTCAAAAACCTTCAACGCATCGCGATTCTTATTTCCCAGCAGAAACTCCAGCTTTCGATACTGGTACGACTGGAAGCCCGAAGCATGGCCCAGCACGCCCCGAAACTCCATGTATTCCGAAGGCGTCAGCGTCTCCAGCACCGCCCATTGATCGAATAACTGCATCTGGATCAGCTTCGCCCGCGACAGAATCTTGAAGCAGGGATCAAGCTGATCGTGCCGCACAAACCGGATCGCGGCCGAAAGCTCATGGATAAGCTGCTTGATCCAAAGCTCCGAAACCTGGTGCTGAATAATGAACAGCATCTCATCATGGTGCTCAGGCTGCGAGAGCGGACGCTGCTGCGACAGCAGCTCCGGCAGGCACAGGTAGCCCGCATAGCTCATCCGGTCGGAAAAATCCGTCACGATGCCCGGCTCAAGCGGGCGCTCATTCTTCTCCATAGCTCCTCCATAAGATGACGGAACAAATCAGGGCGCGCGAAGGCAAAAAAATGCCCGGCGGAAAAGGCCATATACAGCCGCCAGGCACAGGGAGGCATACTTCCCTCAGGAAAACGTTCCAGACTGCAACCGGAGAGCGTGCCTTTGTCAACCGTAAAAACAAGTAAATCTATCGATTTACGAATAAATGGAGTACAGGGAAGCTCATTGCAGCAGTCAGCACTGTCGACAAGTCACTTCGCAAAGCAGAAAGGAGGGCGCGATTTGCCCGCCCTTCTTTTCTGTCAGGCCGGTCGTAGGACGCCGCCGGAGGTATGTCTCCTACTTCACCACCGTCTGAAACAGCGGAGACTCCAACAGGGCCGAAAACTGGCTATCTGAACTGGCGTAATTCACGTTCAAGGTCGCCCGCGCTCGAATCGATCGTGGTCGCATCGATGGCCTGCTTTTCAATCGCCGTGCCGCTGACCTTCTCATACATGGCCGCAGCATTCAGCAGCGAAGACAGAGTTGCCGCCGTGAACGTATCCGGGGTAGAAACCTGCAGTGAAAACTTCACCCCATTCTGGAAGTTCATCGTGTAATGTGAGCCAAGCAAACGCTTTTTAAGTCTGGTCATAATCAGTGAGCTGCGACGCCTGACCCAGCAGGCCCTTCATCATGAACTGGGTTCCCTTCTGATCCAGAATGCTCCAGACCGGCTGCGAATCCACCTGGCCCATCTGCGTCAACCATTGACTGATTCGTCAGGAAATTCGGCGCCAGACCGTCGCGTGCATCCAGAGCCGAGCTTCAGCGCATCGTTCGATCCAAACACCATCGTCGTGGGATTCAGAAACACCACCGTCATTCCGCTCCCGCCCATCGGATAAAGTTGGTTGGTACGGATCAGCTTGGCCTTGATCTTCTTCTTTCTTGAAGCTGGCCATGATGTCCGGCAAGGAAAACTGCCCCTGCGCAATGCCTACCGTCCGAACGCCGCCGATCAGCTGCCGCCCGCGCGGAAGGCGGCAAAGGCCAGCTCGTCAACATCATGGTTTTCATTGAAACCGGAAACCTTCAGCGCCTCTTCCAGTTGCTTCAACTCGGGCGGAAGAATGCGCGCCTTCAGGTCCATCGCCGCCGGCGAGTTCTGCATCGCGCGATAATCGACAACAATGATCTGCTGCACATCGCTCGGAATCGCCGTGCGCGCATCGGTATCGAGTTGCGCCGCATGGGCGCCAACAGCAAACGCGGCAAAAACGGATACAACCGCCAGCCGCTCAAAATACTTGTGAACTTTCACCTTGTTTCGTGCCTCCGGAAAGCGCACATGGCGCCATTCCCCTGTCTGCACGCAATCGCTGCGCGCGGTTCATACTTCTATTTTAGACGCGAACCCGAACCCCGTGTTGCGGAAGGGGATGGTTTCGCGGGCCACTCCAGTGGCCGCCTGAGTTTACGTTCCAGAATCTTTTCCTCCGGGTCAAACTCATGGAAATGACGCAGCCATTCGCTTTCGCGCTCGGCAGCCTCCTCCGGAATCAGTCCGATCAACTCGCCGCGCGTAACCTGCGCTCCGAACCGCGCAGCCTTTTCCTCGACCGCCGAGTACACCTGGCTTACCGGAGTCTGCCGGAAATCCGTGATGTTCATCGAAATCTGCGCCTCGCCCTGCGCCAGAACCCCCATAGCCTTAACGCCCGTCAGCCCTCCCGCGGATGCGCGAATCTCCCGCGCAATCGCCCGCGCCGTGGCCACATCGCCGGTATCCAGGTAAAGGTTCCACGCGATCAGAAAACGCCGCGCCCCTACCGCCGAGGCCCCCGCCGTAGGATGCAGCTCCGGGCCGCCCACGTCCGGTCTCCGCGCCACTTCGCGCCGCACCGCCTCGCGCAATCCCTCGAACTGTCCGCGCCGCACCTCTTCCAGCAGAGCACGGTCGGGGCGCGCCGCCGCCGCCTCGTAGAAATACACCGGAACCCCATACCGGTTCCATATCTCCGCGCCCGCCTGCCGCGCAAACAACACGCATTGCTCTAAAGAAACATCTCGCACCGGCACAAAAGGAATCACATCCGCCGCGCCAATCCGCGGATGAACCCCCTGCTGCTTCGTAAGGTCGATCAGCTCCGCCGCCCGCCCCGCGCCGCGCACCGCCGACTCGACTACCGCCGCCGGAGGACCCGCAATCGTCACCACCGACCGGTTATGGTCCGCATCCCGCGAATAATCCAGCAGCGACACGCCCTCCACCATCATGGAAGCCACAATCGCCTCCACGACAACAGGGTCGCGTCCTTCGGAAAAATTCGGAACACACTCGATCAAAGGCTCAGGCATAAGGTCCTAAGAAAAATCAAACAAACACTTTCCGACATTCGTCTCAGCGCCACCATGTATAGCCAATCTGAAACTGCACGCTCGCATTCACCCCCGGATTCCGATCTCCCAGCGAAGAACTCGAAAGATGAATCGCATTCGCCGCAAAATCAATCGACCGCCGCGGCTTCACGAAATAGTGAAAACCAATCCCGAACTGCGGCGTGAAATTGAACACGCTCGTCCCGCCCGGCTGTCCGTGCGGAACAAGAATATCCGGCGGATATTTGTGCGTGGTATAAACGAAACCGCCCGCACCCTGAACCCATGGCACAAAACGCCGCGTTGGAGCAAAATTCCAGCGCAAAATAATCGGCGTAATGCTGAAGCCCGTGAAAGTTCCGCCGCCATAAGGGAACAGCGCATACCCTGTATGGCCGTCGAATATATACTCCGTCTCCGCTGTATGCGGAGCGGGTGTGAACGATTGCCAATAGGGCATAAGCTCGCCCGCATACTCAAACTGTCCGCGCAGAATCCCCGGCAAATGTTGATCGGTAATCACCTTGCCCAGCCGGGCGCCCGCCGAGAGAAAAGTAAAGTCATCGCGATCACCCGTGCCCAGGCCGCCTTGAAAAAATGCCCCCAACTCCCACGGATCCGTAGCCAGCGCCGCTTTCGCCGGAGCACCATTTTCCGATGCGTTGCCCGCGGGAGCCGTTCCCGTCTGCGCCGGAGCGCCAAAACTGGACGCAACAAAAACAGCGCCCAGAAGAAAGCTGGAAAGCAAGAATTTTTTCATGCCCATGCGTATCTTCAAATCTCCCGCAAAAGAAAGGCCGCCATTCCGGCGGCCCCGTAGTATCAATGGTAGGGCTTAACCGGCGACTTCTTCCATCTGTTGCGCGTCCATGTCGAAATTCGAATAGACGTTCTGCACATCGTCATGGTCTTCCAGCACATCAAGCAGACGAATCATCTGCCCCGCCGCCGGACCCTCCAGCTTCGTGTATGTCGAGGCGATCATCGTAACCTCCGACATCACCGTCTCGATCTTCGCATCGCGCACCGCCTGCGCCACCGCCTCATACGCATGAGGATCGGTCACAATCTCCCACGTGTCGCCTTCATCGTTCAAATCGTCGCCGCCGGCTTCGAGCACAATGTTCATCAGTTGCTCTTCATCAGCCGCGTCTTTCGCAATCGCGATAATGCCCTTCTTCGAAAACATGAAGCGAACCGAATTCGGCTCGCCGAGGTTGCCGCCGTTTTTGGCGAACGCATGACGGATCTCGCTCACCGCGCGGTTGCGATTGTCCGTGAGGCAATCGACGATGATCGCCACGCCGCCCGGCCCGTAGCCCTCGAACGAAATCTCCTCGTAAGTCGTGCCCTCAAGTTCGCCGGTGCCGCGCTGCGTGGCGCGCTTGATGTTATCGGCAGGCATGTTCTCGGCTTTGGCCGCCGCGATCGCGCTCCGCAGCCGGGGATTCCCGTCAGGATCGCCCCCGCCCTGCCGTGCCGCGATCGTGATTTCTTTAATCAGGCGCGTAAAAATCTTCCCGCGCTTGGCGTCGAGCGCGCCTTTCTTGTGCTTGATTGTCGCCCATTTGGAATGGCCGGACATGAGAACCTCGGAAGTCTGTTCTGGACTGGATTTTGCGGCGAAATGCTGGAAACAAAGCTGCTCAAATGCAAACGCCCGCAACTTCGAAGTATAGCAAAACAAGCCGCCCCGGTCATCGCGCTCCCCGCAGCGATATTGCAATGATGTTAAGGTCCGGCCGGAGCCTGAAACTGATAGCTCCCGAGCAACATCGAACGCAAAGGAGGACCCATCTCCATGGCGCTTCAGCTCATTGCCGTGCTGGTGCTTGGCCTTATGTGTGGAAGCGAGTTAAACGTAGCGGCGTTCGCCCATCCCACCTTCAACCGGCAACCATTGGAAGTGCACATACCGATGCGCTCATCGTTCGCTTCACTGTTTGGCCGCGTAATGCCATTCTGGATGTCGGGCTCCACTCTTCTGAATCTTCTACTTCTCCTGCCCTTCGAACATCTGAGTGACACCGCATGGCAGCTCGCTGCCGTTGCTCTGGTTATCCAGATCCTTGCTGTTGTATTTTCGCTCCTTGGTCCAGTGCCCATCAACAAGAGGATTATCAGGTGGAAACCCGAAGCCCTTCCCGCAGATTGGAAATCGCAGGAGCGTCGCTGGAATCTGTACCATTGGCTAAGAACCTGCGGACTGGTTGTAGCATTCGCGCTGCTGGTACTTACCTTTGGAGTTCGTGCGTGAATCGGCGGATCGGTCATATTGATCCACCCATACCCTGCGCTGCTATCATCAAGCTATGACGCAGCTCGAAGTCCTCTACCGCTACGAACGCCATCCTTCTGAAGCCGCCATGTTCGCACTCGGCAATGCGCGCGAGGTCTACGGCATCCGCCGCATCAAGATCGACCCTGAGTGGAACACCATCCGCATCGAGTACGACGCAACCCGGCTTAACAAGCAGATCGTGTACGAACTCCTCCGCCGCGCCGGAATCGATCTGGTCGAAGAGCTATCGCTCATCCCGCCGCAGCCGCCGGCCGAAGCCGCGCCCGCGCAAGCCAAATAAAAAGATAACTCATACATGAAACTTAGACTTACCCGCCGGACCCTTCCAGGCCTATCTCTTCGACTGCGACGGAACCATCGCCGACTCCATGCCGCTGCACTATGTCGCGTGGAAGCAGGCTCTCTCCGAGCACGGCTGCGATTTCCCTGAAGATCTCTTTTATTCATGGGGCGGAATGCCCGTCCACGAGATCATCTCCACGCTCAATGAAAAAAATGGCCTCGAAATGCCCGTTGAGGCAGTAGCCGTCCGCAAAGAAAATCTCTATTACGATTTCCTTCCCCGGCTAACCGCTGTTCCCGAAGTCCTCGAAGTGATCGAAACTTATCACGGAAACCTTCCCTTCGCTGTAGTCTCCGGAAGTACCCGCGAATCTGTAATCGCATCGCTCGAATCCCTGAATCTTCTCGACAAATTCCAAACGCTCGTCTGCGCCGGAGACTACCAGCGCAGCAAACCCGATCCTGAAGCCTTTCTCATGGCCGCCGAAAGACTCGGAGTAGCCCCGCAAAGCTGCCTCGTCTTTGAAGACACCGCGATGGGCATTCAGGCCGCAACCGCAGCCGGAATGGCCTCTGTAAAAGTTCTCCAGCCATGGGAACGAACCTCCAAACTCTGAGACGATTTTCGGCGCGAAACCCGGTTGCGCAGCAGCGCAAAACCTTGTATCTTAAAAAAGTTCGTAGTCGCCTTCGCAAGCGTGCGCCCATAGCTCAGTTGGATAGAGCGACTGACTACGAATCAGTAGGTCGGGAGTTCGAATCTCTCTGGGCGCACCATAAAATCAATCACTTACAAGCGGTTCGGGTCATAGCAATAAGTCGACTATGACGCGAAATGTGACGTGGCGCGCTCAAGTGCTGTTGCGACTGCTTCCCTTACCTTGTTCCTCTCATTCCTTGCATTAGCGATGTTCTTGAGGGCAGGGTGCAGATCTGAAACATGGGGATAAAAAGCGAAATGTCGTGCACAGAGGGTTAGGGAACAAATTTGCAACCTTTTCTCCTTATGGGGCATTACTAATGAGTAGAAGTTGAGTACGAACTGCTTATTGACGTGAGCAGTTCTTGCCCTTAGCCTGTTATGAACTAGCACGAATCAACCTCGCTCGTCTGCGTACTTTCCCCCAGGGTCGGTTCCTCAACTTTTCCGCTAAGGAGAAACCCCGTGCGACTGAACTTTGAATTGGATGAATCTCAAATGGATGAGATCAATGCTCTCAAAAGAAAGACTGGTGCCAACAGCATGAAAGAATTATTCAACAACGCTTTGACGATTTTGGACTGGGCCGTCGAGGAAGTAGCCCAAGGCAAAGAGATCGTAGCAACCTCACCTGACGATGAGAATCACCGCGTGTTTGTAACACCGCTTCTTCGCCGGGTGGCCAAGCGGCATGGGCGGGGGCGGGTTGCGGCCGCGACCCCAGCGGGAGCCGCTCTA
The DNA here is from genome assembly GCA_963783805.1 of uncultured Acidobacteriaceae bacterium. Lineage (GTDB taxonomy): Bacteria > Acidobacteriota > Terriglobia > Terriglobales > Acidobacteriaceae > Silvibacterium. The sequence continues at coordinate 345,224 of CAWAPC010000010.1, read as the reverse complement.
AGCGGTGAGTCGTGAGTCCAGTCAAAGCCCGACCCGCAGAGACCCCTGTGAAGGACTGGGTAGCTGAGGCCAGCCTAACAAGCGATTTGAATACACGGGAGCGCATTGTTTCATTTCTGCTCTGGGCGTACGGCTTGCTCCTGGCAGGGACAATGCTGATCTACTTCTTGCAGGGATTTGAAGTGGGGGGCTTCCATCTGGATGCTGAGCTCCTGCGGTGGTTAGGCGGGGCAACGGTCGGTGAAATTGGTGGCTTATTGAGCCTAGCCGTAGGCCACTCCTTTAAGCGAAAGGGGCGGAGGTAGCCCTGGTCGTCACGGGTAAATGGCTTTCGACTTTCCGTTCTCATCGATCTAATGCTCCAAATCAATAGGTCAGGGGACCAATTGACTAGGACCTATCTATGACATGCGTATGACACAGGTTTTTTCTGCGCCATCATGAAACTCATGTACCAGGCCTCCCGAGAACCTCTCTCGCGGTGACCTCCCGAGAACCTCTCTCGCGGTGATAGGACTAGAGTCCGAGGTCACTCAATCCCGGGTGGTCTTCGGGACGTCGGCCGAGGGGCCAGTGGTATTTGCGGTCTGCCTGCAAAATGGAAAGGTCGTTGATTGACGCATGCCTTGACGCCATGAGCCCGTCATCGTTGAACTCCCAGTTCTCATTGCCATAGGAGCGATACCAGTGACCAGAATCATCGTGCCACTCGTAAGCAAAGCGAACGGCAATGCGGTTTCCAGTGAACGCCCACATTTCCTTGATGAGTCTGTAGTCCAGCTCCCTGGCCCATTTGCGAGAGAGGAAAGCAATGATTTCGCTTCGCCCATTGATGAACTCCGAACGGTTCCTCCATCGTGAATCGATCGCGTAGGCCAGCGCTACTTTCGCCGGATCGCGCGAGTTCCAGCCATCCTCGGCGAGTCGTACTTTTTGAATCAGCGCTCTCGCGGGTGAATGGAGGCAAGGGGGGGCGGGTTGCGATCGTTGCAGTCGCCATGATTTCTTCTCCTTGGGGTGCGCTTCGATTCAATTGTGGAACGAGAGAATCCCTGGCTCCTTAATCTTTCGAGACCCGGGGCGCATCTACCTTCCCGCATCTCTGTCAATTCCGCTTCGCCTCCGATGTTGCATAGTCGTAATGCAGCATAACGACAGACCGCGGGCTGACGAGGTATGTCGAGGCCGCCACGGGCACTCCCGCCGCCTCTTCCAGTATGTCCTCCGGCGATGGAAGAGAAGTGTCTATAAGGCGAAGCCAGCCTGCATCCGTGCCGCCGGTGACAGGAGGAAGGGCAAACTTCAGTGGTTTCCAATAGGCATTCATCGCAATGTACCGTACCTGGCTGCAGACGAAACTATGCAGAGTGAAGGCAACGCTGTGGGAGTCGTTGCTCCAGTCGGGCTTGCCAAGCTCAATGCCATGCCATTCGATACGGGCATTGCTGAGATACTCCTCAAGGGTAAGTCGACCGCCTTCGATTCCACGATTGAAGTCGAGACGAACCGAACCATATGCTGCACGAACCGTGCCATCTCTGCGTTAGCGGCGCAAAGCTTCCAGTCGAACCAACTGGTTTCATTATCCTGGCAATAGGCGTTGTTGTTTCCGTGTTGCGTGCGCCGCACTTCGTCTCCCATCAGCAGCATCGGCGTTCCAACCGAGAGCAGAACGAGCACGAAGAAGTTCTTGATCTGCTGTATACGCAAACGCTCGATGTTCGCGTCGGTCGTGGGACCCTCCACGCCACCGTTCCAACTGAAATTCGCGTTCGTGCCGTCGTTATTCAGTTCATGGTTCGCTTCGTTGTGCTTGAAGTTATAGGAGACAAGATCGTTGAGGGTAAACCCATCGTGGCAGGTGACGAAATTGATGCTCTGCCCAACCGGCCGATGCCCTGCTCCATACAAATCGAGACTCCCGGAAATGCGCTCCCGAAGCTTCACGACCGTGTTCCGATCGCCTCTGACGAAACTGCGAACATCGTCGCGGAATTGCCCGTTCCATTCCTTCCACTTGTCCCGTCCGAAGCTGCCCACCTGGTACAAACCGCCGTCATCCCATGCTTCTGCAATCAGCTTGGTGCCTGCCAGCACTGGATCCGAATCGATCTCCCAAAGGATGGGAGGATTCATCATCGGCTTACCCGACTCGTCTCGTGAAAAGATGGACGCAAGATCAAAACGAAAGCCGTCGACGTGCATCTCGGAAACCCAGTACTTCAAACTGTCGAGAATAAGGCGTTTTACGATGGAGTGGTTTGCCTTGAGAGTATTGCCCGCGCCGGTATAGTTCGCATAAGTGGCCTTATTCTCGTTATTCAAAATGTAGTAAAAGCTGTTTTCCAGCCCGCGGAAGCAGAATGTCGGTCCTCTCTCATCCGTTTCGGCGGTATGGTTGTACACCACGTCGAGAATGACCTCGATGCCGGCCCGGTGCAGCTCCTTCACCATTGTTCGAAACTCGTCCAGACAAGCCAGCGGGATCCTTGCTGGCGCTGTAGGCAAGATGAGGAGCGAAGAAGGATACGGGGCTGTAGCCCCAGTAGTTGCTGAGTCCCGGCAGAGCGTCCTGGGCATCGAACTGGAAGACAGGCATCAATTCGACGGCTGTGATACCCAACTCCTGAAGATAGGGAATCTTTTCGACGACCCCAAGATACGTGCCCCGGCTGGCAGCCGCAACGCCTGAGTCAGGGTGACGCGTAAATCCCGCCACATGCATTTCATAGATGACTGTCCTGCGGAACGGCCGGTTGAGGGGCCGATCCCCCTCCCAATCGAACGCGCTCAGATCGGCCACCACGCTTTTCATCGAGGTCGCTGCATTATCCCCCGGCCGGCTGGCGGCTGCTCGATCATAGTTCCGGCCGATGGACACACTCTTGCCATAAGGGTCGAGCAGAATCTTGTGCCGGTCAAAACGATGTCCGCTCGGCGGATCGTCGGGACCATCGGCGCGATAGCCGTAAAGTTGTCCCGGCTTTATTCCGGGCACAAAGATATGCCAGTAGTGAGATGTACGATGGAGAGTTGGATCGAATGGGATGACTCGGTGCGGGATGAGGGTCATCTGCATGGTCAAAGAGGACGATCTCCATTCCTGTGGCATTGGCGGAAAAGACACTGAAGTTTGTTCCTTGGGGAGTTATGGTCGGGCCGAGCGGATAGGGATGGCTGGCATAAATCTCCTCAGCGTGGGACTCAATGAGCGCCTGATGTGGGTTGTCCATGTGCCGCTCCATTGAGAGTCGATAGTCCTTTGATGAATGAATCATCCACTGCGTTCGTTTCTGCACCCCGTGTTGTCCATCAGCGTTGCCACAGGATCTGCGAAGCTTCGAGAGGCACGGAAGCATTTTCATGATGGGGAACGACCCGCAGAGTGTAGTCATTCGCAGAGCGGGCTGCGCCTATCTCGGCAGAATAGCTAAGGGCATCGGCGGGAGCCGGGCAAGCCTCGCACGCCTTCATGGCCCCGAGATCAGGTCGGCCATCCCCTAAGGGTTCGGCGTAAAGTTCGACCTTGAACTGATCGGGCTTGAGATCGCCTGGAAAGACCTCTACTCGAAAGACATGCCTGCCGTCGTGCGTCTCAACGCCCAGCGCGCCAAAGCGCACAGTATCCCAATGCCGAGCGATATTCTGTTGCCATTGGAGCAGACTTGCGCCAACCTCGCTGTCCGCGGCCGCGCGCTCATGGTAACCAGAGGCAGCAGGAAGATAGTGATCCTCCGTGTATTCGCGGATGGCACGGGCAGCGGAAAACTCCGGAGTGAGCCGCGCCATGCTCTCGCGGATGCGTCGCAGCCACTTGATGGCATACCTTTTTCCTCCCGTTCATAAAACTCCGGGATGACCTCGCCTTCCAGCAGCGTATACAAGGTTTCGGCCTCCTGAGCATCCCATGCCGGATCTTCGCCATGTTCTTTGCCATCGCCGATGGCCCAGCCAACCTCGGGCGAATAGGCTTCCGCCCACCAGCCGTCCAGTTCGGAAAGATTCAGGCCGCCGTTCGACGAGGACCTTCATTCCACTCGTTCCGCAGGCTTCCCAGGGGCGTCGTGGCGTGTTGATCCAGAGATCGATGCCCTGCACCAGTTCCTGCGCCAACAGCATGTCGTAATCGCTGAGGAAGACAACACGGCCGCGGACTCTCCGGACGCTTGAGGAAGTCATTCCACTGCTTGATCAGCGCCTGCCCAGGCAGATCCTGAGGATGCGCCTTCCCGGCAAGAATCAGCTGCACCGGGCGCCGCTGATCGGAAAGCAGACGAACCAGCCGCTCGGGATCGTGCAGGAGGAGATTGGGGCGCTTATAGGTAGCAAAGCGGCGCGCAAATCCAAGCGTCAACACGTTCTCATCGAGAACGCCGCTCGAATCCGACAGAGTTCCACCTTCTGCGGCAAGCTGACGCGCATACCGTTTGCGCGCGCAGCCGATCAACGTCTTTCGCCCTTCGGTACGCATCAGCCACAATTGCGTGTCGGTGAGTTGCCGAACGTCATCCTCGACCGGACTGTCCCCGCGCCAACGCCCTTTGCCGCAGGCCGTGGTCCAGAGCGCGTCCGCCTCTGCCGAATCCCAGGTCGGTACGTGAATGCCGTTGGTCACGGAGCCGATCGGAACCTCCTCCTCGGGCCATCGCGGAAAGAGTGGCTGGAAGATATGCCGGCTCACCCGCCCATGCAGCTTGCTCACGCCGTTGACCTGGCCGCTGCCCCGGACGGCGAGCTACGCCATATTGAAGGGTTCCGAAGCATCTCCAGGATTCTGCCGGCCCAACGCGAGCAGATCCTCAAGCGAGATGGCGAGTTCATCCTGTGCATAATGGCCGAGATACTTTTCGGACAAGTCTGGGATCGAAGCGGTCGAAGCCGGCGGTGACCGCGGTATGGGTGGTAAAGATATTTCCCGCCCGCGTGACGGTCAGTGCCAGATCAAACGGCTTTTTATGATCCTCCATGTAGCAGCGCGCCCTTTCGAGCACGGCAAACGCCGCATGGCCTTCATTGAGATGGCATACCTCGGGCTGCAGACCCAGCGCCCGCAACAAACGCCAGCCGCCGATACCAAGAACAATCTCCTGGCTTCAGCCGCATCTCCAGCGTCGCCGCCATAAAGCTCGCTGGTGATTCCGCGATAAGCTGCGGGAGTTGGCGAAATCATTGGTGTCGAGCAGATAGAGCTTCGTTCTTCCAACAAACGCTTCCCAGCAGCGCAGCCAGATCTTCGAGCCGGGCAGTTGAATCTGCAACCGCAGCCACTCCCCATTCGGCTCGCCGCAGCGGCCGGATGGGCAACTGGCCCGGATCATTGACCGGATAAAGTGCCCGCTGCCGTCCTTCCGAGTCGAAGTCCTGGCGGAAATATCCCTGGCCGTAGAGCAAGCCGACTCCGACGACGGGAACCCCAAGGTCGCTGGCCGCTTTCATTTGGTCGCCCGCCACATTGCCAAGTCCGCCCGAGTAAATGGGCAACGCTTCGCTCAACATGAACTCCATGCTGAAGTAGGCGACCGAGGTGAGCGCGGCATCCGGGTGCTTCTTCTGGAACCATGCCTGTGAGCTGATACGATTCGCGGTTCTGGCGCAGCAAATCGTCGACACGCTGACGAAACTCCGGCTGCGTCGCCAGCAGAGCTTCGATCTTTTCCTTCGATACTGTCTGCAGGATCGACCCACGGATTTTGCGTGGCTGCCCAGAGTTCGGGGTCCAATCCGTTCCCATAGCTCGTCCGCCGCATGGTTCCAGGACCAATGCAGGTTGAGCGCCAGTTCAGCCAGTGCATCGATTCCTTCAACTCTTGGCCAAATGGTAACTGCGTTTGGTTCGCTCAATGTGTCCCTCCAACCCGCTGATGGTTAGGAGACAGTAACCGCGGTCGCGAGATGCCTTGCCAACGATGGCCTGGGCCTCTGCCTCAATTTGTTCGAGATGTCGCTTGCCGCTGAAACTTTCGGCATAGATCTTGTAGATTTCTTCCGTGCCGGAGGGACGGGCCGCGAACCACCCACTTTCGGCAACGACCTTGACACCGCCGATCGACTTGCCATCCCCGGGTGCGTTGGTCAGGATGGTCAGGATCTTCTCGCCCGCCAGATCGGGGACCTGGATGCTTTCTTTGGTCATCTTCTCGAGCACCGCCTTCTGCGGTTGGTTGCGGGCGCTTCTGTCCGGTCGTAAAGCGGGTCGCCAAATTTTTTCGTGAGCTCCGGTAGATCTCGCCGGGATCCTTCTTCATTTTGGCGGTGATTTCCGCCGCCAGCAGCGCGGCGATGATGCCGTCTTTGTCCGTCGTCCACACCGTACCATCACGGCGCAGGAATGAGGCGCCGGCGCTTTCCTCGCCAGCAAAGCCGAGCTTGCCGTGCAAGAGGCCGTCCACGAAATACTTGAAGCCCACTGGAACTTCGTAAAGCTTCCTGCCCAGCTTCGCCGTGACGCGATCGATCATGCTGCTGCTGACCACCGTCTTGCCCACCGCCGCATCTTTGCCCCACTGGGGTCGATTGGCAAAGAGGTAATGGATGCAAACCGCCAGATAGTGATTGGGCGGCAGCAGCCCGCTGCTCTTTGTCACGATTCCATGCCGGTCATGGTCTGTATCGCAGGCGAAGGCGACATCAAATTTATCCTTCAAGGCGATCAGGGACTGCATCGCGTACTCGGACGATGGATCCATGCGAATCCTGCCATCCCAGTCGAGGGTCATGAAGCGGAACGTCGGATCGACAACATCATTCACAACTTTAAGATTCAAACCATAGCGCTCGGCAATCGGTTCCCAGTAATGCACGCCGGCCCCGCCAAGCGGATCGACGCCCAAGTTTAATCCCAGAGTTGCGGATGGCCTCCATATCGATGATGTTTTGAAGATCTTCAACATATGCTGTCAGGTAGTCGTGTTTATGCGTAGTGGGAGACGATAGAGCTTTCTCAAGAGGCATGCGCTTGACGCCAGCGAGATGGTTTGCTGAGGAACTCATTGGCCTTCGCTTCAATCCAGGAAGTGACCTCCTCTTCCGCCGGGCCGCCATGAGGCGGATTGTACTTGAACCCACCCGATTCAGGAGGGTTGTGAGACGGTGTGATCACGATGCCGTCGGCCAAACCGGTTTTGCGGCCGCGGTTGTAGGTAAGAATTGCATGAGAGATCACGGGCGTTGGCGTGTAGTCGTCTTTCTCCGCGAGCATGACGTCCACGCTGTTTGCAGCCAGGACTTCAAGCGCGCTTGCAAAAGCCGGCCGCGAAAGCGCGTGCGTATCGATGCCGAGGAAGAGCGGCCCATCGATTTTGTGCTGCTGCCGGTACAGGCAAATCGCCTGCGTGATGGCCAGAATGTGCCATTCATTGAAGGACCGATCGAAGGATGATCCTCGGTGGCCCGATGTGCCAAAGACGACGCGCTGCTCCGCGACATGCGGATCCGGCTGATCCTCATAGTAGGCGGTGATCAGCTTCGGCACGTCGACGAGGTCAGAGGCATTGGCCAGTTGCCCCGCTCTGGGATTGATCTTCATGTTCAATTCTCCTTCCTCAGGACATCCAGCTATTGGCGATGAGAAACTGCGCACTTTTGCTCGAGCAATGGAATGGCTACTCACTCTGGAGAGTGGTAATGGATTGCCGTCGGGAAGGCTTTACGGGAATATTGCGCGATTTCCTTCCTTCCACTCCGCAATCGGATATCTGCAAAACGATGAGCAAAAGCGAACAGATTATTCCTCGCGCTGGCGCGATGCTGTCGCAAGTGTGCGAGTACGAATGTGCTTCGGAATCGACTGCCAAGCTATTCGACGCTATAATTTTATCTCTTCACGGACAGGTTCTTCTTAAATAGACGAGCACGTTCGAGAAAAAGGAGGTCCCATAACTCCGACAGCTGAATGCTCCCATCCCGCGTGCAACTGTGTGCGTGCAAACGGGGAGAGTTATTGCAGCGGAACCTGCGCCGATGCAAAGCGCATCACAGAAATAGCATGCCAATGTCAGCACCCCACGTGCCAGGGCGAACAATTGAAGCCATAGTTCATGAACCGCTTCGCATCGTGTTTTCTCTGTCCATCGTCGATGCTCGCGCGGAACCTGATCGTGACTTCTCAGTATGCGGATTTTAGCGGGACCGAACGTCATCGACGCCGAGTGGCGAACGTAGTGGCGGTTGAACCCCAGAACTAAGAAAAGGAGAAATGACATGGAACTGGGCATGATCGGACTGGGCAGGATGGGATCCAACATGGTGCTGAGGCTCCAGAAAGCCGGCCACCATTGCGTCGTTTACGACACGAATCAGAAAGCTGTGCAGGCACTCGCGAAAGAGGGCGCGGTCGGAACGGCCTCGCTCGAAGAGTTTGCCGGGAAATTGAAAAAACCACGCGCCGTCTGGATGATGGTGCCGGCGGCTGCGGTCGATTCAACTCTGAAGAACCTCATCCCGCTCCTAGAACGAGACGACATAGTCATCGACGGTGGCAATTCCTACTACCAGGATGACATTCGCCGCGCTGCCGATTTGAAGCCGAAGGGTATCCATTATGTGGACGTCGGAACAAGCGGAGGGGTATGGGGAGCGGAGCGCGGCTACTGCCTGATGATTGGCGGGGATGAAGCCGTCGTTCGGGCGCCTCGGACCTATTTTCGCGGCGCTGGCTCCCGGGATCGAAGAGGCTCCGCGCACGCCCGGCCGCGAGAAGGTCGGCGGCACCGCGGAGCACGGCTATCTGCACTGCGGACCCAACGGCGCGGGCCACTTCGTCAAGATGGTTCACAACGGCATCGAGTACGGCATGATGGCCTCCTACGCGGAAGGCTTGAATATCCTGCGCCACGCCAACGCCGGTAAACAGAAGAGTGCGGTCGACGCCGAAACTACTCCGCTGCGCGATCCCGAAAACTATGCTTACGACCTGAATCTGGCCGACGTCGCCGAAGTCTGGCGCCGCGGCAGTGTCATCGCCTCGTGGCTGTTGGATCTTGCCGCCACCTCGCTGCTCGACAGCCCCGATCTCGCGAAGTTTGCCGGCAGGGTGTCGGATTCGGGCGAGGGACGCTGGACGATCAAAGCGGCGATCGACGAGTCCGTTCCAGCGCCCGTTCTCAGCGCCGCGCTCTACGAACGCTTCAGCTCGCGCGGTGAGGATGACTTCGCCGACAAGCTCTTGTCCGCGCTTCGTTACGAATTCGGCGGCCATGAGGAAAAGGCCGCCTCAAAAAAAGAGGCTGCCTGATGGCTGCCTCCCGATCAGAGGCGCTGGTGCTCTTCGGTGCGACCGGTGATCTCGCCCACAAGATGAGCTTTCCGGCCTCTCTATGCCATGGTGAACCCCGGCACACTCGCTGGAGGCGATCGTTGGCATAACCCAGACGCGAAGAGACATCCGGAGGGGTGAACCCTGCCGCAGCCAGCCTCTGCCGTGCTTGCGGGCAGCGCGGCTAAACCAATACCGCATCGTTCCATCAGGAGGGAAATCATGAAAGCGACCCAAAAACTCCACGAAATGGGCCAGAGCCTCTGGCTCGACAACATCACCCGCGGTCTGCTGACCAGCGGCACGCTCCGCCGCTACATCCAGGAGTTCTCGGTCACGGGGCTCACCTCGAACCCCACGATCTTCGATCACGCCATCAAGAACAGCCACGACTACGATGACGCCATCCGCCAGAAATTGAAGGAAGGCAAGTCGGGCGAGGCGCTGTTCTTCGAGCTGGCGATGGAGGACCTCAGGCAGGCCGCCGATCTGTTTCGGCCGATCCACGACCGGACGAACGGCGTGGACGGCTGGGTGTCGCTGGAGGTCTCGCCGCTGCTGGCCCACGACACGTCCGGCACCCTCGCCGCGGCCAAGGCACTCCACGCTCGCGCAGGACGGCCCAATCTCTTCATCAAGATTCCAGGCACGAAGGAGGGCCTGCCCGCTATCGAGGAGGCTATCTTCGCGGGCGTGCCGATCAACGTGACCCTCCTGTTTTCGAGCGCGCAGTATGTAGCGGCCGCCGAGGCGTACCTGCGCGGCATCGAGCGGCGTATCGCTGCCGGACTGAATCCGGATGTTGGCTCCGTGGCTTCGCTGTTCGTCAGCCGCTGGGATGTAGCAGTAGCGGACAAGGCTCCGGCAACGCTGCGCAACCAGCTTGGCATCGCCGTTGCCGGACAGATGTATGAGAGTTATCGCAACGCGCTCGATTCTGCCGCGCTGGCAGCGCATCTTCAACGCCGGCGCCCGCGCCCAGCGGTTGCTCTGGGCCAGCACCGGAACAAAAGATCCCAAAGCCTCAGATACGCTGTACATCCAGGCTCTCGCCGCGCCCTTTACCGTGAACACTATGCCCGATGCCACGTTGAAAGCCCTTGCCGACCACGGAATTATCGGCGAGACCTTGCCTGCGCATGTCGAAGACGGGCTGGCGAAATTTGCAAAGGCGGGCATTGACACTGACGCTCTGGGCGCGCAACTCCAGGACGAAGGGGCCGCATCGTTCATCAAGTCCTGGAAGGACTTGATGGAGTGCATCGCGTCCAAGAGTGAAGTACTCAAGGCTGCTTGAATAGGAAAAGCAGAGTCCTGCTCGCGCTGAACCCGGCAATAGCCGCCGCGGTGAGCGCTGAGGTTTTCCCGCTGAGCGCCGTAGTCCTGTGGCGCTCAGCCTTCTCTCGTAGATCCATCTGGTTCTGGCTTCGTATACTGATTGCACATGTCTCAGACTCGCGACAAGCGCCGCCGGACCGATCTCGATCTCTTTGTGCTGGCGCTGAACGAAAGCGGAATTTCGACTCCGTATGACCTTCAGAGAACAGCCAACCTGTCCCCCGGAGCAACGATTCCCGCACTCCAGAGGCTGCTGGAGTCCGGGTTTGTTCGCATGGGTAAACCCGGACCGCGGGGACGAACTGATTACGGGATCACGCCGGCTGGCAAAAAGCTTCTGAAATCCGGTTGGCGCGACCTGATTGAGGATGGCCCCAGCGGCGATCTCGATGCCGATCTTCGAGTCGCGTTGCTTGCCTTGTGGATCGGTAAAGAGCGGCGCCTGGCGGCAGATTTCCTGGAGAAATCCGCTGCGAAGAAGCAGGCATCACTCCAGACGCTGAAGGAGAGCAGCGAGCCCGGTTCGGAATTTCCTCTTGCGGATTGGTATATCCGTCTTCGATCTGAGGCTGGCAAGGCAATCCTGAAAGCCGAATCTGCGGCCGCGTTCGCCATGGCCGACACTCTGCCCAAAAATCTTTCGGCCAAACGCCGCCGATAAGAGTCCCGCTCGGCGGCTCAGACCAGCTGTTCGCATCTCGTCTCCGACGAAGCATCTTCTCCCGGCCCGCAATCCGCGGAACCCTTCACAGTTCTGCGCAGTCGATGCGAAGTGGTTCCGCCGGTAATCTGTGGCTACGTCCCGGCAAATCGTGGGGACGATGAGAATTCCAGACCGCTGCCGAGTGATGCGCTAGCTTTTTTTCTCATCTTTATCTCATCCCTTTCTGGGCAAAGAGAGCTCTCTAACCACCATTTCAACAAATACTTATCCTCATCGCACAAGGCTCAAGGATCAGAGGCCGTTACTCTCATGGGTCTTTTTTTGATGCTTTGCTAAAAAAAATGGTTGTCAAGCAGTAGGAAGTTTGGTTATAACCGACGTAACCAAATCAGCATTACCTAACTTATACGCGAAGGTGGGCCCTGTTTTATCCCGCTTATGCGTTTTTGTGTTTCTCAAGTGGCCCGTTCTGGGCTCACTTTCCTCCTAAGCTTTGGCGTTGCTAAGTCGTAAAAAATAAATAACTTGGCCGTGCTTCCCATGATGCGCTCCGGGAAAGCTCTGTGCGGTCCAGGCCAGTGGTGTGCCCGTTTTCCCAGGCGGCGGCTGCATAAGGCACACCAAAAAGAAGCATTCGAGGACGGACCTACGTTGGTTCGTGAACCAGCATGCCGCGTCGACTCCCCCAGGAGCTGACCCTAAACAGAGCTCGAGAGGCACTTATGACGCTTAAATACTTTTTCGGGGCAATTGCATTGCTGCTGGGCGCCGCCTGCAACAATTGCGCCTCAGCCCAGGCAAACGTGATCGAGAACGAGCCAGTCACGATTTATGTGAACGGCCAGTCCGGATCCGACACATATCCTGGATCGTCTTCCCAACCGGTAAAAACAATCCAACATGGCGTCACCCTGGCGCTCGTGCAAAACAAGCGCTCCATCGGAGTCAAGGTTCTCATCGCTCCCGGCGTGTATCGCGAAGCGGTATCTTTTGCCGCCAACACCGCTGCCGCCATGACCATTGAGGCTGCAACCCCTGGCACGGTGTATATAGATGGGGCCGATGTACTCACAAACTGGTCTTCCGGAAGCCCCGGCGTCTATAACTTTCCCTGGACCGATTCAGTCGGCGGATGCCCTTTGCCCACGGACTGGTACACGGGCATGCCTCCCGTTGTTCTGGCCAATGAAATGATTTTCGTCAACGGGAACTCGATGACCCAGGTGATGTCTGCCTCGCAACTGAAGCCCGGCACCTTCTTCGTGAACAGCTCGTATGAGGAGGTCGAAGTCGATCCACCCACCGGAACAGATATGACTACAGCGCAGGTGGAAGTAGCGGCACGACGGTCAACGCTGACCGTCGCAGACAGCAAGAATCTTGTTTTCAGGGGGCTGGTCTTTCAACATGCGGCTTCCTGCATCAATTCTTATGGCGCCAACCTCTACAGCAGCAGCAATGTTCTGTTTGACACCATTCAGGCGAACTGGAACAACTGGGCCGGCCTCGGAATCAGCAGCAGCAACCACTATACCGTGGAGAATTCCATCGGAAATTACAATGGCGGCCTGGGACTGGGCACCTATGAAGTTAGCAACGCTCTTTTTGAAAACAACGAGACGGATTACAACAACTGGCGCGGCGAGATGGTTGGACTCTATGACGATGCGATGGGGGGCGTAAAGATCATGCACGCCCATACCATCACCGTCAGCGGCCAGCGCTCCTATAACAATGGATCCAATGGTCTGCATTTCGATACAGACAATATGAATGTCACGGTCAACGGCGCCCGCCTGGTCAATAGTTTGGTTGAGAATATGCAGCTGGAAGCGAGCCAGGGCCCGTTCACCGTCGAGAACAGCAGTTTCTGCGGAGGCGGAACCGGCATCAACCTCATCAATGCTGGCGGCGTAACTGTGACCGGTAATACCTTCTACAACAATGGAAATACGGTTGGAAATCTTGTGCCTGACCAGAACGCGCAGATTTTCCTGGCCGGCCATGTTGGAACTCGAAGTGTCACAAACTTTCAAACCGGAGTAGAAACCAACGTCGACACCGCAAACACTACTTTGGAGAACAACGCGTTCACCGCCGTAGGCTCCGGGCAGATGATCTTCAATACCTACTTGTCCGGTACTGACTGGTCGACGTTTGTCGACAGCCTGCATTCGGCAGACAACGACTGGTTCGATGCAGCCAATCCGGTGGTATTCGGTCTACCAGATAGAAAGTATGTGAACGCTGCAAGCTGGCAAAGCATGGCCGCTGACACTACCTCATCCTGGCAACTCTCGAGTGCGCCAGCGAATGCATGCGCTATCCCTGCTGCCAGCTATCCCGATTTCAGTTTGTCCGCTCATGATGCAGCCGCGTATATATCGAGCTTCGTTATGTCCAACGGTGCACTTGCGATTCCATTGCAGGTGAGGTCCTTCGGCTTCGGAACGGTACAGCTTTCCGTCTCGGGGGTTCCTTCCGGAGTGAGTGCATCCTTCAGCCCATCCACACTTGTCAGCGGCAACTCCACTCTGACACTCACCGCGTCCTCTGCAGCCACCGCGCAAACCGTTGCCATTACCGTCTTCGCTGTCAGCGGAAGCCGGGTACACACCCTCACAGAGTGGGTAGCCATCCACCCGGGGACGCTGAATGGGCTGACGGTGACCGCCGCAAATGCCACGCGCGCCTACGGTCTGCCCAATCCGGCTCTCACCGCAACAGTCAGCGGAGCCGTGAATGGAGAAACCTTCACCGCGACCGCAACCACCACGGCAACGCAGGCAAGCACAGTGGGAACCTATCCCATCGTGCCGTCAGCCAGTGGAACCGATCTGGCCGATTACACGGTAACTAAGATAAATGGAACGCTGACCATAACTCAGGCTGCTCCGGTAATTACCTGGGCCGCCCCCGCTTCCATCGCCAGTGGTGCAACTCTGTCAACGGTTCTGGATGCCTCGGCCAGGAACGGTAGCACTGTCCTGCCCGGCACCTACGCCTACACCAACGGGACGACGGCAGTCACCGCGGCCACCGTTCTGCCCGCAGGGAGCTACACCCTGCATGTCGTCTTCACTCCCACCGACACCACCGACTACGCCACCGCAACCGCTACCACAACACTCACGGTATCCGGCAAGATCACGCCGGTGATCACCTGGGCCGCCCCCGCTTCCATCGTCAGCGGTACAACTCTGTCAACGGTCCTGGATGCCTCGGCCAGGAATGGCAGCACTGTTCTGCCCGGCACCTACGCCTACACCAACGGAGCCACCGCAGTCACCGCGGCCACCGTTCTGCCCACGGGAAGCTACAGCTTGCATGTCACTTTCACTCCAACCGACACCACCGATTACGCAACCGCAACGGCAACCACCGCGCTCACGGTATCCAGCAAGATCACTCCGGTAATTACCTGGGCCGCACCCGCTTCCATCGTCAGCGGTACAACTCTGTCAACGGTCCTGGATGCATCGGCCAAGAACGGAAGCACCGTCCTGCCCGGCACCTACGCCTACACCAACGGGACGACGGCAGTCACCGCGGCCACCGTTCTGCCCGCAGGAAGCTACACCCTGCATGTCATCTTCACTCCCACCGACACCACCGACTACGCCACCGCAACCGCAACCACCGCACTCACGGTATCCGGCAAGATCACTCCGGTAATCACCTGGGCCGCCCCGCTTCCATCGTCAGCGGTACAACTCTGTCAACGGTACTGGATGCCTCGGCCAAGAACGGTAGCACTGTTCTGCCCGGCACCTACGCCTACACAAACGGGACGACGGCAGTCACCGCGGCCACCGTTCTGCCCGCAGGAAGCTACACCCTGCATGTGACCTTCACTCCCACCGACACCACCGATTACGCCACCGCAACCGCAACCACGGCGCTCACGGTATCCAGCAAGATCACTCCAGTGATCACCTGGTCTCCTCCTGCTTCCGTCGTCATTGGCGCTACGCTGACGAGGATCCTAATTGCCTCGGCCAAGAACGGCGGCACCGTTGTGCCGGGTACCTACGCCTACACCAACGGGACGACGGCGGTAACCGCGGCCACAGTCCTGCCAGTAGGAAGCTACACGCTGCAGGTGACCTTCACTCCCACCGACTCCACTCATTACGCAACCGCAACCGCAACCGACGCACTCAAGGTGAACCTATTCACTCCGGTGATCAGCTGGACAGCTCCTGCTTCCATCGCCTATGGAACTAGCCTGTCGGGGGTCTTAAATGCCTCGGCCATGAACGGCAGCAAAGTCGTGCCGGGTACCTACGCCTACACCAACGGAACCACGGCAGTCACCGCGGCGACGATTCTGTCCGCAGGAAGCTACACCCTGCATGTCACCTTCACTCCCACCGACTCCATCGTCTATGCAAAAGTAACGGCAACCACCGCGCTCACCGTGACCCAGATCACGCCCGTAATCACCTGGCCCGCTCCAACATCCATTGCCGATGGCACCACATTGGCGGGGGTATTGGATGCCTCGGCTAAGAACGGCAGCACCGCCGTGCCGGGGAGCTACGCCTACACCAATGGGACGACGGCAGTCACCTCGGCCACAGTTCTACCCGCGGGAAGCTACACCCTGCAGGTGGCCTTCACTCCAACCGACACCACCGACTATGCAACCGCAACCGCAACCGCGGCGCTCACGGTAACGGGCAAAACCACGCCGGCAATTTCCTGGCCCGCTCCCGCTTCCATCGCCTACGGCACAACTCTGTCGGGGGTCTTGAATGCCTCGGCGGCAAATGGAACCACCGTCGTACCCGGCATCTACGCCTACACCAACGGGACGACGGCAGTCACCGCGGCCACCGTTCTACCCGCAGGAAGCTATACCCTGCAGGTGACCTTCACTCCAACCGACACCACCGACTACTCAACCGCAACCGCAACCGCCGCGCTCAAGGTGACCCAGATCACCCCGGCAATTTCCTGGCCCGCTCCCACCTCCATAGCCTACGGCACAACTCTGTCGGGGGTCTTAAATGCCTCGGCGGCAAATGGAACCACCGTCGTACCCGGCATCTACGCCTACACCAACGGAGCCGCGGCAGTAACCGCGGCCACCGTTCTGCCCGCAGGAAGCTATACCCTGCAGGTGACCTTCACTCCAACAGACACCACCGACTATTCAACCGCAACCGCAACCGTCGCGCTCAAGGTGACCCAGATCACCCCGGCGATTTCCTGGCCCGCTCCGGCTTCCATCGCCTACGGCACAACTCTGTCGGGGGATTTAAATGCCTCGGCGGCAAATGGAACCACCGCCGTACCCGGCACCTACGCCTACACCAATGGGACGACGGCAGTCACCGCGGCCACCGTTCTACCCGCAGGAAGCTATACCCTGCAGGTGACCTTCACTCCAACAGACACCACCGACTACTCAACCGCAACCGCAACCTCCACCCTCACGGTGACCCAGATCACCTCAGCAATTTCCTGGCCCGCTCCGGCTTCCATCGCCTACGGCAGCACTCTATCGGGGGTCTTAAATGCCTCGGCGACGAATGCCAGCACCGCCGTACCCGGCACCTACGCCTACACGAACGGAGCCGCGGCAGTAACCGCGGCCACCGTTCTACCCGCAGGAAGCTATACCCTGCAGGTGACCTTCACTCCAACCGACACCACCGACTATTCAACCGCAACCGCAACCTCCACGCTCACGGTGACCCAGATCGTGCCAGCGATTACCTGGCCCGCTCCTGCCGCCATCGCCGATGGCACTGCGCTGTCTTCCGTGCAACTCAATGCAACGTCCAGCGTGCCCGGCACGTTTGTCTACAATCCCGCAGCTGGCACCGTCCTCCCAGTCGGCGAGACAACGCTGCAGGTGACCTTCACTCCCACCGACACCACCGACTACGCAACCGCAACCAGTACAGTGCAACTGGTGGTGAACTCCGCTGTTGCTCCTGACACTGCGGCAAACTTTACGATGACGGTCAACCCGGCGCTCACGATCGCGGGAGGCGCATCAGGCTCCGCAGCCCTGAACATTACTCCCATCGGCGGATTTAACAACCCTCTCCAGTTAAGCTGCTCGGGACTGCCCGCAAATTCCACATGCACCTTCTCTCCCGCAGCGGTGACACCCAACGGGACGACAGTAAATGTCGGGCTGACCATCGCGACCGATGTGCAGACGGTGTCACTGGCCACGCCGTCTACATCGCCATGGACTACACTCACGATTCTTCGCGGCGGCAGCGGCTTCGGAGGTCTACTTGCACTTTGTTTCCTTCCCCGCAGGAAGACACGCGCAGCCTGGCGGACCTTCCTCCAGACCATCGTGGTTGTAACGGCGTTAGGTGTGGGGATGTCCGCGTTGGGATGCGGAAGCCCCTTGTCGGGCAGGGGAGCCGGGGTGTCTGCGGGCGCACAACTCGGAGCCAATGCAAGCTCGGGCACACCCGCTGGAAGCAGTACCGTCACCGTGACGGCGTCTACCGGCACTCCGGGGGGCACGTCGCATAGCGCTAATCTCACGTTAACCGTTACGGATTAGGTGCTGGGTCAGCTTTAAGACCCGAGACGCACGGCCCACGGTGTATTCGCTTCCGCGTCCGCATAGGCGCCAATATTGGTAGAGCGAAGCCACGGTGAAGAAACAGCCTGCATTGCCTGCACGTGAACTGGACTCAATCGGCAAGCTTGTGTTTGCGCGAAATTCCCCTACACAGAGATATTATGGAGCGTTCCCGTTTGGGACGCGTGAACCCGTGCAATAAGACATTGCGGTCATCGGCAACTGTGAGGAGAAGCATCGCATCTTAGAAGCGACATCCAAGGAGTGACTACTACATGCACGCAGCTTCGCAGCCCGTGGTAACAGAAGTGTCCGGATCAACAGCACAATTGCAAAGATTTTGCCTCGGAGCCGCCGCTGGCCTGTCCGGTCTGATTCGTCATCGTGGCATGATGAGATTTACCTGGGCCATGGCGCCGCTCTTCGACAGCCATAACACAGCTGTTCTCAAGCTTCCATCCGGCGGCAAGCTTCAGATTTATTTGAACGATGGCTATTGGGCCCGGCTTCTTGTTCCTGGATTCGTCTACGAGCCGGAGATCGAGTTGATCCTGAGAGATGTCCTTACACAACCCGACACATACTTCCTGGACTGCGGCTCCAATATCGGCTATTGGAGCGTCATTGCAAGCCGCGTATTGCCGCCGGGCCACACCGTGGCATTGGAGGCATCCCCTTCCAGCTATGAACAACTGCACCGGAACGCACAATTGAATGAAGGTAGATTCGATACAGTTCTGGGCGCAATCTGGTCACGATACGGCGACACACTCGCCATCGTGACCCACGATAAACGGCATGCCGGCTCCAGTGTTGTGAACCGTCGAGAAAAGACGGGTCAAAAGGGTTATCACGAATACAAAATCGACAGCGTCACCGTTGACTCGATCTGCAACCGGTACATTCCGGATCGCAACGCCAAAGTCGTCATTAAGCTCGATGTTGAAGGCGCGGAAATGCAGGCCATCGAAGGCGCTCGAGAGGTCCTTAGTTCGCGCGAGGTCGTTGTGATCTATGAAGACCACGGCCAGGACACATCCTGTGAAATTAGCGACCTGTTCATCAATCGTCTCGGGTTTGATGTCTTCTTCTGTGACGAATCCGGCTCGATCACGCGAATGAACTCGATTGCCGACGTGAAAAATGTCAAGACAAGCACATCGACCGGCTATAACTTCAGCGCCTGCTCAAGGGATTCAACCTTTTCACGCATCCTGGCCGCCCGCCAGCGCACAACATAAGCATCAAGTTATCCGGTCCCACTAAGATCATGGGGGATCAAGTCAGCTCTGCGGGCAGCGTCACCGCAAGGATGACGCTGCCCGCAGACTGAGATGTTGTCAGGGTCCCTGAACAGAGATGCCCAAAACGGTATATGCCGGCACGGAAATGTTCACGGTGTATGCGCTCCCTGAAGGTGTAAGAGTGATTGACGAGCTGCTGATCGACTGTCCGTTCACGACCTCATAGAGGTTCGCCGAGGGCGAGGAGAATCCGCTGTTCTCGATGGTGACGGTGATATTCGAGTAGGCCGTCGACGTCGGGTTCACAATCAGAATCGAGTCCTGATTCGGTGTATAGAACGCCGTGGTTTGGATTCCGCCATCGGCAAACGCCGGACTGACGGAAGCCGCCATATAGCCTCCACTGTTCATCCCGAGATAATCCGGCGACGCCATCATCTGGTACGCGTAATACTGCGGATACGGTACCGGCGTGCTTCCGGTCGTATATTGGCAATCCATGTTGCTGTCCCACGTTCCGATCAGGCAGAAGTACGGATATGCGTTCGCCGCATAATAGCCGAGTTGCGCAGGCACGGTTGGCGTTCCTGTATATACCTGGTCCAACAGGTCGCTGACGAAGAGCGCATTCCAGATCGGCGCATAGATTGGATCGTTCTTGCAGCAATCCTGCGCGAAATCCCAGTTCGTGTTGTACTCATCGACGTAGACGGGCGTGTTCGCGCCGCCCGGCTGCGTCCCCGCCGCTACCAGCCCTTCCGCTTCCGAATAGGTCGCCCCGGCGAAATTCTGCGTGAGGTCATAGAGCGACTCGTTGCCGTTATAGGAATCCCATTCCTCGTACGTGCCGGGTATTCCTGCCATGTAATTGTGGTAGCTCATAAAGTCCACATAGGGAGCCGTGGTTGAGTTGGAGAGGAGCGCGCTTATATAAGTCTTGTCCAGGCCGGCGCTGACAGGTCCTCCAATCCTGATAGTCGCGCCATCCGTTGCGGCCTGCTGCTTCATCAGGGGCGCCGCCGCCGCATAGATCGCGAGATAGGTGTTCAGCTTGTTGCTGGTGCTGGAGACGCAAAGACCATCCGCCGTATTAGGCTCGTTCCATATTTCGTAGTCCGTCACCACGCCCGGGAAGTTCGCATCCATGTGCGCGACAAAAGACGCAGCTAGCTGCCCCCACGTAGTGTCGTTGGTCGGCGCCGCCGCGAAATTGCCGGCTCCGCACGGATTCGGGTTTGGCTGCAGCCACGGCGGTGTGTACGCAATTTCCAGCAGCACGTGCATTCCGACCTTGCTCAGATTCGCGATCAGCGGATCGATCTTGGTCCAGTCCGGCGTCTGCGTGGCATAGACTGTCTGTAAGTTCGCGTAGGTACGGGACAAAGTGACGCCCGCCTGCGCGATCATCGCCTCATCCGTCGGATTGTGCAGGCCATCCACGTGGTTCACTCCCAGAATCCCCGCGCGAATCGGATACTTCTGGTTCGTGCGCGACCCAAAATCCACATTGATGCTTGAGAAGACCGTTACAGTCGCGCCACTGGTCTTGTTCAGCGTGTTGTCTGTCACTCGCACGCTATGTTTTCCAGCTGTATTCGGAGCGGTATAAACACCGTCGCTGGTTATCGTGCCCACCGTTGAGTTTCCGCCGGCAATGTTGTCGACCGAGAACGTCACGTTGGTGTCGGGCACTTGGCAGATCTGCGCCTGGAAGATCTGTTGCCCACCTTCTGGAACCGACGAATAGTACGGATAAATCTCGTAAAGGGGGGTAGTAGTCACGGCGATAGTGGTCGACGCGTTCAGGGTCGACTGCGCTGCATCCACAGCCTTCACCGTAAAAGTCCCGGTAGTTGTTGGAGCCGTATAGAGACCGCCAGCGGTGATAGTGCCGTAGGTGGGGTATCCGTTCTTAACGCTGTTCACGTACCAGTTCACTGTCGAGGGGTTGGCGATATTCTTCGTCTGCGTAGCGAACTGCTGCGTCCCTGATGGCAGCACGCACGAGGTCTGCGGAGTCACAAGCATGGCCGGCGCCGTGTCGCCCACTTCTCCCGTTCCGGCCAGCGGAATGGAAACCGCGCCACTGGGCGTACTCGTCGTCAGGTTAACAGCCCCAACTGAGGAACCGGCGGCCGACGGGTCAAAAATCACGCTGATCGTACAGCTGGAGCCGCCAGCGAGAGTTCCGGTGGAACTTCCGTTCGGAATGCACGTGTTGGTAATGCTGAATGCAGATCCGGAGAGAGTGATCGAGCTGATCGTTACCGCAGTCGACGTAGTGTTCGATACCGTCACGCTCTGCGAATCGCTTGGCCTACCGATAATTTGCGGACCAAACGCCAGATTTGCCGGTTTCACCTTAACCGTCGCGGCTCCGGTGTTTCCGGTCAGGCTGACCGTCTGTGGGCTTCCTCCCGCGTTGTCATTCACCGACAGCGTTGCGGACTGAGCGCTGCTGCTTTGCGGAGTAAATTCGACGGAGATCGTGCAGTTTGCACCGGAAGCCAGAGAGCTGCCGCAGTTGTTTGTCTCGGCAAAGTCCGTGTTCGAGATTGAGATGCTCGAGATGGCCAGAGCGCTGGCCTCACCATTCGTGAGGGTGAACGCAACCGGCGGGCTGACGGTACCGGCTCCCTGTGTTGGGAAACTATAAGAAGCGGGAGTCACCGTAACCTTGCTGCTTCCGGCCGTCGTGCCGGTTCCGGTAAGGCTGGCCGTCTGCGGACTTCCAGTCGCATTGTCATTCACAGACAGAGTTGCAGTCTGTGTGCCGACGCTCTGCGGAGTGAACGTGACCGAAATCGTGCAGCTCGAACTGGCAGCCAGGGAACCAACGCAGTTGTCGGTCTCGGTAAACACCGAATTGGAGAGTGCGATGCTCGATATGCTCACCGCCGAAGATTGAGTATTGTTCAGCGTAAATGCAACCGGTGCGCTGCTGCTTCCCGAAACCTGATTCGGGAAAGTGAAAGAGGATGGGCTCAGAGTAACGGTGCCTGGGGAAGCGCCCGCTCCCGATAAATACAGGAGGGTCGTGTTGCCGGTGCTGTCTTTCACATTTACAGAACCCGTAGTTGTTCCGTTGGCCGTTGGATTCGATGTCACTGTAAACGTGCAGCTTGCGCCGGAAGCCAGCGAGCTGGCGCAGTTATTCGTCTGCGCGAAATGACCGCTCACGCCGATGGTCGCAATACCCAACGAGGAAGATGTCTCATTCGTAAACATGGCCGTCTGCGACGGACTGACGGTCCCCGTAGTAACCGCGGCAAAGGTGAGCGAGGTCGGAGAGAACAGACCCGATCCCGCCACTCCTTTGCCGGTCAGAGGAACGGACTGTGGGCTGTTGGCTGCGTCATCCGTAAAGGTCACCGCTCCGTTCTCCGTGCCGATGGATTCCGGACGAGATACGATTGAGACCGTACAGGTTCCTCCCGCAGCCACGCTCGTGGGTGCAGTGGGGCACGTAGTTGCCGTCTCCTCGAAGTCCGGTCCAGTCGTAATCGATGAAATGTTCAGCGCCACCGTTTGATTGTTGGTCAGCGTAATGACCTTCGCACCAGACGTGTTGCCGACTGCAACGCTGCCCCAGGCCAGTGAAGTTGGCGAAAAAGTTATGCTTCCGGCCGTCGCGCCGGTTCCGGTAAGGCTGGCCTCCTGGGGACTTCCGCTCGCACTGTCGTTTGCAGAGAGTGTTCCTGTCTGCGTCCCGGTGCTCTGCGGCGTGAATGTAATCGAAATCGTGCAGCTCGAATTGGCGGCCACGGAGCTGCCGCAGTTGTTGCTCTCCGTGAAGACCGAATTGGACGCCACGATACTCGACACGCTCAACGCCGTCGATTGACCATTCGTCAATGTAAATGAGGCCGGTGCGCTGGTCGTCCCCGTGGCCTGACTTGGGAAAGTGAAGGACGACGGGCTCAGGGTAACGCTGCCTCCGGAAGAACCGCCCGCTCCTGACAGATACAGCAGCGTCAAGTTGCCGGTGCTGTCTTTCAAATTCACTGAACCGGTAAAGTTTCCGTTGGCAGTCGGATTCGACGTCACTGATACGGTGCAGTTTGCTCCGGCTGCGAGCGAGCTCGGACAATTATTCGTCTGCGCAAAATGGCCGCTCACAGTAATCGCCGTAATGCCCAGCGATGCCGATGTTTCATTCGTAACCGTCGCCGTTTGCGAGGGACTGACAGTTCCCGCGGGCACCGCGGCAAACGTGAGCGTAGTCGGCGAGAACAGCAGAGATCCCGCCACGCCTTTAGCTGTCAGTGGAACGGTCTGCGGGCTGTTGGCTGCGTCATCCGTAAAGGTAGCTGCTTCGCTGATCGATCCTGTGGATTCCGGGCGAAATGCGATGGAGACCGTGCATGTCCCTCCCGCCGCCACACTCGTGGGCGCGGTGGGGCAAGTTGTTGCTGTCACTTCGAAGTCCGGCCCAGTCGTGATCGATGAAATATTCAGCGCCACCGTCTGATTGTTGGTCAGCGTAATGACCTTCGCGCCCGACGTGTTGCCGACTGCAACGCTTCCCCACGCCAGTGAAGCTGGCGAAAAGGATATCGATTGGGCCATCACCGAAGAAGAAGCAAGCAGGATCAGAGCCAGACAGGCTCCGGACGTTCGGAAGCTGATAAGTCCAACGCGCGCCGGCGGCGCACACCTATCAATTGCCTTGCTGGGTCTCCGAAACGACATTGCCTTAACCATTTCTTACGCTCCTGGGGTCCTGCTTGATTGGAAAAGAACCGGGAAAGAATCTACGGTGACTGGTTCACCACCGGCCTTGTGGATAGCGCCGGCCGAGTCCGAGTATGCTGAGAATCCTGCGTAATCTGAGAATGCACCGCTGCCGGATGCCGACCACGCTACGCGAAATTTTGTGTTGCCCTTGAAGATGTCGCAGGTCCAGATAGGCCCCCGTGCCGCGCGGCAGGGGGTGGAGCCGGTAGCGCCCTTCAGCCACTGATAAATCTGAGCGTAGGCACGAGCGGCGGGCGTTGGTCCGCCTTCTTCCGTCCACAGCGTACCCACCTTCGGGTTGTCCCACTGGTACCAATACACGCGTGCAACACCGTAAGTGAACTGGATCAGAAACCACCGCGCCAGATAGGATGCCTGTTGCTGCGGATCCGGCAAAATGGTGTTTGTTCCCCAGCTACCTTCCGTATCCCAGAGCGGAAGCCCGCTTACTCCGTTTTTCGCCATCACAGCGCGGACAGCCATAATTTGATTTGCCACGTCCTCCGGCGGGTTCGCGGGACGGTTGAAATACCCCGCATAGGCATGCCAGGCAATCACGTCTACATATTTCCCTCCGCCGGCCCGCAGAAACTGATCGAGCCATGTCGCATACGGCATCGGCCACCCTATCGAAGACGGAGATGGGCCCACGACGATCGCCTGAGGATCGATCGACTTGATGATGGGATAGGCCAGCGAAACAAGGTGAGCCATATCCGCAGGCGTGCCCGTGAAGAAGCCGATCGCGTTGGGCTCGTTCCACATCTCATAGCTTTGAATCCGGCCTTTGTACTTTGTCACGAGTTGTGTGATGAACTCTTTCCAGTCCGCGTCATTTGGAGGAGCAGCGCAACCAATAGGTCCCCTATTGCACTTCTCGGTAGGACGGGTGCTCGCCCATTGCGGCGTATTGAGAAATAAATAGTCAAGCGGCGCATGGTGAGCTTGTGACGCCGCTACCCAATAGTCCATACCATGCCAGTCAAACTGGCCCCGGGCCGGTTCAATTGTGCCCCACGTCTGGCCGGCCGGACGCAACGCGCCGACGGGCACCGTTGGCCAGTGCCGCGTTGGTGAGAGGACATGCATCGACATGAATTGGGGAGTAAAAGGAAGGGACGGTACCGGTACGTTGCGGTCGCCTGACGGCGCGATCGGGGTCTTTCCCGCTCCAAGGGACAGGAGTATCAGGAGAAGGTATGCAAACGATTTGACAGATCCCATTTAGCCACCAATTCCGCGCTCAATCCGCAAAAGCTTGCCAGGTCTTCCCGATTGCGCATCTCGTCTCTGTCTTCAGCGCATTGAGGCACGCTTCACACTGCGAGAAATTCTGGCAGCCGGACACCGGTGGATCAGTTGGCGTTTTCCCGCATCGCAAAATCAGTGAAAGGGGCGAAAGCCCGCTCAACGACCTTGGGTGCGATGGAAATGGAATCGGCAATGGCGATCGAAACGCGTTGCTGGGTAAAAGTAATACAGGAACTCATTCGTGCTACCTCTACTTTGCGTACTTTGCGAGTGATGATCGATGAATTTTCGAATGGGCCGCCCCTCGAGTGAATCCAGGAAGAAATCCAGCGACTCTCATTGGTCACTTGTTTTCTTGCGCTGCTGTTCATGGGACCGCCTCATGGAAATCCACCGCGTAAGACGTGCGATTATTCCTGCCGTCACGAAAAGTCCGGGACGGTCGGGAATTGTTGAGATGAGAAATCGAGGTTGCGGGTTGCCGGGAGACAGCCCCGTCACGGGATGCCGGTTGAATGAGGTGAACTTTTGAGCCGCCTCGCTCGCGACTTTAGGCATCTATAACTTGTGAAGTGGGAACGCACAAGCAACCTGGCCGTGAGCCGCCGGGTCTTTCCTGATCTTTTGACCAATACTTCTTTCAGTCCCGAACATCCCTGACGCGATCTTTCCCATCTAATCGGGTTCAGGAAGTAACAGGAGACGCAAGACTCATGCCTTTCCAGTGCCGGTTGATCGGAAAGACCAGGAGATCTGCCGTGTGCATTGCTCTCCGGCCGATCAATGTTCGAGTGCCTCTGCCGAACAAAAATCTTTTGGAATTCTACGGCGGAGTTTCCGCCAGTGGAGCAGCCGGATAGTTTATGCGCCCCCATTCGAAAACGGAAAATCTGCGCATCTCTATCTACCCGTGGGATCTGAGAAGCTGGTCGGCCGCCTTCAGAATCGCCGGTATTCCAGGCTATGTGCTCCTCGCATTGCTGCTTGGAGCGCTCATCCAGTATGTCGACGTGACCGGAGTTGGTGGAGGCCCTGGTCACGCCAGCGCGGCCAGTCTGCTGTTCGTGCGCGCCCCTCTCTGTATCGCGGCGTTCATTTTGCTCTTGTCTCAGCCCCGCGTCGCCTCGCTGCGGCTAAAGGATGCGCGGTTCTTATTTCTTGCGTTTGGGCTTCTCTATTTTGTTTCAACCCTCTGGTCTGCCCAGAAATTGGAAACACTGGGCAAAGCAACGGAAATCCTTCTCGCGACGTTGTGCTTTCTTCAGGTGAGCCGCTCGGAAAATGCTCTACAGCGCGTCGACGCGCTCAGGCAAATCATCCTTCTGACCATCTCCCTCGTGGCGCTCATAACATTTACCGGATTTTGTCTGCGTATACCATCCTTCATTTTTGCGCGCCCCGGCCTCTTCACGCCAAATACTGCGACGTCACCCTTTCTTTCGGGCAATGGGATGGGTTACGTTTCCAGCGCTCTGTTTCTGGTTATCTTCGCCGAGTGGCAGGCTAAAAGAATTCGACTGGCGCCCGCCGCTCGCCAGATGCTGTTCGCTCTCGCCCTCTTTTCAGTTGCGGCCAGCCGAACCTCTTTCGCTATTTTGATTGTGAGCATACTTCTGGTTGTATCCAGAAAATCCAGAGTCCTCGGTGTCGCCCTGACCGCCGCTACAGTCGCGCTGCTTGCCGTTTTTCGAGAGCGGGTGCTCGACTTCCTTCAAGGGTCCGAAGCCAGCAGCAACTTTACTACTCTGAGCGGAAGAACCGTAGTGTGGACCGCCGCGATTCGCCAGTGGCGCGAAAACCCCTGGTTTGGGGTCGGAGGCGGGGTCGGCGGGAAAGCAGGTCATCAAACATATCGGGAACTATTCTCTCGAAATTCTGAGCTCTCTCCACAACGGATTCATGGAGGTCCTGACCGGGTTGGGTCTGGTCGGCATTACGCTCGGAGTGTTCCTCCTCGTGCTCGTAACCTGGCGCACGCTTCGCACCTGGAAACGCTACCCCCAGTACTCTGGAACGTATGTGCTGATTGTTCACACCTGGGCGTGCACCATCATGTCGACTGGCATCTTTGGATGGATGGGATATGAGATGGCGTTCTTCCTCTGCATCATCACGAATCTCGATCTCTTACGACGCATGCCTGCACCGGCGCGTTCTCCCGTTCTTGAGCCGGAACGCCAACGCGAACTGGTGTTGGTCGCGGATTGAACCACTTTTTCACTCTTGATTCCTTGACCCGTTGTTTTCATTAACTGGTTGATCATCTGAATCTCAATTGCGAAAAGGAAATGAAATGGACAAAGCTGAAATCCAGCTGTTTCCTGGTATGGAAAATCTTGGCATGAACGATGAGGCCTCGACTACGCGGCACAAGCCTGAAATAGTTTACGAACGGCTCTTCCCGGAGCGCCGGTTCACGTCATTTTTTAGACGTCAGATTCGCTTCGTCTTCTTCTCCATCCTCGCCGACATCATCACCCCCGAGAGCGTGGTGTTGGATTTCGGTGCCGGACGCGGCAAACATGTCGAGAATGAGTACGGGCACATGGGACGACTCGTCAACTTCCGCGGCCGGGTGAAAAAGGTCATAGGCATCGATCCCGATGAAGCCGTCTTCGCTAACCCGACATTGGACGAAGCACTCCGGATGGACCCGGATGGTGCGATCCCGCTTCCGGATGCCAGCGTCGACGTAGTTGTCTCCTGCGCTGTTCTGGAGCACGTGAGCAATCCGAAAAAAACTGCTTCCGAGATCACCCGTGTGCTTAAACCCGGCGGCTGGTTCTGCGCCTATACCCCCAACAAATGGGGCTATGTTGGTATATGCGTCCGCATGGTTCCGAATGCGCTGCACGCACGTATGGTGAAGCACGCGAACCCCACGCGGCGTTGCGGCAAAAGACGTATTCCCCACTCTCTACCGCATGAATACACTCGGAGCCATTGCGCGCCTCTTTCCCGATTTCCGGAACGCATCCTTCATCTTCAACGGACCACCTGGCTACAATTTCGGCTCCGTCATCATGGCGCGGTTCTGGTTGCTCGCCATGTCGCTGATGCCCTATCGCATGGGACAGTCCCTGTTTGTTTTCGTGCAGAAGAAGTAAGAGGAATAAATAGGCTGACTCGCAGCCCGGGCATGTCGCTCACGCGATCGAGTCGCTGCTGTCGGCACGCAGCGGCGATTGGCCTCGCACCTGATGGGCAAAAGTTAAGGCCACAGAGGCGTTGACGCTCGCCTCCATGGCCTTTTCTCGTTGGCTTTCGGGG
This sequence comes from uncultured Acidobacteriaceae bacterium, assembly GCA_963783805.1. Lineage (GTDB taxonomy): Bacteria > Acidobacteriota > Terriglobia > Terriglobales > Acidobacteriaceae > Silvibacterium. The sequence continues at coordinate 316,908 of CAWAPC010000010.1, read as the reverse complement.
TTGGGTTCTTACCCGGCTTTTCGGCCTCTTGCTAAGCTGGCCGAACCGCTACCCAAACTGTGAGGGTGTGTACCCGGCTCCCGCTTACAGCGAAGACAGTGATAGCAACTGTCTGCGCTTTGGCGGAACTGGATGCGCTGAGTGTAGAGAGTAGGACTGCCGCTGACTAGCGTCGATTGACTGAACGATGCACTCACTCCGGAAGGCAGGCCCGATACCGACAGCCTTACCGTTCCATACTTGTATGACCTCACCTGTAGCGGAATTGAAAGCTTGCCTCTGGACATAACGAAGCTCGCTATGTATGAGGCTGCATCATGAGCCGACAGGCTGAAATCGGGATAGCTGGGGGCTGGCGCGGTGCAGTTTTCAGTAGCCGTGGCTGCGTTTGACCACGCCGGAACTCGTGTCGTGGGTAACGCTCTTCCAGCCTGCAAGAGTCGTGTGTTTGCCGCCGGGGAGTCCGAACGGGGTCGAGCTGGATGCATCGTAATAGTGGTTGTCCGACCCGTGTACGGTATCGGCAAACTCCGACCAGTCAGTGCCGCTGAAGTAAGTATTAAATACATACTGCCCTGCGCCTACCGCGGTGAATAGTTGTTTTCGAATTTGGTATCCGGGTGTAGACCTTGGTCTCCGCTCCGGTTTCCCAGTTCCTGACAATTCGACCTCCGGGATTGCCGGCCAGGAAAACCTGCGCATTCTGGTCCATCGCAAGATTTCCTACCGTATTTCCATTGTTGTAGAAGTTATTGCCCGTTATAGTTACGCCGCCAGAATTGATGAGGTTGATGCCGGTACCGCCTCCGCAGAAACTGCTGTTCTCGACCGTAAACGGGCCCTGGCTCGCTTCGAGCTGTAGATTTTCGACCAGATTATCAACCAGGCGCGCGTCGTTGATCGTGATATTCATATTGTCTGTATCGAAATGCAGACCTTCCGATCCATTGTTATAGGAGCGCTGGCTCGCTGACGGTTATGGTATGAGTTCGCATGATCTTCATGCCGCCCATCGCAACGTCATAGAGCCCGACCATCTCGCCGCGCCAGTTGTTGTAATCCGTCTCGTTGTTTGAGAAAAGAGCGTCCTTATTTCAAAGCCGCCGAATCCTTCGCCGCCGTTGTAATTTCCGATGGAATTCTCCAGGGTAACGTTGGTGCTGGTGTTGACTCCCAGCCCGCCCCAGTTGTTCCAGTTCGCCTGAACGTCGTTGATCAGAACATTGCTGCTGCTGTAGATGTTGGCGCCATCGTAATTCATGCAGGAAGCAGCATGTTGAAAGACCAGCCCGCTGAAAACAAGACTCTTGCTACCACGACGGTCAGCGTTGCCCGGCGTTCCGATACTTCCACCTGCGCTGTGTTCATATCGGTGCCCGAAGGCGGATCGACCTCGACCTCCTCATACGAACTGTTCACGAAGAAGGTGCCGGGCTTCAGTTGCGAGGCAGAAATCACCTGCGTCATCGAGTTCCCGTTGACGAACAGCATTTCGTTCTTTAGAACAATCGGGGGCATCCCCGTGTACCACTCATGTGGCAGCGCGCATCCGTCGACAGAATCTTTCCAGGGAAATGCGTACGCGGAACCGCTCTTGTACCACTTGGTCAACACATCCGCGCCGTCAATGTATACAGTGCCGGCCGTTGCGGCTTTAACAGTCATCGAAGCAGCCGACGTCTTCGACCTAATGGAAACTGCTTCGCGATAAACACCAGGCGCGACCGATACCGTTGTGGCAAGCCCGGATCTGCTATACGCAAGCGCCTTGTTTACTCCGGCTTGGATGGTCTTAAAGGGTTTAGCCGATGTTCCGGGATTCGAATTGGACCCCGTCGATCCGTTGACATAAATGTACGTTCCCTGGCCTGCCGCGACCGTCGACTGGGAAAGGGCTAGGCTGCAGGTGAGCGCAAAAGTAGACGCAATAACCAGTCCAATTGAAACTTTCTTGAAATTCATGAATAACCTTCTTAGCAGTGGTTGGGGGTCTGCGTTTAAAAGAACTGCTCTGAATCGTTCATTCAGCACTGGCTCTTTCCCTCAAAGCGATAAATTGCTCGTTGCCCTTTTCGCGCAGGACGGCTGATCGCATGTATCGGCGTCGACGACCGAAACACAAGCGATGCAGTCAGTACTCATCGAAGGATGAGCCTGATCGATATCAAGGCAACGCCAAGGAGTTTGGAAGGAGTGACGAAACGTACAAATCACAACCTGAACGCACATAAATGTGCGACACCGCCTTTTTGGAAGGCGAACTGCATCTCTGAGAAGCAGAAGTAGCTGTTACCAACTGTGTATCTGAACTGTTCTGTATGTTGTAAACCAATAAACGCCGCAGCGCAACACTTTTTTTTCAAAAAAGTCGTTTTTTGCCCGCGGAGTCACCTGTATTGCGCGGCAGCAGTCCCAGGATATCCATCTTTAGGCTGCACCCGTTTGTGAAACCGAGGATGCACCTCGGATTCCCTGCTCGTCGCATGGCAATATGCCTTCCGGCGAACAGACAATAATATCAGGAGTCTCAGGCAGACCCGGGTGCCAGTGCGGTGCGTTGAGAATTTGTTATGCGTGTACGCTGCACTACCGTGAAGATTTGTAGCAATCCTCTCGCAGCCGTGGCGTTCTCATCTGAGTGGAACTCCCCTATTTCCGCGAGTCCAGTACTTCTCGAATCTTCCGTGCGGCATACTCTGTCCGAGCGCGATTTCCTTCCGCATGCTCCTCGCACAGATAGCGCAACAGGTATCTCACGGTAAGTCCGCGAACGGCTTCGGGCGATAGCTCAAAGTGGCGGCGATACTCCTCAAGCAGCGGATTTGTCATCAGAATCTTCCACACATCCGCAGACTCCCGAAAAAGATAATCCTGCATGTAGAAATAACGGCATACGTCCTGCCAGGGGAGTCCCTCTTCCACCGCCCACTCCCAGTCGATGAGTGCAAGCCGGCCGTCTGCAAGACGCCGCAGGTTCCATGGAGCGAAATCCCCGTGCTCCACACACGCTCTCAACTCGTCCCGCACTTCCAGAGATAAGAGTGCGTCACTCAGGAGTGAGGAATCGACAGACGAATCGACGGAAGCAACCCGGTCTTCGAGTTGCTCGCGACTGTCGCTCAGCCGGATCCGCGTACTCTCTGAAGCGAAGCAAGTAAGCAATTTCAGATGCTCTGCTCCAAAACTCCGCGAGACGTTAACGCCACCCACCCACGATTGAGCCGCAATTCCCTCTCCCTCATCTAGAAACAAGACTCTCGGCAGCGGTAGGCGGCTCTGCAGTTTTGTCAGGATGTTCGCCTCATTAAGAATGGCCGCTCTCGCGGCTGGATTGATTGGCACTTTAGCAACGGCTTGCACTCCGGCGTCCTCATCGACGAAGAAGAGGATCGCCTTGCGCGTCGGCGATGGGCTTCCGATATATGCCGCCATGGCCCAGGAATCGGAGAACCCCGGAAGCCACCTGCGCCAGTACGACAAGTCGCAGTGCAGAACCTCGCGGCCCACTCCCGGCAGCGCAGCGAGAGCGTTCAGCCGGCACGAGGCGACGATCGCGCTCCATTGAAGACGCGATTTCGCGCTGTAGGGTTTCCAGCTCTTGAGAACAGTGACTGCGCGTCGCGCATTATCCGGCAGTACCCATCGCGGGACGCCGGCCTGCGAGATGATCCGCACCCGCAGCTCCGCTGGTTCACCCGGCAGGCGCTCAGCCGCAAGACCGGAGAAGATCGAATCCAGAGCAGGCGCGGTCATTCAAGCCGATTCGATACAGTCTTCGCAAGGGGTTTCGTCTGCGTGGTCAGCATCAGCCGCCTGCGCGTCCTGAGAGAAAAATGATCCAGAATCGCCTCGCGCACTTGAAGCACGACCTCAGGGAGCGGCTGCGCGGCATCGATCATCACGGTGTCTCCGATCGCCCGCGCCACTTCCAGATACTCGCGCTGCTGGCGCACTACTTCCTCATAGGGCACCTCCTGTTTGCGCGACCACAGAACCTCCGGCGCGGCATTCAGCAGCACGACCATCTCAGGCCTCGGAAGAAGGTGAGACAGAACCTTCGGCAGCCATTTGGGACCGCCATATAGAATGCGCCTGGAATCCACGAGAATGTCATAGAAGTAGCGATCAAATACCACGAGACCCGTGCGCATCGTCGCAGTTCGCACTCCCCTCACGTAGCCCAGCCAGTAATCGGCAAACAGGTAAAGCATTTTCGCAACAGAAAAGAGCCCTCCGCGAACCGGTTGCCCGTGCGGGTCGGTAGCTGCCTCTTCGCTGATGACCCTCGCCGGCAGCGACTTGGGCCGGAAGTGAAATCGCACAACCTTCTCAAACGCCGGCGTGAATTCAGCATCCACGGCTTCGATCACAGAAGACTTCCCGCATCCATCGGGTCCCATGAACGCAATCCATCCGCCGGTGGGCTGCAGAATGCGCTCTATCGTGTGAAGGGCTTCTTTGCCGTATGACATCACATTCGCGGGAAACTTTTCGGAGGAATGTCCCCTCATTTCCAGCCGGTATCCCTCAATACCCTGCATGAGCGGTTGCCAGTCCTCGGCCGCGGCCATTCCGGCCAGAGCGTTCGCAGAAGCTGCGCCCCAGAACCGACTCAAAAGATTTTCACACCCTCGCGGATCCTCACTGTATAGCCACGACAGGCGCACGCTGTGGGCACTTGTAAAATCGCGCTTGTTGACCCGCTTTATCAGGTAGTAGATGAATTCATCGCAAGCGCGCGGAATCCAGAAGCCTCGCGGGTGCCAGCGTCTCGCGGCTAACATCTCTTCGGCGCGCAGCCAGAGTCTTCCAAAGTGCCGATAATCCGAACAGGAATCCGGCTGAATGAACGCAAGCTCTGCCTCATTATTTGCAACCAGGCGAAAGGCGCGCGCCGAAACCTCATGCGGGATCGCCTGGAATAAATAGGTGCCCGTAGCCACGGCAATTTCGTTGATCAAGGCTGGTATTCGGCCAAAGTCGCGAGCGCTCACCATGAAGTCAATGTCCGAGTCAAACCTGTCAGGCAGCTCCTCGTAGCCGGTCAGAATGCAATACTTTTCGCATTCTTCCGATAGCTTCTTGATGAGTAACCGCGCCACTCGCGACTGAACGGTAACATTCAGGCCGGCATCTGATCCGGAATCTTCTTCGCAGCCACAATTCCTTTCAACGTCCCGCAAATTCAACCCCCCAGTCGCAATCATTCTCTTACCGGCACATCTGCTCTCAATCCATAACGGCGCGAGCGGTCAGCAAATTTCATATTCATCCTTTGGATGCCAACGGCTCCTGCTTTCGCACCAGCATTTACTCTTCGCGCGGCCTGGAACATCCTGACACAGCAGGCCAATGTCTCAAGGTCTGCATCAGAGTGAATGGTACAGTTGTTTGAGACTAAGTTCAGGTATTCGCACGGCCTCCCATCATGAAGATTCTCTTGTCTGCCTATGCGTGTGAACCTCACAAAGGTTCTGAACCCGCGGTTGGCTGGAACTGGATGCTGGCTCTGGTGGAGCAGGGGCATGATGTCTTCGTCATCACGCGCGGTAACAACCGGCCGGCGATCGATGCCGAGATTGAAAAGCGGTCTATCTCCGTCACACCCATCTACCATGATCTGCCCGCCTGGTGCAGACGATGGAAGCATTGGCCCGGTGGCATTTATTTCTACTATCTGCTGTGGCAGATAGGCGCATATTTTCATGCGCGTAAAATTCATCGGGTTTGCCCGTTCGATGTCGTCCATCACATTACTTTCGTGATCTTTCGCCAGCCGTCATTCATGGGGGGATTGGGAATTCCCTTCATTCTCGGGCCGGTGGGGGGCGGAGAAACCTCTCCGCGCCACTTGCGAGCCGGAATGAATCTCTCCGGCCGCCTCCGGGAAATCTTTCGCGATATGCTCATCGCCACGGCCCGGCATGATCCGCTCATGAACCGCACCTTTTCGAGAGCCTCACTCGTAGCCTGCACGACTGGCGAAACACTTGAGCGGATACCCTCGCGCTTTCACGCCAAGTGTATCGTTCTCCCCGCGATTGGCATCGATCCTCCAAATGATCAGATAGTGCCGGTGTCTTCGCCATCTTTTCCAGCTTTCTCTTCATCGGACGTCTTCTCTACTGGAAAGGCCTGCACCTGGCGTTGCGAGCCATGCCTGAAGTGCTGCGCCAGCTTCCTGACGCTCGATTGAAGATCGTCGGTGAAGGAAAAGATGCACGCTGGCTCAAACAAGTTGCCGAAGAATGCGGCGTCTCCGCACACATCGACTGGATTCCGCAATTGCCGCACAGCGAAATCTCTGCTGTCTATCGGGAACATGTTGCCTTCGTCTTTCCGAGCCTGCATGACTCGGGTGGCCTGGTCGTTCTTGAGTCATTAGCGGCACAATTGCCTGTCATCTGTCTTGGCCTCGGCGGTCCCGGAGTATTTATCGATCCGTCCTGTGGCGTCGTGATCGACGCAGTGAATCAATCTGAAGACTCCGTCCAGCGATCAATCGCAGCCGCTATGATTCAGCTGGCGCAGCAGCAATCCGTGCGCAACTCGCTGGCGGCCAATTGCGTTTCGCGTGCCCGGCATTTCAGCTGGCAGGGCGCGGCGCAACAACTTTATTCCGCCCTCAGAAATGCAAATCATCCGTAATCTCACGCGATCTCACGCTCCCGCAATCGGTCAGACTTCCGCTGCAGCCGCCGGTGGTTCCACCATCATCATCGAAGAACGTATGTTCATCCAGACGACCACCAGGTACAGCAGATTTACAGACTGCCCGGCCACCGCGGCGACCATAATACCCATCGCACCAAAGCTGCGCACACAGGGATAAATCAAAAGCAGGCTTGTAAATGCCGCGAGCAGCGATGCAATAAGAATGGATGGTGTCCGATTGATCGTGCGAAACAAATAGTTGAATTGCCGCAGCGGCCAGAAGAGTAGAAAGTAGACCAGCTGCAGGTCGAGCACCCCTCCGTATACCGCAACCTGATGTCCATAGAAAAAAGCTCAGGAGACCGCGCGCAAAGAGGCCGATGCCGAGAAACAGCACAGACAACACAAGAAATCCCTTGATTCCAAAACGAAACAAAAATTTCGCAACCTGCCGGATCCCTCCGCGCCGCATCTCTTCTCCGGCTTTAAGCGGCACAAGATTCTCCATTGCCTGATAGGCAACGTTGACCGGTCCCACTATATTCTGCGTGGCGCGAACGCTTCCTGCCGCTTCGGCTCCAAGAACCGCCGCCCCGATCAGCATCGCTCCCTGGTAGACCAGCCATTGCAGTTGGCTGGCGATGGACAGGTCTCGCGAAAGTCCCCTCGACTGATGCCATGATTCGCGCACTTCTGCCTTGCTGTACCCGATGCGCTCGAATGCTTCCCCGAGCAGGAATGCCGCTGCCGAAGTGATCGCAATCGACCAGAACGCGGTATTGACGGTGAGACGATGGGTCAGCATCAGACCGAGGAGGGCGACAGCCTGACCGATATAACTGATCGCGTCATTCCACAGCGAATGCTGCGATTTGCCGGCCGCAAAATAATAGCGGCGCAGCCAGTCCTGCATCAGGAAGAAAACTACGCTCAGCAGGAATGCGGGCAACAGTCGCGCTCCGCCGAACTGCGGCCGAAACCAGAGAAAGGCTCCGGAGACGATCGCCACTGCAACAGTAACGACGGCGCAGAACCGCAGTTGGACGCCGAACATTCCGCGAAGGTAGCGCGCTCTCGTCGATCCATCTTCGCTAAGCGCCGCCAAGGTGATCATCGGCGAGCAGATAAAGCTCAACTGGAGGCTGATTCCCAGCAGAATCAGCGCATAAGCCACCGTGAAGACGCCAAATTGCTCCAGCCCCAGTCCGCGAACCAGAATGACACCGGTCGCAAAGTTCGACCCGCTCACCATGATTTGATCTGCGATCGTCTGGTTGCGCCTGCTATGAAGCAGCTTCGTGAGAAATAAGCTCATCCTGTTGGCGCTGCTTTCTTCGGATTGCATTCGGCATAGCGGTCTGGAATGGAAGCGAGTTTCACTACGGGAGAAGCGCAAAAGCTCCATCAATTTTGGTCAAGATGCAGAGGAAGAACGCCATCTCCGATCCCATTCAGCCAAAGATGTCCGCAGACACGATACCTTCAGTTCCCACGGGTAAATGCATATCCGGAGATCGATTGCTTTCCGGGAGAACACCGGGGCCAGAACCTACTTCACCGCATAAATCGCGGCTGAGGAAGTCTCTCCGACGATGGTTGCGCCCGCAGTGAACACCGTCTTTACCTTACTTACTGGTACATACACGATGTCCTGCGCCTCAAGCTCAAGCGGAGCGTCCTTCCCCGCCATGATGTCCTTGTAAGAGATAGGAATATACTTCAGCGATCCATCGGCCTGGCGTCGAATTACCCGCATGCCGCCAATTTTGGCCTGCATCAAGGTTCCCTGCGCCAGCGACACGGCCTGGGCTACGTTGAGCGAACCGTTCTCTTGCATCACGTAGCCGCCTGGCCGGTAAACTGCTCCCAGCACATAGACAATCCCGGCACGATTCACTCTCACCGTGTCGCCCGGATTGATCATCACATTTTTAAGTTGGGCTTCGTTCACACCGCGATCATATTGGTAGGTGCGCAGCACGTGTCCATCCTTCGCAGGCCCTTGCACCTGAATGGTGTCGCCCGCGAGGTTCGTTTCGCCGCCTGCCATTCCAAGCACAGACAGGAGGGGATGCGGTGCAAGCATCGGAAACCGTCCCGGTGACTGCACCTCTCCAAGCACAATAACGTTGGAGTTGGGGTATTGCAGCACATTCAACGTCACCTGCGGATCTTTGAGAATCTGAGCGGCGCGATATTTGTCCTGGATCTCTGTTCGCGCCTCAGCCACGCTCTTGCCCTCAACGTGAACCGCTCCGATGAGCGAGAGACTGATGTCTCCCTTATCATCTACCCGCGCCTCAGTTCCTAATTCCGGCTCGTCATAAATCGTCACGTTCAACAGCACGCCGGGCGTCAGCCGCAGATCTGAGAAATCATCCGGGATCGCCGTCAGCGACCCGCTGCTGGCCGCCGACGCTGGCCTCGTCTGAATGTCACCGTTGGCGTTAAATGTTGAGTTGCTCCCATTCGCATTCGGAAGCATCACCTGTTGCGCCCGTGCCGGCGCCACCAGCGTCAGTCCGCTCAACACAAGAGACAGCGAGAGAGTATTCCGCCACCACACAATGTTTTTCACGTCAGTTCTCCTCGAAGTACCGGTCACTGCTCTTATGGCCGTATGCATGGTAGTAGTCGATGGAAGTAGTATCCACGCCGTTCAGTACCAGCCCGATAGCAGAGCTGCCGTTGCGCTCCAGTATCTCGGTCATCCGTTCCACCGCCGTTCGGTTGGTCACGTCTGCTCGAATCACCGCCACGGTCGCATCCGCTCTGCCGGCCAGCAGAACTGCGTCTGCGACTAGAAGCATGGGCGGAGTATCGAGGATGATCAGGCTGTAGGTCTGCTTCAACGTATCCATGAGCTGATCGAACTTGGCCGATCCCAGCAGTTCCGCCGGCATCGCTGACGCGCTTCCCGCCGGCAGCAACGAAAGGTTGCTGACCGAGGAATGCGTCTGAATCGCCGATCCCAGCGGCTTCTCCTCGCCCAGAACATCGGCTAAGCCAGGCACTTGACTGCCGCCGAAGTAATCGTGCAGTTGTGGGTGGTGCAAGTCCGCATCAATTAGCAGAACTCGCTCCCCCGCATGAGCGAACGCGATCGCAGTGTTATAGCAAACCGACGTCTTGCCCTCGCCGATGAGCGGACTTGTAATCGCTATCGTCCGGAGCGGGCGTCCCGCGGTCGCCTGGACAATTGAGGTCCGAAGAGCGCGATAAGCCTCCGCCGCAGCAGACCGTGGGCGAGTCAGCAGCGGGCTGGATTCGCTATCCGATCTCGACCCAACAATGGAACCTCCAGCCGACAGTGCCCTTTGTCGATGACCGCTGATTCGCGGAATACTCGCCAGCACCGGAAGCGGAGTTAACAGATCGACCTGGAGAGGAGTCTTGACCGTTTCGTCCAGGTGTTCGCGAATGAAAGCCGAGGAAATACCGAACAACAAGCCTGCTGCCAATCCGAAAGCCACGTAGTTCCGAGGATTGGGCTTCGCCGGCGTGTCATTCGGTCGCGCAAAATCAGTCATGCGGATATTCGTCGCCCGAAGACCGGCCTGAACACCCGCCTCCTGAATCTGCTGATAAAGACCGTCGTACAGTTGACGGCTCGATGCCGCCTGCTGCACCAGCATCTCAAGCGTTACTGCACTCTGGTTTAGCTGACCGGCGGAAGTTTGCTGCTGTTTAAAGGAGGCGCGAAGTCCATTTTCATCCCGGCGAGCCACCAGGTAATCGTTTCGCGCGCGCAGATCGATCTGCGTCAGCTCATCGCTGATCTGTTTATCGATGCTCGAGAGTTCGTTCTGCAGCTGAACGATGTGAGGATTTTTCGAGCCGTATTTCGTCACGTCAGCCGAGTATTCCAGCCTCAGTGTTCCCTGCTCCTGCCGAAGATTCTGCAGCAGCTCCAGTCCATTTCCCTGGGTGACCACCGCCGAGGTAGCAATGGCGGGAATGGAGCTGTTTACCAGGCCGGCAACGATATCTGAGTTGCGCGTCTTGGTCATATTGTAGATAGCTTCTTTACCGATCCGGTTCGCTTCCGCCGCGGTCAGCTCCTGATTCAGCGTGTCCAGTTTATCCAGAACGGGAATGTGCGTGATGTTGCCGCCGCCGGCTCCCTGTCCCATTGATTTGAGGATCAGGCTGTTCAATCCCGTTTGCTGCTCGTAGTTGGCGAGATTCGTCTGGTCCTTGTCCATCTTCTTTTTAAGGCCGTTCAAATCGGCGTTTAACGAGTTGAGCCCAGCCCCACCAGCCTGTGTGTCCGACTCAAATGTCACGTACTGGCGCACAATGTCGTTGGAAATTTTCGCTGCCAGCTCCGGGTTCGGATTGAGAAAGCTTACGCTGATCAGGCGTGTATCCGGCGGATTCTTGACAATCAGCTTCTTGTTGTATATTTTGAGCAACCGTTCACGTCTTGCAGGCGCCTCGCTCAGAGGACGATCTTGTTCGGCCCTGATCCTCGCATTGCTTCCGGTAAACCATCCTAGAATCGTCGGCTTGAAGATGAATGGCTTGTACTTCTCCAGGTTCAAATCATTGATGACCGCCAGGGCCGTATTGTTATCGCCGATGATGGCCATATGCGTCGCAAGGTCGGTCTTGGTGTCGTTTTCACTCAGTGAAGGAGCGCCCGTGTTGGACGTGAGATCGACCTGTACAGTCTGATCTTTTCCGACCTGCACTACCGCCGTGCTCGCATACTGATTTGGCAGTATCAGACATACCAACGCTGCCAGCACAATTCCGGAAAGAGCAAACGCGATGACCCACGCCTTCCGCTTCCGAAGCGTTCGCCACGCGCTCTTTAGAGACTCTTCATCTTCGCTCGCCGGAGCGACCCGGCCGGACGGACTCAGCGAAATGGACGACGCCGAAGATAAGCGCCGTCTTCCCGGTTCAATTGGGACTGGAATAGGCATAGGGAGAAAGCCTCCTGCAGGGAACTAATGAATTGTTAGAAATCGAATTCAGCATTATTGGGGGCGGGTAATGACATTGCGGTGAGACGCGAGGGCCAACCATTTGGATGCCCGCCGCGCAAGAATTCCGCGGCTCCCGTCTCTATTCCGGAAGCGAGGAAAAGGTTGCCTCCTGCCTTACCAAGACTTTCGGAGGCCTCATCGCACAGCACGAATAGAGCATCGCCCGTTCTCGATAGCTTGTCATCTCATAAACATTCAGCCTAACGCCATAAGTCAGATTACTCGTCATGATAGGAAGTTAGTACTAAGTGTTCTGGATTGTTAAGGTTACGTTACAGCTTTTTTAACACTCTACGCATCAGACTCTCATGCTGCAGATCAGAGAGGGTCTGTTTGACCTGTGGAGATCGAAGAATGAACGCACGAATAGAAGACAGAGTGAATATTTTGGGTGTTGGCGTCAGTGCCTTGGATTTGTCGGACGCAGTAACCTTTGTAAATTCCTTTCTCAAGACTGCTAACAAGGGCTACATCTGCGTTACCGGGATGCACGGAATCATGGAGGCACAGGCAGATCCCGAGTTCCGCGAGATTCAGAACAATTCGTTCCTCACAACTCCCGACGGAATACCCACCGTCTGGGCTGGTCGTATCGATGGATATAGCAACATGAAGCAGGTTCGCGGCGCAGACTTCATGCTGCAGGTTTGCGAATCGGCTGCCAGAACTGGAACCCGTCATTTCCTCTACGGTGGAAAGCCGGGTGTTGCCCAGCTCCTCGCAGCGATCTTGACGATCCGTTTTCCGGGCCTGCAGATAGTCGGAACCTACACACCTCCTTTCCGCCCGTTGAATGCGCAGGAAGAAGTTGAGTTGCACCAGCAGCTGCTTGAGGCGAAAGCTGACGTCCTCTGGTGCGGAATCAGCACGCCGAAGCAAGAACGCTTCATGGCCAAATATATTGGGCGCCTCCCCGTCCGCCTCATGGTTGGCGTGGGAGCTGCATTCGACCTCAATGCCGGATTGCTGAAGGATTCCCCCCAGTGGGTACAGAAGTGCGGTCTGCAATGGGCTCACAGACTTTGCCAGGAACCCCGCAGATTGTGGAGACGGTACCTCCTCAATATCCCCCGCTTCATCTGGCTTTATGCCCTTCAGCGGATGGGCATGCGCTCATTTGAGCTTCCGCACCGCGATCCGGCGTTATCCCCACTTGGCGCGATGGTCACTGCATCCGCCGGAGAGGGACAGGCTGGACAAAATTTCAATTCACTTGGTGATGTCGCTGCATAAAAGAATGCATCGAAGAAATTAACGGGCGCCCGGAGCGAAAGCCCGATCGGCCATTTTGTGCTTTGGTTTACAACGAATCTGGTTATGGAAGCGCGTCCTGGACCATAAAGCCGGATCCTGCGACCGTACCCGGTTGAACAGAAGGTGAATACCGTGGCTTCTGCAGATCTGAACAGTTGGACTCCCATCTCCTCTGCGCCTGCTCCCCGGAAAATGGCATCTCCAGTTACCGGACCCAGCTCGTCTGGCTCCACTCGCATTCGCACCATCACCGGAGTGTGGATGGGGGTTGACGTCATCACCGTGGCCATTCTCGCCGCGTTGGCAATCTATCTGCGCCGGAACACCTCTTTCTTTCAACCCGGTCACCCGACTGAGCTGGGGGCCAGTGAGTGGTCCTTTATGCTCTGTCTTGGCGGCTTCGCCCTGGTTCTCATCCTCATCAGCAAGGCTCACGGACTGTACGGCCCTCTCCAGTCCATGGGCGCTTTGCATGAACAGCGGCTGACCGTTCAATCATGCTTCACAGCCAGCCTTATTTTGGCCGGCGCGCTCTATTTCGCTCACGCCAACTCCATCTCCCGTGCGGTGGTGCTGGCCACTATGGTGTCCTCCACCGTTCTGCTCTGTATCCGCCGCGCAGTGTGGCGAGCCCACGTCTACCGCAAATTCGAGAAAGACATCGGCACGCGCAACGTGCTCATTATCGGAACCGGGCCTTCCGGTCTCGCCGTGAGAAATCATCTGCGTCGTATCCGCCATCTCGGATACACCATCAAGGGTTTTATCTGGTCAGACCAGGACGCCAGAAGAAGTGCGACTTCGGAAGGAAGCCGTTACGCTGAGAAGCTCGTCGCACCAGAGATTCTCGGAGACATTGATCAGCTCGCGGAGGTGGTTCGCAAGAACTTCATCGATGAAATTTTCATTACTGGCCTGTGCAGCCGCACGACGGTAAAGGATCTGGTCGACCGCGCGGCGGAGCTCGGCATCGACGTGCGCGTAGTACCCGACCTTTACGAAGGAATGGCGATTAGCGCGCCCATCGAATACGTGGGGCAGTTCCCCACCATTCCGCTGCACGTTCGCCATATTCCGGTCGCCAGCCTCATGATCAAGCGCATGCTCGACATTCTCCTGGCCGCATGCGCCATCATCGCGCTCAGTCCGGTTTTCCTGCTTATCTCTATGGCAATATTTATCGATTCCGGCCTTCCGATTCTGTACTGCGCCGAACGGATAGGCAGAAAGGGTCGCGCATTCTGCTGCTGGAAATTTCGCACGATGGGCACGGATGCGGACGCGCTCCAGGAAAAGATGCTCCATTTAAATGAGCGCGACGGCATCCTGTTCAAAGTCCGGCACGATCCCCGCATCACTCGCGTAGGCCGCATCCTGAGAAAATATTCGCTCGACGAGCTGCCCCAGTTTTTCAATGTTCTTCTCGGCAGCATGAGCATCGTAGGGCCTCGTCCCCCCATCGAGCGAGAAGTAAACCAATACAAACTAGCGCACCTGCGTCGCCTTGATGTATCTCCCGGAATCACTGGCCTATGGCAGGTGCAGTCGAGGCAAGACCCATCCTTTGACCAGTACATCTCGCTCGACACGTTTTACGTCGACAACTGGAGCCTCTGGCTCGATTTCAAAATCATGATTCGGACGTTCGCTGTCGTCGTCAGCGGCACCGGGAGCTGATCCTGCGTTCTTTCAAAGTGCCCGTATGCGGCTGGACTGCTTGCTGCTCCCGGATTGCTCGCGGCTCAGTGTCGTGTGAGCGGACAATGCCTGCTCATAAATTTCGATCAGTCTTTTAACGTTCTTTTCTGCGTTGTATTGAGAGTCGAACTGGCGCCGTGCCTCCGCCCGCATATCTGCGTGGCGGCCATTGCCGATGAACTCTTGCACGCATGCCAGCAGCCCACTTGCGTTGCCGGCCTCAAACAGCATCCCCGATCTGCCGTGATCGATCATCTCCAGGTACGTGCCCAGGCGGGATGCGATCACCGGCGTGCCTACCGCCATACTCTCGATCACCACGCGCGGCATGCCCTCATACCACCGGGACGGGCAAATCAGGGCCGCTGCGCTTCCGATCACATCCAGCACTTCGCTGCTGCTACGCAGGCCCAGCCATTCCACGTTATGCAGCGAAGCGGCTGCCTCTCGTACCTGCTCCTCCAGCTCTCCCGTTCCAACGATACGTAATCTCGGCAAATCTGCGCCCTGGCGCCAGCATTCGAGCAGCGTGGAAATTCCCTTCTCGTCCGTCAGGCGCCCCACATATGCGAAATAATTGCCTTCACCGGACCGAATGCCCGGATCGGCTGCGAGGGAGTTAGGTTTCACGGCGATCTTCTCCGCGGGCAGGCCGCCTTCGATCAGTTTTGTCCGGGCAAATTCTGAGAGAGCAATGAACCGGTCGATTGCGTGATGCCATGTGCCCATGCGCCAATGCGCCAACATCCCGGCCGTCGCAACGGCGCTTCCCGCGTGGCTGTCGCGATAACATCCGTACCTGATTCCGGGAAGTCGAAGAGTCTTCCCAACGCAATCTTCACAGGGCTTTCCATCTCTGTAGAGCGATGCCTTCACGCAAAGCAGACGGTAGTTGTGCAGCGTGTGTACGACTGGAACGCTATTCCGCTTGCAGGCCCCGAAGATGGCCGGAGAAAAAGTTGGAAACCAGTTGTGAACATGCACGACGTCGGGCTTGAACGTTGCGATACTCGCATTCAGCCTGTTCACTCCCTGGGCGCTGTAAAAGACCGCCATCGAGGCTTTCAGCTTGCCTCGTATCGTGACGATGTCGTCGTTATCCGCCTGAAGAAGTTTCACCTCCGCACCGTGACCGGAAAGAAGTTCCTTCTCGGACTCAACGACTGAGTCCTCCCCGCCCTTCTGTTGATAACGATTGTGGACCAGTAATACTTTCATCGATGAAAGTTACTGCCCCTGAATGGCGATCGCCATCACTGTGTATGCAGGCACAGAGATCGTTGCCGTGTACTTGCTGCCTGAAGCGGTGAGCGACAACGACGAACTTGCGATCTGGTTCCCGTTTACGATCTGGTAAAGCACAGCCTGTAGCGAAGTAAGGCCGGCGTTCTCGATCGTTACTGTGATATCCGAGTAGCTCGATCCCGTTGGGTTCACAACCAGAATCGAATCCTGGCTCGCTGTATAGAATGCCGTCGCCTCCAGGCCACCCGCCACCGTCGCCGGTGAGACGGAAGCCGCCATGTAGCCCGCCGCTGTTCAGTCCCAGATAGTTGGGAGATGCCATCAGTTGATAGGCATAATACTGCGGATAAGGAACCGGAGCAGTACCGAGTGAGTATTGGCAATCCATAGCCGAATCCCATATCCCGATCATGCAGAAATAGGGATAAGCATTGGCGGCGAAATAGACAAGCTTGCCGGGAACGGCCTGAGTACCGGAGTAAACGGTGTTCAACAGATCGCTCACATACAGGGCATTCCACACTGGCGCATAAGTGGGGTTGTTACGGCAGCAATCCTGAACCGCCGACCAGTTGGAGTTGTATTCGTCAACATAGACAGGAGTCTTGGCTCCGAGAGGCTGCTTTCCGGCCGCAACCAGTGCGGACACTTTGGAGTAAATCGCCGCGGCTCCGCTCGAGTTCTGCATCGCCTGGTAGAGCGGCGTAATGCCGTTGTTGGTGTCCCATGTTCCGCCGGCCTGCGGTGTTTCCTGTATGTAATTGTGGTAGCTTACGAAGTCCACGTAGGGAGCGGTGGAAGAGTTCGAGAGCAGAGTTGATATCCACACCGTATTCCCGCTGGTAATAGTTGGTCCTCCCACGCGGATCGTCGCTCCATCCGCTGCTGCCTGCTGCTTCATCAGCGGAACTGTCTTCCCATAGAGAGATATATACGAAGTCAGTTTGTCGGAGACGCCGCACAGGCCGCCTGCATCTGGTTCATTCTCCAGTTCGTAATCCGTCACTACTCCCGGGAACTCAGCATCCATGTGAGCTACGTAGGAGACAGCGATTTGCGCCCAGGCATTGAAGTCTGTCGGCGCGACCGCCACCGAGCCGGCTCCGCAGGGATTGGGATTGGGTTGCAGCCATGGCGGAGTGAACGTAATCTGCAGCAGAACATGCATTCCCTGCGCCTTAAGATCCGCAATCCTCGGATCGATCTGCGTCCAGTCCGGCGTCTGCGTCGCATATACCTGGGGAAGATTTGCGTAGGTGCGCGACAACTTTATTCCGCTCTCACCGAGCAGACCGATATCACTGGTGTTGTGCAGGTCGTCGACGTGGTTAACACCAAGCATGCCGGTTGGAATCGGGTACTGATGTTTAGTGCGCGATCCAAAATCAACAGTCAGGCCGGAGTCGATGGTCACTATAGCTCCGCCGGTCTTACCGAGTGAGCTGTCGGTCACCCTCACTGCATGCGTCCCAGGCGTACTGGGAGCCGTATACAAGCCATTCGCGGTGATAGTGCCAACCGTAGCATTTCCACCCACGATGTTATCGACCGAGTAGCTCAAATTGTTAGTATCCGGCACCCCGCAAATCTGTCCCTGGAAGGTCTGCTCGCCGCCCGTCGGAATGGACGCGGTGAAGGGATAGATCGCGAAGCTTGGAGTGCTGGTCACGCTGACGGTAGTGGACGAGGCCGCAGTGGGGCTCACCTGGCTGATTGCCTCGATCGTATGTGCTCCCGTCGCGCTTGGCGCCGCGTACAGGCCGCCCGTCGAGATGGTCCCCGTGGCGCTCGTGCCGCTTGGCCGTCCGTCCACGTACCAGTTAACGGCGGTGTTGCTGGTGTTGTATACGTCCGCCGTAAACTGCTCCGTCGCCGATGGCAGCACGCATGAAGTCTGTGGCGTAACCGCAACCCTCACTCCTGAATCTGAAACAATGCCGGTTCCCGAATAGGTAGCCGTCTGTGGGCTCCCCGATGCGTCGTAGTTCACGGTTACGGATCCGGAGTAAGTCTTGGCCTTGGTTGGATCGAAGGTAATACTGATGTCGCAGCTTGAGTCTGCGGCCAGTGTGCCTGTGGTCTTCCCACCCGCAATGCAGGTGTTCGTCAGCGTAAACACCGACGGAGTGCTGGAAGCAGTCGACGTGATCGAGTTGATCGTTATCGCCGTCGATTGATTGTTCGTCACCCTGATGGTCTGCGGTGCGCTCGCGCGGTTGATCACCTGCTGGCTGAATGTCACCGCCGTCGGGCTGATAGTGACTGCGGAGAAGCTGTTTCCGGCGATGAACACCGTCTGCGGAGAGCCGCTGCCGTTGTAAGTGAACGTCAGATCAGCGCTCATATATCCGACTGTGGTTGGTGAGTAGGTGAGCGATACTTTGCAGACTGCGCCTGCCGCCAAAGCGCCGGTGCAGGTATCGGTGCCTATTTTGAATGGAGCAGGAATTTGCACCGAAGAAATCGTCACCGATGTCTTGTCGGTGTTGGTCACCGTAAAGGTTTCAGCAGAGCTGGTGGTGCCATCCGCCTGATTCGGGAACGTGTAAGTTGTTGGTGAAATCTTCAACGAGCCTGTCGAGCTGCCCGCGGCCAGCCCCGTTCCAGTCAGCGCAGCCGTCTGGGGCCCGTTTACTGCGTCATCGGTTACGGTAAGCGTCGCCGCCTGCGGGCCAACACTCTTGGGAGCAAAGGTCACGGAAACCGCGCAGCTGGCGTTGCCCGCCAGAGATCTGCCGCAGGTGTTCGTCTCGGTGAAGTTCGTATTCGAGACAGCAATCTGCGAGATCGTGATGGCGGTTGAACCATTGTTCGTCAGCGTGAAAGCAACCGGAGTACCACTATTGCCGGAAGTCACGCCGGTAAAGTGATTGCTCGATGGACTCAACGTCGCGGTTCCTGTTGAAGCATGGACCCCGCTCCCGCTAAGGAAGAGCTCAGTCGCGCCTCCCGAACTGTCCTTTGCATTTATCGAACCCGTAATCGCGCCTGCGGCCGTCGGCTTCGAAGTCACCGTAACTGTGCAACTCGCGTTCGCGGCGAATATGCCCACCGGGCAACTATTGGTTTGCGCGAAAGCTCCGCTTACTGTGATGGGTGAGAGCGTGACAGCTGAACCGGACTCGTTGGTGAGCGTGGCCGTCTGCGACGCGCCAGTCTGGCCGTCCGTCACCGACGCAAACGTCAGCGATCCGGGCGCGAACATCAGCGCTCCCATCGTTCCAGTCGCCGTCAGGGTCGCCGTCTGCGGACTATTCGCAGCATTGTCATTAAACGAAATCGTCTCGCTCTTCGCGCCAGCGGACGCAGGCCTGAAAATCACCGAAACCGTGCAGGAAGATCCTGCAGCCAGCGCTGACGGCGACGCCGGGCAGCTATTCGCTGAGATATGGAAATCGGGCCCCGTCGTAATTGAGTCAATGATCGTGCCGGATGTCTGCGAATTCGTGAGTGTCAGAGTTTTCGCGCCGGAGCTGCCACCGACCACGACTTTGCCCCAGCTGAGCGCCGTCGGCGACAAAGAAAGCGGCGCCACCAGTGCAGTACCAACCAGTTTGGCGCTCTGGGAATTATTGCTCGCATCGTCGGTCACCGTGAGCGTCGCCGTCTGTGAGCCGCTGCTCTGCGGAGTGAAGCTCACCGAGATGGTGCAACTCGCGTTCCCGGCCAGCGAGCTGCCGCAGGTGTTCGTCTCGGCGAAGTTCGCATTCGAGATCCCGATCTTCGCAATGAAAAGCGCAACCGGTCCGTTGTTTGTCAGAGTGAAGGCGATCGGACTGCCGCTGCTGCCTGCGTACACCGACGTAAATTGCTTGTTCGGCGGGGTCAAGGTCGCGCTGCCCGTATTTGGTTTCGTTCCCGAGCCGCTGAGGGACAGCATGGTCCCGCTTCCCGAACTGTCCTTCACGCTGACATAACCGGTATATGCGCCGACAGTCGTCGGCTTTGAGTTAACTGTTACCACGCAGCTCGCGTTTGCCGCGAACGCGCCCATCGGACAGTTGTTGGTCTGAGCGAACGCGCCGCTCACTGTGATCGAGGAAAGGGTCAGAGCCGAACCCGACATATTAGTCAGCGTCGCCATCTGCGACGGGCTGGTGCTATAGTCCAGCTCCGCGGCAAAGCGGAGAGAACCCGGTACGAATAGCAGAGTCCCCGCCGTGCCAGTGCCGGTAAGCATAGCTGTCTGGACGCGGTTGCCAGCGTTATCGGTAAAAGTGAGCGCCTCACTCTTCGCGCCTGCTGATACAGGTTTGAAAACCACGGAAACCGTGCAAGAGGCACCGCCCGCAAGCTGCGATGGTGAAGTCGGACAGCTGTTTGCCGACAGAACAAAATCCGCCCCACTCGTGATCGAGCTGATCGTCAGAGCAGAACTCTGGTCATTGGTGAAGGTGAGGGTCTTCGCGCCAGAGCTGCCACAACCGCAACGTCCCCCCAGCCCAGTGTCGTTGGCGACATTGTCACCGGCGACGTCGTACCGCCGCTTGACTCGATCGCAGTGCCGCTCAGGTAAAGTTGCGTCACCGCACCGGTATTATCCGTCGCATCCACTGATCCGGTAAAGCTTCCCGCCATCGCGGGATCAGCGGACACGCTGACGGTGCAACTGGTGCCGGCCGCAAGTGTGTTCGGGCTCGTCGGGCAGTCGTTGGTCTGAACGAACGTGCCCATGGCCTTAATGCTCTTGAGCGTAATCGCCGTCGCCAGCTCGTTCGTAAGAGTTGCGGTCTGAGCGGAACTGGTGCTGGCCGCCGTAACTGACGGGAATGCAAGTGAAGTTGGCGTGAACAACAGGTTGCCGGGAGTTGCCGTCCCTGTAACTGTGACTGTTTGCGGGCCCGTCGATGCATTATCCGTAAAGGTGATTGACTCGCTCTTCGCGCCCGGCGACTGCGGACGGAAGGCCACCGAGACCGTGCAGGCAGCGCCTGACGCCAGCGCGTACGGTTCAACCGGACACGTGTTTGCCGTCTCATAAATATCGGGTCCCACGGTGATCGAAGGAATGGTCAGCGGCCCCGTGTCGGCATTGCTCAGAACGACTGCGGACGCGCCCGACGTTTGTCCGACCGCGACACTACCCATCGCCAGCGACGTAGGTGAAACGCTCACCTGCGCGCTTCCGCTGGGATCGCTGACAAGCACGCCGCCCATTCCCGACAGATAGAGCTGAGTAGTATTTCCGGTGCTGTCCTTCACATTAATCGAACCTGAGGTCAGCCCCTCGATCGTCGGATTCGAAGTGACCGTGAAGGTGCAACTGGCTTGAGGCGCGAGTGCGCCCGGACAATTGTTTGTCTGAGCAAAGTGCCCGCTCACGGTGATGGACGCAAGCGTGACAGCGCTGGCTTCTTCGTTCGTCAGCGTAGCCGTCTGCGACGGGCTGACGGTGTTCGGAGTAACTCCGGCAAACGCAAGCGAGGTCGGATTGAATAACAGTGATCCCACGACGGCCGTACCCCTCAGCGACACCGACTGGTTCCCGCCCGGTGCGTCATCGGTGAAGGTGATCACTTCGCTCTTCGCTCCCGCAGAATACGGACGGAAAGCGAGCGAGATTGTGCACGACGAACCCGCAGGCACCGTGGTCGGAGCGGTCGGACAGGTCGACTTCGACTCGAAGAAATCCTGCCCGATGGAGATCGAATAAATTGTGAGCGGAACGGTTTGGCCATTATCCACGGTCAACGTCTTGGAGCCGGATGTCTGCCCCACATCAATCGTGCCCCACACAATTGGGTTGGGAGAGAAGCTCAGAACCTGATTCGTCCCTCCGCCTTGGCCTTGGAGGTAGAGCTGGATCCCGTTTCCGGAGTTGTCCTTCACGTTCACTGAGCCGAAAATGACGCCGTCGGCAATGGGATCGGCGGTGACCTCAAACGTGCAGCTCGCCTGCGGCCCCAGCGTGGCCGGGCAGTTGTTCGTTTGGGCAAAATGACCGCTCACTGTAATCGAAGCAAGGCTGATGTTGCCCGTCTCTTCGTTGGTAAGCGTTGCAGTCTGGGCCGGACTCACCTGGCCCGGATCGACACCGGCAAACAAGAGCGACGCAGGAGTGAACAGCATATCTCCCAGAACTCCCGTGCCTCTCAGAGACAATGCCTGCGGACTTCCCGGCGCATTGTCGTTGAACGTCAACAGCTCACTGATGGATCCCGCGATCGTTGGGCGGAATGCTACCGATACCGAACAGGACGACCCTCCACCCAGGGTTGCAGGCGCGACCGGGCAGGTCGAGGCCGTAATTAAGAAGTCAGGACCGGTGGAGATATCGGAGAACGTTACGCTGCCGGATTGAGTATTGGTGACGGTGACGGTCTTGGCCGCGGCTGTTCCCCCAACGGTCAACTTACCCCAAAGCAAATTGGGCGGAGAGAAGTCGAGCGCACCCACATTTTGCAAGCCCTGATCGGTGCCGGAAAGATACAGCTGCGTCACATTGCCGAGATCGTCGTATACATTCACTGCGCCATCGATCACGCCGCTCGCCACTGGAGTCGACGTCACAGACACCGTACACGTGCCGCCCGGAGCCAACGTGTCCGGACTGATCGGGCAATTGTTCCCCTCGGCAAAATGGCCGCTGGTAGTAAATTTTGTGATGGTAACCGGAGCGGATGATTCATTGGTGAGCGTCGCAATTTGCGGCTGGCTCACATTGTTCGCGGCGACACCGGGAAATGAGAGCGATGTCGGGTTGAATAACAGGAACCCAATGCCGCCCGTGGCGCTCAGCGGTACGAATGCCGGGGTATTCGTCGCATTATCCGTGAGCGAAAGTTTGCCGGTTAATGCCCCCGACGCCCCGGGGCGAAAAGCTACCTTGATGGTGCAGGTAGCGCCAGGCGCCAGCGTCGCAGGAGCCGCAGGCGTCCCGGACGTAGTTGCGGTCCCGGAAGTAGTCGGACACGTGGTTGCCGTCACAATCCAGTTAGCGCTGATGTTGATCGAAGAAATCGTCAGCGGTATCGACCCCGCCGGACTCGAATTCGTGACCGTGACCGTGTCTGCGCCCGATGTATCTCCAATGTCGACCTTATGCCATGAGAGAGTCGCGGGCGACAGGGTTACAGTCGGTAACACATTGAAGTGCACGCCGCAACCGGTCATTGCGGCGACTACTACAAGCAGAAGAAGGGCAGATCCAAGGGCGAAAGAGTTCGTGCGCGCAACTCGTAGCAGAGACGACCTGTAATAAATTGATCCACTGGCTCCAAAATTTTGATCGTTCATAACGTTCACAACCTCTGGGGACTTAAACGGGCCTGAAATATTTGGGGGCTAAAAGACGCCACGACTGGTTGCCCGGTCGTGGTTTGTTTTTTGCTCTGTATGAGGGAATGAGCAACAGCGGCACCGATAAATTCATCGTGGTTAGAAGCTCCATCGCATCACTCTCCGCAACTTGAAACTAACCTCTACCAAAGAGCCGTTCTATCTTGTCGGGCCGTATGCCCATACCATGCCGGGGGTCAGCTGGCATTCTTGCGCTCAGGTAGAACTCTGCGTCTCATCGCGTAAAGAATCGCTTCTGTCCGATTCGACACGCCGAGTTTGTAGAAAATGTGAAAGAGATGATTCTTGACCGTGTGTTCACTCAGGTTGAGTGCCGCCGCCATGGAACGATTGCTCAGCCCTTCAGCCAGCAGGCGAAGCACTTCCTGCTCGCGGACGCTGAGAACCGTGTCGCCCTTTGCGTTGACGACTGAAATCGGCTTTGACCCGTAAAGAGATTCGATCAGATAGTTCAGCTGGCTACTGGACGCCCAGATCTGGCCTTCATGCACCGACTGAATGCATTTGCACAAAGTCGCAAAGTCGGTAAGATCAGCCGGAAGAATGCCCCGGGCTTGAGCATGAAAGTAAGCAACCACGTCTTCCCTGTTGAGGTCGGAGGAAAGAACAATAGAACGGGTAGAAGGCGAAATACTGTGAATGGTGTCCAGAATTACAAGAGGAGTGAACATTCCCTTCTTGTCTGCGCTCTTGATGATCGCGATGTCTGGTGGGTGTTGAGAGATTATTTTCGCCAGCTCCTCCAGATTTCTAGGGCAACCTGAGATTTCGAAATCAGATTGCTTGGAGAACGCCTGCGTAAGGAGTTCCGACGTGATCGCCACTGAATCTGCGATAACGATAGAGATGTTTGATCTGGGAAAAGTAGTACAGGAATCCATCGCTGAACCTTTGATGCTTCTGGAAGGAGAGTCGGGAGCTGACCTTTCCTCTCGCTGTGGAAAAGAAACAACTCTGACTTCATCGTTAGTTTTAGTGTGCATGTTCCGTCCAATGATTGGCGTTTGGAACCCCTGGGGAATTTGTACAAATCGAGCATGGCCGGTTTGGCGGATCTTCTCGCCGTTTGTTAATCAACAAAGACGAGGACTAGGCCCATAAGGTTGTATAGGAAGAAAATCTGTTTTAAGCGGCGCGCTTTGAGAAAAAGGACTGGCATAGTAGCTTGGCCTATCAGAAACCCGCAATTGCAATAAGTTGAGGCCCGCGGTAAATGCGGGCCTCATACTCTTCGCGGCAGCCGTAACAATCAACTGGGACAATAACATGAAGCGGCGGAAAGGAATGTTCCTGCCCTTCCGTTTACCTCGCGCTGGGAGCAGCAACCAGCATCTCGCTCTCGATCCATTCGTAGGTCTTTGCCAGCCCGTCCCGCAACCGGATCGAAGGCTCCCACCCAAGGTATTCGACGATCATCGTGTTGTCGCTGTTCCGCCCGTTCACTCCCTTGGGAGCACCCAGGTTGTACTTTCGCTTCAGCTTCACCCCCGCAATGTCCTCGACGATGTCCACCAGCTGGTTGATCGTCACCAGTTCGCTCCAGCCGAGGTTGATCGGCTCGTCGATCTCGCTCTCCATGATCGCCTGCGTGCCCCGCATGCAGTCGTCGATGTACATGAAGCTGCGCGTCTGGTGGCCGTCGCCCCAGATCTCAATCTCGTGCTTGCCCGGAGCTCTTCGCCTCGATCACCTTGCGGCAGATTGCCGCCGGGGCCTTCTCGCGCCCGCCGTTCCACGTGCCATGCGGGCCGTACACGTTGTGGTACCGGGCCACGCGGCATTGCAGCCCGAAGTCCTCCTCGAAGTGACGGCACATGCGCTCGCTGAACAGCTTCTCCCATCCGTAGCCGTCCTCCGGAAGCGCCGGATACGCATCCTCTTCCTTCAGCGGAACCACATCGGCATTCGTCTGCTTCTCGCCGTTGTACACGCACGCCGACGACGAATAAAAGAACCGCTTCGACTCCGCATCCGGCCGCCATCAGCATGTGCGTATTGGTCAGCACGCTGAGCATGCAGAGCGCCTTATTGTTCTCGATGAAGCCCATTCCGCCCATATCAGCTGCAAGCTGATACACGACGCTGGCGCCCTTTGCGGCGATGTAGCAACTCTCCTTGTCCTTCAGGTCCAGCGACAGGTTCTCCACACCATCGGTCACCTGGTACCACTCTTCCAACGGCTTGATATCGATCGCCCGCACAACGTTAGCCCCAAGCTCCAGAAGCTTCTTTACCATGTGCCCTCCGATAAAGCCCCCGGCGCCGCAAACAGCTACTTTCTCGCCATGCAAATTCATCGTCTCGTGCTCCTTTTTTAATGATGCTGTTGTTGGACTTCCTTCTTACCGGCAGTTGACAGTCGCATTAGCCCGCCTTATAACCGTCTCCTTCAGCCGTCCAGGTCTGAGATTGAATTCAACTTCTCCTCAGAACCTTCGTGCTTCAGAGCCCGGTGTCAGTCGGAAGGCAGTAGTTGAAACAAGTCGGATTGGATGCAGAAATACATGGCTGCGATGGATCACTGAGTCGATTTGCGACAATTTCTCCGCTCCGAAACGGCTCCTGCAGCAGGAGACGAGCAACGGTCTACGTTCTCGCAACAGGCGAAACAAACGATGCGCGCGGATGTTTCCAACCAATTTTGAAACGAAGATCCTTTTGATGTTTACCCGTCAGCCTCGCGCTTCGACGCGCCGCCGACTGCGGCACATCTTGGCGGAATTTCCCGCAGCAGTCGAGTAACCTCCGGACAGCCCGGGCCGAACTTCTCACCCCCAGCAATTGCGAATGGCAAAACCGCGGCCGGGAAGATAATTCAATTCCTCCCATTAGCGAGCGGCAGCACAAATTGAGGCAGGTTGTCCTCCCGAATAGCCAACCCTCCTGTTTCGCGTTGCAACTAAACTCACACACGTGGCGCTCATCCATCGACCCGCAGATTACGATTTGTCGGGCGAACCCCCAGCGCCGGCGCGAGACGTGAATTTTGTTCCTATCGAGGCCTCGATGCCTGGTTCATTCCCTGAGAATTGCCTGCAAATCCTCTGCAAATCGCGCCGCTCTTCCCTCAAGGCCCTGTTAGCGTTGCTGGTTCTCAGCGTTATTCCCGGATGCGGGGTGGACGCACAGTTCACAGCAACGGCCGCCACATCCTCCGGAAGCGTAACGATATCGCCCGCCAGCCTGTCGTTCGCCAGCGTCAAAGTCGGGTCAAGCAGCGCTGTTCAATCCGTCACCGTAAGCAACGGCACTGCGAGTTCGGTAACCCTCAGCGCAGGGACACTCTCAGGAACGAACCCCGGAGATTTCTCCATCTCCTCCACCACCTGCGGCTCCAGCCTGGCCGCCTCCGCCAAGTGCACCGCTTCGCTTCTCTTCAAGCCCACGGCCTCCGGGGCGCGCAGGCGACCCTAAACTTCACTGACAGCGCAACCAACACTCCGCTCACAGTTTCCGTCTCCGGCACGGCCACTGGACATCCTCCGAGCGCCGAGCAGCCACCTCGTCAAGCGGAACAGCGACCGCGTCGCCCTCCTCGCTCATCTGGGGCAGCGTGCCAGTGGGACAGGCGAGCGGACAGAAGACGGTGACCCTCACCAACACCGGCAGCGGCTCGATCACCATCAGCAGCATCTCATTTAGCGGAGCCGACACTGGCGACTTCGCGATCTTTCAAAGTACCTGCGGATCTACTCTCGCCGCCTCCGCCAGCTGCACGGCTTCGATTCTCTTCAAGCCAACCGCCGCCGGTACGCGCACGGCGACTCTGGTCTTCGCCGATAGCGCCGGCGACAGTCCTCAGGATGTCTCGCTCTCCGGCACAGCCACCGGTTCCTCTTCAGGAAGCGTCACGGTATCTCCTGCCAGCCTGACCTTTCACCGGCGTCAACGTCGGATCGAGCAGCACCTCTCAATCCGTAATCGTAAGCAACGGCACCTCGAGTTCAGTAACACTCAGCGCAGGCACATTCTCAGGAACCAACGCCGGAGATTTCTCAGTCTCCTCCACTACCTGCGGATCCAGCCTGGCCGCCTCCGCCAGCTGCACAGCTTCGCTTCTCTTCAAGACCGTCGGCCACCGGGGCGCGCAGCGCCACCTACAGCATCACCGACAGCGCCAGCACCACCCCGCTCACCGTTTCGCTCTCCGGCACCGGCACATCTCCAGGAACCGTAACGATATCTCCCACCAGCCTGTCTTTCGCTAGCATCAACGTCGGATCCAGCAGCAGCTCTCAGTCCATTACCGTGAAGAATGGCACTGCGAGTTCGGTAACCCTCAGCGTCGCGACGCTCACCGGCACCAACCCCGGCGATTTCACCATCTCCTCCACCACCTGCGGCGCCAGCCTGGCTGCCTCCGCCAGCTGCACCGCTTCACTTCTCTTCAAGCCAACGGCCACCGGGACGCGCAGCGCCACCTACAGCATCACCGCCAGCACCACACCGCTCACTGTTTCTCTCTCCGGCACCGGCACCACCTCGTCTGGCGGAACAGCCAACGCATCACCCTCTTCACTCATCTGGGGCAGCGTCGCAGTAGGCTCCGCTGGCGGACCTAAACCGATAACGCTCACCAACTCCGGCACCAGCGCGATCACCATCAGTAGCATCTCACTTACCGGAGCCGACTCTGGCGACTTCTCGATCTATCAAAAAACCTGCGGATCGAGTCTCGCCGCCTCCACCAGCTGCACGGCTACTATTCTCTTCAAGCCCACCGCCGCCGGTACGCGCACGGCAACTTTGGTCTTCACAGACAGCGCCGGCGACAGTCCTCAGGATGTTTCGCTCTCCGGCACGGCCACGGGAACATCAGGAACTGTAACGATATCGCCCACCAGCCTGTCATTCGCTAGCATCAACGTCGGGTCCAGCAGCGCTTCTGAGTCCGTCACCATAACCAACGGCACTTCGAGTTCGGTGACCCTCAGCGCAGGCACACTCTCGGGAACGAATCCCGGAGATTTTTCCATCTCTTCCACCACATGCGGCTCCAGCCTAGCAGCCTCTGCAAACTGCACCGCTTCGCTTCTCTTCAAACCAACTGCCACAGGGACGCGCGGCGCCACCTACAGCATCACCGACAGCGCCAGCACCACCCCGCTCACCGTAGCACTCTCCGGCACCGGCACCACTGCCGGAAGCGTAACGATATCTCCCGCCGGCCTGTCATTCGCGAGCATTACCGTCGGATCCAGCAGCGCTTCTCAGTCCGTCACCATAACCAACGGCACTGCGAGTTCGGTGACCCTCAGCACAGGAACGCTCTCAGGAACGAACCCCGGAGATTTTTCCATCTCCTCCACCACCTGCGGCGCCAGCCTGGCCGCCTCCGCCAGCTGCACCGCTACACTTCTCTTCAAGCCAACGGCCACAGGCGCGCGCAGCGCCAGCTACAGCATTACCGATAGCGCCAGCACTACTCCGCTCACAGCTTCGCTCTCCGGCACCGGAACATCTTCAAGCGGAGCAGCCAACGCATCACCCTCCTCACTCACCTGGGCAGCGTCGCAGTAGGCTCCGCTGGCGGACCTAAACCGGTAACGCTCACCAACTCCGGCACCAGCGCCATCACCATCAGCGGCATCTCCTTTACCGGAGCCGACTCTGGCGACTTCTCGGTCTATCAAAAGACCTGCGGGTGAAAATCTCTCGCCGCCTCCGCCAGCTGTACGGCTACTATTCTCTTCAAGCCCACCGTCGCCGGCACGCGCACGGCAACGTTGGTCTTCACAGACAGCGCTGGTAACAGTCCTCAGGATGTCTCGCTCTCTGGCACAGCCACTGGAACATCTTCAGGAACCGTCACGATATCGCCGACCGGCCTGTCTTTCGCTAGCACCACCGTCGGATCCAGCAGCGCTTCTCAGTCCGTCACCATAGCCAATGGCACTTCGAATTCGGTAACCCTCAGCGCGGGCACGCTCTCAGGAACGAACGCCGGAGATTTCTCCATCTCCTTCACCACATGCGGCTCCAGCCTGGCCGCCTCCGCCAGTTGCACGGCTTCGCTTCTCTTCAAGCCGACGGCCACGGGGGCTCGCAGCGCCACTTACAGCATCACCGACAGCGCCAGCACCACCCCGCTCACCGTAGCACTCTCCGGCACCGGAACATCTGCCGGAAGCGTAACGATATCGCCCACCAGCCTGTCGTTCGCTAGCATTACCGTCGGATCCAGCAGCGCTTCTCAGTCCGTCACCATAACCAACGGCACTGCGAGTTCGGTAACCCTCAGCGCAGGCACACTCGCAGGAACGAACCCCGGCGATTTCTCTATCTCCTCCACCACCTGCGGCTCCAGCCTGGCCGCCTCGGCAAACTGCACCGCTTCGATTCTCTTCAAACCAACGACCACAGGGGCACGCAGCGCCACCTACAGCATCACCGACAGCGCCAGCACCACTTCGCTCACCGTAGCGCTCTCCGGCACCGGACAGCTTCCGGAACCGTTACGATATCGCCCACCAGCCTGTCTTTCGCTAGCATCACTGTCGGATCAAGCAGCGCTGCCCAATCCGTAACAGTGAGCAACGGCACTGCGAATTCGGTAACGCTCAGCGCAGGCACACTCTCAGGAACGAACCCCGGCGATTTCTCTGTCTCATCCACCACCTGCGGCTCCAGCCTGGCCAAGTCCGCCAGCTGCACAGCTTCGGTCCTCTTCAAACCAACGGCTACAGGCTCGCGCAGCGCCACCTACAGCATCACCGACAGCGCCAGTACAACTCCGCTCACCGTAGCGCTCTCCGGCACCGGCGTCACCTCGTCTGGCGGGACAGCCACGGCAACCCCCTCCAGCGTGTCCTTCGGCTCCATCGCAGTCAACGGGGCCAGCGGACAAAGGTACGTAACTCTGACCAACAATGGCTCCTCGACGATAAGCATCTCGGGCCGTTCCATTACCGGCGCTGACCCGAATGACTTTACCATCACTGCTAACGCCTGCGGCACGAGCCTGGCGGCTTCGAAATCCTGCTACGTAACCTTGCTCTTCCAACCGACCGCGACCGGCGCGCGTACGGCCACCCTGAACTTAGTTGACGGAGCCAGCAACAGCCCCCAGACTGTTCCGCTCTCCGGCACCGGTACGCCCGCGCCCACTGCCACAATCACTTTCAGCCCCTCCAGCCTGTCGTGGGGTTCGCAGACTGTCGGATCTACCGCAGCCTCTAAGACGTTTACGTTAACCAGCGGCGGTTCCGGCTCGGTTTCCATCTCGAGCATCGCTTTCGCAGGCACCGATCCCGGTGACTTCAGCATCACCAGCAACACATGCGGCAGCTCACTGGCGGCAAGTTCAAGCTGCACGGTCACGGTAGCTTTCAAACCTGCCGCCATCGGCAACCGGGTTGCCCTGCTGTCTGTAACAGACGACGCCATCGCCAGCCCGCAGACCGCTGGAGTCTCCGGAGCAGGCGCATACAGCACAGCTCAGAGTGCGTCGGTTACCGTCGACTTCGGCTCGCGGTCCGATTCCCAGGTGGCGATTCCCGCCCGCATGCTTGGAGTCGAATACCTGGAGAGTCTTCCCACCAACGCCAACCGCGCCACGGTGGTGCAGGGAGGCTTCACCGCAGCGCGCTATCACCTTCAGCTTCAGACTGTATACCCGACCACCACTCCGAATTGGAACGCGCTCAACAGCGATATGTCCAAACTCGCCGCTGCCGGAGTAAACCCGATCATCGATCTAGTAAATACGCCCAGCTTTTTACAGCCTTCCTCCGGCGGATGTCCCGCCGCTCCAAGCACAGACGTTCCAGCGGATCTAAACGGATGGGGCCAGTTAGCGGCCTCCATCGTGGCGCACTTGGACGCAACCTTCCCCGGCCTGGCACAGGATTATGAAATCTGGAATGAGCCGGACACCACCGCTCTCTGCTCGTCAAACAAGTTTAACGACTACCTCGACATCTACGCCGCCGCTGCGCCCCAGATGAAAGCCCAGGCAAAAACCGACGGCGTAACCATTCACATTGGCGGCCCGGCAGGTGCGGGAGTGGCTTTCCCCAACATGCTGTTCACCGCCTCCGTAGACCCCTACATCGATTTCTACAGCTATCACCGCTACCTGGGAAATACCACCGACATTAACAATGGAATGACCTGGGATGGCGCAGGAGGTACGCCCTCCATGCGTGCGAAGATTCTGGATCCCTCCCAAGGCATGCAGGCGTACTACCTTGCGGCGTACAACGCCGTAAAGTCGGCAAAGACTCCGCTCGGCGCGAAGACGCCAATTTACTTCGACGAATACAACGACGACTGGGCGCTGGAACCGGACTGCTGCCGCAACAGCCCGATCTATTCGCCGCTCTTCAACAGCATGACCGTCGCACAGATCCTGAACTCTGCATACAAGGGTGCGGCCATCCTGCCGACCAGAATGATCTATTTCGCCGCCGCGCAGCAGGCAATGTGCGTCCTCGGCGTCGTGGACGCCGCCATGGACTGCACCAAGGCCGCAACCGGAGCCCAGGCGCAGCCTTATCCACAGTGGTACACGTACGAGCTGATCTTCGCTCCGTCCTTCCTCGATCTGGAGGGCGGCGGGTACATGGCAACCTCGGTAACGCTTTCCTCCGGAGCGAGCGGGCAAGGCCTGATTGCGACCGCCTACTACACCTCGACCACCGATTCCATTCTGGTCATCAATCCGACAGCCAGCTCGTTCTCAGGAGTCACGGTGCAGATCAACAACAATGGTCTCTCATCGCCCACAAGCACGCTCTACACCATCAACCAGGCCAACCCAACCGTGAGCAGTTGGCCGCTTCAACCATTTCAGCTTCCGGAGGCATACAAACAACCTTCGACCTCCCGGGCTATTCGGTGGTGGCCATCTCGCTTAAGAACTAAATCGAATCAACGCCCGGAAGCTCAAAATCCTTCCGGGCGAACAAACTAAGTTTCTCTTCCGGCTTGATGCCATTCTCGTCTTCACCTCCCAGTGTGCCAAGCTAACTGATTACCATCCTTGGGCCCGCTGCTGAGTACGCATAAGCCATTCGGAAGCGTGCGGATTGTATTTCAACAATACCCATCGAAACCCATCGCAGTGCTGTTCGTTTCTCTCGAGTCAGCAGAAAAAGCTTCGCAGCCCGGCCTCGCCGACGCCTACCGGGCAACTTAGCGGACCTCCCAACGCGGCGCGCCTCCCTCTATCATTCGCATCCCCAAAAAAAAAAGGCTGGCGAAAAGCCAGCCTTTTCCCGCAATTCCGCCCTTAATAAATCCTGAAATTTACCTCAACATCAATCGTCACCGGCACCGGATGCCCTTTGTAATAAGCCGGCTTGAACTTGTACTGCTTCACTGCTTCCATGGCCTTCTCATCCAGGCCCATTCCCAGCGCGCGCGCAATCCGGATATTCTGCGGATTTCCCTGCGCATCCACGATCAACGACACGACGCAGATTCCCTGATACTTCGCCCGCCGCGCCTCATCCGAAAACTCCGGATCGACCGAATAAATCAGCTGCGGAGCCGAAACCCCTCCACCCGGATGCATCAGTCCGCCGCCGTAGCCGCCGCCTTCACCCGGCCCAACGCCGCCGCCGCTGCCCGACCCGATGCCGCCGCCATTGCCCGACCCAAAGCCCGATCCCGATCCGCCGCCCTGCGACGCCAGCGCCACCTGCGGCGAGTTCGGCATGCCCACATTCGGCATATTCGCATCCGGCAGCTTGATCTGCTGCGGCATCACAATCGACTCCGGAACCGGCAGCTTCGGATGATCGATCTTCAAAATCTGCGGAGGCGTAATCTGCTGCTTCGACATCTCCGGCAAATGCCCCTTCGAAGCCTCGACCGGGTTATGCGTGCCGCCGCCTCCGCCGCCGCCCATCGCCTGCTGCATCTTCGGCGTCATCGGAATGAACGGCTTCACGTCCACCGCCGTCGCCACCGTCTTTCTATGGATCGCGCGCGTCCGCCACTGCGCCAGGGCGAGCAGAAAAATCAGCCCCAGATCACCACTGCAGCAGAATCGCCAGCGCGCTCGAAAGCGGCCCGCGCTTGACCGCCATCCGGTCGACCACCGCAATCGGCTTCGACGTAAGCTCCAGCGGAGGCAGTTTCTTCGGGAAAAATAAATCCTGAATGCTGTTTCGCCAGCGTCTTCCACACTGGCTCGGTCCGTGTGGGATCGGTCACCGCGATCGGCTGCGAACTCAGCTCAAGCGGAGCCTGCTTGGGAGACGAAAAGGCGTCGCGCAGATTCGCAAGCAGCGACGTCCACATCGACCCGTCGGCTTCAAGTCAGAAGCTCGGGTTCTTCCACCGGCCGCTGGATCGTCTCTTCTTCGGGAGGTATCAAAAGCTGGTTGCCCATTTTGCATTACCGGAGGCCAAGGCCTCTGGCTATTCCTCCATTATGGACGACGGCCCCCTCGCCTGTCCTGTTTACGCTCGCCATAAGGATATGGATTTTTCGCCAACCCCGCCCCGCCGAGCCGAACGCGCAAACCCTGTTCTGAAGATAGACGTATCCCAGCCCGCAAAGTCACATTAATACAACCCTAAGCTGGATTGCAGAAAGCACACAAAGGATGAGCCGCAAGCCCAAGCCGCGCCATCACCAGAACCCGCAACCCGTTTCTTAGCCACCCGCCTCCATAGCCGACCGCCTCTCAGCAACCCGCTTTCCAGCAGATACAATAATCTTTTGCGCGAATTCCGAAAAACCATTGGGAGAAACGATGTCCGCACCGCCCGAACTCAAGGCGACCCTTACGCTGCCCGAAACCAAATTCCCCATGAAGGCCAACCTGCCGCAGAACGAGCCGGCGCGCCTCAAACAGTGGAAAGAAACAGACTTATACGGGCAGATTCGCCAGGCGCGCCAGGGTGCTGAAAAGTACATCCTGCACTACGGCCCTCCCTACGCCAACGGCCCCATCCACCTCGGCCACGCGCTGCAAAAGTGCATCAAGGACTTCATCATCAAGTCCAAAACCATGGCCGGATATCGACGCCCCGCTCGTCCCCGGCTGGGACTGCCACGGCCTGCCCATCGAAATCAAGGTCGACGAAAAACTCGGCCGCAAAAAACTCGAAATGCCCGCGCTCTCCGTCCTCCGCGCCTGCCGCGAATACGCGCAGAAGTTCATCGACCTCCAGCGCAGCCAGCTCATCCGCCTCGGAGTCTTCGGCCAGTGGGACAACCCCTACCTCACCATGTCGAAGCAGTACGAAGCCAGCACCCTCGAAGCCTTCTACGACTTCTTCGAGAAGGGCTTCGTCTACAAAGGACTCAAGCCCGTCTACTGGTGCATCCACGACCGCACCGCGCTCGCCGAAGCTGAAGTCGAGTACGAGATGCACACCAGCCCCAGCGTCTACGTCCGCTACGCGCTAACCAGCGATCCCGCCGCCATCGACTCCGCGCTCGCCGGCAAAAACAGTCTGGACCATCATCTGGACCACCACCCCCTGGACCCTCCCCGCATCGTTGGCCATAGCCTTTCATCCCGAATTCGACTACGTAGCTCTGGAACAGGACGGAACATCTACATCGTCGCCGAGTCGTTAGCCGCAGCCGTACGCGAAGCCTGCAAGCTCGAAGGCGCAAAGCATATCGCCCGCTTCAAAGGCAGCCAACTCGACCGCGTCACCTTCCAGCACCCGTTCCTCGACCGCTCCATCCTCGGCGTCAACGCCGACTACGTCACCGCCGACACCGGCACCGGAGCCGTCCACACCGCGCCCGCCCACGGAGCCGACGACTTCTACACCGGAGCGCGTTATGGCCTCGACCAGACCTGCAACGTAGACAACGAAGGACGCCTCCGCAACGGCCTGCCCGAGTACGAAGGCAAAACCGTCTTCGAAGCCAACCCCTCCATCATCGAGCTGCTCCAGTCCCGCGACGCGCTCATGGGACGCAGCGACATCTACCACTCCTACCCGCACTGCTGGCGCTGCCATAACCCCGTCATCTTCCGCGCCACCGAGCAGTGGTTCATCGGCATCGACACGCCGTTGAAAAACGCCGACGGCACCGACACCACCTTCCGCCAGCGCGCCCTCGACGAAATCAAGAGCGTCAAATGGGACCCATCCTGGGGCGAAGAGCGCATCTCCAACATGATCGCCACGCGCCCCGACTGGTGCATCTCGCGCCAGCGCATCTGGGGCGTGCCCATCGCCGTCTTCCTCTGCAACCAGTGCCACACGCCCGCTCAACGACGCGGCCATCAACAAGCACATCGTCGCGCTCTTCCATCAGGAAGGCGCCGAAGCCTGGCACAAACACTCCGTCGAAGAACTTCTCCCCGCCGGAACTGCCTGCAAATCCTGCGGCAACAAACAATCCGACGCCGCGCTGCCCGCATTCCGTAAAGAAATGGACATCCTCGACGTCTGGTTCGACTCCGGCATCAGCTGGCACGCCGTCCTCGAAACCGATCCCGAGCTGCGCTGGCCCGCCGACCTCTACATCGAAGGCGGCCGACCAGCACCGCGGCTGGTTCCACTCCTCGCTGCTCTGCTCCGTCGGCATCAAAAACGCCGCGCCCTACAAAAGCGTCACCACCGTCGGCTGGACCCTCGACGAGCAGGGCCGCGCCTTCTCCAAATCCCTCGGCAACGGAGTCGATCCCGTCGACATCGCCGACAAGCTCGGCGCGGAGATCGTCCGCCTCTGGGCCGCCAGCGTCGACTTCCGCGAAGACGTAGCCGCCAGCGAAAACCTGATGCAGCGCGCCGCCGAAAACTACCGCAAGCTGCGCAACACCTTCAGATTCCTGCTCGGAAACCTCCACAGCTTCGACCCCGCGCGCGACGCCGTAAACGACGACGAGCTCCTGCCGCTCGACCGCTACATGCTCGCCCGCACCCGCGAGCTGACAGAAAAAGTCCTCGCCTGGTACGAAGCAGTTCGAGTTCCACCGCGTCTACCACGCCGTCAACGAGTTCTCCATCGTCGATCTCAGCGCCCTCTACCTCGACGTGCTCAAAGACCGCATGTACACCTTCGCGCCGACGAGCATAGAGCGCCGCTCCGCGCAAACCGTCATCTGGAAAATCACCGAAACGCTTAGTCCGCCTCGTCGCTCCCATCCTCACCTTCACCGCCGAAGAAGTCTGGAGCTACCTGCCCCAAATCGAAGGCCGCGAACCGAGCGTGCACCTCGCATGTTTCCGAAGGCCGACAGAGATTGCGAGCAATCGACGAAACTCTGTGACTGATTGGGAACAATGCTATTCGAGGTTCGAGATGAAGTCTTGAAATCTTGAAGAAGCGCGCAAAGAAAAGAACAATCGGCAAAGGCACTCGAAGCCAAAGTTGTAATCGAAGCTTAACTCGGAACGATGCGAGTCTCGCTGCTACGCAATATCGAGACGGCCTGAAAGAACTATTCAACGTATCGCAGGTTGAGCTCGTACCGCAGTCGGAATCGACGCTTCAAGCGAATCCTAGTCCGACGCCGATCTGACAGTTGCGTTCCCCGCCGACGGCACAAAGTGCGAGCGCTGCTGGAACTACTACGCAGACGACGGCCCGCACCACGTCCGCCAATACGGCCCCTGGCCCAACGTCTGCGGACGCTGCGCCGAAGCCCTCGATCAGATGGGCTATGCATCCCTGAAAGAGCAGGCCCACGCATGAGCCGTCTCCGCGACTGGCGAGGCTGGCTCCTCGCCCTCTCCGCCGTCATCGTCATCCTCGACCGCATCACCAAACACTGGGTCAGCAAGCACATCGCCGAGGGCAACGAAATCGTTGTCATCCCGCGCGTCTTCGCCCTCAGTCACGTCATGAACCCCGGCGCGGCCTTCAGCATGTTTACTGACTCGCCCCACCCCGAGCGCACCCGCTGGATGCTCACCGCCTTCTCGGTCATCGCGGCAATCATCGTGCTCGTCATCCTCATCCGCATAGGCCGCGAACTGAGCCTCACCGCCATCTCCATGGCGCTCGTGCTCGGCGGAGCCATCGGCAACGTATGGGACCGCATCGCATACGGCACCGTAGTCGATTTCCTCGAGGTCCACATCATCCACTACCACTGGCCCGACTTCAACGTGGCCGACTCCGCCATCGTCGTCGGAGGCATCCTCCTCCTCATCGACTCCTTGCGGCCCAGAGCGGAACCCATCGCAGATCCCGAGCCCTGAGCCCTGTCCCCTCTGCTATCGCATCTGATAAAGTTGCTAACGAAAAGTTTTTCGGAGATAAAAGCAACAGGAAGTTTTTTGGTTAAGGGTAACGAAAACTTTTGGAGGAATTCCGGAGTGCAGGCTTTCAAGAAGATTTCAGGACTGGTGCTGGCCACAGCCGCAATCGCAACACTCGCCACCGGCTGCGAGACCGGACGCGGCAACAAGATTCACGGCGATTTCAATCATATGTCTGACGTCACCACCACCGGCAAGCATGACCCGGCCCTCGCGGCAAATCCAGAAGGCCAACCGCCCGTGCCCGGCTCACCAACCGCCGCCGGAATCGATGGCAAGCAGCCCTACAACGACGCCTACGCCCGCCCCAGCCTCGGAGTGGAAGACGGCATGGCCGCCGCCCCCAACCAGAACCACAAAGACGCTTTCCAGCGTCAGTAACTACAAAAAATCGCAGTCGAGGAAACTCTCGACTGCGACCTGACTTTCCATATCTTGCACTACATCTCCTAAACCCTTTCTTTCACATTCTCCCGAATAAATCGCACCGTGGTTTCCAGCGGAGTACCCGGCCCAAAGATCGCCGCCACGCCCTGCGCCTTCAATCCCTCCGCATCCTGCTCCGGAATCGTCCCGCCCAGCACCACCAGAATGTCGTCCGCGCCGCGCTCCTTCAGCAAAGCCGTAATCCGCGGAACAATCACATTGTGCGCGCCTGAAAGAATGCTCAACCCAATGCAGTCCACATCTTCCTGCACCGCAGCATTCACAATCATCTCCGGAGTCTGCCGCAGCCCGGTATAAATCACTTCCATCCCCGCGTCGCGCAGCGCGCGCGCAATCACCTTGGCGCCACGGTCATGGCCATCCAGGCCGGGTTTCGCAACCAGAACACGAATCGGAGTTGAACGTTCACTCATAAACTGCTGAGAATATCACGCCCGGTCTCTCCACGCTCTCTGCAAGGCAGATCAAAGGCGAACCGAGGGTATCGAGTATCTCGCAGAGGCTTGCCATCAAACGCTGACCGCCGAAAACTGCGGACCGTTGCTGAACAGAAGCTCGCTTCCGGGTGGGAAGCCACGTGGCGCTGGACGCGCAGTCCTACTTATCTCGTGCCACCACAAAATCAGGAACCCACAGCAGCGCCCGCTTGAACTCGGAATCGGCAAGCCCGGACAGCGCTGAGCGCGCCGATTCCGCATATTGGAAAGCCGAATTCATCGCATAATCAACCGATCCATACCGGTTCAGAATCCCCAGAACTTCGGCATGAGTCACTCTCTCGAAATTCATATCGGTCAAAACCGTCTGAATCGCCTCGCGTTCCGAAGCCGTGCCGTTCTCCAGCGCATGAATCACCGCCAGCGTAGCCTTGCCCTCGCGCAGATCGCTCGCCACCGGCTTGCCCAGCACCTCTTCCGTCGCCGTCAGGTCCAGAACGTCGTCCACAATCTGGAACGCCATGCCCAGCGTGCGCCCATACTCGCCCAGGGACTGTTCGGCAGTCGTCATCCGCGCCCGCCAGCACCGAACCCAGCCGCATCGACACCTCAAACAGGCAGGCCGTCTTGCGATAAATCAAAGCGTTGTAATCGTCTTCGCGAAATCGCCAGCCCCAGCTTCTCCATCTGCAGCAGCTCGCCCTCGACCATCTGCTGCGTAAGCCCGATCAGCAGATCCAGAATGCGAAAATTCCGCTCCTCCAGCGCCGTCCGGAACGCCTGCATATAAAGCCAGTCGCCCGCCAGCACGCACTTCGCGTTGCCCCATGTCGTATTCGCTGAAGGACGCCCGCGCCGCATGTCCGCCGCGTCGATAATGTCGTCGTGCACCAGCGTCGCCGTGTGGACCATCTCCACCACCGCGCCCAGCCGAATCATCCCGTCGCCCGAGTAGCCCTGCGATTTTGCCGAAAGCAGCAGCAGCGAGGGCCGAATCCGTCTTCCCGCCGCCCTCGCGCAGATAACCCGAAATCTCCGTGATCGCCGCGACCGAAGAAACCGATCCCGACCCGAACTCGCGCTCTATCGCGCGCAGGTCGTCATGCAGCAGATCGAAGACTTCCTTCGCCGTCGCTATGGCCAGTGTGCTCACGCTGATCTCTAGGATGCCTTTCGTTAATTGGTGCGGTAGTTCGTAAACTGCAAATCAATCCCGAAGTCATGGCCCTTCAGCAGCGCAATCGCCTCTTGTAGAGTATCGCGATCCTTGCCGCTGATGCGTACCGTATCTCCCTGAATCGAAGCCTGCAACTTTTTCTTCGAGTCTTTGATCAGACGAACAATCTCCTTCGCCTTCTCCGTCGGAATCCCCTGCTGCAGCGTAATCTTCTGCCGCACGCTCGAGCCCGCCGCCTGCTCCACCTTGCCGTAGGTCAGGTTCTTCAGCGAAATCCCGCGCTTCACCAGTTTCTGCTGCAGAATCTCTGTAACCGCCTTCAGCTTGTACTCATCGGCCGACGCAAGCTGCAACGCTTCGTCGTCCTCAAGCTTGATCTCCGAATGCGAATTCTTCAAATCAAAGCGCGCGTGAACCTCCTTCGACGCCTGATCCACCGCATTGCGAGCTTCCTGAATGTCAATCTTCGACACAACATCGAATGAATTATCCGCCGCCATATCTAGCTCCTGCTCTCTTAGAGTATCCGCTTTCCGTGCGTCGATGCATTTACTCCGCGCTAGTTACTCCAAAAAATCGTTCGAAATTTTCCGCCGTGCGCAAAGCCGCGTCTTCTGCTGAAATGCCTTTGATCTCCCCCACCTGCTCCGCCACCCGCGCCACCCACGCCGGCTCATTCCGCTTCCCCCGGTTCGGCGTCGGAGCCAGAAACGGAGCATCCGTCTCAATCAGCATCCGCTCCAGCGGAACCTGCGCCATCACATCCCGCAACGCCTGCGCCTTGGGAAACGTAACGTTGCCCGCAAACGAAATCAGAAATCCCATCTCCATCGCCTGCTGTGCGTGACCGCAGCTCACCCGTAAAGCAATGCAAAACCCCGCCCAGCCCCGAACCCTTCCAGTTCCGGTCCAGCATATCCAGCGTGTCATCCCACGCGTCCGCAGAATTCTCCGAGGGACGGCAATGAATCACAATCGGCTTCCGGCGTTCAATGGCAATCTCCATCTGCCGCGCAAACACCGCCTTCTGTTTATCGCGCGGAGAGTGATCGTAAAAATAATCCAACCCAATCTCGCCGCACGCCAGAACCCGATCCTCCGCCAGCAGACCATCCAGCTTCTCCAGCGCCGCCTCGTCTCCCAACCGCGCCTCATGCGGATGAATCCCCGCCGTAGCAAAAATCCTGGGCACTCCCTCGCGCCCCGCATAGGCCCGCGCAATCTCCAGCGCCCGGTGCATCGTATCGGGACCATCCCCAATCCCAATCGAAAGAATCCCCGCACCCCAGCCGCAAACGCCCGCTCCAGCATCGCATCGCGATCACCGTCATACCGCTCACTATCGAGATGTGCGTGCGAATCAATCATGTCTAGTCAATGTTGTCATCCTGAGGGGAGCGCTTAGTCGAAGGATCTGCGGTTTGCATCCCGGCCACGACCCGTGGGTGCCACATCCTTGACGCGCTTTTTGCGGCAAGGGTGGGCAGAACACTACTTCACTTCAACCGCGCGCCAATCTCCACATCCTCAAGAAACCCAGCCAGCACCGGCCTCCCACCCTCAAGCGAAGCCGCCACAATCATCCCGTTCGACTCCAACCCGCGCAGCTTCCTCGGAGCAAGATTGGCCACAATCACCACCTTGCGTCCCACCAGCGACTCCGGCGTGTAAGCCTCCGCAATCCCAGCCAGAATCTGCCGCTGCTCATAGCCCAGGTCAACTTCCAGCCGCAGCAACTTATCTGCTTTAGGAATCCGCTCCGCAACCTTGATCAGCGCCACGCGCAACTCCACCTTGGCAAAATCATCAATCGTGATCTTGCCGCCGTCGGCAGGAGCGGCAACAGGCGCGGCAGGTGCCGACGCCGGAGCCGGTGCAGGCACCTGCGATCCGCCGCCAATGTTGTCCTTCACAAACTCTTCAAACGCGCCGAGAGCCGCGGTTTCGCTTGTCGACTCGGCAATCGCCACCGCCAGTCCATCGAGAGCCGCATGCAGCCTCGACGTGTGCGGCCTATCCGTCGCTTTGGAAATCGCGCTCGCATCCCTCGCCGCCGGCTTCGCTTCCTCCGTCTTGTCCACATCAACCTCCTTCAAGTCCGCCGTAACCTCCGGAGCATTCTTCTCTTCAATTTCCTTCATACGATCAATCGCATCCTTTTCCGCGCGCGGAAACACAGGTCCAACCACGCCAAGCCTGGTGCCCGGCTTCAAGCCGCCCCACGCCAGGTTCTTCAAATCTGCTTTCTCAATATCACCCAGCCCAAGCTGAGCCCAAACCTTAGCCGCTGCCTCCGGTAAACACCGGATAAACCAGCGCCGTAATAATCCGAATCGCCTCCGCCGCTGTATACAGCACCGTAGCCCGCAGCGCCGTCTGCTGTTCGTCGGTCAAACTCTCCGCCTGCTTCCATGGAGCGCTCGCCGTCAAATATCCATCCACCGCGGCAACAATAGTCCAGGCTCGTTCCAGCGCGCGGGAAAAATCCAGCGCCTCAAACGATTGCCCAACCGCCGCCACAGCGTCTGGAATCTCCGTGGCGATCGAGCCTGCCTGCAATCCGACCGCTTCCGGCACCACCCCATCAAAATACTTCCCAATCATCGTCAGCGTGCGGCTGACCAGATTCCCATACCCATTCGCCAGATCCGAGTTATACCGCTGCACCAGCGCGTCGAACGAGAAGCTCCCGTCCTGCCCAAACACCACCTCGCGCAGCAGAAAATACCGCAGCGCATCCGCGCCCAGCACCTCCAGAATCGTCTCCGCCCGCACAATGTTTCCGCGCGACTTCGACATCTTGCTTTCTTCAAACAGCAGCCATCCATGCGCCACCACGCTCTTCGGCAGCGGAAGCCCAGCCGCCATCAAAAACGCCGGCCAGTACACGCAGTGAAAGCGCGTAATCTCCTTGCCCACAATGTGCAGGTCCGCCGGCCAGTATTTCTCGAAGCGCGCCTTATCGGCAGGATCATCGCTGCCCCATCCCAAAGCCGTAATGTAGTTGGCCAGCGCGTCCATCCACACGTAGATCACGTGCTTCTCATCACCCGGAACCGGAATCCCCCACTTGAAGCTCGTCCGGCTCACCGACAAATCCTTCAGCCCCGCCCGCACAAACGAAATCACTTCATTGCGCCGCGTCTCCGGACGAATAAACTCCGGATGCGCCTCGTAATACTCCAGCAGCACCCGCTCAAAGGCCGACAGCTTGAAGAAATAATTCTCCTCGTTCACCGTCTCCGTAATCCGCCCGCAGTCCGGACAAGGCGCGCCCGGCGGTACATCGACATACGCCTCATCCGACACGCAATACTGCCCCGTATACGAGCCCTTGTAGATGTACCCGCGCTCTTTCAGCAGCGTAAACAGCTTCTGAACGCCGCGCTTGTGCCGCGGCTCCGTCGTCCGGATAAAGTCGTCGTACGTCAGCCCCATCCGGTCCCACAGCGCGCGAAACTGCGCCGCAACCGTATCGGTAAACTCCTGCGGACTGCACCCGGCCTTCTCCGCCGAGCGCTCAATCTTCTGCCCGTGCTCGTCTGTGCCGGTCAAAAAAAACGTGTCCACGCCAAGCGCGCGTTTCCGTCGCGCAATCACATCCGCAACCACCGTCGTGTAGGTCGTGCCAATGTGCGGACGAGCGTTGACGTAATAAATCGGAGTCGTGAGATAAAACTTGTCAGCCATGAATAGAATCGCTGTATCTGCCGGTATCCTCCTCATCTTAACAGGGATGCGACGATTGCCTGAACCGCCGCCCGCGTCCGCAAACCCTCTCTCACGCGCCATTCGGCCACGTCCCGCTCTTGTGACTTAGCAACCGCAAACATCTCTACGCGGCGCGAAGCGCGTCCGCCTGGACGGCCAGTCCCCTGGACGGCCAGTCCTGTAGAATCAACATGAAAATCAAGTTGTTTCCAAAGACACTCGAGGTATTTTTGAAGTCATCCAAGGTTCAATCCACGTGTATCTAAAAGAACAAAAGAAGCTCGAAGCGCAACTCCGCGCCGTGCTCCGCGAAAAATTCGCCATCGAACTTGAAACCCTCGCCATCGAGCAGCCGCCCGAAATCAAATTCGGTGAATACGCCCTTCCTGTAGCCTTTGAGCTCGCCCGCCGCCTGAAAAAAGCCCCGCGCAAAATCGCCGAAGAGATCATCGCCGCATTGGGGCCGGTCGAAGGCTTCGCCGCATTCGAAGTCGCCGGAGCCGGATACATCAACGCCCGCCTCGATCGCTCTGCAGCCGCGAAAGCCGTAGCCGCCAGCACAGACATCGAAACCTCAATCCAGCCCGGACACGTCATCGTCGAGCACACCAGCATCAATCCCAACAAAGCCGCGCACGTCGGCCACCTCCGCAATGCCATCCTGGGAGACACCTTCGTCCGCCTCCTCCGCGCCGCCGGCCAGCAAGTCGATGTGCAGAACTACATCGACAACACCGGCGTCCAGGTAGCCGACATCGTAGTCGGTCTCCAGCATCTCGAAAACAAATCCCTCGCCGAAGTCGAATCGCTCCTCGCGCAGCTCGAAGCCGATGGCGACCGCATCGACTACTACTGCTGGGATCTCTACGCACATGACATCGCAGTGGTACGACGCCGACGCCTCGCACAAGCCCGCATCGCATCCAGACGCGCCTCGACACCCTGCACGCCATCGAGCGCGGCGACAACGAAACCGCCGCCATCGCCGAACTCATCTCCACCGCCATCCTCCGCCGCCATCTCGAAACCATGCTTCGCCTCGGCATCGAGTACGACTTCCTGCCGCGCGAAAGCGAAATCCTGCACCTCCATTTCTGGGACCTCGCCTTCGAGCAAATGAAAACCAAAGGCGTTCTCTACCACGAGACCGAAGGCAAGAACAAAGGCTGCTGGGTCATGCGCCGCCCCAACGCCGAAGCTGTCGAAGACAGACGGCCCTGATGAAGACGCCAAAGTAATCGTCCGCTCCAACGGAACCGTAACCTACGTCGGCAAAGACATCGCCTATCACCTATGGAAGTTCGGCCTGCTCGGACGCGACTTCGGCTACAAGCCGTTTTTCGAATACTCAAATAGTGAGTGCTGGATCTCAACTGAATCCGGCGCAGCCCGTGCATCCCCACCTTCGGCGGCGCCGACGCCATCTACAACGTCATCGACTCCCGCCAGGCCGACCCGCAGGCCAACGTAATCGAAGCCCTGCGCGGACTCGGCTACACCGATCAGGCCGACGCACTACACGCACTTCTCCTACGAAATGGTCGCGCTCACCCCGCGCTGCGCTCTCGAACTCGGCTACGAAGTCTCCGAAGAAGACCGCGCCC
Source organism: uncultured Acidobacteriaceae bacterium (assembly GCA_963783805.1). Classification (GTDB taxonomy): domain Bacteria; phylum Acidobacteriota; class Terriglobia; order Terriglobales; family Acidobacteriaceae; genus Silvibacterium. The sequence continues at coordinate 272,201 of CAWAPC010000010.1, read as the reverse complement.
GCCCCTACATCGAAGTCTCCGGACGCAAAGGCTTCGGCGTAAAAGCCGACGACCTCATCGACAAGCTCATCGCCGCAACGCGAGTCCGAAGTAGCCCAGCGCCATCCCGAACTCAGCGAAGCCGAGCGCAACGCAACCGCCCACGCCATCGCCGTCGGAGCGCTGCGTTACTTCATGCTCAAGTACACCCGCAATTCCATCATCGCCTTCGACTTCAAAGACGCGCTCAGCTTCGAAGGAGAAACCGGCCCCTACATCCAGTACGCCGTAGTCCGCACCCGCAGCATCTTCCGCAAGGCCGAAACCACTGCCAGACAAGGCCCTCGCCGCCGTCGCAACCCTCGACCCCGCGCCTTACCTCAACGGAGAAGACAACGACAGCATCTGGCAGCTCTGGCTCCGCGCCGCCAAAACATCTCTCCTCTTCGACCAGTGCATCGCCACCGCCGAACCCTCCTATCTCGCCAAACACGCCTTCCAGCTCGCGCAGGACTTCAGCAACTTCTACCGCAAGCACCACATCCTCACCGAGACCGACCCCGACCGCCGCACCTTCCTGCTCGCCACCGCAGCCATCGCCCAGCGTGAACTCGTCCGCTCCCTCGACTGGCTAGGAATCGACGCGCCTGTGGTAATGTAGCAATACGCAGTTCTCAGAGCCCCCGCTGGCTCGGTACGGACCTCGACGTCCTACTTTCGATTGATCTCACTCTCAATCCATTCGGCGATGCGTGCCTTCCCGCGCGTCGTTACAGTTGACTCACTCTGTTTCACTTTCTTGGAGACCAGACTTGCGTACATTCGTCCCACCGCTCATCGTGTGCTTTTTTGCACTTCCCTGCCTCAACGCGCAGGACAACTTCTTCTCCAGCTGGCATACATCGCGCCTCCGACACCCAATCGAAACAGCCCTCGTGGTCCGTCCCGCTCAATCAGCCGTACCCCATGCTGATCCAGGTCTTCCGCTTCGATTTCGCCCGCCAGATTACGCCCACCCACACTGACACTCTGAACTTCGGCATTTCCAAGGGACTGAATCTCATCCCCGGTTTCAACAGCGAAGTTCGACGTTTATCCTCCGCCCTACTTCGAGCATCACTCCGCCGTCAGGGACGGTTTCGGAGACCCAACGTTCGGCTATAAATACCGCTTCCTCTCCGCCAATGAGAGCCAGGGCAACTACATGGTCAGCGGGCAGCTCTTCGCCACCATCCCCACCGGCAGTTATAGCAAACGGCAGCAAAGACGCGGTCCTCACTCCCACCTTCGAAGCCGGCAAAGGCTACGGCAACTTCGACGTCATCTCATCCCTCGGCGGCACTCTTCCCCTGGGAGACACCATCAAGCTTGGCCGCACCATCGTCTGGAACACCACCGCGCAATACAAGCTCGACAAATATTTATTGCCTGAACTCGAATCGAACGCCACCTACTACTTCGGCGGCAAGAACGACGGCAAATCGCAGAACTTCCTCGAGCCGGGCCTCACCGCGGGCAAATTCAAAATCCACCCCAAAGATGAAATCCAGCCGCGCAGGCTTCGCCTTCGGAGGCGGAATGCAGATCGCAACCTCCGGCTTCCACACCTACAACCACGCACTGGTCTTCACCAGCCGCTTTCTTTTCTAAGCAGCGGTAAAACGGTCAGCGGTAAAGCGGTCAGCCAATAAAAACGGCCAGCAGAGGAGTCCCGCTGACCGCCTTTTAGCTGACCGCCTTTAGCTGACCGGACTTTAGCTGATCGCCTCACCAGCTACTGCAGCGCCTGACCACCCGCCGTCAGCAGATTCAACTGCTGCTGGTCATACTGCTTCACGCCATCCGGCAGCGGAGCATAATTCAGTTCGTTCGCCGCAGCCTGGCCATCTGTCACCACGTATTGCAGAAAGCTCTTCAGAGCCGCCCGCTTGTCTTTGTCCGGGCCGTCCTTCGGAACAATCAGGAACGTCAGCGTCGAAATCGGATAAGCATCCGCCGCCGTCGCCGGAGGATTCACAATCGGAGTCCTCGGGTCCTGCGCCAGTTGCGAAGTAAAAGCGTTGATCGCCGCCGTCGTGCTCGCCGTGCTCGGAGAAATATAGCTGCCCGCCAGGTTCCTGATCTTCGCGACCGGCAACTGATTCTCCTGCGCGTACGCCAGCTCAACATATCCAATCGCGCCCGGAGACTGCTTCAACTGTCCTGTCACACCCTCGTTGCCCTTGCCGCCCAGCCCAACCGGCCATGCAACGCTCTTCCCTGCTCCCACCTTCGACTTCCAGTCCGCGCTCACCACGCTAAGGTAAGTCGTAAACGCAGCCGTCGTCCCACTGCTCTCCGCGCGATGCACCACCACGATCGGCTCCTTGGGCAGCTTCACGCCCGGATTATCCGCAACGATCTTCTTGTCCTGCCAGCTCGTAATCTGCCCCAGAAAAATTCCCGCCACGGCGTCCGCCGAGAGCTGCAGAGGCTGCGTCAGATCCGGAAGGTTATAGGTAATGCAGACCGGGCCCGCCGACTCCGGAAACTGGATCATCGGCTTCATCTCTCCCAATTGTGCATCGGTCAAGGGAGCATCCGAGGCGCCAAAATCCACCGTGCCACTCTTCACTTGTTGAATACCTCCGCCCGAACCGATGGACTGATAGTTGATCTGCACATTCGGATGGCCTTGCGAAAATCCCTGCACCCAGCGAGTCATTACGGGATAAACAAACGTGCTCCCCGCGCCCAGAAGCGAGATCGTCTTCGGCGATGATGATGATTTGCAGGCACTAAGGGAGAGAGCGGCAGCAGCAGCGAGAGAGACAGCAACGATTCTTTTCGTCATGCGTCTAGCCTAATGCCTCTTCGCGGGCCGTTTTATTGCAAAACGGCTGCAATCCGGTTAAAAAACGGTAAATTTCCGCAGACCCGCAACCGCCCTCCTAGTTGGCAACGCCATCCGCGCAACCCGACTCTTACTAAATAAGAACGCCAAAAAAAGAAAAAGGAGAGGAATTCAATGATGAATTCATCTGGACCATTGCGGGGAAAGAAAGTCGCAATCCTCGCCACCGACGGCTTCGAGCAAGTCGAGCTAACAGAGCCAAAGATGGCTCTGGAAGCGGCCGGCGCGACAACTGAAATCATCTCCCCTAAAAGCGGCGAGATCAAAGCCTGGAAGTTCAAAGAGTGGGGTGACAAAGTTAAAGTAGATAAATCACTCGACCAGGCTAAACCCAACGAATACGACGCACTCGTGCTGCCCGGAGGCGTCATCAATCCCGACCATCTCCGCACCGAACCCAAAGCCGTTCAGTTCGTAAGAGACTTCGTCCAGTCCGGCAAGCCCGTAGCATCCATTTGCCACGGCCCCTGGACCCTCGTCGAAGCCGGAGTTGTGAAGGGGAAGAAAATGACCTCCTGGCCCTCCCTCAAAACCGATCTAAAGAACGCCGGAGCCAACTGGGTCGACGAACAGGTCGTAGTCGACGCAAACCTCATCACCAGCCGTAAACCCGACGACCTCACAGCCTTCAACAAAACCATCATTGACTACGTCTCGCAAGGCAAACAGCAATTAAGAGCCGTCTCATAAACAAACACGGCTCCCTCCCAACAAGAAGGGCACGCCAAAAACGTGCCCTTCTCCATTCTGCCTGCGTCAGCTCGCCATTCCTTTCCGCTCGAACAATGGGCGGGCTTTGAATAGGAGCCAGAAAACGGCTCCCACCATCAGCACCCCGACAACGGCGCCCAGGAAAAAGGTGGAAGCCGGATTAAATTGACTCGGCGACGGAAACGGAACTGCTCCCGAGAACATATGACGGAGAATCTCCTGCTGATAATCAGCCATCATGGCGCGATTGCGCGGCGTCAACATGAGCAGGGTGGACACGAGTCCCAAGGCGTTGAAAGCCAGCGTTGTCACCCACGCGGCCTTTATCCGTCGAAGAAGACCGATACCCATCCCAAGACTGATTGCGGAAAAGAAAAGCGCAGCAACAGACGCCGAAGTTCCGCGGAAGATAAAGCCCATGAAAAACAACGGAAAATGCAAGAATGCGGTGACGATCCCCGACGTCGCGCTGAAGAGGTACAGAACCGCGAGGCAGATCACGAGTATTTCAATCGCGCCGCGTTTGGGCGTATTCGGATCAATCCAAACCCCCACAACTGGCATCCCGGCCTGGAAAGCTGACTCTGGCTGGGGGCGTGCGCCATTCGCCGCAAAGAGCGTTCGAATGCGGTGAAGGTTGAAATATACCAGCCACCATATCCCGACCAGCATTAACAACAGGTAAAAGCCTCCAGCGCCAAGAAATATCACCCTCATCATTGCCGGAGAAACGCCGGGAGTGCCTGGAGGAGGAGCTAACGAAGTGAATGCCAATACACACATCACGAGCACAAAGAGAAGTGAAAAGAATGCGAGCAGCCCGCCAAGAATCAGAATGCTGATTCTGGCCCATCTTCGGATGCGACACAGTCCAACAACGGTCCACGCGCAGAATCCGGAAATAATCAGGATGACAATCCCCACACCGATCTGAAAAGCTTCGACCACCGGATACTGCGCCAATTGCGGCGTACGGATAAAAACCGCAGTAAAAATAACGGAAACTCCAGAAATTAACCCGACGCAGGTCATAAGCGCCAGCACAATAGCCGACAACACAAGTCCCATCGGGCGGCCAGGCGTGTGAGGAGGCAGAGCTTGAGTCGATACCGAAGAATTCACAAACGCTCCTTCATGGCAGCCGGTCAGCGTCCATCTCGCGAAGAACATGCAGCGTAGTAAGTAGTGATAGCGGAAGAGTGCGCACAGGATAGCAAGGAGGACTCACCCTTGCCAACCCAAAATTCAGCAGCCTGTAATGTTCCTTCGCTAACGTTGCATCATGCGATTAAGCTTCGTCGTCCCCGCCTATAACGAAGAAGCCTACCTACCCGGCTGTCTCGAATCCATTCTCAGCCAGACCCGCGGCCTCGAGCACATCACCGAAATCATCGTCGTCAACAACGCCAGCACCGACGACACGCGCGACGTAGCTCTGCGCTACCCCGGCGTCCGCGTCGTCGACGAACCCCGCAAAGGACTCACCTTCGCCCGCCAGGCCGGCTTCGTCGCCAGCACCGGCTCGCTCATCGCCAACGTCGACGCCGACTCCCGCCTCACCCCCGGCTGGGTCGGCAGCGTGCTCACGGCCTTTGACGGCCGACCCCGACGCTCGCCGCGCTCTCCGGCCCGCTCGTCTACTACGACCTCACGCCCCGCCAGCGCCTCCTCGTCCAGCATCTTCTATCTCACCGCCTTCGCCACCTACGTCATCAACCGATACATCCTGCGCGTCGGCTCCATGGTGCAGGGCGGCAACTTCGTCCTCAGCCGCGCGGCGCTCGAAGCCATCGGAGGATTCAACACCGCCATCAGCTTCTATGGAGAAGACACCGACATCGCGCGCCGCCTCAACGCCGTCGGCAAGGTCCGCTTCACCTTCGATCTCAAGATGCTCTCCTCCGCCCGCCGCCTCAAGCACGAAGGCATGCTCACCATCGCCGCGCGCTACGCCATCAACTATTTCTGGACCACCTTCTTCAAGCGCCCCTACACCCGCGACCACATCGACATCCGCGAGCAGGACGCGGCGACCAGAAAGAGCTGTCCGCAGCGACTCCGGCTGGCCCTCAACAAGTAGCTTAACGAGGCATCGCTAGCCGGTTCCAATCCTGCGCATGAAATTTTGTATGTCATATATCACAAACGACTTATTTATGCACATTCAGTGGCGACCCTGCACGATCGACCAAACGGCAGTGCTTATCACAGCTCGAACGGCCCTCGCTGACAGCCAGCCCTAGACTCCACTCCAGCCCGGCTGGAGATCGTTCACGCGGGAAACGCCAGGCTCAGCGGAGCCGACAATCCACGCTTCCCGCCCAGCCTCACCAGCTGAATCGCCGCCATCAGCGCCACAGGCGCCTTCCCATCCACCCACAGCTCGCTCAACGGACGCATCACCCCCTGCGCATCCGGATGAAACGCCCGCTCATCCCACCGCTGCCATCCCGGCATAAACTGCGGAAAATCCGTCACCGCATTCAGCGTCGAGCGCAGAATCCTCCGCTCCCACCGCTTCGGGTACTGATCCATAAAATGCACATGGCTACGCCGCTCCACGCGAATCTCTTCCACAAACTCCGTAAAGTTCGTCGCCGACGTCAGGTTGATATTCGCATTCGGCTCCAGCCCATGCCGGTCGCCGCCCGAAATCATCAGGTGCCCCGTCTCCCGCGCCAGCCGCACCGTCTCGCGATTCTCCTTCGCATGCCGCAGCCCGTTCAGCTCCAGCGCATGAACGCATCGCCCGCTTCCGCGATAAACCGCCCCACCTCGCGCCAGTGCACCGGTCCCAACGCTGTGCAGGTCCCACAGCGGATGGTTGAACACAATCAGCACCTGCCGCTGCTGCATGCAACTCGCGCAGCATCGCCAGCAGCTGCCCATCCTCAGGCGCAGCCGTAAACGCCTCGAACCGCCGCATCCACTCCATCCCGTCCGCGCTCGGCAGATTATGGATGCCCAGATGAAACACCGTCTGCCCAAACGGCGCCGTCCACTCCACCGACATCGGAATATGCCGCGACGAAGGCACCGTCCGCAGCAGCAGCGCGCGCCTCAATCGTGTCATGGTCCGTAATCGACACCAGCGGATACAGCCCCAGCCGCTGAATCTGCCCCGACTCCACCTCATACGCCATCCGCGGCTGCAGCGGAGGCCGCCAGTTCGCGCGCTTGAAATCCAGCGTCAGCCCATACCTCTCACGACAAAGCCTCTCGTAATGCCGCGTCACCGCCATGCCGCCCGGCAACGCCATCCCCAGCACATGGATAAACTCCAGGGTCTCCTCCGAAAAACTCGTGTGGCTGTGCAGCGAAACGCCCGTCTCATAAGACGCAATCGCATGCGGCTCATTCCAGTTGGTTGTAATGATTGAAATCGGCTGTTTCATTTGCACCCTCCGCGCGACAATCCAAACCTGCCCACAGAGTCTCGAAATCATGCCGAATCAGCATGAACGCAATAGAAAAGTCATTCAAATTGTTGAGGGTTCCCAGAAAGATACTAGATATTCATACAACTGAAATACAACTTTTTCTGTGCACATGACCCCAAAAATCAAATAGCTGATTTCCTGTCCGAATCGGTACAGTGTTTGTATGCCTGAAGACGAAGACAAGTCGAAGGGGCTGGAGCCTTTGAATCGCCCCCTCACCCAGCACGAGCGCGATTTGGTTCGCCGGCTGCTCGATCACGGCAATCCCGGCTCCGATCGCCTAGCGCCTCAAATCGATCGACTAAGCGTATTTGAGAAGTGCACGTGTGGATGTCCGACTGTCTATTTCGCTCTCGACGGCGAGCCCGTCGCACGCAAAGGCGAAAAATGCATCAGCGACTATTTGGCTGAAGTTGACGGTGAGCCCGTAGGTGTACTGCTCTTCGAGACTCACGGCAAGATCAGCTCGTTAGAGGTATACTCGTGCGCCGGTACACTGAAATCGTTCGGTCTCCCAGCCATCGAAAGCGTGTACGGCTGGGAAGACTTGCCCAATCACCCCCTAGGCACTGATCATTCATGACCGCAAAAATCCAGGTAGTCGTAGCCGAAGATCAAGCCATGGTGCTGGGAGCGCTCGCCGCTCTGCTTGAAACCGAGCCCGACATCGCCGTCTGCGCCCGCGCCGCCAACGGCCACGAGGCTCTCGACGCCATCCAGAAGCACAAGCCAAACATTCTCGTCACCGACATCGAGATGCCCGGAATGACCGGCCTCGCTCTCGCCGCCGAGGTCCGCGACCGCTATCCGCAAACCCGCGTCGTCATCCTTACTACCTTCGCGCGCCCCGGTTACCTGCGCCGCGCCCTCGACGCCGGAGCCAAGGGCTATCTCCTCAAGGACCGTCCCGCGGCCGAGCTGGCCGACGCCGTCCGCCGCGTCCATCGCGGCCTCCGCGTCATCGACCCCGACCTCGCCGCCGAAGCCTGGGACAGCGGACCCGACCCGCTCACCGACCGCGAGCGCCAGATTCTCCAGCGCGCCGGCGAAGGCAAATCCTCGCAGGAAATCGCCGAAGACCTCCACCTCTCCGAAGGCACCGTGCGAAATTATCTGTCTGAAGCCATCAGCAAACTGGGAGCCGCCAATCGCATCGACGCCGCAAGAATAGCAAGGGCCAAAGGCTGGTTGTGAAGGTAGCTATCAGCGTTCGGCGTTCAGTCAAAACCCTCAGATGAGCAGTGTTGATCTTTCCCACCCTTGCCGCAAAGTTCGCGTCAAGGATGGGGCACCCATATTCGTGGCTGAGCCCTGAACGCTGATCGCTGTACCCTCACTCACTCCGCAACGCCACCATGGGATCAATCCCCGCCGCGCGCCGCGCCGGCAAGTAACTCGCCGCCAGCCCGCACACCGCCAGAACCGCCGCCACGGCAAACACCGTAAACAGGTCATAGCCGTGGAACCCGTAGATAAACGCCCGCATCACGCTGCTCGCGGCCATGGCCAGCGCAATTCCGCAGGCAATTCCAATGCCCAGCAGCACCAGCGCGTGCCGCAGCACAATCCAATGCACATTGCTCTGCGGAGCACCCAGCGCAAGCCTCACTCCAAACTCGCGCATGCGCTGGCTCACCGAATACGACAGCAGCCCATAAATTCCGGCGACGGCAATCAACAGCGCCGCAAAGCCGAACATCCCCAGCAGCCGCGCCGCCAGCGTCTGACCACCCATCGAGTCATCCACCACCTGCCGCATCGGCTCCAGATTGTCGATCCCGATCTCCGGCTGCAGCGCATGGACCGCACTGCGAATCGCGCTCTCCGCCTCCGCCGCCGGCAGATTCGTGCGCACCGCAACATTCATCAGGAACGACGACAGAATCGGATACATCATATCCTGCGGCGTAAGCTGCAAAAGGTCGATATTCATCTCCGGCTGAGACGCTTCTCCTGCCGAACGCTGGCGCACGTCTTCCGCCACACCCACAATTGTTCCCCAGTCCCGCGCCGCCGCCGGATCCTTCCCATCTCCAACCTCAACCTGCTTCCCGATCGGATCCTCATTCGGAAACACCCGCTTCACGAATGCTTCATTCACAATCACTGCAATCGGCGCATCCCGCGTGTCCACGTCGTTGTTGAAGAACCGCCCCTTCAGCAGCCGAACGCCATAGGTCGTGTAGTATCCGGCCGTCGTCCCCCGCACTACCGCCTCCGGCTCGGCGCTGTGGTCTGCATATGTCTGCCCCTTGACCTTGAAATGATCATTAAAGCTCCAGTCCGGCTGCAGCGGACGTACCGTCGTCAACCCCGCCGACGAAATCCCCGGCGTATGCTCCAGCCGCTCCACTAATGGCTCCCACAGCGTCGTAATCAGGCTCGCCCTCTTCGGATCAGCCGCCGTCCACCAAACCCCATGCGTCGGCAGATAAAGGTCTCCCGTTACCACGTGCCCAGCGTCGAATCCCTCGTCCGCATGCCGCAGCGCCAGCAGCGTCCGCATCATCAGACCCGCCGCAATCAGCAACGCCAGCGTCAATGTAATCTCGCCCGCTACCAGCGCATCGCGCCAAAACGCCTGCCTCCGGCTCACTCCGGTCGCTGCCGCGCCCTCGCGCAAACCCTCCTGCACCGGAACCCTCGCCGACGCCCATGCCGGAACCAGCCCGAACAGCACCGCTGAAATCACGCTTGCCAGCACCAGGTAAACGCACACGCTCACGTTAATATGAACGTCCTCGCCATACAGCACCGCATTCGACAGGTAATGCCTCAGCGCCCGCAGCGCCGCCGCCGCCAGCAGCAGCCCCACAACTCCTCCGCCGGCCGCCAGCACCAGGCTCTCCGTCAAAAATTGCTGCATCACCCGCCCTCGCGGAGCGCCCAGCGCCGTCACAATCGCAATCTCGCGTCTGCGCGCGTTCGAGCGCGTCAGCATCAGCCCCGCCACGTTCGCGCACGCAATCAGCCACACCGCAACCACCGCAAGGTTCAGCGCAGTCAGCGCCGGACGCACACTCTCCGTAAGCGACGCGCGGTAGTCCTCCACCTTGATCGGCTCTTTCAATTCCTTGTCCGGATACTGATGCCGCAGTTGCTCCCGAATCCCATTCAGTTCCGTGCGCGCCTGCTCCAGCGGAACGCCCGGCCGCAACAACCCAAACGGCATCAGCCCGGCATTATCGCGGTCCGCCAATGCCTTATCGTCCGTCACCAGCGGCGAATACATCGCATGACCCACATCGCCCGGGAACTCCACGCCCGGCGGCAGCACACCAATTACCGTATAGGGATCGCCGTTGATCGTGACCTTCTGCCCCACAACACTTCGATCGCCGTGGAAGCTTTCTTTCCACACCGCATCGCCCAAAACCAGCACATTGTTCCTGCCCGGCTTACCGTCATCGGGAACAAATCCGCGCCCCAGCATCGGCCTCACGCCGATCAGGTCAAAAATATTTGTGTTCGCAACAATCTCCGGCGTGATCTTCGGCTCCGTCGATCCGCCACCCAGCGTCGGTATCTGAAAGGTGTAAAACCCCACGCCCTGCAGCGAACGGCTGCGCGCCGCCATGTCCTGCAAGTCGGGCAGAGACATCGATCCAAAATCGTCCGGCGTCTGCGGGTCCAGCCCGCCAAACCGCACCAGCCGGTCCGCGTTCTTATACGGCAACGGCCGCAGCAAAACCTGGTCGATCACCGAAAACATCGCCGCATTCACGCCAATGCCCAGCGCCAGCGTCAGCAGCGCCGCAACGGTAAACGCGGGAGTCTTCAGCAACTGCCGGAAAGCATATCGAGCATCCCGAAGAACACCCTGCATGGCACAACCTCTCGTCTCAGCAATTGCCCAAACCTACCACAAATAGATGCGCAGGCGTGCGCCGCCGCAAGAAACGCGGTCATCGAAAAGAAAACTAGTTCGCGACTCCCTCCGCATTGATCCCGCCCATCGGCATCAGCACGAAAAAGCAATCCTTCTTCCCCGGCGAGCAAGTCACCACCGCATCGCGCAAAAGCCGCGCCGTCGACTGTGCCGGAACATACTGCGGCAGATGGAGTCCGCGGATAGCATCCGACGCATCATCGAGCGCCGAATCGCCGCTCACCCGCAAAACCTCCGGCGCGCCGCCGGCCAGGAATTGAAGACGAAACGTCGCCGACACGTAAGTCTTGTGCACCTCCTTGAGAGGCAGGCTGAACGTGCGCTCATCCTGCAGGCTCGTCGCGACGCCGTTCGCAACCGGCTTCACGCCCGCCTTCTGCAGTCGCGCGACAGCCTCTTTCGCATCGCGATACGCATCCGAAGGGGCCCCGTTGGCGCAGTCCCGATCGCGAGCTCATAAACGCGAAGCGCCTCGCCCGGTTTGCCCAGCTTCTCCAGCACCTGTCCGTAGTGGCCGCCCACCTCAGCCGAGGCGCGGTTCGCCCACGCCGCCTCCAGATATCCGTTCGCCTCGTCGAGCTTGTTCTCCCGCAGCAGGATGTAGCCCATCGTGTCCCACGTCGCTACCAGCAATGACGCGCGATGGAACGACTGCGCATTGGCCTCGCCGATCGAAGCCTCCCCGCTTTGCGTATTCAGAATTTCCAACGCCTTGCGCGTCTTCTGTTCCGCAAGAGGAAGCTCCGTTCCCGTCTCCGCCAGCGCGTAGCTTGCATCGTTGAGCGTTTCCGCATCGTCCGCGCTCCCAAGCTCCTTCTTCAGAATCGTCACCGCCTCGCTGCCCTGCTGGTTACGGATCAGGTCAGTCGCAAGCGCAGTCGTAATCGTAGGGCTGACAGGAGAAGCCGTCGTCGCGCGCCGCAGAGTCGCAATCGCACCGGGCAGATTCGACTCCGCCTGCAGCGCCGCCAGCATAAGCGCAACCCTCTCCTGCGCCGGATCGTGATCAAACGCAACGCTGAGCACGGATTGCGCCTCCTGCGTATCTCCGGTGGCGCGCAGGCCCGCCGCATAGAACTCCACAACATTGGTCTCGTCCGGATGCAGACTCAGTTCCTGGCGAAAATCCTTCTTTCCCTCGTCCCGCTTGTTCTGCCGCATGGCAATGTAGCCATAGTTGCTCCACAAGTACGGCTGCGTCGGCGCGATCTCCTTCGCGGCATCAAGTTTCTTTACCGCCGCGGCCAGATCGTTGTTCTTCTCCAGCTCAACCGCCTCCGCCACCAGTTGCGCCGCCGCAGGATTGTTCTCCGCCGCCGGCGGATGCGGCGCGCTTGCAGTATCCGCAATCTTCGACGTCGTCAATTGAATAAAACTCTCCTCGCCCAACGAAGCCTCACTGACGAATTTCTTGTAAACCATCCACTCATCCGCCGGTAACTTCGACTGCAGAACCACGATGGTCCGCTTCACAACCAGTTCGCCATTCTCCAGGCTGTACGTCTTGTCTATGCTTAGGAAACGTGTCTTGATGTGGATTGCATCCAACAGGTCTGCTTCATATCCGTCCGGAAGCTTGATGCGGCTCTCCGCTGTGTCCGTCCGCGGCGATCCCAGGTCGATATCCCCGCTGGGCTGCTTGTCCGGCGCCACCGGCAGGTTGACCAGCGGGAACAGCGGCAGAATTCTGAAGTTTTCCCAATCGCCAAACGGCTTCTTTTCGTAGTCGTACGAGAGATGCATGGGAACACTGAAGTCGTCCGCGCGCGCAAATGTCGCGTTGCTCGCCGTCCCGCTGAATCCCATCAGGTTCACCAGGTACTGCGCGCCCTTGTCCCATTGCGCCGGAGCAATGTTGCCCGCGATCGAGCGCAGCAACAGTTCGCTGTCCGAGCGGTCGTTAATATCCACATGCCCGGTCAGTCCCCCATCGGGTTTGAGCGTCGCTTTGGCCTCGAACCTGTCTACAAGCGGGAACGGCGGCTCCGCCGGCGTTCGCTCCAGCGCCGCCACACCCGTTGCCGGGATCACCAGCGCCTGTTTGTCGCGAATCTGTGGAATCAGCTCCTGCATCGGCTCGCTCCCCGGCGTCGAGTCCATCCAAGTCTGTCCGGCCGGCAGCATCACCGTTGTAATCACGTGGTTGAACTGCCCCGGCGTCGGCGCCTCCGGAACCACAGCAATCCCTACACCCACGAGCGCCGGAGCCGTAGAGAATCCCTTTGCATGCAGCAGAGCCTCGAGCAGTGTGTCCTTGTCCTTGCAGTCCCCGTACTGGTTTGCCAACACCTCCGCCGCCGCATGCGGCTCGTAGCGCCCGATGCCAAAATCGACCCCCACATACCGAATGCGCGTCGCCACAAAGGCGTAGATCGCCTGCACCTGTTCCCGCGGCGTCTTCGCGTCCTTGGTGATCTCATCCGCCTGCGCTCGCAGCGCATCGTTGGGCACCGCACGCGGAGCCGCAAGTCTGCGGTACCAGTCGCCCACCTCCTGCCATGAGTGGAACGTTGTCCACACCACATCGGGCTTGTAGTCCGGCGACATAGCGTCATTCTTCTTCTTGTTGTCCTCTGACGTGGACTTGAGTTGGCTGCTCGACATCCGGTACACCTTCCGGCCGTCGCTCTCGCTCACTGCCGGCTTCACCGTTGCGCTCCACACCTGGACATACTTGTCCGCCGGAAGGTCCAGCGTCAACGTCTGCGAAAGCACTACCGCGTTCTTCACAAAATCGAACTTGTTCCAGAACTGCCCCTGAGCTTCCGCTGTCTTGTACTCAATCCGTACCCGGAATTCCAGCGTGTCGCCCACCCGCAAACCCCGCACCGGCACTTGCAGATTCTTCAGGTCCGAGAAAAGCGGAGCCTCCTGCGTCACCGGAGCCGGCATATCCATCGCATCGGTCCCTGGTGTGTCGGTAAACGTCCCATCCGCATGCGTCACGCGCAGGCTCTCAAACTTCGCCGACTCGGTCGCCGCCGAATAGGGGATGGACACCACGTTCCACTGCCGCGCTCCTGCCTCATTCTGGACGCTTATGCGCATGAACCCCGTCTCCTCGCCCGTACCATCAGCGTTGTAGCGGAACTCCGTATCGACCCGCTCCACGACCACCGCCTCGCCCGAATAGGAAATAGGGGCAGCAACCGGAGCGGGAGTAGCAGCCGTAGCCGGAAACGGAGCAGCAGGAGTCGTTTTACTTTGGGAAAAGCCGGAGGTGGCAGAAAAACAAAGAAGTACCGCAGCAAAAATTGAACCCACTTAACCTGGCTCCAAGGGAAGAAACACAGGTATAGTCGCACAGAAGCGAACTCGAAATGAAGAAATAAGCTATGGAAGCGCCTAAGTTATCAGCCTCCGGGTTACTATCGCCGACTCACATTCCTTCGCCTGTAAAAGGATTCACCTCATTCGACTTCGCTGCCGTAGGATCGGCAGCCTTCGCCTCGGCAGCCTCACCCAGCTCTTGGGGAGGTACCGCGCCATGTCCGAACACCCGCAGCGGATCACCGGGCAGAAAATGGTGCTCCGCCAGCGCAATCCGGATCCGCCGCTGCGTCTCGCGCATCGCCGCCCACTGCTGATTGGGCCTGGTCCGCAACTGCACTGGATAAATAACCTGCGATCCCTTGATCGCGTCCACGCCCAGCAGCGTAGGATCGGCCAGAAACACATCCTTGTAAGCCGGATCGTTCCGCACCCCCATCGCAACCTCTTTCAGCAGCGCCATCACCTGATCCGGATCGGCGGAAAAGTCCACCGAAACATTGATCGTCGCCACCGAATAGTCGCGCGTCAGGTTCGCCACCGTCGTAACCTGCGAGTTGGGAATGATGTACAGCGTCCCGTCGCCATCGCGCACCATCGTGCGCCGCAGGGTCATGCCTTCCACCGTTCCGGCCAGTCCTGCCAGCCTCACCACATCGCCTACGTTGTACTGGTCTTCCATCAGAATCAGCACACCGTTCAGGCAGTCCTTCACAATCGTCTGCGCCGCCAGTCCCAGCGCCACTCCGGCCACACCCGCCGAGGCCAGCAGAGGCTCCAGCTTGAACCCCAGCAGCGGCAGAATCTCCAGCGCGGCCAGAAAAGCGATAATCCCAATGCCGGTCGCGCGAATCACCGACGTCAGTGTTCGCACCTGCGAAATGTGCCCCACCCCGCCCGAGTGCCGCTCCGCCACCTTCAAAACGTGCTTTGTAATCAGCTTTAGAAACCGCGTTAAAATCCACGCGCCAATCATGATCACGACAATCTTGGGCAGCGCCCGGTGGATAAAGTCCTGCAAATCCGCAACCCACTTGTCGTCAATCGTCCTGAAAAATTCCCGCCAGCCGGTCGCCAGCGTCATAACGAAATCTTTTTGTGTCGAAAAAATCATTGGTTCCTATAATTATCGAACAGAAGTAGAAGTGGAGTTCTTTTTATGCGAATCCCCGCCATGCGATTTTTGGATGCGTCTTTCTCGGCACTTGTGCTTTGCGCTTTATGCGTCCCAGTCACGGCCCGCGCCCAGCAATCGCAAATTCCGGTACCTCCTGCTCCAACCATTCCCGGCGTCAGCCCCACCGGTCCTGAGTCGGATCCCGCAACACGGCGAATGGCAGAAGAGATGGGCCTTAAACGAAACGCCGAGCGCCAGAAGCAGATCGTCGCCGACACCGCCCACCTCCTCCAGCTCGCGCAAAAGCTCAACGACGAGGTTTCAAAGACCAACCAGAATATGCTCTCCATTCCCGTCGTCAAAGAGGCCGCAGAAATTGAAAAACTGGCCAAAACTATCAAGGACAAAATGCGCGACGGGAATTGAAGAAGGGTTCAGCGGTCGGCGGTCAGCGGTCAGGGGTCAGACATTGGCCGTCGTGATCGGCCAAGTCGCTTGCCTCTTTCCTTGACAATCAAGGAGAGCGACGCATACACTCCTACCCATTCTAGGAAGGGACTGGCTATCGGGTGAACCTCTTCCCCAAAATTCGCTCATGGTGGAAGGCTCTCACGCGCCGCCAAGACGCCTCCGATGACGCATCCGCCGAGCTGCAGTTTCACGTTGACGCCCGCGCCGAAGATCTCGTCCGCCGCGGCGTAAGCCGGCAGGAAGCCGCTCGCCAGGCCCGCATCGAACTGGGCCAGCCCGCAACGCAGGGAGAAAAATATCGCGAGGCCATCGGCCTCCGCCCGCTCGATGAACTCGGCGGAGACATCCGCTATGGCATCCGCTCTCTCCTCAAGAATCCCGCTTTCTCGCTCGTAGCCGTGCTGTCGCTCGCTCTCGGCATCGGCGCGACCACCTCCATGTTCTCGCTCATCTATGCCGTGCTGCTGCATCCCGTTCCCTACGCCGACTGGCAGCGCCTCACCTACCCCATCTACCTTAACGACGACCAGCCCAACTCACCTGAACGCTGGTTTAGCCTCACATGGTCGCAATACCAGCAACTTCTCAAAGCAAACTCCATGGAAGACGCGGTCGGCACGGACGACACTCTCTCCGAACTCACCGGCCACGAGATTCCCGAGAACGTTACTCTCAGCTACGTTACGGAAAACGTCGGCAACTTCCTTCGCGTTCCCGCCCTGCTCGGCCGCAATATTCAGCTCTCTGACGCCGCAGCCGCCGGCCAGCAGGCCCCCGTGGTCCTCAGCTATGACTTCTGGATGCGCCACTACAACGGCGACCGCGACGTTCTCAACCACACCCTCGAGCTCGATCGCAAGCCCTACACCATCGTCGGCGTCATGCCCAAAGACTACACATGGGAACCTGACCTCTACGCACCCATCTCGCTCCTACCCACCAGCGAGCGCAACGTCATTCCCGGCATGAAGCTCAAACCCGGCGTCAGTCTCGCAACTGCTGACGCCGAAATCGGCGCCATGCTCCATCAGTTCGCAAAGCAATCCCCGCAGGAATTTCCGAAGCGCTTCCGCATGCACCTTGAGCACATCTCTGACCGCATCATCGGTCAGGCAGGACACGCTCTGCTGCTGCTCTTCGCCGCCGTCGTCATGCTGCTCATCATCGGCTGCGCCAACTGCTCCATCCTTCTTCTCGCGCGCGGCATGGCCCGTCAGAGTGAGTTCGCCGTCCGCGCCGCCCTCGGAGCCAGCCGCTACCGCATCGTCCGCCAGTTACTCGTCGAAGCATTAGTCCTCGCCATCACCGGCTCACTGGTCGGCATCCTTCTCGCCTACTGGATGGCGAAGCTCATCTTCGGATTATTCCCCGACGTCTTCATGCACGAGTCCGTCATCCGCATCAATCTGCCCATCCTCGCCTTCTCCATCGCGCTTGCCCTCGTCAGTGGACTCGTCTTTGGACTCTTGCCGTCGCTTCGCATGTCGCGCCCCGATGTCTCCCAGATGGTCCAATCCACCGGTCGCAAAGTCGCCGGACGCGCCGGCCAGGCGCGCTCCCTCAACACCATCATCGCCGCGCAGATCGCGCTCACCATCGTCATCATGGGCGCTGCCGGAGCCGCCGTCGGCGGTTTCATGCGGATGACCCACCGCAACCTCGGCTACGACCCTGCTCATCTCATGTCCGTTCCCATCCCATTTCACCGCCACTCCCTGCTGACGCGGGAGGAACGCGCCGCCTACATCGAATCCGTGCGCCAGAAGATCTCCACCGTGCCCGGCGTTACGCAGGTCGCCATCTCTACCGACGCCACGCCGCCCTACAGCGGCCAAAATCGCCCCTTTGAGATATTGGGAAATCCCTTCACACAGCAGCAGTTTGTCCACGCCGAGTTCATCGGCCCGGAATACTTCTCAATCCTGCACATCCCTCTTCTGCAAGGCCGCTTCTGGGACGATTCAGAAAACACCCGCGGCGCTGCGGTCGTCGTGATCAACCAGGCATTAGCCCGGCAATACTTCCCGAAAGGTGACGCCGTCGGACGCCAGATTCGCATGCCCGACCTCCAAATCCCGCCGAGTAACGATGGAGGGATTGTCGGCGTTCCCGATACCACCGGCTGGCTCCAGGTCATCGGTGTCGTCGCCGACTCCCTCGACGCCGGACTCGACAAGCCTGTGCAGCCCGCCGTCTATATGCCCTACCCACGCTTCATGTGGAACTTCACCCAGTTCCTCGTCCGCACCCAGGGACCGCCGCTGGCTGCGCTCCACTCCGTCCAGCTCGCAATCGAATCCATCAATCCCGATCAGCAGACCATCCGTGAAGTGCGCGACCTGCAGGGATGGATCGAGCAGCAGCCCGAGTACCAGCAGCAGCGCCTCTTCTCCATCCTCTTCGGAGTCTTCTCTTCGCTCGCCCTCGCGCTCGCGCTCGTCGGACTCTACTCGGTCGTCTCTTACTCCGTCGCCCAGCGCACCAATGAGTTCGGAATCCGCATGGCCCTCGGCGCGCAGCGCGCGCACGTCCTCTGGATCGTTGCCCGCAACATCGCCATCACCGTAAGCAGCGGGCTCGCCGCCGGACTCCTCATCTTTCTCACCCTCCACAAGCTCCTCATCCACTGGACCCAGAACAGCTACTCCAGCCCGCTCATCCTCGCCGCCGTAGCCGCCCTCTTCATCGCCTGTGCCGCCGCAGCCTGCATAATCCCAGCCCTCCGCGCCGCCTCCATCGACCCCATGCAGGCCCTCCGCTACGAGTAAAACGCTGCCGCATCGCGCCTTCAGCGTCCGCAGGGATAAAAATCCGCACCCCGCACGCCCGCGATCTTCAGCGTCGTGTACATCACTTTCGAAATAAAAACCAGGTTGTACGGGCTCGCGTCGCTGACGAAATATTCCTTCGACTTGAACACCGGAGCGTCCGTGTAGACCAGCTTCGGAAAAAACCCAGCCATCGACAGCGCCGACCGCGGCCGCAAACAAAGGCCGCACACCGTAACATCCGCCGGACTCGACCTCAAACCCACATGCTCTGAAATCTCCAACTGCACCACAGACTCGATGACCTCGTCCGATCCCTCCAGAACAACCGGCCTGCACCGCACGCCCAGCCGCCTGAACGTCGCCGCCCAGGTCTCGTACCCCACCAGAATTTCATCGGGAACCCAGTGCAATCGCATAAGCTGGTTCGTCAGCCGCGGCGAGTCCCTCAGCCGAAACGGCCGCACCTGCCTGCGTCCGATTCCGCACCGCTGGCATCGCCGCGAGAAATCGAAGCTCTTCGGTAGCGATGTCTGAGCGCACCACGCATCCGGATCGCCCGGAGGTTCATGCGGAATGATTCTCAGGAAGTCAGCCGCGTCAAGCTCCGCCTGCGAAAACCGCGTCCACACCGTATCCGTCGCCCGGAACCTGCCCGCCAGCCGCTTCGCGTCAAACCATCGCGGATCATTCTCTCTAATCTCGAACGAGACCGCGTCGCCCACAGCGGAGGGAAACGGATTGGTGCCGTTCCGCAGCTCTTCACTCCGCAGCTCTTCACTCCGCAACTCAATGCCGGCTTCGGCAAACAAGCGCCGTTCGCTGTTGCCGGAAATACTGAAGCCGAAATGATGGAAAATTTCCATTTCCTCATCCATATCGGCCCCGTGCCGACGGCGGTAGTCACGTCAGCTATTCATTCGCTCCGACGGCTACTTATGTAAAGACGGCCTTCGGCCCGGAAGAAAACTTCCGCTGATAGTAAGCCGTAGTGGCGACGATTGAAGGGATGCCGATCGAGACCGGTACTATCCACAGCCACCAGGCTCCATGCAGCAGGGGACCGATCGCGACGAGACAGAAGGCCGTCCACGCGGCGATGTAGCTGCCGATCATTCCCTGCAGGTGCGCGTACCACCAGAACATTTTCTCTTTCGGCGGATGCGTGAACCGCCACATGGATTTCCCCGAAATGCGCATGCCGATCGCGCCGAAGACAATCGCCGGAATGCGCAGGTTCTGCACGAGCTCCGGTCGGATGGCTCCAAAGAGAGCGAGCGCCAGGCTGGCTGCAAAGCAGAGTATGGCCGCAACCCAGTCCAGCCCGCGGACGACTGGGTCGCCTTTCCAGGCGGCCTTCTGGCCGAGCACGCGGTAGGCTGCGAAGGCCGCATAGAAACTGAAGACGGCCACCAGCGCAAGAAAAAGGATGGGCAGATACACAGCCATGACCAGCGCCGTAAAGGCGACGACGGTCATGCACCAGAAATAGATCTTGCCCCACCGCCGATGCGCCCTGCCACCCTTTGCGGTGACGAGCGCCAGCGGAGCAAGCACAAACGCTCCGCCGCCGGCGGCGATGTGAACTGCGAGAAAGGCGTGCATCCACCACGGATCGTGCATATGTCACCTCGCGGCGCCTCGTCATCGTTGAGACCGCAATGTGTTTCATTACGCGGCCCACGGTTCTATGGTTCCGTGAGAACTCAGCGTGCCCGCAGTCAATGCTTCCCGGATGCAGAGGGTTCGGGGGTATCTGAAGTCGCATGGCGCTGGTCAACCTATTCATATTCATAGGAGTCACTTGGGCCCTCGCCGGGCCGCCTCAGGTCGCCCCAAAAGCGAGACATCCGCCCTTCGTTAGATGTATTTCCGGCCGTTTCCCGCAACTTTCCTTTAACTCAGGCGTCCGTATCATTGACAATTGGCCACAGGAGCCGCGTATGTCCCTGACTCGCCTGCCTCTCACGCGAAGAGCCTTCATGAAGAACGGAGCAATGGCCGTCGTCGGAGCCGCGGCCGTTCCCACCTTCCTCACGCGTTCCGTGCTCGCGCAGGCTACCACCGCCCAGGCTCAGGGCAAAAAGCTCGTCGTCATCTTCCAGCGCGGAGCCGCCGACGGACTCAACATCGTCGTCCCCTGGCGCGAAAAGACCTACTACGACCTCCGCCCCACCATCGCCATCCCGCAGAATCAGGTCATCGACCTCGATGGATTCTTCGGCCTCCATCCCGCCATGCAGCCTATCAAGCCTCTCTGGGACCAGGGCCATCTCGCCATCATCCACGCCTGCGGCTCGCCCGACCCATCCCGCTCGCACTTCGACGCGCAGGACTTCATGGAGTCCGGCACGCCCGGCCTCAAAGTCCACACCCGATGGCTGGCTCAACCGCGCACTCGCCGCTGAAGACGCCGCGCCACGCCGCGCTCCACTAAAGACATCAGCCTTCCGCGCCGTCGCCCTCGGCTCGCAGCTTCCCCGCACCCTCGAAGGCAGAATCCCCGCCGTCGCCATCGACAACGTAAAAAGCTTCAATGTAGGCGGACAAAATCCCGCCGCGGTTCCCCTCGCCGCCAGCTTCGAGTCCATGTATGACGACTCCGTCAACGCGATCCTGCACGGCACGGGAACGGAAACCTTTGAAGCCGTAAAGATGCTCAAGGCCACCGACCCGGCGCAATTACGTCCCCGCCGCCGGAGCCAACTACCCCAACGGACAATTCGGCCAGAGCATGAAGCAGATCGCCCAGCTCCTCAAAGCCAATCTAGGAGTCGAAGCCGCCTTTGCCGACATCGGCGGATGGGACACCCACCAGAACCAGGGCAGCGTCAACGGCCAGCTGGCCAACCGCCTCAAGGAATTCAGCGAGTCGCTCGCCGCCTTCTGGACCGACATGGGCGACGACGCCCAGAACATCACCCTCGTCACCATGTCCGAATTCGGCCGCACCACCCGCCAGAACGGCACCGGAGGCACCGACCACGGCCACGCCAACGCAATGTTCGTACTAGGAGGCCCCGTCGCAGGCCGGAAGGTCTACGGAAAATGGCCCGGAATGGACAAGCACCAGCTCTACGAGGACCGCGACCTCGCCATCACCACCGACTTCCGTCAGGTCCTGGGAGAAGCCGCCTACAAAACCCTCGGCTCCCAGAATATGGAAACCGTCTTTCCCGGAGCACAGCTAAAAACCAACCACTTCCTGAATATTCTTAAAGCATAGCTTTAAGAATATTCGCCGCGTCAGCGCTCCAACCGCCTCGTGAAGGGCAGGCAATTTCAAGGCCGCTGAATGGGAAGCAGAAATTGCCCTGCTCGCGGCGTAAAATAAATTTCGTCACGAGACCCACGCGGAGCCAATCATGCTCAGAGACAAGGATCCCAAACATTGGAAGCTTTTGGTTTTTTATTACAACCCAGATGAGTCACGTCTATTCGTGGCAAAGCGGAGCGGAATTCCCTTCACTCTCAACTTCGCTAAGCCCATGGCGTGGGCAATTTCAGGCCTAACCCTCGCAATAGTGACCATAGCTGGCTATCATCAACAACGTTCATTTCGTCCGCTAATTCAAACTGAGACACCACCCTCAGCGGAACCTCCCTTCACATTCAAACCGGCGCTGAGGTACACTCATTCCGCTCTGTCCTCACTGCAAAACTTTGCTCTGAAAGATGAAAAGACGACGATGAGCACACAAACAATCGCGCCCGTCACCCCGCAGCGAATCTCGCAGCTCGCCTGGGGCTACGCAGCCCCCCTGATTATCGAAGCGGCCATCCGCAACCAAGTCTTCGACACGCTGGAGGGCGCACCAAAGACCATCGAACAGGTGCACCAGGCCACCGGAGCCTCCGTCCGTGGACTCACCGCCATCATGAACGCCCTCTGCGGGCTCGAGCTCCTCGACAAAGACTGGCAGGGCCACTACTGGCTCACCCCCGAGAGCGACGCATTTCTCGTCAGAAGCAAGCCGGCATTCATGGGCGGACTCATCCTGCGCACCAGCGAGCAGCTGATTCCCCACTGGCTCCATCTCGATGAAATCGTGCGCACCGGCAAGCCGGCGGCCGCCGTCAATCAGGAAGGCACAGGCTCAGAGTTCTTCGAGCAATTCGTCTCAGCTCTCTTCCCCATGAACTATCCCTCTGCTCAGGCGCTCGCCGTCGCGCTGAATCTCGACCAGGGTCACGTGCTCGATCTCGCCGCCGGCTCCGGAGTCTGGGGCATAGCGCTTGCACAAAATAATCCTCGCGTGTATGTAAGCGCCGTGGATTGGCCAAATGTGCTCCCCATCACGGAGAAAACGGTCGCCCAGTTTGGTCTCGAAGACCAATTCACATTCATTCCCGGCGATCTGCTCTCCGCCGACTTCGGCATCGACTACGACGCAGCCATCCTCGGACACATCCTGCACAGCGAAGGCGAAGCGCGCGCACACGCGCTGCTCCAGAAAACCTATGACGCCCTCGCTCCCGGAGGCGCAATCGCCATCGCTGAATTTCTCGTCAACGAAAACCGCAAAGGCCCGCCCCTCGGCCTCTTCTTCGCCGTAAACATGCTCGTGAACACCGACGAAGGATCAACCTACAGCTTTGAGGAAATCAGCGACTGGCTGCTCGCGGCAGGCTTCACAAATCCTCATCAGCTTCCAGTACCGGGACCATCCCCTTTGATTGTGGCGAGGAAACCATAAGCAGGGCTGGCCCTCCTCATTGCGTCGCAGACCACAAAGCGCCAGCGCCCTAGTCTTCGGCAGGTTTTGATCGACCCGAAGCAGAACGCCCGCAGACTTAGTTGGGTTGCGGGCGTTCGCTTACTGGCCTTGAATCAGATTGACATTTATATTTTGATTCATGGCTCCGTCTTGAAGCACTACTTCACCGGCGCTGTCTGCATACTGATTCAGTACACTCGGATCTCGGTAGGCCATCTGAGCCAAATCCGGCCAGGAATAAATCCGATAGTCACCGGGCCCCAACCCGGAAATCATGAACTTTCCGGACTGATCGGTGGTCGTGGTAAATATCTGGCCGGTGTCCTCTGACTGAACGAGAACACCCGCCCTCGGATTGCTCTCCGGCAGATCGTCGACAACGCCTCCGATTGACCCGATCTGTGTACTTGCGTCCACCTGAACCGTCAGGTTGTCCGCGCCGTTTCCAATCACCAGAAGCGATCCGTTCTTGCTGAGACCTCCGATGGTGCTCGACTCGACGAACACCTGCGGGTCGCTGCTAACTTTGAGAAAATACCTGCCCGGCAAAACAGAAGAAAAGCGGAAGTAGCCATTCCCGCTGACTTGCGTAGAAATTGTGGCGGGCTCAGGAACAGCGTCGGTCTCGAAGGCCCGCTCCAGAACAGCTCTCGATAGCGCAACCTTCGAACCAGAATCAACGGTTACGTACCCCTCCAAACTGACCGGCTGCCGCTCCTCAAGAGACAAATCCGTCACATCGGCAGACTGAACTGCAACGTCTGCTTCACTGAAATGGAACTCGCGTCCGACCCTCCATCTCGCCACAGCCTCAAAGTTCCCGTGTGGGACCCGCTCAAATCGGACCTCGCCATGCTTCCCGTCATAGCTTCCACGAATTCCCGTGTCTGCCAGCAACATTCCATCTCTTCCATTGGTTCTGGCCAGCAGCCTCGCATTCACGTAGCGCGGGCGGCTGCCGATCTTGCACGACACGGTGTACAAATCCGCTTTCCCGATAAAAATATCCGCGGATTGCAACTGACCGGCGCGGACGACAACCTCTGCGGCGTCCTCCATGTCAGTCGTTGAAGGAAAGAACGCGTACGGACTCGCCTGTTCTTTTGACTTATTCTGCTTTTCAAGCTGCGCTCCGGCGCTCGCAAGCACAATATATTTGCCGGTAGTAAGTCCCGGACACCGATAACTCCCGTTGTTGTCCGTCTCAACAGAACATTTTCTGGCAAGCCTGCCCCAGCCTTCAGCAGTAACAAGCTGAAAAACTGACACGCGAGCGTCCCCGAGGACGCCTGCTTCATTCTGCACAGTGCCGGAAATCGAAGCGTTTTCACTGGCAGATTGGGATTCTGTATTAACCTGCGCCGGTTGGGCGGCGCAGGGAAACCAGATGACGAGGACTGCCCATTTCCAGGGCGACAGGATTTTTCGTATGGTTGCCATCTTCCGCTCGGATCGAATCCCAACATGAGATTTGACGGCGCCATTGATCGTTTAGGCGACAGCGCTCGCTCGATCATTTACTCCAGCAGATCGATCTGCGAGATGGATCTGCCAGTCCTGCCTGCAGCCGTATCCCGCCCGGTATACACTGGCTTGTGGGACCGTTTTTCGTGAGCTATCTGATGCCCGCATACAGTCCAGCTGAAATCCACCCTCTGTTCTGCAGTGCATTCAACTTTGGCGATGTTGAAGCATTAATCGCTCTGTATGAGCCCAATGCGATTCTGGTGGTGAACGGCAGCAGTGTGTCAGGCCGCGAGAACATAAGGCAGGTGCTCAAGGGCATACTTCTCCGTCACGGTCGGATGACCCTTGAAACGCGTTCTGTGGTCGAATCGCAGCACGGAATTGCGGTGCTGCATGGGGGCTGGATAGTCGAACCCGCCACGCGAATGAGATCCGAACTTGTGACTCAAGGTCTGAGCACCGAAGTAGTGCGTAAGCAGTCGGATGGAACCTGGCTGTTTGTCATCGACAATCCCTACACGCCGGAGTAGCCGGCCCAGGCTTCCCTGAAGCGGCCCGCGCGAAGCACGCGCTTCTACAACTGCTGCAAGACAACAACGCTTGACCGCACTGGACAACGAACCTACCATGCAGAAAAGTGGCGACACCCTCTGAACCCGTTGGCCAGGTCATCGGAAACTACCGCATCCTTGCTGAGCTCGGCCGGGGCGGTATGGGGACCGTTTATCGGGCGCAGGATACCCGCCTCGACCGCGAAGTAGCTCTCAAGCTCCTGCCTGAAGATTCTCTGAACAATGAAGAGTCCCTGAACCGGTTCCGCAAAGAGGCGCGCTCCGCCTCCAGTCTCAACCATCCGCATATCTGCACAATCTATGACGCGGGCGAAGAGAACGGAGTTCCCTACCTCTCAATGGAGCTGCTCGAAGGCCAGACGCTCGCGCATGCCATTGCATCGCGCCCATTGCCCATCGAAACCACCCTGCAACTCGGCGGACAAATTTGCGATGCCCTTCAGTACGCGCATGAGCGAGGTGTTATCCACCGCGACCTCAAGCCATCCAACATCTTCATCACCAGTCGCGGCGACGCAAAATTGCTCGACTTCGGCCTCGCCAAAAGAATTTCTCCGGAATCCGTCTCCAGCACCCGCACCACCATGGCCGCCGACGTTACCCAGCCCGGGCGGCTGCTCGGAACCGTCGCTTACATGTCTCCCGAGCAGGCCGAAGGCAAGCCCGTAAACGCCCGAACCGATCTCTTCGCGCTCGGGACCGTGCTGTACGAAATGGTGACCGGCCTCCGCGCATTCCCCGGAGACTCCTCCGCCGCCGTGCTCGCCGACCTGCTTCGGACCGAACCCGTCCCCCCGCGCAACCTCAACCCAAAAGTGCCGCCCGAACTGCAATCCATCATCACTAAAGCGCTTGAGAAGAACCCCTCTGACCGTTATCAGTCAGCACAGGAGATGATGATCGATCTCCGCCGCCTCAACCGGCAGATCTCATCGTCCAGCCACATAACAGCTCAGGCCTCCGCATCCGCGAAGTCCCGCACGCTGCTTCACTCCAAGCTCTTTCGCTACGGATTACCCTTAGCCCTCATCGCAGCAGCAATCGTCGTCGCCGTCCTGCTCACCCCGCAACCACCCACTGGCCCGCTCGACTCAACCCAGATCACCTTCTCCGCCGAGCCCAAGGACGCGCCGCTCTTCACCGACGGAAACCGCCTCTACTTCCAAAGCCGCGGCGTCCCCTCCGAAATGGCCGTCAGCGGAGGCGCCATCGCCCCCATGCGTATTCTCGATCCGGGAATGCAGGTGCTCGACATCTCCGCCGATGCCTCGAAGGTTCTCGCCCTCAAACCCGCCCTCAACGACGAGATGGGCCGCGGAACCCTGTGGGAAGCGCCCATCTTCGGAGGAAACCCGCGCAAGCTCAGCGATCATCTCGCCCAGGTGGCCCGCTGGTCGCCCGACGGACGCACCATTGCATTCATGGACCGCCACTCGCTGTACCTCTGCGACGCCGACGGAACCAACGAGAGAAAAATCTGGGAAGCGCCCGGCTACTCCTATTTCCTGGGCTTCTCTCCCGACGGCTCCACGCTCAGCGTCAGCATCGACCTGCCCGACGCCGGCCGCCTCTGGACCCTCAAGGCCGACGGCAGCAATCCGCATCCTCTTCCCCTCGAATGGCCACCCAACGCTCACGAATGGGATGGTCAGTGGACACCCGACGGCCGCCACTTCACCTTCCTCTCCGACCGGGAAGGACTAGCCAACGTCTATGAGCTGATCGCGCCGCCATGGTATGCATTCTGGAAAAATCCCTCCGCCGCCCGCATCACTGGCAACCAGCTTGCAATCCAAGGCTCCGCGCCATCGCGCGACGCAAAAAATCTTTTCGTCATCGGCCGCCTCGAACAAGGCGCAATGCAGGCTCTCGATCCTCAGACGAAAAAGTTCGTGCCGTTCCTCAACGGAATCTCCGCGCTCCAGTTTGTCCTCTCGCCCGACCATCAATTGATGATCTATACCGAATACCCCACCATGCACCTCTGGAAGAGCCGCCCGGACGGCACCGATCGCGTGCAGCTCACCAGCTCGCCCGCTTATATGGAGCAATGGTCTCCCGACGGAAAGTCGATCGCCTACATGGATTGGAAAAAGATCTTCATCATCTCCGCCGACGGCGGCGTCCCGCAGCAGATTCCCCCGAGTAACGGAGATCAGGTCGCACCCTCATGGTCTCCCGATGGACGCTCGCTCTATTTCAACAACTTTCCCTATCCGGGCCAGCCCATCAAAGGAATCCAGATCCTCGATCTCGCCGCACAACAAATCTCCTTCATGCCCGGCTCTGTTGGCTATTACGTTCCCTCCTGGTCACCCGACGGAAAATATCTCGTCGCCATGGCGCAAAATCCATTGCGCATGGTCCTATATACCGCGGCGACGAAACAGTGGAAGGTGCTGAAGCAGTTCGATCTCCGCTGGGGATATTGGATATGGGCCAACGACAGCCGATCGATCTACATGGCTCCCACCTTGAGTGACGTCGGCGTCTATCAGCTCACCGTCCCCGACGGAAAATGGACCAAGCTCAGCGGAATGGATGGCATAACCTTGCGCGGCCTCGCCCCCGACGCCTTCCTCAGCCTCACCGCCGACAACCGCCCCGTCTTCATGAGCGACACCAGCGTCAGCCAGATATATTCCCTTCACTGGAAGTAAAAGAAAAACCCTCCCGATCAAAGGGAGGGCCACAAAAGCCAATTTAAAATAAGAATGGCCCCGCTAGTCCAACGACTCCGGATGAATCGCGATATTCTTCTCACCCGCGGCCTTCTTCTCCCAGTACTTCTTCACCCAGGCGTCAAAGGTCTTTCCCAGCAGCCGTATCGCGTCCGGTAAACGCAAGCGCCGCAATGTCGGAATAAGGCACCGTCACCTTGGTTCGCTCATTCGCCGGAATCACCCGCACAGCCGAGTCGGCCAGCGTTGCGCCCGTTCGCCGGTCAAAGAGATAGCCCTGAATCACGCGGCCATCCTTCAAAGTCAGCGTCACATCGCCGCGATAATCAAAGGCCTTCTCCAGCGCTTCGCGAGTCTCAGCCTCTGAAGCTAACGCGGGAATCCATCCTTCGAGGTTTTCCTTCTCGCGCCCTTCGATGTGTTCGAGCTCGTCGGCGCTGTGTTGCCGCAGCTGCTCAATCCTTAAATGCTCCTGTTGCTCTGTCGCCATCGACGCCTAATCTCCCGAAACAGTCTGCAGCGTATCGTTCGCGGTGGTCGCCGGCGCCTGGATCTGAACCAGCGGACCCGGGTGCTCCGGCCGCCACTCATTCAGCAGCTTCTGCGCGCCTGCATCCGGATAAAGCGAGGGGAACATGTATTTCTTAGCCGTCACCAGGAATCCCTTCAGCGAACTGAAGTTGTAGTCCACTGCCGTGGCCTCGTGTCCCGAGTGCACCATGCAGTTCGCGCACTGCGGATTGCCGCTCTTCGCGCCATAATTCTCCCAGTTCGTCGTCTCCATCAATTCCTCGAAGGTATCGGCATACCCGTCCTGAAGCAGATAGCACGGCTTCTGCCAGCCAAAGATCGAAAACGTCGGCATCCCCCACGGCGTGCACTCGAAGTTCTGCTTGCCCATCAGAAACTCCGAGAACAGCGGATGCGTATTGAACTGCCAGCTCTTCTTGCGGTTCGAAAGAATCGCGCGGAACATCTCTGCGCGACTTCGCCTTGCCCAGAAAGTGGTTCTGGTCCGGAGCCTTGTCATAGGTATAGCCCGGCGACACCATCATGCTCTCAACGCCCGCCGCCATCATCTCGTCGAAGTGCGCGCGCACCGAGTTCGGGTCGGCCCCGTCGAACAGCGTCGTATTCGTCGTCACACGGAAACCCGCGGCCACCGCCGCACGAATCCCCTCCATCGCAATGTCATATCCGCCTTCGCGGCAAACCGAGAAATCATGATGCTCGCGCTGCCCATCCAGTGGACCGAGAAGGAAAGATATTTGCTCGGCTTGAAATAGGTGAAGTTTTTCTTTAAGAAGCAGCGCGTTCGTGCACATATAAACGTACTTCTTGCGCGCGACCAAGCCCGCCACGATCTCCGGCATCTGCGGATGCAGCAGCGGCTCGCCGCCCGGAATCGAAACCATCGGAGCGCCGCACTCCTCGACCGCCTTGAAGCACTCCTCCGGCGTCAGCTCCGCCTTCAGAATGTGCGGCCGGATACTGTATCTTCCCGCAGCCCGCGCACGCCAGGTTGCAGCGGAAGAGCGGCTCCAGCATCAGCACCAGCGGATACCGCTTGCGGCCCTTCAGCTTCTGCCCCAGCACGTAAGTGGCAACCGTCCACGCCTGTGAAATCGGTACGGCCATGCGGTAAAAATCCTCCCCGGCAAACCTCGCCGACTCAAAAACCAGACTCAAAACTCTAAGCTGCGTCCCGCTCCCATAGCGCGCTTGTAGTTCGTCAGCGCCAGCAGCGGGAAATAACTGCGATACAGGTCGATACGCCAGATAAAACACGCGCGGAAATCCCGTGCCCGTATAGATCGCCTGCCGCTGCGCGCCCGCGCCCAGGCTCTCGTCCCAGCACCCATCCGCCTGCTGCCGCGCCAACAACCATTTGATGCCCTTGGCAACCGAGTCGCTCCGCGTATCGCCCGCCGCCAGCAACCCCAGAATCGCCCACGCCGTCTGCGAAGGCGTGCTCGGCCCAATGCCGCGCTGGTTCGGATCGTCATAGCTGCCGCACGTCTCGCCCCATCCGCCATCGGCGTTCTGCACCATGCGGATCCACTCCGCCGCCTGCTGAATCTGCGGCTCATGGTTCCAAACCCCAATCGCCTCCAGCCCGCGCAGCACCAGGAACGTGCCGTACAGATAATTCACGCCCCAGCGCCCGAACCAGCTTCCGTCCGGCTCCTGCTCGTCAAAAATAAACTTGATCGCCTGCTCCACGCGCTTGTCCTTGCGCGTGTAGCCGTAAGTCGCCAGCGTCTCCAGAATCCGCCCCGTAATATCCACCGTCGGCGGATCCAGCATCGCATTGTGGTCGGCAAACGGAATGTACTGGAAGATCATCTTCGTATTGTCTTTATCGAAGCTCGCCCAGCCGCCATTCCGGCACTGCATCGCGAAGATCCAGTCAATCGCCCGCTGCGACACGTCGTACTGGTAGCGCTCGCGCGGATTGTCCACCTTGTTCAGCGCCAGCAGCACCTGCCCGGTATCGTCCACGTCCGGATAAAACTCGTTGTTGAACTCGAAGTACCATCCGCCCGGCTGCGTCCTGCGCACCTTCACCGCCCAGTCGCCCTTGTGCCGCACTTCCTTCGACAGCATCCAGTCCGCGGCCTTCAGCAGTCGCGGATCGTTCCGCGGCACGCCCGCCTCGCCCAGCGCAAACACCGCCTGCGCCGTGTCCCACACCGGAGAAACGCACGGCTGCATCCGGAACGTCGGCATCGGATAATCCGTCGTCCCGTTCGGCTCGTCGATGCCCAGCTTCTCAAACTCGTCCATCGCCCGAATCACCTGCGGATCGTCCAGCGAATATCCCAGGCAGCGCAGCGCGATAATCGCAGTTCAGCATCGCCGGATAAATCGCGCCCAGCCCGTCCGACATCTCCAAGCCGCTCCAGCATCCACTTCTCCGCCTTCTTCAGCGCAATCGCGCGCAGCGGACGAATATGCATCCGCTCCAGCCAGATGAGTCAGCCGGTCGAAGAACAGAAAGAAATTCCGCCAGCTAATCAGCTTCTTGCGATCCCACGTCAAACGCAGATCGGCATTCTCGCGGCCGCCCACAAACAGCTCGTCAATTCCCTGCTCAGGCGGAATCTTCTTGAACGTCTTCTTCGCGTAAGCAATCGACAGCGGAACCAGAATCGCCCGCGACCACGAAGAAATCTCGTAGATATTGAAGTAAAACCACTTCGGAAAGAGAACGATCTCCGGAGGAACCGCCGGCACCGCGTCGTAATCGTACTGCCCCAGGAAGCACAGATAAATCTTGGTGAAGGTATTGCACTTCACCACGCCGCCATGGGCCAGAATCCACTCCCGCGCCCTCGCCAGCACCGGATCGTCCGGCGACATGCCCATCAGCTTGCCCGCAAAATAGCACTTCACTGACAAGGCTGATATTCGACGGCCCGCCCGGATAAATCGACCATCCGCCGTCCTCGTTCTGGTAGCGAAGCATCTCGGTCAGCGCGCGCTGCATCTTGCCCGCGATCGCCCGTTCCCAGCAGCACGTGGCGCAAAAATGTAGTCCGCCTCCAGCATCGAGTCGGCTTCAAGCTCGCCGCACCAATACCCCTCCGGATGCTGCTGCGCAAAAAGGTAATCGCGCGCCCGCGCCGCCGCCGCCTCGACGTCCTCCAGATCGGCATCAATTCGCCCGAATTTGGAGGCCTCTGCTTCTGCTTTGGCTCCAACCTGCGATGCCGGATTTTCTTATTCCAAATGTGCTCATGTTGTCCGATATCTCAACACCTGCGACCGCTGCGAATCCTGCAAGTTGCCAACTGGAAAAACTCGCACTATACCGAAGCCGCGAGCCGAAGGCGCAGACTGAATCGCCTGCACAATCTCCGGAGGAAGCCCGAAGCGAACGTTCTCAGGCATCACTTCCACTTCTTCGACGCTCCGAAACCCTTTCGCCGCAAATAATCGACCACGTCCTCCACCAGCACCTCAGGCGCCGAAGCGCCCGCCGTCAACCGCACCGTCTAAACGCCCTCCAGCCACTCCGGATCGATCGCATCCGAGTTCTCGATCAGATAAGCTCTTGCGTGCTCAGGTTCCGCGAAACCTCCACCAGCCGGTTCGAGTTCGAGCTGTTGTTCGATCCCACCACCAGCACCAGGTCCGCCTTGTGAGCAACATTCTTCACCGCCACCTGGCGGTTCTCCGTCGCATAGCAAATGTCCTGCGAGTGCGGCCCGACAATCTTCGGAAACTTCGCCTTCAAGCGCGTGAATAATGTCCCGCGCCTCATCCAGGCTCAGCGTCGTCTGCGTCAGGTACGCCACCTGATCCGGGTCCGGAACCACCAGCGACTGCACCTCCGCCGCGCTCGAAACCACCTGCGTCACATCGGGAGCCTCGCCCAGCGTGCCCTCAATCTCATCATGGTCGCGATGCCCAATCAGCACCAGCGAATATCCCTGCTTGGCAAACTTGATCGCCTCCACGTGAACCTTCGTCACCAGCGGGCAGGTCGCGTCAATCACCTTCAGCCCGCGCTCCTTCGAGTGCTCGCGCACCGCCGGCGAAACGCCGTGGGCCGAATAAATCACCCGCATCCCCGAAGGAACCTGGTCGATATCATCCACAAAAATCGCGCCCTTTTCCGCCAACTCATTCACCACAAACCGGTTATGAACAATCTCCTTGCGGACATAAATCGGAGCGCCAAACGTCTCCAGCGCAATCTTCACCATATCGATCGCCCGCACCACGCCCGCGCAAAAGCCCCGCGGCTTCAGCAGCAAAACGCGTTTTTCAGCAGGAATAGGGCCGGCCTCAGGGCCGGCAGAGAAGGTGTCAACAGTAGTGGCAGTCACAATAACTAAGTATACCGTGCCGGATGCCCAAAAAATAGTGGCGAGCGGGAAAACCCCAGCCCGAAACACGGCATCGCACACTTCGGCGGCGTGTGCTGCCCGTCTCCCCCAGCCTCCATCGCCGCCCGGTGCTTTTCTGCCTTGGAGGCCCCTATGAAATACCGTGCACATCTTGGAGCACTCGTGTGCTTCACGGCCCAGTTTGCCCTGGCTTTTCTCACCATTCCATCACCCGCCCAAAACCGCTTTATACAAGTCCCCAGCTACCCGGCTGGAGGAAGCCTCCCTACGCTGCTCGCCCAGCATGACGTGAATGGCGACGGCAAGCTTGACCTGATCGTGTTGAACGTGAACACCACCGCAAAAACCGAGACGGTGAGCCTGCTGCTCGGTACCGGAACCGGCGGCTACGAAGCGCCGAAGACGATGGCGACGTATCCCTCGTCGTACGGCGTTCCGCTGGCCGGTGACGTCAACGGCGACGGGCATCTCGATCTGATCTTTTCAGTCTCCGGGACCTCGCCGCAGACGCGGGTGTATTTGGGAACGGGCGATACGTTCGAGACGACCGCGAAGGTGTCTCACAGGCGTGAACTGCGGTTGCATTTCCTCCGAGTCGGCTGCGAGATGCAATTGGCCGATCTGAACAAAGACGGGAAAGCCGATCTGATCGAGGACAGCCTGGTGAGGACGGCCGCGCGGTAGGGGTGGCAGTGATGCTCGGTGAGGGTAATGGCAGCTTCAAGGCTCCGGTGTATGCCCCCGGCTTAGCGGCCCGTTTGCCATTGGGGATTTCAATAACGATGGCATTTTGGATATCGCCGATACGGGTTCCAATGGTTTCCTGCAGATTCAATTGGGAAACGGAAATGGAACTTTTCGCCAAGGCACGTCGTTGCCCAACGGCTATAGCGGTGCTTTCGGCGTGCCGGTGGCGGCCGATCTGCGTGGCAACGGCGACACCGACCTGATTCTTCCGGCGGGAGATGACAATCACTGCGGAACTGGCGGCTTTGTTGTGCTGCTCGGCAATGGCAACGGCACATTTGCGAGCAATCCAGTCGCCTACTCAACGGGTGGACTCACGTACGGCATCACAGTGGTGGATATGAATGGGGATGGGAAGCCGGACATCGTCGCATTCAACCAAGAGGGCAGTTCGTACAGCGTGCTTTTGAACGAAGGAAGCGGCAAGTTCGGGACGCCGATGAACACCATGACACCGCAGGGAGTTGCGGGCGCTTTTGTTGTGGGCGATCTGACGGGCAACGGCAGACCGGATCTGACGGTATCGGCGCAAGGCGGCGTGGATGTGTTTCTGAACGAAGGCGGCGGAAAGCTGAAGGCGCCGCAAGCATTGGAGCAGGATGGAGTGCCGGGTCCGACCTGGGCTGCTGACGAGAACCGCGACGGCATACCGGATCTGGTGACCACCCTTTCGCCGCAGAATGACGCGAATTGCAATACATATCCATATGCAATACCTGTGTCGTTGGGGCTTGTGCTGGAGAGCCAAAGCGGCGTTCCGTTTGCGAACGCGGTGGGCGCGAATAGCACCAACACGTACTACACCGCCATCGCCGGTGGAGGGGACTTCAACGGAGATGGATGGCCCGACCTGCTGACCTCGGAAGACAACACCGGCGACCACCTTGAAGTTCTCCAGGTGCTGTTTAACAACAAAAAGGGAGGCTTTACCGCTGGCCCTTCCTGGGAGCCCGACACCAATACTCGGGGACCGACCGCGGTAGGTGACTTCAATCGCGACGGTTTTGCCGATGTTGCGGCCGAGGAGGACGGTGGACTTCAGATCCTGATTGGCGACGGGACAGGCAATTTCAGCCAGGGCGTGACCTACACGATCGATCCCCTTCCGAGTAGCCTGTTTGCTCAAGACGTGAATGGCGACGGCAAGCTCGACATTATCGTCATTTCCCAGTCCGACAAAGTGCTTCAGGTGCTGCTGGGCAACGGCGATGGGACGGTCCAGGCGGCGAAGACCTACAGCCTGCCGGATGAACCGCTATCGCTGGTGTTTGCCGACTTCAATCACGATGGCAAGCTGGACATTGCGGTGGGCGGCGGAAGCGAGGTTCAGGTGCTGCTGAACAATGGCAACGGAACCTTCAAGGCTCCAGTGAGCTATGCAGCGGGAGGGCCGGTTGCTGGCATTGCTGCCATCGACCTGACCGGCAACGGAAACGACGATGTGCTCGTGGCCGACGGCAAGGACAATAAGATTTTCCTGCTGACCGGGAATGGCAAGGGGACGCTTGCGGCTCCGGTGGATTATTACGCGGGCGGGAGCGATCCTCTGCAGTTGATTGTGGCTGATTACAATCTGGACGGCGCCCCGGATGTGGCTGTGGCAGATGGAACGACTCAAGGCTACATGATCCTGTACAACACCGGCGGCACGCGGGTGACGCTGACGAGCTCAAACAAGACGCCGACGGCCGGGCAATCTGTCACCTTCACCGCAACAGTTGCGGCGAGCGTGGCAGGAAGTGGCACCCCGACCGGAACGGTCGAATTTAAGAACGGTTCGACGGCCATCGGAACGGTCTCGCTGAGCGGAGGGAAGGCCGTACTCCACTATGCCGGGCTGAGTGCAGGAACGCATTCGATCACCGCAGAGTACTTCGGCAACGGGAGCTTCAATCCGCATGCGTCGGCGGGGGTGACGGAAACGGTGAAGTGATCCGCTGAACCCTGAAGGAGGCTCGCGTAAGCGGGCCCTCCTTCGTTTGAGGTGGCGGCGAGCGTTGGTACGTGTGCCTCCACGCCTACTCAGTTATCGATCCAGGTCGCACCAGGTCCATGCGAGAGCAGAGTTACTCCGCCCGCAAAGCAATCATCGGATCCGCCTCTGTAGCCTTCCGCGCAGGAATGTAGCAGGCGAGGACCGCAACCACAATCACGCGCGAATCCAATCGCAGTAAACGTCAACGGATCCGCCGGGCTGACCTCGTAGATCAGGCTCTTCAATGCGCGCGCCAGCACCAGCGCCAGCAGACACGCCGATCACCGTGCCCGACAGAACCAGCTTCGCCGCCTGCAGTCAGAACCAGACGCAGCACATCGACCCGTCGCGCGCCCAGCGCCATGCGCAGTCCAAATTCAGAGGTCCGCTGGCTCACCGAATACGCAATCACCCCGTAGGTGCCGATCGCTGCGAGCAGAATGGCCAGCCCGGCAAACAATCCCACCAGAACGAAGGCGAAGCGCGGCGTAGCGACCGACGCGGTCGACGATCTGGTCCATCGACTGAACATCAGCAACCGCCAGCGCCGGATCGAGCCGCGCGACCTGATTCCGCACCGCGTCCACCAGCAACTGCGGATCGGCAGTCGGCGCGAACCACCAGCAACATGTCCTCGAACGGAAACGGCTGTTGAAGACTCGGCCACCAGAACGCCGGCTCCGCGCCCGGGCTGTTCGGCTGGTCCTTCACATCGCCGACGACGCCGACCACTCGTCAACCAGTCTTTGTCCTTCGGATGGTCTTCAAAGGTGATCCGCTTTCCCACGCATCTTCACCCGGCCAATACCGTTCGGCCATCGCGTGATTGATGATCAGCACATTCGGCGCGTCGCTTCTTATCCGCCTCGGTAAAGAACCGCCCGCGCAGCAACGGAATTCCCAGCGCGCGGAAATAATCCGGCGTCGCCATGTGATAGCGCGCATGGAACTCCTCGTGCGGCGGGGCTGCTTGCCCTCGATCGTGAAGCCTCCGATGTTGTCGTCGTAGCCCGTCCACGGCAGATCGCTGCCCAGCGCCCGCGCTTTCCACGCCCGGCAGCGCACTCAGATTCGCCGTCAGCTGGTCGTAAAAACGCGCACGGCCGCTCTGGCGTCTTGTATTCGCTCATGCGGCAGCGAAAGGCTTCGCCGTCAGCACATGCTCCTGTCTGAAACCCCGGATCGAGATGCATCAGGTTCAGCAGGCTGCGCAGCATCAGCCCGGCGCCAATCAACAGCACGCAGGCCAGGCCCACCTCCGACACCACCAGCGCATTGCGCAGCCTGCTCTGCCGTCCGCTGCCGGTCGCTGCGCGGCCGCCTTTGTGCAACCCCTGCTTGCGGATCGGTGCGCGAAGCCTGCAGCGCCGGCGCCAGTCCAAAGAGAATGCCCGTCGCCACGCTGACCAGAAACGTGAACAGGAACACCGGCGCACTCACATGAATGTCGTGCGCGCGCGGAAAATCCGCCGGCAACAGCGACACCAGCGCCTTCACGCCACCCACCGCCATCGCCAGTCCCAGCGCGCCTCCCAGCAGAGCGATCAGCAGACTTTCCGTCAGCAATTGCCGCACCACGCGCGAGCGCGGCGCGCCCAGCGCCAGCCGCACCGCAATCTCCCGCTGCCGCGCCGCCGCCCGCGCCAGCATCAGATTGGCCGCATTCGCGCACGCAATCAGCAGCACCATGCCCACCGCTCCCAGCAGCACCAGCAGCATCCGCCGGCTCGCGCCCACGATCTCGCGTATACAGCGGAACCACCAGCACCTTCCAGCCCGTATCGTTGTCCGCCATGCTCGCGGCCAAGCTGCGTCATGATCGCGTTCATCTCCGCATGCGCCTGCGCCGGACGTCACGCCTTCTTTCAGCCGCCCGATGCCCTCCATGATAATGCGACCCGCGCTGCGACGGATCGCCCTCGAACGCAAACGGCCACCACACATCCACATCTTCGCCATAGGCCAGCGGCTGATATTCGTTGCCCGGATGCTCCGTTCCCGGCGGCATCACGCCCACCACCGTGAACGGCTGCGCGTTCAGCGTGATCTTGCGGCCGATGATGTCCGGCGCGGCGCCGAATCGCGTGCGCCACAACCGGTCGCTCAGGATCACCTGCAGCCCATTGCCCGGAATCTCCGCCTTCTCGTCGAACTCGCGTCCCAGCTCCGGATGTCAGCCCCAGCACGCGGAAATATCCCGACGTAATCCGAAATCCATTCAGCCGCACCGGCTCGCCCGATCGCCGGAGAGCTGCACATCTCCGCGCGTGAACGCCGCCAGCGAATCGAAGGATTTGCTGCGCGCCCGGAAGTCGCGAAAATCGAACGGATTCAGCGGAAACTTCGGATACGCCGCATTGGTGAGAAAAATCCGCACCAGCTTATCCGGCTGCGGATACGGCAGCGGCTTCATCAGCACGCCGTCGATCACGCTGAAGATCGCGCTGTTCGCGCCGATGCTCAACGCCAGCGTGAGCATGATGACCATCGCGAATGTCGGATTCGCCCGCAGCTGCCGGATGCGCATAGCGCACATCCTGCAGCGCGTCTTCGATGAAGCTTGTGCCGCGCGCCTCGCGGCAATCTTCCTTCACCTGCTCATGGCCGCCAAACGCAAGCCGCGCGCGCCGTCGCGCTTCCTCTTCGCGTCATGCCCGACTGCCTGTACTTCTCCACCTCATGCTCGAAATGAAAACGAAGCTCCTCGTTCAGCTCCGTCTCCATCGCATTCCGGCGAAACAGCGCGCGCAGGCGAAAACGCAAATCGTTCCAGCATGGAAGCGCCTCACACACTCTCAAGAACCTGGGCGACCGCCGCAGCCAGCTTTCGCCAGCTCTCGGTCTCCGCTTCAAGCTGCTTTCGTCCCGCTGCGCGTCAGCTCGTAATACTTCGCGCGGCGATTGTTTTCCGATGTGCCCCATTTCGCCTTGATCCAGCCGCGCCGTTCCAGCCGGTGCAGCGCCGGATACAACGATCCCTGCTGGATGCTGCAGCACATCGCTCGACACCTGCTGCACGCGCTCGGAGATCGCCCAGCCATGCTGCGGCTCCAGCGACAGCGTCCTCAAAATCAGCAGGTCCAGCGTGCCCTGCGGAAGATCAATACGTTGAGCTTCCAATCCTCTATCCCTTCGGCTTCTACAGGAGTAATACCGCATCTCCTGTAGAAGCGCAAGGGTAGACTTCTGTATTTCCGCTGAGCCTGTTATTTGCTCTACGACCGGAAGGATTGCAAAGCAGCAACGGTCCACATCTGCTACCATCGCGTCGCACTCCGGTTCACAAGGAATTCCCATGCGAAAAATCACTCTATTGTTAGCCGTTGCCGTCTTCACACTGGCATCGATCTCAACCCTGCACGCCGCCAGTCTCGCCGGAGTAACCCTGCCGGACACCGCTCAGGTCGCCGGCAAAACGCTGGTGCTCAACGGTCTGGGATTGCGAACCAAATTCGTGGTCAAAGTTTACGTCGCAGGACTCTACCTCGATCAGAAGTCGTCAGACCCCAACGCCATCATCAAATCCGACGCACCCAAACAGATCGTCATGAAGTTCCTCCACGCCGCGAGCAAAAAACAGATGACCGATGCCTTTGACGAATCGTTCAACGACAACACGCCCGACGCCGAAAAGACAATGAAAGCCGATATCAACCAACTGCTCGGCGCGCTCGATTCCGTCAAGGTCGGCGACCAGATGGTCTTCACGTACGTCCCCGGAACCGGCACCACCCTCGCCATCAACGGCAACCAGAAGGTCACCATCGCCGGTTCAGCGTTCGGCCCCGTGCTCTTCTCCGTGTGGCTGGGACCAAAGCCGCCCAACCCCGATCTGAAAAAGGGCATGCTCGGCGAGTAAGCCCGGCGCAGGAAAAATGCCTGCAGTCCATCTTCGAGGCACGCTGGCGAGGAGAGGTCCGGCGATCAGCGTTCGTTCAAAGCCGGGTTCTGGCTTGGAAACAGTTCGTGCTTGCTCAGCCACGCATCCAGATCTCCCTGCGAGTGAACTTCGCCTTGTAGCATTGCCCGAATTATGCCGTTTGTTCCCAGTTGCGGGAACTTCTCCGTGCGCAACTCGCCCGCGTCGCTCCCCGGAAAATGAATCAACAGGACAGGGCGAGGATCAAATCTTCCGCCCGAAGCGCGCTCCTCTTCTTTTGTCCACCCGGCGTCATTCCGCCACATATTCACTCTCCACGAGTGATCCGACGAAATAATCACCGTGGTCCGGGGCGCCTCCGCAGTTCGTTGAATCGCCTCCAGAAGGCCGCCAAGTGTTTTGTCCGCAAGAACCAGGTTGTCGAGATACGTGCCTCTCACGCCCAAAGTATTCGTTTTTCTGTCATAAATCCCCGGAGGATGCGGCACCGGAAGATGAAGGAACACAAAACGTATTGACTCATTCCGGATCAGAGCATCGGCAGCCACAACTAAGTCTTTGTACTCTTGTGTATGTGCCTGGACCTCAAGTTCAGCCGGAGAAGGAGCAACTTTGAAATGGGACAACACTGAACCGAACGGAAAGACCAGCGCATCGACGAGCGTAGGCTTTCTTCCCGGCAGCTCGGGCGGAAACGGGGTGAAGATGTACTGCCAATAGCAGGAATCCAGAACATTCTGCAGAATGTGGCAGTAAGGGTTGTACCAGCCTGCGACGCCGGTGGTCCAGCCCGATTGCTGTGCCGCGCCAAAAATCGAGGCTTGCTGATTGAACGGCATCCATTGCGACGTTGCGACGTCATGAATATACAGGTCTCTTTGCAGGGAGCTTCGAATATCGTCAATTTTGCGCCCTAAAAACAGCGCCGGCAGGATTCGTTCCGTGTAGTAACCTTCCGGCTGAACATCAGCAAACACGACGCTCTCGTTCTTCAGTCGATCGAAATGCGGAAGTTTCACGTCGCTTTGTGGGTGGTCAAAAACCTGGTCGTACGAGAGCTCGTCCAGAAGAATCCAGACGATCCGGTCTGACGAGGGAGAAGGCTGCTGAACACTCCTGTTGAAAGCATCTACCGCGGGCGCGTGCGTGCGTAGAGCAGTAATTGTCAGTTGTGGAAGCGTCCAGAAAATGCAGCACCCAAGCATCGCGAGTCCAAATCGTGCGGCTCTTACGCTGCCGCGCAGGACGGGCGAAAAAAACCGCGAGAGGAAGAGCGCTGCGCCTAACGCCACGAACAGCAGGCAAACCCGCATGGTCACCGTCCAGCGAAAGCCAGGATGGTAGATCTTCAACAAGAAGAGCGTGAAATCCACCGCCTTTGCGACCACCACAGCCAGAAGGGCTGCCCACACAGGGCCGGTTTGTTGCGGACGGTAGCGGTCCTGCAGAGCAAGAACAATGCTGAAGAGCAAGGTGGCGAGGGCCACATCAATAGCAATGCCGCCGGCAATCATCGAAATTGAAAGGTGGTCATGGTAAACGATGGTGTGATCCGGGGACAATATCGGCCAGAGATGATCCGCAAGCAGGAGAATTGCGATCCCGGCGCCTTCGATGAACGTGCGAACTTTCAATCTACCTCGACGATCTTTTATGACAGGTAAAGTGCGGTATGACGACCTGCATCCAGCGGAGCTCAAGCAGGAAGAACTTGCGGCCGTTCTTCAACGGCCCTTCGAAACAAATCAGCACACTCAAGCCCGCACCGGCACGCGTATTCGCCGCCGCTCGAGCGTGAATATCAGAGCAGAAAGAACTTTGGTACACACTCGGAAAAGGGTTCTTTCCTTTCTATCATTTTTTAATGAGCTTTTAACACGACTCAGGGACCTAAAATTACTCAAAAGTCATGCCAGTCCGTAAAAGAAACCGCCCGTTTCGCTATCCGGTTCGCTCCTGCGTGTGAACAAATCAAAATGCGCCCGCGGAAGAGATACGATCAACCATGGGCATGCAGAGCCATTGGGAGCGCATCTATCAGACCAAATCTCCTGAACAGACGAGTTGGTACCAGCCTCATCTGCAAACGTCGCTCGACTGGATCACAGACGCGGCGCCCGATCGCTCAGCTGCGATCATCGATGTGGGAGGCGGCCAATCTACGCTGGTCGACGACCTTCTCACCCTGCAATATCTCGCGCTCACCGTCCTCGATGTATCTGAAGCTGCTATCGGGAACTCGCAGCACCGACTGGGACCGGCGGCGAAAAATATTCGGTGGCTCACAGGCGATGTGACCAAAGTTTCTCTTCCTCCCCGCGCCTACGACGTCTGGCACGATCGAG
The DNA here is from genome assembly GCA_963783805.1 of uncultured Acidobacteriaceae bacterium. Classification (GTDB taxonomy): domain Bacteria; phylum Acidobacteriota; class Terriglobia; order Terriglobales; family Acidobacteriaceae; genus Silvibacterium. The sequence continues at coordinate 230,422 of CAWAPC010000010.1, read as the reverse complement.
CCGTCTTCCACTTTCTTGCCCAACTGGAACAGCGGTCCGCCTATGTGCGCCAGCTTGCCTCATCTCTCAAGGTGGGAGGACACGTTGTGATCGCGACCTTCGGTCCAGACGGTCCCGAAACGTGCAGCGGACTCGCCACCCTCCGCTATGACGCGCAATCGTTGCAGCGCGAGTTAGGGCAAAACTTTCGAATGGTAAAAAGTTCTGCGGTGGAGCACCAAACCCCCTTCGGCACAGCGCAACAGTTCCTCTACTGCCATTTCATCCTTGGCTGACTGCGCGAGTCCGCGCGATAACTCGTTCGATCGACACCTCCGCTCAGCGCGATTTTGCAGGAAGTCTTCTGGTCGTTTAAACTTGCGCCGGAGAAAGACATGCCCCCAAGAACGGAACTACGTTTCACGCCCGCCAACATTCTCGGCTTCGCGCAAAAATATTCCCTCTATGCTCTCGATCAGGCCCAGGGCTACGTCCCCGGCGGTGAGACCGCGCTCACCGGCAAGTATGCCAACTTCCGCCACACCCTCGTCGGCGACGGTCAGAAGATCGCCTACATCCTGGTGGAACGCGAGACACAGGCGGGCAGAAATCGCGCCGCCGACTTCGTAGTCAAGCCGTCCCTCGCCGACACCACCGGACGCGGCACCCGTTCCTATTTCCTCCCATGGGACGCCAGGGGCGCAGCCGTCGAAATGACCATCCCGACCTTTCGCAACGGAGACGACGCCAACGCCAATCCGCCCATCTTTTTCACGGCGGTGCTCAGCGGCTGCTCCATCGTCTTCAAGGGTTCAGATACCAAGCCAACCATCTTCCATTGCGGAACCGCCGGCGGAGCAGCCGGAGGCAACACCGCCGGAGACTCCAACAAGTTCTTCAAGAACATGCTCATCAACATTCGCAATCAGGGTCTGGGCCGGTCAGGCAAGGCCATCGGAACTCAGGTCCTGAGCAGCGACTATATGCATACCCGCGCCGGAGGCGGCGTCGCCCCCGCGCATGAAACAGCCTTCGAGAACACCCTGAAGACGCACTACGATAAACAGCTCATCATCGAGAACGTAAACATGTGGGGTACCGTCTTCGGCTTCCGCACCGGAACGCAATGGTCCTTCTATCTTCAGGAGAATGCCACCATCACCTACCGCAACGTCGACGACATCATGAGGCACTTCATCACGAAGGCGGCAACCAACAAAACTCCGGGCGGATTCGATCTCACCAGGCTAACGCCGGGAGATCTGAACACAGCAAGAATTCCGGTCATTCAGCACGCCCGCCCCGCCGTAGTAAAAGAGGTCTTCCCCGGAACCGGACACGCCGTCATCACCAGCAAATGGAAAACCCTGCGGGTATAGAAGAACCGTCCATGCCCTCTGTCTCAGGATGAACTGGAAGGCTACTTCGCGGCCTTCCACGCCTTCCCCGGCCGCGCAACAGCCCACATCTGCGCCCCGATCTCATCGAAAAGTCCCGCCCGGTCATCGCCCACTGTGTACAAATCCATGTGCGTCCGGTCGGGGATAAACGTAAAGTGCGCGTCCGCATGCAGGCCGCTCAGCACAGCATCGAATTTATGCGCCGCTCCATCCAGATAAAACGTGTCCGCCGTCCCCACAAACACATGAATCTTCCCGCGCAGATAGGGCCCGCGCTTCGCCCAGTCCGCGGTCACAATGTGCGCCAGGTCGTAGTGGTCCCGCCAGTAAGCAACCACCGCGGGATTCACATCGCCCGTCTCCCGGTTGAACATCTGTAAAGGACGCCCGTCCGCGCCGCGCGGCGAAAACACCCAGTCGAACGACGCCAGTTGCCCGCCGTACTCGCCCAACACCGGCTCCATCTTCCCAAACTCTTCGAACGTCGCAATCACCTTCGCATGGTCGCGCATCAGCGGATACAGCGTTCCATCGGGCCGGTGATACACATTCGCATGGGGAGCATAAAGGTCCGGCCCGGTGAAGTCATGGAAATCGCTCGGGTCCGGCGAAGTCGACCACGTTCCGCCAAATATCTGCGGATAATTCACCTGCAACTGCAGCGTGGCCCAACCGCCCGAAGAGTGCCCCTGCAAAAACCGCCCGCTCGCGCGACCGTCCATGCGGTATTTCGCTTCGAGATACGGAATGAACTCCTTCGTCAGAGCCTCGCCCCACGGCCCGTTGTTCACCGAATCCGCAAACTCATGCGTGCCAGTAGGCAGCGACTCATCCAGCATCACCCAGATCATCGGAGGCATCTTCCGCTCCGCCATGCGTGTATAGATCCGCTCGCCCGAGAGCTTTGAGTATGCAAGGTTCCCGCCAAATCCATGCGTCCAGTAAACGGTCGGATAGCGCTGCTTCCCGCTCGCCTCATATCCCGGCGGCAAAATCACCCACGCCCGAACCGAAGTCGCCCGCCCGGAAAACTTCGTCAGCGCCGGACTCACCATCTCCTCCAGGTGCGCCGCTTTCTCCTGCTCTGGAGTACCCTGCGGCATCACCCGCGGAGGAACCACACTCGACAGCGTCAGCAAAGGCTCATTCCCCGCCCCCGGAGTCCATCCCGCCAGCGATACCACTCCACTGATCCAATCGCCCGGCGTGCGCCCCGAATAGTTATAGGTGTGCCCCACATCCAGAACCGCCTGCGCCTGATAATCTCCCGGCTTCATATCAGAGAACGGCGAGGGAAACGCAATTTCATCCGTATCCACGTCCACTGATCCGCCCGGCTTCAGGCCGGATATCTCTTTCGCCGCAACAAAAACCGCGCCCGGATGAAATTCATTCATGTCCACTTCTTTCGCTCCCTCGCCAGCGGAAACAAAGATTAGCAAACGCCCGGAAACCGGAGCCGTAATCGCGGGCCCAGCCGTGACCCGAAAGAAAAGATGCCGAGGCTCCTGCCCAAAGGCAGAAGCAACACAAAGAGAAAGAACCAGAAGAGGCGAAGAAAAGAATCTACGCGCGGACATTGCCATGCAGTGTAACAAAAGCAGGCAGTACATCGCGCAATCAGAAGTCCCTCGGCAATCAATCGAAGGTGGGCGGCTCGCGCATCGAACTACGCCGGGGCATCCGAAGATTCAGGCCCTTGATCCCCGCCTCAGCCATTCGCTGCCGCATAACCAGAAAGGGCGTCAAAGCCGTTTTCTTGCTGCCATGAATGATCGCGCTGCACAGAATCTCCCGCGCCTCTTCTTCCATCGACCGCCCATGATCCGCCGCACGAGCACGCAATTGGCGCATCATCAGCACATCGAGTTTGCGGATCGTAATGCTAGCCATTCAAGGAATGCTACCATTGCTCGTGACGCCGAATGAGGATGCCGAGCAGCAGTCGTGGACGGCGTTTTCTCCGGACGGCTTAATGTTTGTTGTCGGTTCTCCGCTAAAGCTGACGCTCTACCGCCTGCTCTAGGAGGCCGCATCGCTAACCGCTTCTCAGCTGACCGCACTTTAGCTGACCGCACTTTAGCTGACCACTATTTAGCTGATTTCAGCATCTGCTCCGCATGCTTCCGCGAAGTCTCCGTCAGCTTCTCCCCGCTCAGCATTCGCGCAATCTCCTCCACGCGCTCCGCATCTTCCATCAGCCGGATCGAAGTCTTCGTCCGCCCCTGCTTTTCCTGCTTCTCAATCACAAAGTGCTGATCCGCAAACGCCGCAATCTGCGGAAGGTGCGTCACGCAGAGCACCTGCTGCGCCTTCGACAGAGCCTTCAACTTCCGACCCACCGCCTCCGCCGCGCGTCCGCCAATGCCAATATCGATCTCGTCGAACACCAGCGTCCGCGGAACAGCCGTCTTCCGCCGCTTCCCCTGCTGCGCGCCCTCTTCCACTGTCACTTTCAGCGCCAGCATCACGCGAGACATCTCCCCGCCCGACGCAATCTCATCCAGCGGCTTCAATGGCTCGCCCGCATTTGTCGCAATCCGGAACTCGATCGTGTCCCATCCATGCGCCGCCCACGCATCCGAGTCCTCTGTCGCCGTAACCGAAATCCCCAGCTTCGCCTTCATCGCCAGATCATTCACTTGCGCCTCGGCCAGTTTCTCCAGCTTCTTCGCCGCCGCCACGCGATCCGCATGCAACGTCGCCGCCGTCTGTTTATAAATCACCGCCGCCTGCCCGAGTTGCGCTCGCAGCGTCTTCAAAATCTCGTCGCGATTCTCAACCTCCGCCAGCTTCCGCGCCACGTCCTCGCCATATGCGATTACCTCGGCAACATTCGCGCCATACTTCCGCTTCAGCCGATCCAGAGCCGCCAGCCTGTCCTCAATCTCCGCCAGCCTATCCGGCGACGCCTGAATCCCCTCCGCAAAATCCCGCACCGTCGCGCCCACATCCTCAACCACCGCCAGCGACGAAGCGAGCGCCTGCGCCGACTCCTGAAACTTAGCGTCAAACCGCCCCAGCTCTTCAATCTGCTTCAACGCCGCTCGCAGCGTAGCCTCCGCCGACCCGCTCCCGTCATACAGCAGCTCATAAGCGCTCATCGCAGCGCCGTACAGCTTCTCCGCATTCATCAAAACCCTGCGTTCCGTCTCCAGAGCCTCGTCTTCCCCCGCCGTCAACCCCGCGCCCGCAATCTCGCGGTTCTGAAACTGCCACAAATCCACCATCCGCAGCCGATCCTGCTCATCGCGCTCCATCTCTTCCAGCCGCGTCCGTATCTCGCTCCACCGCGCATAAGCCTCGCTAACCGCCTCCGCCGAAAGGCTCGCAAAGCGGTCCAGCAAATGCCGCTGCTGCGCCTGGTCAAACGACCCCAGAGTCTCGCTCTGCGCATGCACCAAAGCTAATTCGGGAGCCAGCAGCCGCAGCACCGCCACCGTCGCCGGCTGATTGTTCACATACACGCGCCCCTTGCCATTCTCCAGAATCTCGCGCCGCAGAATAATCTCGTGCCCTTCAACATCAATGCCGTTCTCCTCCAGCGTCGCCTCCGACCCCGGAGTGCTCTCGAACACGCATGACACCACCGCCTTGTCCGCGCCGTGCCGCACCACATCCGAAGAAGCCTTGCTCCCCATCAACAAAGCCAGAGCATCCACCAGAATCGACTTGCCCGCACCCGTCTCCCCGGTAAGCAGATTCAGCCCCGGCCCAAACACAGCAATGGCATGGTCGATCACAGCATAATTTTCGGCGCGAAGCTCCAGCAGCATAGACGTCCTTAAAGAAGAATCTCCGCGCAGCATAGCAGGAGTGAGCGCCTCAGCGGGAGTGAAAGAAGTTGAACAGCACGGCCACAACCATCATCAATACGCCAATCGCGCCCCCGCCGATGTAAAACCACCCGACCATCCGAAAAAACTTAACACCGAATTCATTCGAACTCTGGCCGAAAGAACAAATCCGGTGCACCTTTTCCGGATTCCGCACGAAGACGACGCCGGCAATCAGAAGGGCAACCGCAAGCGCAAACGCAACGATGTAATTGAGTGGTGTCTGCATACCCAGCCTCCTCAGCGGTTGTTCCGATACTACCCAGCACAACGTAAGGCGTGCCTACGCACAGTCTTTCCGTGTGCCAACAAACGGTCACTCCGAAACATTGACACGCAACTCGTTCTCTCGCGCCCATATCATCCCACGAGAGATCGGCATCACAACCAGGAAATGCGCCCTTCCAGCCTGAACCCGTCGTATTGGTAACCCCCTATGCCACCCCCTGAACATCCAACCTCTGTTACCGTAAAAAAGAGAAGCAATGACACCATTCCTCTTCCCAATCGCACTCTTTCTCTTCCAGGACGCGGACACAACCGCCGCCCCTGCAACCACTGGCGGCAGCGCCATCCTCGAGATGCTCCGCAACAGCGGACCCATCGCCCTCATCGTACTTGGCCTTCTGCTCATCTGCAGCATCTGGTCATGGGCCGTCATTCTCGGCAAGTGGGGCAGCTTCCGCCGCGCCGCTTCGCAAAGCCGCCGCTTCCTGCGCGCCTTCCGCAAGGCCACGCGCCTGCAGGAGATCGCCACGGTCAGCGAGCAGTTCAAGCCCAGCCCGCTCGTCAACGTCTTCGACGAGGTCTACGAGACCTACCGCCGCCAGACCGGAGGCTTCGGCCCTCCGCGCAACATCACCGCGCTCGAGCGCGCCGCGCAGACCGCCTCCAGTGAATCGCTCACCGCCATGGAGAAGCGCCTCACCTCGCTCGCCACCATCGGTTCCACCGCGACCTTCATCGGCCTCTTCGGAACCGTCATGGGCATCGTCGACGCCTTCCACGGCCTCGGCACTGCGGGAGCCGCAACCCTCCGCGCCGTAGCCCCCGGCGTCTCCGAGGCTCTCATCACCACCGCCGCCGGCTTGCTCGTCGCCGTGCCCGCCGTCGTCGCCTATAACAGCTTCGCCGCTCGCGCCCGCGACTTCGCCGCGCGCATGGACGACTTCGCCCGCGAGCTGCTCAACAGCATGGAAGAGGTCGCCCTGAAGCCCACTCAGGACCCGCTTGAAAGGGAGGCTGCGCGTGGCCTTCACAACCAGTAACGGAGCCACCCGCACCTCGCTCTCGGAGATCAACATCACTCCGCTGGTCGACGTCGTGCTCGTGCTGCTCGTCATCTTCATGCTCACCGCGCCGGTGCTGCAGTCCGGCATCGAAGTCTCCGTCCCCAAAACAAAAACCGTGAAGGAGATCACCCAGCAGCGCATGGTGGTCACCATTAATAAGGATCAGGAAGTCTTTCTGCAGGACAAGCCCGTCAACCTCGCCGACCTGCCCTCGCTTCTCACCAAGCCTGGCGTCGATCCCTCGCAGCAAGTCATCTTCCTTGAGGCCGACGAGCGCGTGCCCTTCGGAGCCTTCGCTTCCGTCATGGACGCCGTCAAGCAGGCCGGCATCACCCACGTCAGCATCGTCACCCAGCCCATCAAGAACGGCGCGGCGGCTGCGAAGTAGGCCACAGCCATGCAGGGACGCGCCACACAACACGATGTCGCCCTCGATTTAGATCCGACGACGCTCGGCAAGCCGAGAATCACCGGCTCCTTCCTGCTGCACATCGGCCTCGTCGCCGCGGTCGTTGCCGGAACCTTCATCTACAGCCACATTCCCCACAACGAATGGGGCAATCAGCAGGCGCCCGGAGCCATCCAGGCCACGCTTGTCACCTCCGCGCCCACTCTCCCGCTGCCGCAGGACACACCGCCTACGCCCAACGTCCTCGCCACTCAAACTCCATCGCCCGCGCCCCCGCCGCCGCAGCCCCTATCGCGCCCATCCCTCCTCCCGACGCCATCCCCATCGCAAGAAAAATAGAGCCGCCCAAAAAGATCCCGCCAAAGAAAGTAGTCGAGCCGCCGTCGCGCAAATATGCGCAGCCGCAGCCAAAGCAGTACCGCGCGCAGTATGGTGAAGCGCCCGCCACGCAGATCCAGCACTCCCTCGCGCCGACTACGCAGGGCCCGCAAAATCCCGTGAGCATGACCGGCGGAAGCAACGGCTTCAACTATCCCTATTACGTCAGCATCATCCAGAGCAAAGTCAGCCAGGCCTGGTACCGGCAGGAGGTCGATCCGCACACTCGCTCCGGCAGCCAGACAAAAGTGACTTTCGTTATCTCCAGAGACGGCACCCCCAGCAACATCCGCATCTCTCAGAGCAGCGGTTCACCCACGCTTGACAGTTCCTCAATTCGAGCCGTCCAGCGTGTCGAGAACTTCAGTGCACTCCCCTCGGGGTACACAAAATCCAGCGTATCCGTGGAGTACACTTTTACCTACGACCTCAACTCGCACTAGAGGGCTCCCCAATCAACTCACCTTACGTCCAACTCGAAGCAGAGGTACGATGAGCGGTAAGAAAAAGCAGTACTTTTCCCTCCCTGTTTTCTTTTCTCTTCTCAGTCTCATTTTTGTCCCCGCGCTCCACGCCCAGGACTGGGTAAGCACCGGCACCAACCTCGGAGTCCAGCGCATCCGTCTCGCCGCAGCCGGATTCAAGCCCGGCAATAACGACGTGCAGACCCTGCCGCTTAAATCCATCTTCGATCAGACCCTTTACAACGACCTCAAGAACGCCGGCATCTTCGAGATGGTGTCGCAAAGCATGGCTCCCAACGCCATGCCCGGCAGCCCGCAGGAGATCAATCTCGCCTCCTGGGCGGCCGATCCCTCCAACGCCGCCATGGTCGCCTTCGGAAACCTCGGCGTCAGCGGAGGCCGCGTCTCCGTTCAGGGCTATCTCTTCGACGCAAAAAATCCGCAGACCCCGCAGATTCTCGGCAAGCAATACTCAGACGCACGCTTCGACGAGAACACTCGCCAGATCGCCCACCGCTTCGCCGACGAAATCATCACCCGCCTCGGCGGAGGCGTCGACGGCATCTGCGAGACGCACATCTATTACGTCTCCGCTCGCAGCGGCAATAAAGAAATCTGGGTCATGGACTACGACGGCCAGAACGCACATCAGGTCACGCATCTCGGCACCATTTCGCTCTCGCCGCGCGTCTCGCCCGACAACTCGCGCCTCGCGTTCTCCTCGCTCGGCCGCAGCGGCTGGTCCATCCGACATGTATTCGCTCACCCTCAATCGCATGGTCCGCTTCGCCTCGCCTGGCGGGACAACTCTCTCCCCCGCATGGTCCAGCGACGGCGCGAAGCTCGCCTTCTCCTCCAGCCGCACCGGAGACAATGAGATCTACACCACCGGCCCTGACGGCGGCGATCTTCACCGCATCACTGCCTTCCGCGGTCCGGATGTCTCGCCCGTCTGGAATCCCAAGACCAACTCCCAGATCGCCTGGGTTAGCGGACGCACCGGCCTCCCGCAGATTTACATCATGGACTCCGACGGCTCCAACGTGCAGCGCATGACCGACGGCGGCTACGCCACCTCGCCCTCCTGGTCGCCCAGCGGACAATTCCTCGCCTTCGCCTGGAACCGCAAGTACGGCCCTGGAGCGCCCGGCGGGCAGGACATCTACATGATGGACATCGCCAGCAAGCGATGGACTCAGCTCACCCATGAGGCAGGAGCCAACGATTTTCCCTCATGGTCGCCCGACAACCGTCACATCGTCTTTCAGCGCGACAATCAGATTTGGACCATGCTTTCCGATGGCACCGAACAGCAACAGCTCTCGCATGGAGGCTCAAACTCCATGCCGAACTGGAGCTGGAAATAATGAATTCTTACGACAGGCGCCAGGCGCGGATTTCTCTCGTCTGTTCTGCTTTGGATGAACCAAAAATGGCCCGGCAGCGGCCAATAACACTCCCCAAGGAGGAGAACGTGCTTACCACCTTCCGCAATTACCGAAATCAACGCAATCGCCGCGCCGTCGCCATAGTCGCCGGAGCCGTCGCCATGCTGGCCATCGCCGGCTGCCACAAGAAGAAGCCTGTTCAGGAGCCGCCGCCGCCCGCCGCCACCAGCTGCCCCCGCGCCCACCGCGACCATCACCGCCCAGCCCACGTCCATCAACGCGGGACAAAGCGTAGTCCTCTCCTGGCGCACCACTGACGCCAACAGCGCCAACATCGAAGGCATCGGACCCGTACCCACCGCCGGAACCCGCACCGTCCAGCCCACCGAATCCACCGACTACACCCTCACCGCCACCGGCGACGGAGGCAACGCCACCGCAACCGCGCGCGTGACCGTCGGCAGCGGAGCCACCAGCGGCAACATCAACGAGGGCAACATCACCGACGAGGTTTTCCACCAGAACGTCAAGGATGTTTTCTACGATTACGACAGCTATGACATCAACGCAACCTCGCAGGCCACCATCTCGCAGGATGCCAACTTCCTCAACCAGCATCCCGATCTGAAAGTCGTCATCGGCGGTTACTGCGACGAGCGGGGTTCAACCGAATACAACCTCGCTCTCGGTGAAAACCGCGCCAACTCCGCCAAGCAGGCCCTGGTCACCGCCGGAGTCAGCCCCGACCGCCTCCGCACCGTCAGCTACGGCAAGGAAAAGCAGTTCTGCACAACCCACGACGAAGCCTGCTGGCAGCAGAACCGCCGCGCACAGTTTTCCATCGACAGGTAAAGTAGAACCAGAGCGACAGAGTGGGAACCCGCGTCTCAATTTTGAGACGCGGGCACCCCGCTTTTGCAAGGTAAGGGGCTTCAACCTGTCCGTTAATCATTGAAGAACACATGCGGCTTTAGCCGCTAAGGAATCCATCGTAGTATCAGTATGGTTTTTCGGAGCAAAAGCATGAATACCCTGATGCAAAAACGAAACGCCATTTCGCTGGCTTTCGTTCTTATCCTGGCACTCCTGGTCCCAACGCCCCGCGCCCACGCCGTCTCCAAGGAGATGATTCAGCTCCAGGAACAGGTCCAGCAGTTGCAGGACGCGCTTCAGCACCTGCAGGAAACCAATGACACGCGCCTGGCGCTCCTCCAGCATCTGGTCGAACAGACCGCCGACAACGTCAATCGCATCACGCAATCCATGACGTCGCTCCAGCAGCAGGTCACTTCCGACAGCCAGAACAACCAGATCTCCGGCCAGATTCAGAGCCTCAACGACTCCGTCGACGAGATGAAGACCCGCATCACCCAGGTCAATAAAACCCTGCAGGACCTCCAGTCCCAGATCCAGACCATCCAGGCGCCGCCAGCCGGAGCCCAGCCCGCAGCGCAACAAGGAACTCAGCAACAAGGGCCCGCCGACCAGAACGGCCAGCCCCCGCAACCCGGAGACAACTCCCAGAACTCCGGCCAGCAGCCCATGCAGCAGCAGCCCGCGCAGCCCCAGGCCCCGCCCGTCGACCAGCTCTACCAGAGCGCCATCCGCGACTACAACAGCGCCCGCTACGACCTCGCCGCCGGAGAGTTCAGCGAAGTCATCCAGTACTACCCGCAGGACAACCTCGCCGCCGGCTCTCAGTTTTATTTAGGAGAAATCTCCTTCCGTAAAGGAGACTTCCCCTCCGCCATCAAGAACTACGATCAGGTCCTCGAGCAATTCCCCGGCAGCCCCAAAGCCCCCGCCGCCCAGCTCCGCAAAGGAGAGGCCGAGCTACGCGCCGACCGCCGCGACGCCGCCATCCGCGACTTTCGCAGCCTGATCCAGCGCTACCCCCAAACCCCCGAAGCCCAGCAGGCCCGCAGCCACCTCAACGCAATGGGAGTGAGAATCACCCCCACCAAACCCTCCGCCTACCCGCAACAAAACCACTAGCCGTCCGGGCACAAAAATGGGTGCGCATATCTCGAAGGGATGTGGGAAGGCAAAACCTTATCCTCGGCTTTTGACCGGTGAACCGCTGCTTTATGAGATCTGCGCCCCAGGCCCAGACCGCGCATCTAACCGCGAATGACCAATCCAATCCCCTCGAAAGACAGCGACATCAGCAAGGGGGCCAGCGAGACCGAGACCCTGCAGACCCGCACCCCTAACCACCCCACCCGCCCTGACATCCACGGAAACCTCGCCGACCAGTTCGCTCACCGCAACTCCGACCAGCAGGTCCATGACCTCACCGACGGCGGTGACTCCGACTTTCCCGAACCCGGCTCCAACCCCGAACACTCCGGCGAAAAGGGGCAGCCGTAGTAAATCGGCGCTCATGCAATCGTCTCTGACGCATAACATGCTTCGGGAACCCCCAAATGACATGTCAAGTCTTTAATTTTTTAAGTCATACATATTACTAGACTTAGATATGCATATAATTATGCCCTAACTTGGTATTCTGAAAGAAAGAGAGATGAAATTCAGAGAAGAGGCGCGGCTTGAGGCTGTGCCTTTTGCTTTTGGTGCGGGATTCGGGATCCGCTCCTGCGAAAGGAAAACCATGATTCAGCTTTGCCGGCATATTCTGCCCGCCGGGGTAATTTGCAATCAGTCTGCCGTGAAAGGCACGCTCTTCTGCCGCCATCATGCTGCGCTCAAGACCGCTGTCGCCCAGTGCAAACCCGCGCCCGATCCTTACGGCATTCATAAGCCCATTTCGTTTGTGTTTCCGGAGGACCGGGCCGCGATCCAGCTCAACCTTTTCATGGTGCTGCAGGCGCTCAATGACAAGAGCATCGACAACCGCACGGCCAACACTATGAACCGGCTGCTGAGGTCATGTGAGCACAATCTGGGCCAGACTTCGCTGGCTGGTGAAAGCAAAGAGAACGCTGTGCAGCGCGTGATCCTCACCCCCGACGGCGAAGAAATCGCTCCGCCCCGCGAAGCATTGGAAGAAGGAGAGAATGCGCCTCTCCACCACAAAGGATGCCCCTGCCGGAAGTGCGCCGAGCAATACCGCGATGCGCAGCCAGAGCAGCACCACCAGAACTGCCAGTGCGGCTTATGTGTTGAAAGCAGCGATCAGCGTTCAGCGATCAGCGATCTCGAAAGCAGCGATCAGCGTTCAGCGATCAGCGATCAACTCAGCGATCAGCGTTCAGCGATCGGCGATCAGGATGCGCTGAACCCTGTGCTCAGAACTGCGTCCGCGCAGAAGCTGTACAACAAAGAACTGACCCGCGACCCGGCCAACAAGGAGCTCAACGTCATCGACTATCTCTACGGAGACCACATCAGGAAATACGAAGCTCAGTACGCCGCCCGAGCCGCAGCCGCCATCCGGGAAGGTCTCGAACCGCCGCCCCATGAGCCGTTCGCGGTCAACAAAATCGAACTCGAAAGCGAAAAACGCTACAAAGCCACCATGGAGCAGGTAGAGAAAAACAAGCAGATCGCAAAAGAAATCTGGGAAAGAAGATCCGGAAAAGAAGAACCGCTCGAAGAATCAAAAGCAGCATCAATCAACCACGAATTCGACCCAACCTACAAACCCATCAGCCTCAAAGAAGAAGCCAGAATAGCCTTCGCCAACCAACCACCAGAAATCAACCCTGACCTTTGGTGAAAAAAGTCGACTTGGCGCGAAGCGCGGCAATGGGTCAGTTTGAATCCACAGTTTCCGGATTGCCGGTAACCCGCCCAGAACCCAGAAACCTGGAAAGTCTTGCGTCCGCACTGTTCGGTGAGTGAGTTGGCGATTTATCACTCGTCCAGCGTTGCTGCGACGCGAACCGAACGTTCGATGAAGGTAGCCAGTTTCGGTACCAAATTTGACCTATTCGTCGGCCATTCCTGCCTCACCACAGAGTCACCAGAATCTCGCAGCGTCCTTGACCCAAGCACAAGTGCCTGTCACTTTTGCCAGTGGTCTGACACTGCCCATTGGCATACAAGCAGTATCAACGACAGCGCGAGGCATCCTGCAATCCGAGGAAGTAGCTCGCAGGTGCGGGTTGGTCGAAGCCCAAGCCCAAGCCTGAATCAATCTGTGCCGATGGCCCTTGCACAAAGAGCCGCGCTGGCCGTGGCGATTCGCGGTCGAGTCATCCGAAGGGAGAAGGACTATGACCAATGCCGCATCCGTGGATCGTACGGTTCTGCCCGTCCCCGAGCCTCAGTATCCGCCGATCACCGAGCTTGATGTGCACAATGCACAAGCCCCGCCGCGGTTCCAGGTGCAGGCGCCGAAAGGCGCGCCCAACGTGGTGGTCGTCCTTCTCGACAACTTCGGCTTCGGCGACGGATCGACGTTCGGCGGGCCGATCCAGATGCCGACGCTGGACCGGCTCGCCGAGACCGGGCTTCGCTACAACAATTTCAAAGTCCCTCCGTTGTGTTCGCCCAGCCGCGTGGCTTTGATTACCGGGCGCAACAGCCATAGCGCAAACTTCGGCGTGATCTCGGAGATTGCCACTGCATTCCCGGGGTACACCGCGATGCGTCCCGCCAGTGTCACGACACTGCCCGAGATCTTGCGGCTCAATGGTTACAGTACCGCCATGTTCGGCAAATGTCACGAGCTGGCGCCCTGGGAATCCAGCGTTGTCGGACCGTTCGACCGCTGGCCGATGTATAGCGGGTTTGAGCGGTTCTACGGCTTCATGGCGGGCGAGGCTGACCTGTTTCATCCGGTCATTTACGACAACATGAACAGGGTCGATCTGCACCCCGGCCCCGACTACTACGCCAGCACTGATATCACGGACAAAGGCATCGAGTGGGTGCGTTCCCAGCATTCGCTGGCCCCCGACAAGCCATTTTTCGTCTACTACTCCGCCATTGGCACTCACGGCCCCTTCCAGGTGCCCGAGAGCTGGCGTGACAAATACAAGGGCAAGTTCAACCAGGGCTGGGACCAGGTGCGAAAGGAAACGCTGGCCCGCCAGATCAAAATGGGCGTCGTGCCCCCGGGTACGGAACTCGCCCCCAAGCCGCCGGGAATCCAGGAATGGGACGAGTTGACAGCCGATGAGAAAAAGGTCTTTGCCAGGTACATGGAAATCTACGCCGCCTTTGCTGAAGTGACCGACTACGAAATCGGGCGGTTTCTCGACGAGGTTGAGGCCCTGGGCGAAATGGACAATACGCTGGTCTTCTACATCACCGGCGACAATGGCTCGGTTTTTCAGGGAGGCCCCATCGGCGCCTTCAATGAGCTGTCCGTGTTCAATGCCCAGCCAGAGCCCCTCGATGTTGCGCTGAAGAATCTCGACAAATTCGGCGGGCCCGAATCCCATATCTTGTATCCCAACGGCTGGGCTTTCGCCGGGGCCACGCCCTTTGCCTGGGGCCACCAGGTGGCCTCCTACGGAGGCATCTGCCAGCCCATTGTGGTCCATTGGCCGAAGGGCATCAAGGAGAAGGGCGGTCTGCGTACGCAGTGGTACCACATGATTGACATTGCCCCGACTGTGTTGGAGGTAGTCGGGGTGCCCCAGCCCGGGGTCGTCTATGGCGTAAAGCAGAAACCCATCGAAGGCGTGAGCATGCTCGACACTCTTAATAACGCCGAGGCGAAGTCGCACCGTACCACGCAATACTTCGAGATGGCCGGCAACCGGGGCATCTACCAGGACGGCTGGTTCGCCACCACGGTGCACCGCCCGCCGTGGGAGCCCAAACCGCGCGCTACGTTTGAGAACGACAAGTGGGAGCTTTACAACGTAGAGGAAGATTTCAGTTGTGCGCATGACCTTGCCGCAAAGTATCCCGACAAACTTGAAAAGCTAAAGGGAGTCTTCCTGGAAGAGGCCGTCAAATACAACGTGCTTCCTCTTGACGATCGCGCCTGGGAGCGCTTCAACGCCGCCATTGCGGGCCGTCCGGATCTGCTGGAAGGTCGCACCGAGATGACGGTCTACGAAGGGATGAAGGGAATCCCCGAGAATGGTTTCATCAACATCAAGAACCGCTCCTTTGTGGTTATAGCCGATATCGAGATCCCGGGGACCGGCGCAGAGGGGGTAGTCATCGCCCAAGGCGGGGAGATGGGCGGCTGGAGCCTCTACGTCAAGAACGGCGCACCCCGGTTTGCCTGGAATTATCTCGGCCGCGAGATTTACAAGATCTCTGGCCCCGCTCGCCTGCCGGCCGGGAGGTGACGTTGCGTTTCGAGTTTGCTTACGATGGCGGTGGGCTCGGCGCGGGAGGTAATGGTGTGATCTTCGTCAACGGTGAAGAGGTCGCCGCAGGGCGGATTGCGCACACTCAGCCGTTCGCGTTTGGCGCAGAGACGACGGACGTGGGCGAAAACCTCTATACGTGCGTTAGCGACGACTACAAGGTGGGTAATAACAAGTTCACCGGCAAGATCAACAAGGTGACCGTCCAGGTCGGCAAATCCAACCTCAGCGAGGACGCACAGAGGGCTATCGCAGAAATGCGTGTCAAGAGAGCAATGGCCGGCTAATCGTTGAGGCGCGATACGGCCGCTCTTTCGAGTTCCGGGCGTCGTCGGCCATTCGGAACCTATGGATTCAAACTGACCCACTACCCGAAAGAGCGTGTCGCTGGACGCGCAGTCCCGAAGCGCGTGTGCCTGGACGCGCGCCTCTCGTTCGCGCTGATCCGCGCTGACGCTATATTGGGTCGTTTGGTTGACCTTTGTGTAATTGGTTCCGAAGTTCACGCCGGCTCGTGAACCGCTAAAGGAACTTTTCACCCTCGCGGTCACAGGTAGGTCAACACCGGACACGCACTTGTCTCTATCTCCTCAACTGCTCCAACGCGGCACGGATGGGAGCATCCGACACCCGAATCAGCACACCTTGAGGATGGTACATCGCGAGAATCAGGAGAATCGCCCCGCAAACTACCGTGGCGGACGCGAAAAGGCCGGCCAGCACCAACGGGTTGCGGGGCGCAAAGATCCCGAAGCTCCCGAAGAGCAAGACCAGCCACCCGACGAGCATGACCATCAGGAATCTTGGAAACGGAACCGCATTCTGTTCATACATCAGCCAGCGCATTTGGCCGAGCTGGATCCCCAGGCTCAGGCTCTCCTGCCTGTAATATCGTTGACTGTCGTCTTTTGGGGAAAGCCTCTCAATTTGGTCGAAGAGAGTATCGCCCATTTGAGCACCCGACCGGATATCTGTATAGGTTTTGCTTGAGGCCATCATTCGTCGTGGTCTTTCCAGCTGATGCGCCAGTATCGAGCGCAGGTCGGCGCGCGCGTCGGCGGCCCCGGGCCCGTAATACTCAAGAACCCGATCAAGCATGATGTAGTTTGCGGCGAGCTGGGCCATCTCGGCGTTTTGAGTGTCATAAAAGCTCTTGGCCGAGCCAACCAGGAGTCCGAGCGTCAGTGCCACTGTGGTAACAACCAGCCCCATCACCAGCCGCACAACGTCTTTGGAATCGGCGCCCTGGTATTCATCCGGCACCCGTTTGCGAAAGAACATCCCCAACAGCGCGCCACTCAAGACGCACGCGAACGCGATCAAACCTGTAGCAAGTGGACCCATGATCATCCCGAGAGACGCTGCGATTGATTAAACAGCCGGCAACACAACCACTAACGTCCAGAAACAGGTTACACGCTCGGATAAACCTTGAAGACTGTCACTTCTACCAGTAGGCGTGCCATGATCGAGAGAAAGTTACATCGTTGCCGGCTGGGAACGAGGGCAATGTGAACGGTGAATCGGCTACCCTAACCCTGATGCTTCGTCGAAACTGCGCCCGCGCACAAATCCTGTTCTTAGCCGCAACTCTCGCCGCCTGCGTGGCGTTCGCACAAGCCCCGTCCGCACAGCCGGCTGCGCCCACAACAGAGCAGGGACTCGCCGCCCTGCGCGCCAACCAGCCGCAACAGGCGCTCAATATTTTTGAACAAGTCCTGCGCGCCAATCCCAGCGACACCGCGGCCAACCTGCTCGCCGCCTCGGCCGCGCTGGGTCTCTACAAAGGCGATCTCGCCGTCACATACGCCGAGAAGGCCCGTCAGCTCGATCCGCAGAACTGGAAGGTCCACACCACGCTCGTCGTCGCCTACTCCGAGGCCGGCAAAAAGGACCAGCGCGACCAGGAGCGCGCCATCCTGCGCAAGCTGCACGACGACCCCAGCGCGCCCGACGCCATGCAGACGAGCGGCTTCCTGCTCGATATGTTCCCGGTCAAGCAGTACCGCGTCGAGGCCATCGAATATTTTCACCCGGTCGAGAAGTTTCACATCTACTACCGCTTCATCATCCGCAATGCCGAGGGCAAGCGCGTGTGGCAGATCGACGCCGAGAGCAACGACTTCGATCAGAGCTCCTGGGCCAAGGCCCATCCAACCGAAGCCGCTGCCGGAGAGCGCCAGTTCCAGTTAGTGGGAGACGACAAAGACATCCACAGCGACTACGGAATGTTCTCCGGCAACGCCGACTACGACAAAATCCGCGCCCAGGTAGTCGCAATCATAGAAGCGCAAACCGCACCCTTCCCCGGAGAAGCAGCGCAGTAAGCGCGAATCACTTGACGCTCAAATCACTATCGAGATCAATCAGCAGAATCCCATCCTGAACCGACATAGAATGGATCAATAGCCGGTCCAGCGTAATGTCATAACCGGTCGTCTCCGTTGACTTCACCAGTAGCTGCCGAAACTGCGTCGCCGCATTCACCTTCAGGCTCGACGGAATCTTCCGCTCGAGAAACGGCATCAGCAGCACGTCCAGCTCCCGCGACCCGCTCAGCTTGTCGATGCGGGCGTCGCGAAAGCCGATCGTCTCACCCTCGGCCACCGGAGCAACCGAAACGTCCACGTCGCGCGACAGTCCGATTCCCAGGCAATCGCCGTGGATCGAAGTTCCCAGCCGCGCGCGCACATGCAGATGCACCACAACCCGATCGCCCGCGAACGAAACCTTCGGCAACTCGGCGAACACGTAGCAGGCCGAATCGGCGTTGCCGCGCAGGTAAAACCGCCCCGCGTCTTTGGTGAACAGCTGCGCCGTAAGCGTGCGCTCCAGCGCGCCTGATGAAACCTTCAGTTCATTCGCCCGCGAGCACGGCGCGAACAGCGCAGCAGAAAACAAAAAGGAGAAGAACAAATCGAACCCGCATACATCAAGCTTAAAGCCACATCTCCACGCGCAGCCGCATCAGGGCCTGTTAACAGGGCCCTGGCATCTTTGGACGATATGCAACCCGCGCTTACAATCAACCTATGCTGCTCGAAGGCATCTTTCCCGCTGCAACCACGCCGTTTTATCCTGACGGACGCCTCTACCTCAAGAAGCTCGAACACAATGTAGAGCGTTATTCGCGCACGCCTGTCGCGGGCATCGTTATTCTCGGCTCAACCGGCGAAGCCGTCATGCTCAGTGACGATGAGTCTCGCCACGTCCTGCGTACGGCCGCGCCAAGCCGCCGCGCCCGACAAAGTTCTGCTCGCAGGAGTCGCGCGAGAGAGCGTATCGGAAACTCTCCGTCTCGCCGAATATGCCGCCGATCAGCAGTACGACGCCGTCCTCGCGCGCACGCCCAGCTACTATCCGTATAACGGCTCCGAAATCCTTACCTACTACCGCACTCTCGCCGATCGTTCGCCGCTGCCCGTCATCATCTACAGCATTCCGAAATTCACGCACTACGAAATCCCCGTCGAGATCGTAGCCGAACTCGCGCAGCACCCAAACATCATCGGACTCAAAGACTCGAGCGGCAGCGTAGAACGCATCGCCGCGCTCGTCGCCGCAACGCAGCAGCGCCCCGCGCCGCGTCGTCTCCGTAACCCCGCTCTTCACTGCCTTCACCACCCGCATGATGCTCGCGAATGTCGATGCTTCCGCAGAACTTCATCTCCGCGGAATCTCTCGGCGCGGATGTCGCATGATGCCAGCCTCAGGTCAACGCAAAAACCATGCGGAAAAAAGAAGTCGGCTTTCAGATGCTCACCGGCTCCGCCAATCAACTCGCTGGCTCGCTCAACGCAGGAGCTAGCGGCGGAATTCTTGCGCTCGCCGCCTGCGCGCCGCAAGCCTGCCAGGAAATCTACACCGCGTGGAAAGACAACGATCCGGCGCTCGCCGCCAGCAAGCAGCAGCGCGTCGTTGAAGCGTCAGCCCTCGTGCTGGGCAAATTCGGAATACCCGGCATCAAGCACGCCTGCGATCTCAACGGCTACTACGGAGGCCGTCCGCGACTGCCGCTGCTCCCGCTCGACGCAGCGAAGCAGGCCGAGGTCGCGCGCGCCATGGCCGACCTTCGCAACTGAATTGCGCTTGCCTCCGACGGCCCGTCTGAGGCATTTCCGCAACTAAAGGGAGCGGGGGCGCGAAGCGGTCTGCCCGTGCGGCAAGCACGCGAATCCTTCCGGTAACTCCCAAGGCGAGAAAATACCAGCGCTCACGCGGCTATAATGAAGGAATCAGAAACGAGCGATTTATCGTTCAACTCAATCTGAAGGGAATCCCGCCACATGGCGACAGGACACGTTGCCCTGGACAGCGCCGGAATTGAAGCCGGACAGCCAGTCTCAGGCACGAAGAAAGATTCACCCGGGGCCGCACCCAAGCCCGTCATCAACGATTTCAGCATCCAGGTAGCAACGGTCAACGGATCAGGCTCGCAGTCCGCGAACAGCGTGCTGCTGCGCAGCATCTTTGGAATGGGCATCCCGGTCAGCGGCAAGAACCTCTTCCCGTCGAACATCGCGGGACTGCCCACCTGGTTCACCATTCGCGCCAGCAAGCACGGATACGTCGCCCGCAAGCAGGAGATCGACATCCTCGTCGCGATGAACGCGGAGACCGCCAAGGACGACATCCTCTCGCTGCCCGCGGGCGCAGTGGCCATCTATGAAGAAACTGCAAACCTCAAGCAGTATCGCGACGACGTAACCTGCTACCCGCGTTCCCTTCGACAAGATCACCGCCGCCGTCTGTCCTGAAGCCAAGCTGCGCAAGCTGGTCAAGAACATGATCTACGTCGGCGTCGTGGCCAAGCTCATCTCGCTCGACATGAAGGTGGTGGAAACCGCGCTGCGCCGCCAGTTCGCGAAGAAGCAGAAAGCCGCCGACCTGAACTGGGCCGCGATTGAAGCGGGCTACAACTACGCCGCTGAGTCGCTCACCAAGCACGATCCGTTCGTGCTCGAGCGCATGCACGCCACCGAAGGCAAGATCATCATCGACGGCAACGCCGCCGCCGCGCTCGGCGCAATGTTCGCCGGAGTCACCGTCGTTACCTGGTATCCCATCACGCCATCCTCGTCCGTCGTCGAACAGCTTATCGACTACCTGAAGAAATACCGCATCGAGCCGGACGGCAAAGCGTCCTTCGCCGTCGTCCAGGCCGAGGATGAACTGGCCGCCGTAGGCATGGTGCTCGGCGCAGGCTGGGCAGGCGCACGGTCCATGACCTCAACCTCCGGCCCCGGCATCTCGCTCATGGCCGAGTTCGTCGGCCTCGGATACTTCGCCGAACTCCCCGGCGTGATCTTCGACATTCAGCGCGTAGGCCCCTCCACCGGATTGCCCACGCGCACCGCGCAGGCCGATCTGCTCTCCATCGCCTATCTCTCGCACGGAGACACCAAGCACGTTATGCTGCTCCCTGCCAACGTGAAGGAGTGCTTCGAGTTCGCAATGGCGGCCTTCGATCTTACCGAACGCCTGCAGACGCCGGTCTTCGTCGTCTCCGATCTCGACCTCGGCATGAACAACTGGATGTCCGAGCCATTCGAGTATCCGGAAAAGCCTCTCGACCGCGGCAAGGTGCTGACCGCCGAAGACCTCACCCGCCTCGGCGGCTTCGCCCGCTACAAGGATGTGGATGGCGACGCGATTCCCTACCGCACGCTGCCCGGAACCGATCATCCGCAGGCCGCCTACTTCGTGCGCGGCAGCGGACACAACGAGAAGGCGCTCTATACCGAGAAGCCCGACGACTATCAGAACCTGATGGAACGGCTCGCACGCAAGTTTGAGACAGCCCGCACGCTGGTACCGGCGCCCGTCATCGTGCAGAACGGCAAATCGAAGATCGGCCTCATCGCCTTCGGCACCTCCGACTTCGCTGTCCTCGAAAGCCGCGACCAGCTGAAGAAGGAATTCGGCATTGAGACCGACTATCTCCGCATCCGCGCCTTCCCTTTCACGCCGCGAGATCCACGACTTCGTCGCGTCTCACGATCGCGTCTACATCATCGAGCAGAACCGCGACGCGCAGATGCTCAGCCTGCTCAAGCTCGACCTGCCCGCTGCCGAGACGACAAAGCTGCGCAGCATTCGCCACTTCAACGGCCTGCCCATCGACGCGCGCTTCGTCACTGAAGCGATGATCCTGCAGGAGGAGATCTAAATGGCAACCACCACCGCTCCCAATCCCCCGGCAAATCCCAAGGTTAACCGCCTCGGCCTGCCCATCGTCGACTATCGCGGCAACAAAACCACGCTCTGCGCCGGATGCGGCCATAACGCCATCTCCGAGCGCATCATCGACGCCTTCTACGAAATGGGCATCAAGTCCGAGCGCATCATGAAGCTCTCCGGCATCGGCTGCTCCTCAAAGAGCCCGGCCTACTTCCTGTCGCGCTCGCACGGCTTCAACAGCGTCCACGGACGCATGCCTTCCGTCGCCACCGGCGCGCTTCTGGCCAACAAAACCATGCAGGCCATCGGCGTCTCCGGCGACGGAGACACCGCCTCTATCGGCATCGGCCAGTTCGCGCACCTCATGCGCCGCAACCTGCCGCTCATTTACATCATTGAGGACAACGGCGTCTACGGCCTCACCAAAGGCCAGTTCTCGGCGACCGCCGACATCGGCTCCAAGCTCAAAACCGGAGTCATCAACGACCTTCCGGCGATCGACACCTGCGCTCTCGCCATCCAGCTCGGAGCCACCTTCGTCGGCCGCTCCTTCTCCGGCGACAAGAAGCAGCTGCTGGCCATGCTCAAGGCGGCCATCGCGCACAAGGGAACGGTGATGCTCGACGTGATCTCGCCCTGCGTCACCTTCAACGACCACGAAGGCTCGACCAAGAGCTACAAGTACATGCAGGAGCACGAAGAGGCCATCACCGAAGTCGGCTTTGTGCCGCACTTTGAGGACATCGCCATCGACTACGATGCGGGCTCAACCTACGACGTGACCATGCACGACGGATCGCACCTCCGGCTGCGCAAACTGCATGAAGACTACAACCCCACAGACCGCGTAGCCGCCGTCAAGTCGCTCATGGAAGCTCACGAAAAGGGCGAAGTGCTCACCGGCGTCTTCTACCTCAACACAGAGAAGCCCAGCTTCACCGACCTGCTGAACATGGTCGATGAGCCGCTGGCCACGCTGCCCCAGGAGCGCACAAGGCCCTCGAAGCAGGTTCTGCAGGAGATCATGACGCGTCTTCAGTAGTTCGTGAAGATAAAAGCAAAAGTCGCCAATGGGTCAGTTTGAATCCACAGTTTCCGGATTGCCCGTCATCCGGAATTAACCGGGATCGCTTCCCACAATGCAACTTAGTGCGGGCTAATTCTATTGTTGGTGAGTGCATTTAGATCACTGAAGCCGAGCTCATTTTTTAGCTACCGAGGTCGGAAAAGCCACGGTCTTCCGAATCAAGAGGCGTCTTGACGCTTCTTGACAATCCCCGGGGTACTCCAGAGGCGGTGATGCGGATGCAGACGTCATCGGCTCCCGTCCTGGATCCTGCATCTCGCCCAGATGTGAAGTACTTCGTCGGATCAAAGCGGGAGTTGTTCCGGCGGCGGATAGCCATGCTGCTCTCGGCCAACTCCACCGTCGTATTTTTTTGTTGTTTTGTACAGCTCGAGATGGCCATCACCCGAAGAAGGTCTGGACCTCTCACGGAGCGCATGCATCGCCTGAGACGTCAGCGGTTTGAAGCCGCGCGCAATTTCCACGTTCTGATGCAGCACCTCCAGCGAGTCGATACCGCAAATGGTCGTCGCGACCGGCAGGCTCATTGCGTAACGCAGCGCCTCTTCCGCCCTTACGGCGCCATACAGGATCGGCTGGCCGTCACCCCCGAGGCTCTTCATGCCAAGCGCCGCAATCCCTTGCCGCTGAAGTTCGGGAAGCACTTGCTGCTCGAAGCTACGGTAGGTCGCGTCAAAAGTTGAGCGGCATTTGCACGGTATCGAATGGATAACCGTTGCCAGCATCCTGAGATGTATCGCCGGGCTCTTATGTCCGGTGAAGCCAACAAATCGAACCTTGCCCTGCTGTTTCGCGTCATCCAGCGCCTCGATTACACCACCCTTTGCGAAATGCAAGTCCGGGTCGTTCTCGTAGATGACCTCGTGGATCTGCCACAAGTCCAAATGGTCGGTTCCCAACCGCTTCAGGGACTCCTCCAACTGTTGCATGGCGACCTTCTTATCTCGACCGTGGGTGCAAACCTTGCTCATCAGGAAAACTTTATCGCGCCTTCCCTGCAAACCAAGCCCCATCCATTCTTCACTTCGGTGGTCGTTGTACTCCCATGCGTTGTCGAAAAAAGTGACTCCCGCGTCGATCGCCTCCTGAACCAGGCGCACGGCCAACTCGCGCGATTGCACTGTCCCGAGATGATATCCGCCAAGACCGATGATGGAGACTCGTTCGCCCGTTTTTCCGAGCGGCCTGTGAGGAATCTGTTCAGAGCTGCTGTTTGTCATTTGCCCTGTCATGGTTCATCTCCTCGAGGTCTCCGGGGTTGTCTCCGGCACTAACCAGGGGCCGTCGGCATTAGCGAGCATCTCTGTGACCTCTCTTTGCGTGTGGTCGAAGGGGAATCCATGAGGCATGCGGGTCATCGGGTTGTCATACCGCAGCGATACTTTGTATGGCTCAAAGCGGCCATCGGCGGCGGTCGGCGCGCAGCGAACGCGCAGGGCCGCCATCTCGCTTTGAGTCATTGACTGAAAGCCGCGCACGACGCTCAGGTTCTGGTGGAGCACGTCGAGCGAGTCCATGCCGCAAATTGTGGTAGCGACAGGCAGGCTCATCGCGTAGCGCAACAACTCCTCAGCGTTGACGACGCCGGCTTTTATCCCCCAGGCAGTACCGCCCATGCTCTTCATGCCCAGCGCGGCCATGCCTCGCCGATTCACCTCGGGCAAGACCTGCTTCTCAAAGCTATAGTAATTGGCGTCGAAGGGATTGAGCGGCATCTGCACTGAGTCAAATGGATAACCGAGTTCGAGCATTTTGAGATGAAACGCGGGATCCTTGTGACCGGTGAAGCCAACGAATCTGACTTTTCCTTCTTTTTTTGCCTGGTCGAATGCTTCCAGGACGCCGCCTTTGGCATAGGCTAACTCGGGGTCGTTGTCGTAGACGATGCCATGAATCTGCCAGAGGTCCAGATGATCGGTTTGATACCGCCGCAGCGAGTCTTCAAGCATCTGCATTGCTAATTTTCCGC
The DNA here is from genome assembly GCA_963783805.1 of uncultured Acidobacteriaceae bacterium. Classification (GTDB taxonomy): domain Bacteria; phylum Acidobacteriota; class Terriglobia; order Terriglobales; family Acidobacteriaceae; genus Silvibacterium. Next base: position 205,804 of record CAWAPC010000010.1, on the reverse strand, counting down.
TTCGCCCATGGGTGCAGACCTTTGTCATCAGGAAAACCTTTTCGCGGCGTCCGCCCCGGAGCGCCCTGCCCAGGATGGTCTCAGTCTTGCCGTTGTAATACTCCCATGCGTTGTCGAAGAAAGTAACGCCGGCGTCGATCGCCTCGTGGATGAGTTGCACTGCCGCGTCCAAGGTCGGCACATCGCCGAGATGATGACCACCCACCCCGATAGCGGAAATGTGCGCATCCGTGCTCCCGAATTTCCGATAAATCATGTCTGGCGTCTCCCCTGCCGGCGCTGCTGTTCCTTCCCCGATACCCGAGAAGCCGGATATCGCAGCCACAGCACCTGCACCGACTTTGAGAAAGTCCCTTCGACTTGTTTTCATCTCAGCGCCGTAGGCTCGCTTTCTACTAGACGTAATCTTTTGGATGATGAAATCCAGGAGGTCGATGCATCCGGAGCGGTCAGACGATGCTGCTTTTGAATACACAAGCGCATGTGATCGTCGCGGTGGTCGACGTGCACGCCGATCAGCACGGGCCCCTCGATCTCGAGTGCCCGCTTGAGGACCGGCGCGATCTCATCGGGCGTGCACGATGCCCCGTAAAGAATCCGTAAGAAGGACAGGTCGCAGGCCATCCTCGGCCTTTGAGGTCAAACCACGAAAAACGTGATTTCTTCATGGCTTAACCTCAATTGAAAATTGTTTCGCAAGCAGAGCTTCTGTTTGCGAAGGCTTGTAATTTGAGCATCTGAAGTGCGGAACGCGTTCAATGCCCGTAGAGCAAGCGATTTTGGGATTTGCCCTGTCAAACTCCCGCCGCAGTGATACATTAACCTCGCAATACATCGCTTTACCCAAGGAGTTCCATCGTGTTTCTCGGTCTCGACATCGGCACGGGCGGCACGCGCGCCGTCCTGGTCAACTCTCAGGGGAACCTCGTCGCCTCAGCCTCCTGCGAACACGCTCCCTTCCGTAGCCCACAGCCCGGATGGGCCGAGCAGGACCCCGAAGACTGGTGGCGCGCCGCGCAGCAGGCCATCCGCGACGTCGATCGCAGGCCAGCGGCGCACATAATCGAAGCCGTCGGACTCACCGGCCAGATGCACGGAGCCGTCATGCTCGATGCCGCAGGAGAAGTCCTGCGCCCGTCGCTGATCTGGTGCGACCAGCGTACCGACGCCGAATGCGAATGGCTCCACAAGACGATTGGCCGCGAGCGGCTCATCGAGCTCACCGCCAACCCCGCGCTGCCCAACTTCACCCTCACCAAACTGCTCTGGGTCCGCGAGCATGAGCCGGAGATCTTCGCCCGCATCGCGCATATCCTCTGCCCGAAAGATTATGTGCGCTATCGCATGACCGGTACCTACGCCATGGACGTGCAGGAAGCCTCGGGAACGCTCCTGCTCGACGTAGCCCATCGCCGCTGGTCAACCGAAGTCGCGCGCGCCGCAGGCATTCCCGAAGCGTGGCTGCCGCAACTATTCGAGTCGCCCGAGATCTGCGCCAAAATCTCCTCGAGCGCCGCAGCCGCCACCGGCCTCACCGCCGGAACGCCCGTCGTCGCAGGCGCGGGCGATCAGGGAGCGGGAGCCGTCGGCATGGGAATCCTCGAACCCGGCTCCGTCTCCGCCACCATCGGCACCTCCGGAGTCGTCTTCGCCGCCACCGCCGCGCCCACGCGCGATCCGCTGGGACGCCTGCACACCTTCTGCCACGCCGTGCCCGGACGCTGGCACGTTATGGGCGTGACCCAGGCCGCGGGACTTTCCCTGCGCTGGCTCCGCGACACCATCGCGCCCGGCGTAGATTACGACACCCTCACCGCCGGCAGCAGCCAAAGTCCCGGCAGGCAGCGACGGCCTGCTCTGGACGCCCTATCTGCTCGGCGAGCGCACGCCGCATCTCGACTCGCAGGCCCGCGCAGCCTTCGTCGGACTCACCGCCGGCCACACCCGGGACCATCTGGTGCGCGCCGTGCTCGAAGGCGTGGCCTACTCACTCAAAGACACCTTCACCCTGTTCGCCGAACTAGGCATTCCCGTCAAAGGAGTGCGCCTCGGCGGAGGCGGCGCGCGCGGCCCGCTCTGGCGCGAGATTCAGGCAGCCATTTACGGCTATCAATGCGACATTCTGGTCGCCGAAGAAGGCGCAGCCTTCGGAGCCGCACTGCTCGCAGGCGTAGGCGCAGAAGGCTGGCCCAATCTTGAAGCCGCATGCGGCGCAGCCATCGAAGTTGCGCAGCAGATCGAGCCTGACACGGCTTCCGTTCAGCGTTATTCTGAAGGGTATAAGGCGTACCGCAAGGTCTATCCCGCGCTCAAAGGCATCCACGGGTGCTAGCCGCACGGGGGACTTCGCGTCCAGCGACACGCGCTTCGCGGGACTGGCCGTCCAGGCATACGCGTAACGCGGGACTGGCCGTCCAGGCACACGCGCTTCGCGCCACCCGATGCTCGCTATGGTGGCCACTTCCGCTGGTCGTGGAGCGCGATTCCTATGAGGCACGCAGCGCGTATGCCTTGACGGTTAGTCATGATCCTCGAACTCGGCAAAGCGCTTTCCTTTTTCGCAAGCATCCTCTCTCTCTATGCTCTGATGGGCAGCGCTTTCTTCGTGCCCGGAACCGAATGGCAGGACCGACTGATCGCCTCGCTGCTGCGCATCGCACTCGCCGCCTGCGTCTGTTTCGCCAGCGGCATTCTCTTCCGCGAAGACGCATTGCAGCATTCGCCCACATCCGAATCCGAGCCGCCGCTCACCAGCACTCTGCCCGTACGGCTCTTCCTTTGGAGCCTCTTCGCAATGGCCCTCCTTTTCTTCCTCTCCTGGTTTTTGGAGACGTATTACCTGCCATACATTTGGAAAAATCAGCCGTGGTAGGACTTCGCGTCCAGCGATACGCGCTTCGCGCCTTCCTGACTCGGAGTCCCGTACATTAAGAATATGATCCGGCTCTATGCAGCCACCAGCAATCGCGGCAAGCTGCGCGACTTCGCAGTGGCGGCGCAAGACCTCGACGTCAGCATCGAACCACTGCCGGGATTGCGGGAGATTCCCGCGCCCGCCGAGGATGAACCAACCTTCGCAGGCAACGCCCGCGTGAAGGCTCTCTACTACAGCCGTTTTGCTCCGGGAGAACTCGTGCTGGCCGACGACTCCGGTCTTGAAGTCGATGCGCTTGGTGGAGAACCCGGAGTCCGCTCCGCGCGCTATGCCGACGACGCCGCATTTCTCACAAGCGAAAACGCCAGCACCGACCTGCGCAATAATCTCTATCTGCTTTCAAGACTGGAGAGTGTCCCAGCGAACAACTGTCATGCCCGCTACCGGTGCGTCCTCGTCGCCGCGCGCGATGGCGGCTGCGTGTACATCGGCGAAGGAACGGTCGAAGGCGAAATCCTCAGCCAGCCGCGTGGCGACGGAGGCTTCGGCTACGATCCGCTCTTCTATGTGGCCGCCTTCAAGAAAACGATGGCAGAGATTGATCTGGCAACGAAACACAAAATCAGCCATCGGGGAGAGGCTTTGCGGGCGCTGTTGCTGACGATGGCGGAGCGACGGTTGTAATGCGGGGACGCGCAGCATCCCTCAGCGGCTGAAGCCGCGTTCATCATTGGCTCTTTACGGCACGGCTGAAGCCGTGCCCCTTCAAAACGCAATTCAAACTGACCCACTGCCGAAGAGCTCTTCAAACTTGACCACTACCCGTAAATTCAAACTGACCCACTGCCATGCACAGCGGTTCCTTGACGCTCGCCGCCGAAGGAACCAATAATAAAGATTGACACCTCTACACTCTCAACAGCGGCTCAACCGCTTGAGTCGCGTCCGGGCAGCAGGATTCATCAACCGGCTGCATCGACGTCCACCTTGTGCCCGCAACGGCGCTGCGCCGGCTTGCCGGGGCCAACAGAGCGGTAAAATAACCAAGAGGGTTAAAGCGTAAATGCTTCATCTACAAACGGTCTGGAACATTCAATGAGCGCAACCGCGGTCACTGCACGGGAGCACCGGGCGCCGAATTTCTGGCAGTCCACGAACGGCAAAAAAGTTGTCATGGCGGTTACCGGCGCCATCATGTTCCTCTTCATCATCGGCCATCTGCTTGGGAATCTGCTGGTATTTGCAGGCCCGGCAAGAATCAACGCCTATGCCGAGTTTCTCCACTTCGACGGCGCGCTGCTCTGGATCATCCGCACCGTGCTGATCGTCTCGGTGATTCTACACATCACGGCCACTGTGCAACTGGCGCTTGCGGAACAAGAAGGCGCGCCCGGTCGGCTACTCGCGCAAAGAGGCGATCAACTCCTCGTATGCCTCCAGAACCATGTACTGGAGCGGACCCATCGTTCTCGCCTTTATCATCTTCCATCTGCTCCAGTTCACTGCGGGGTACATTCACCCGGGATCGCAGTTCATCGAAGGCGACGTTTACCACAACCTGGTTGCGGGCTTTCAGGTATGGTGGGTCTCCGTCTGGTACATCTTCGCCATCGCCCTGCTCGGCCTTCATCTGCGCCACGGCCTCTGGAGCATGTTTCAATCTGTCGGCATCAACCATCCCGCGGCACACTCCGTTGTTGAAGAAAGCGGCGTTGCTCGTCGCCATCCTCATTGTCCTTGGATACATTTCCATCCCGATCAGCGTTTTAACGGGGCTCGTAAAGTAAATGACACTCGACGCAAAAATTCCTTCCGGCCCGATCGAACAGGCCTGGGACAAAGCCCGCTTCGACATGAAGCTGGTCAATCCCGCCAACAAGCGCAAGCACACCATCATCGTGGTCGGCTCGGGCCTCGCCGGCGGATCCGCCGCCGCCACGCTCGGCGAGCTCGGCTACAACGTCAAGTGCTTCTGCTTCCAGGATTCGCCGCGCCGCGCGCACTCCATCGCCGCGCAGGGCGGCATCAACGCCGCGAAGAATTATCAGAACGACGGCGACAGCGTCTACCGCCTGTTCTACGACACGGTAAAGGGCGGCGATTTCCGCTCGCGCGAAGCCAACGTCTACCGCCTGGCGCAGATCAGCGTCAACATCATCGACCAGTGCGTGGCGCAGGGCGTGCCGTTCGCGCGCGAATACGGCGGCTCGCTCGCCAATCGCTCCTTCGGCGGCGCGCAGGTTTCGCGCACCTTCTACGCGCGCGGCCAGACCGGCCAGCAGCTTCTGCTCGGCGCCTATCAGGCGCTCGAACGCCAGATCGCACGCGGGCACCGTGACCATGTATCCCGCGCACCGAGATGCTCGATCTGATCGTGATCGACGGCCAGGCGCGCGGCATCGTCACGCGCAACCTGGTCACCGGCGCGATCGAAGTCGCACCTCGGCGACGCCGTGGTTCTCGCCACCGGCGGCTACGGCAACGTCTACTATCTCTCGACCAACGCCAAGGGCTCGCAACGCCACCGCCATCTGGCGCGCGTACAAGCGCGGCGCGCTCTTCGCCAATCCCTGCTTCACGCAGATTCATCCGACCTGCATTCCGGTCTCCGGCGATTATCAATCCAAGCTCACGCTGATGAGCGAATCGCTGCGCAACGACGGCCGCATCTGGGTGCCGATGAAGAAGGGCGACAAGCGGCCGCCCGATCAGATTCCCGAAGACGAGCGCGATTATTATCTGGAGCGCCGCTATCCCAGCTTCGGCAACCTGGTCCCGCGCGACGTGGCCTCGCGCAACGCCAAGGCGGTCTGCGACGAAGGCCGCGGCGTGGGCGAGACCGGCCTCGGCGTCTATCTCGATTTCGCCGACGCCATCGAGCGGCTCGGCGAGCACATCATCCGCGAGCGCTACGGCAACCTCTTCGAGATGTACCAGCGCATCACCGACGAAGACCCGTACAAGGTGCCGATGCGCATCTATCCCGGCCATCCACTACACCATGGGCGGCCTGTGGGTGGACTACAACCTGATGAGCACCATCCCCGGCCTGTTCGTCGCTCGGCGAAGCGAACTTCTCCGATCACGGCGCCAACCGCCTCGGCGCCAGCGCGCTGATGCAGGGCCTGTCCGACGGCTACTTCGTCCTCCCCTACACCGTCGGCAATTATCTCGCGACCAGCAAATTCGCGAAGGTCGACGAGTCGCATCCGCGAAGTGCAGAAGCGCCGTGGCGGCGGTCCAGCAGACCGATCGAAAAGCTGCTCGCCATCAAGGGCAAGCGCACGGTCGATTCCTTCCATCGCGAACTCGGCAAGATCATGTGGGACTACTGCGGCATGTCGCGCACCGCGGCAGGGCCTCGAAACCGCGATCGGCACAGATTCGCGAGCTGCGCGAGGAATTCTGGCAGAACGTCAACGTGCCGGGCAGCGGCGACGAGCTGAACCAGAGTCTCGAAAAAGCCGGCCGCGTGGCCGACTTCTTCGAGCTGGCCGAGCTGATGTGCATCGACGCGCTCGATCGCAACGAATCCTGCGGCGGCCATTTCCGCGAGGAGTATCAGACGCCCGACGGCGAAGCGCAGCGCGACGACGAGCATTATTCCTACGTCGCGGCCTGGGAGTATCACGGGCCCGGCAAGCCGCCCGAGCTCAACAAGGAGCCGCTGGAGTTCGAATACGTGCATCCCAGCCAGAGGAGCTACAAGTAAATGAAACTCACTCTGCACATCTGGCGGCAGAAGGACGCGCAACGACAAGGGCAGATTCGTCAGCTACCCGATGGACGACGTCAATCCCGACATGTCGATGCTCGAATGCCTCGACGTGCTGAACGAGAAGCTGATCGAGCGCGGCGAAGAGCCGATCGCCTTCGAGCACGATTGCCGCGAAGGCATCTGCGGCTCCTGCGGCTTCATGATCAACGGCGTCGCGCACGGCCCGCAGCCCGCAACCACGGTCTGCCAGCTGCACCATGCGCCACTTCAAAGACGGCGAGGAACTGTCATCGAGCCGTGGCGCGCCAGCGCGTTTCCCGTGATCAAAGACCTGGTCGTCGATCGCCGCGCCTTCGACCGCATCATCGCAGCCGGCGGATACATCTCCGTTTCCACCGGCAGCGCGCCCGACGGCAACGCGATCCTGGTCGGCAAAGACGTCGCCGATCGCGCCATGGACGCGGCCGCCTGCATCGGCTGCGGAGCCTGCGTGGCAGCCTGCCCCAACGCCTCCGCCGCGCTTTTCACCGGCGCCAAGATCGCCCATCTCGGCATCCTGCCGCAGGGCCAGCCGGAGCGGGATCGCCGCGCGCTCAGCATGGTGGCGCAGATGAACGCGGAGCCTTTCGGAAGCTGCACCAACATCGGCGAATGCACGGGCGCTGCCCGAAGGAAATCCCGCTGGAAGTGATCGCCGCCATGAACCGCGATTACTGCGCGCAAGCTGGCAGGAGCGCGACAACGTCGTGCGCACCGATCACGCCCATGACCGAATGGAGCACAGGATCGAAGCTGAAAATCGATCCCAACGCGACAAGCTAGGGCGGTTCGTGCTTTTCCGCGAAACACGAACTGCTACCGTTTCGTTTGCTGCGCTTCCTCTTGCGCGCAGAGCTTATCGCCCATCACCGCTCACCTATAATGACTCAATGGGCAATCCGCGAGTCCGCAATCTGCTTCACTGGCTTCCAGCAGCTCTCGCCGTCGCAGTCATCGCATTCGAATCATCGGCCACGATGTCGGCGGCCAATACCAGCCGGTGGCTCCTGCCCTTCTGGGTCCATTTTTTTGGACCCGTGCTCCCGGGCCGATGGGACCTGATTCATCATTACATCCGCAAAACCGGCCACTTCACGGGCTACGGGCTCGTCAGCCTTTGTTTCTTTCATGGGTGGAGACTAACCCTTAAGCTCGCGGACCGCAGCGTGCGGGCCTTGTGGGTCCGATCTTCCCTGTTTGCTATCGGCTGCACCATACTGATCGCCTCAGCAGATGAGTTACATCAGAGCTTTCTTCCCAGCCGCACGGGCCGGCCAATCGACGTTGTCATCGACACATGCGGTGCAATCCTTGCTCAACTTCTCATTCTCGTCCTCATGCCGGTCTTCAGGCGAAAGCCGGAAGAGATGTTTCTCAGCCCTTGCCCTTCAACCGCGGATTAGGGCAGCGCCGCACCGACGGATTCCGGATGCGATTTATGGTGTCAACAGGCCCTAGACATCTTGACCCGAATTTGCGTTACTCTGTCTTTTGGACCTTCACTGCATGAAACCAATTCGCCGCACCCTTCTGCTCTCTGTTGTCGCTTCCCTCTCCTTCAGCGCATTCGCACAACAATCCACCGCGCCCGCTACGGATCAGTCGTTGCCCGACTCGCCAGAAACCCAGGCGCATGTAAGCCCGCAGCCCACCGGCCCGACGGTGATCTTTGATACCAGCATGGGACGCATGACCTGCAAGCTCTTCTCAAAGGAATCGCCGCAGACCGTCGCGAATTTCATTGGACTGGCCGAAGGCACGAAGGATTGGACCGACCCCGCAACGCATCAGAAGCTGCACGGCAAGCCGCTCTACAACGGAACGACATTTCATCGTGTCATTCCGGGTTTCATGATTCAGGGTGGCGACCCGCTCGGAACCGGCATGGGAGACCCTGGCTACTACATCGACGACGAGATCGATCCTGACCTGAACTTCGACGTGGCCGGACGTCTGGCCATGGCCAACTCCGGCCCGAACACTGACGGTTCGCAGTTCTTCATCACCGTGGCGCCGTATGACAGCCTCAACCAGCACTACTCCATCTTCGGCCAGTGCGATCCACACAGCGTTCTCGATGGCACAATCCATCACGCGAGTCGAACGCGACGCCCATGACAAGCCGCTGGAGCCCGTGACTCTGAAGAAGGTCACCATCGTCCGCGACGGCCAGCCAATGCCGCCTCCGCCGTCCGGAGCGCCGCGGCCCCCGCAGCGCCTGCGGCCAAATCGCAGCCATAATTCCTCAACAACAAGGAGGAAATTCAATGTCCCGTCAACCCGGAACCTATGCCGTCTTCAACACCAGCGAAGGCCAGATCGTCATCCGCCTCTTCGAGAAAGAAGCGCCCAAAACCGTCGCCAACTTCATCGACCTCGCCGAAGGCAAGCGCGAATGGACGCATCCCGTCGGCAACAAGAAGAGCAACGACAAGCTCTACGACGGAACCATCTTCCACCGCGTCATTCCGGACTTCATGATTCAGGGCGGCGATCCTGCCGGCAACGGCATGGGCGGCCCCGGCTATCGCTTCGAGGACGAGACCAAAGGCTCGCCGCACAAATTCGACGAGCCGGGCAAGCTGGCCATGGCCAACTCCGGACCCGAACACCAACGGCTCGCAGTTCTTCATCACCGTCGCGCCCACCGACTGGCTCACCGGCAAGCACACCATCTTCGGCGAGGTCGTCGAAGGCCAGAATATCGTCGAGAAGATTTCGCGCGTGGCTCGCAACTCGCAGGACAAGCCGCAAAAGCCAGTGGTTATCGAATCACTGACGATAGAGAGAGTTTGAACCAGGGCTGCATCTGGCGGAGATGAACACCGTCAACACCCATTAATACCGATCGGTGGAAGGATTTGACGGGGATTGACCCAAGCCATTCGTATTTAGAGGTGACTGGCCCAGGATACCCGGCTCGAGGATATTTGTATCAATCGTCTTATTCTCATTCTGTAGCGATGAGGCCGGCGATTGGTTCGCTGATTTTGCGCCGGCGCGGAGCAGCTTATCGCGTTTGGTCTGGGGTGTTTGCTCAAGGTGTCCACCCACATGCAGGCTTGGCATAAGAAACTCGCGTTGCGCGAAGTCCGGAAACGAAAAACCGAGCTCGGGGCTCCAGTCAAGTGGACTCTCGGTTCCCGGATCAGGAGGGCTGAGCAGCGCAGTTCCTTTGGTACTGTCAGGAAAATCCGGGAGTACGAGAAAGCTCTCTCATCGTCCGTAGAACTACCGACAACAGTCTTAACACCTTCCATCCCAGTGCCAGCACCTTGAACGCCGGTACCAGGGCCTTTGGTGCCTCCACGAGGTGGAACGCCATTCGTGCTGGCCGCCGATGCACCGCGTTCCTTTGGCGTCGAAGCGCGTGCGCGGCGGGATAAATCCCCTGAGCTGGATGTCGGCTTCGCGCCTGATCTTGAAAGTCGATCTGCATTAATCCCGCTCTTTGCCCGCGCGAGCGCCATGTTGGCGTGAAGGCTGCCGAGTCCTGATTCTGAACGATAGGCCGATCCACCGCGCGTGGCCGCAACCACCGCGGAGTCGGCGATCGCGTCAACCGAGGAAGCCGATGCGGATTCAGGCGAAGCATTTACGGTTGCGCCTGCTGCATCGGAGGCGTTGCCGCTAACGCTCTGCCCGATGGCCGTGCCGGCGCAACACAACAGAAGGCTGCACAGGCACATGCGCGAAATATCTCGTATCCGCATGTATTAATCGTATCTCACTTGGTCGCGCAGGCTTATTCTAGGTAGTGCCAGAAAGATCGCAAGCACAATGCCGAATAAGAGCGTATCCCGAAAAACTTCAAAATATCCGCTTAAATTATTCTCTGTCTGCAGCATCGTGTAAACAAAAGATAAAGCGACAAACATGAGCGGAAGTACTTTGAGCCCCAATGCAACGAATTCAAAAATAGTCCTGGCAATCGCAACCATAATAAGCGGATAAAGGATCATTCCAAGGAATCCGAAATCCGTCGCTCCCGCAGTCAGGACTGAGTTCGCCTCATCGCCATAGCTGAAACCGAATTGCTGATCGACCAAAGCTTCTTCATTAAAGTAGCGATCCTTGTCTGGATATATCATGCTGGGAATATCGGTTTGCAAGAAACTCAAGGCATCGTGGCCCAGAGCAGGCGTCTGGCGCGAGCTGGCATCCAGTATGTTGGCCAGAAATCCGAGAACGAAGGTTCTGTTCTGGAAGTTCTTCTGCGTAGTACCGGTCGCCAGGGAGATTGCGCCGCCCGCTTGAACTAATTTGCCGGCGATCTCAAACCGCTTTGCAATCGTGGTCGTGCTTGCCGTGGTTCCCGAGCGACCCTGAGCAGCATGAATGTCAGAGCGCACGCAACCATGATTGCCAGCAAAGTCAGCCCCAGAAAAATGTTGCGGACCATTCTTCCCCGCAATTGATAGCCCGTAAGGCCCAGCACCAGCAGAATCTCTATCGAAGCATAGATAGTGATCCTTCTTCCCATTACAGAAAACATCATGAGGAGCATGAGCGATGAAAGCTCCAGTAAGCACCTGGCTCTCCCCGACGTCGCGCGGTGAAAAAGGCGGAGACCGCAACCGCAGTGAGAGGAGTATAGAGCCAGGACAGGAAGACCCCGGGAATGCTGACGTGTCCCTCGCCCGACGCTGCGCCTTCGATAGCCAGAGAATGGGTTGCATAGCCGACTAATATTGCGAGGGTGCCCGCATAGATCAAAGTCCGCGTTCTCTGGTCGATCGTAAAGCGAAAATCTCTGCCGAAAATGGGTTTCTCAAATATCTCCCCAGGAAATAGAGCAAAGCCGATGACACCAGGACCGCTCCAAGCCCGCGTGACAGCACGCCCTGGTCCATTCCCATGAAGTCGGCAAGGTAAGACAGCCACGGGGCAGCGTAACCCAGGTATTCAGCACGCCAGCGCCGTAACCGAAAGAAATGCCATGGCCATCAGCGAGGAAAAGCGCGTGGGCCCCCGGCGAATTAACCACCCCCAGATATGGTATAAACGCTACTGCTGTGGCCACTGCGCTCGCCACCACCATCCCGAGCTCATCGGCCATCACCCAGCCCATGATTCCTGTAAAGGCGAGAATTGCAGGAATGTGGGTGATATATTCCTGCCTGGGAGGCGCAAAATCGTCACCAAACGCACGGGTGCGCGAAAGAGATATCAGTTGCAGAGCGGTTTGTGACGCTGTTCCCATTTTTTAAATCACGTTGCGAGTTCCATCTGTACGTCAGTTGCTGGTTATTGGCCCGCATAGATTACCGCTGTCTGCGCGGCTGCAATCACCGCCTCCATGCCGCGATATGCCAGTGTTTTACCGAAGCTCGAGGGGACATACAAGATATCGCCGTTCTCCACAGTGACATCGGCCTGCTGCCCATTCAGCACTGCTTGAGGTCAAGCATCAGTTCCTTGTGTCCCTCCGGTACTTTTCGAATCAGCCGTGCCTTGCTGAGAGCAGCCGTCTTTCTGCCAACCTCCGGCCAGCGTTAGCGCCTGCATGAGCGAAACATGTTCATTGTTATCGATAAGATAACCTCCCGGCTTGGTTACGTCGCCGAGAACGTAAATAATGCCGGCCTTTCCCACGACTATTGTGTCGCCCGGAAAAATAACGGGATTCTGTTGCGAACCCAGTGCCTGCGCATTGGCAACCAGCGCGACGGTCTCCGGGTGTTGGGGATCGCTGCGATGAGCGATCGTCACAATCTTTCCCGCGCTGGATAACGGCCCTCCGGCCATCGCGATCATGTCCAGCAGGCGGCGATTTCCGAAGGTCGGATACACTCCCGGAGTTGCCACCGCGCCCAGCACTGTCGCGCCCTGCGTCGCATATTCGACAATCGAAACGGTCACGTGCGGCTCCAGCATGATTCCGCGCTGCGCGAAGTTCCGACTCAATCCGCCGTGCAGCTTGATCTGCATTCAACCCTGCAATATCGACCGCACCCAAGTACCGGCAGGGTCACCTGACCGCTTTGACTCACACGGGCTGCGTCGACCGACAGTTCGGGAGTATCGAAAACCTGCACGTTCAACACGTCTCCGGGACCAATCGCAATCTTCGGGGCCGATACAGCCCCCTGAGTTTGCGGCGCATCCGTCTGTCCCCACGCAACCAGGCCAAGAACTGCACAGGCACAGAAAAAAATCAGCGCACGCGCGAAATTATTTCTCGTCATCGGACGCTCCATATCCCGCTCCGTAATTGCTCTTATAGCCATAGCCGTAGCGTTTGGAATAAGTGTAGTAATTTTCCAGCCGCAGACTCACATCGTTCATGACTGTTCCGGAATGTGAGAACCGACGCGCCGCAGCAATTCCCTTGTCCGCAGCAGCGCTTTCTTGCGCGTGACTCCAGAACGCACCAGCACCATCACTCCATCCACCTGCGGCGCGAGGCTCAGAGAGTCCGCAACTGCAAGTATCGGAGACGTATCCAGAATGATGCGGTCATAATCCGTCCGCCATTGCTTCAGCATCTCTTCCATTGCGTGAGACGCAAGCATCTCACCGGGGTTGGGCGCCACGGGTCCCCGTGAAAGCACAGTAAGCCCGGGCAGATCAGGCAGCGGATGTTCATATGCTTCAGCGCCGGACTCTCTGGCAAGCAGTGCCGATAAGCCGCTACGATTGGAAAGCCCGAACTTAAGGTGCGTTGTTCCGCGCCGCAGATCCGTATCCACCAGCAAGAACTTTCTCCTGCCGCTGGGCGAAAGAAATTGCCAGGTTTGCTGAGGTCGTTGATTTGCCCTCTTCCGCAAAGCTGCTGGTAACCAGCAGAACCTTGGGCTCACGATCGACTGCAGAGAGAAGGATGGCAGACCGCAGCGTGCGAAACGCCTCCGCGCCCAAGAGACTGCGGATCAAGATATGAAACCAGATCCGGTAAAAGTTGCGGGCTTCCCTTCTTCCCGGTATCCGGGAGCTTCCTTCTTCACGTCAAAATGCGGCACAACGGCCAATGTCGGCAGCTGGGAGATCGTCTCCGTCTCCTCAGAAGTTCGCAGCGGTGTCATCCAAGATTTCGAGCACGAAAGCCAGCACGATTCCGCCGAATCAGGCCGCCGAGAAACCCAAACATCAAATCCGATCTCTTCTGGGGGAAGCGGAAAAGGAGGGACCGCTGCGCGATCGATGATATCGACATTCGTGGAGTTCAGGCCTGCGGTTATACCGGCCTCTTCAAGCTTCATCTCCAGCGCATCGTATAACTCCGCCGAGGATTCGGCGCCATGTTTGAGGATCTCGAATTGAGCCGCCGACTGTTCTCCTGATAGGCCGTCTGTTTCAGTGGTCCAGCCGCGACGCATTAGCGCTTCGGTCTGCACCGCAGTGTTGTATTCCTCGGTAAAGCGCTTGGTCAGGTTGGTAATTTCGGTGTCTATATCCGTTTGCACGCTGGCCAGTTGTTTATTCAACTCGACGTACTTTTGGATATTCCGGTCCAAATTTCGACCGCAATTGCGCCGCCTCAATCATCAATTGGGCCTGCTGCGTCCCGCAGCGAACCCAAAATTGTCCCCGGAGCAACCGACATCAGCAGTTCCGGGTTCCGGGTCTGCGCCATTTTGTAGCGCGCCTCTTTCACAATTCGGTCGGCTTCAGCCTCGGCGAGTTGTTGGTTCACTGTGCTCAGGCTGTCCGTCACCAGAGTTGCCGCCCTGGGCATCGGTTGGAACAATGTTGTGCTTCTGCACGTAATCAGAAAGGGCATTCTGATTTTGCTCCACCTGCTTTTTCAAACCAGTAAGCTGCTGCGACAGCCAGTCTGAAATGCGCGTCGTTCCCTGATAGCGCGCCCGCAGATCGCGCTGCATATATGCATCCACAATCGCATTGGCAGCATTCATCGCAATCACAGGATTCGGGATTCTGAAAACGCACATCTACCAGTTCGGTGCCCGGCAGAACACTGATTTTGGTCGCTCCCTGGAACATGTGCAGAAGCGCGGCGCGTTGTGCCGGAGTCAATTGCCCGTTATAGGGATTCTTCTTGAATATCGCCGGAAAATGGCGGCTTATTGTAAAGATCCAGCGCTTTGATGGCGTCCATCGACACCGTTTCGCTTCGCATGATTTCGCACTTGAGTCTGAAGCATTTCGTCCGGCTCATCTAATCCGATATTCTGCTGAATCAGACTGTCGATGCCGATGTTGGTCGAACGGCTCAGATCGATATTGATCCGCGAAATGGCCTCATATTGCGGCACAGTCGTCACATTGTGATACACCGCGAGCCGCGATTCCCACCAGAATTGAAACAAGAATGACCCACTTGCGCTTAAAAAGCACCTTGCGCAAGTCTGCCGGTGTTATGACCGTGGGCTGTGGTGAGAGATTTGCAGCCGGAATATCCGGCCGTGCCCCCTGGGTAGGGATTGTCCACCCTTGCATCCTTGATGTGCTCCTTGTGCCGATCCTGACTCCGCACACTGCTCCAGGCGGAGATACGCCCTTTGGAGATACCTGGCTTTCAGATCAGCCTGGAAAACGGGGGCAGCGTGCATATGAGTGTAACTAACAGGAGAGCCAAGGGCAATAGCATTCCGCAGCGCAGTCAGGCGTGGAAATGTCACTGATTTGAGCTTCATATCTTTAACAGGTAGCCGAACCTGTGGATTGCCGGAAAATTCGTCTCTAATATCTCGGAACCGACGTGTCGATCTCAGCCGACCAGGCGTCGATGCCGCCCCGCAGCGATTGCGCCTGCTCGAATCCCTGCTCCCGCAGCCACGCTGTCACGCTCATCGAGCGGACGCCATGATGGCAGATGGCAATAATGTGCGATTCGGGGTCAAGTTCCTGATGTGCGCGCCCGGTATGTCCCCCATAGGCATCAGAATACTGCCCTCAATACGCGCTTCCTCATGCTCCCAGGGTTCGCGCACATCCAGCAGGATGCAGCGTTTTTCCGTTGCCTGCAGCAAGTAATTCCTTCAATTCTCGGGCTGAAATCTCATAATTCAGCATGTGAGTAAGCATATATTGTATGCGTTACCGTAGTCTAGCTTTCCCCGGCCTGTCGAACTGCTCCGCCTGCGTGATACAAGAAAGAAAGCCTTTCTCACATCTTTTATGACGAACCAGGAAAAAGTCTTAATTGTCGAAGACGAACCGCACGCTCTGACCGGGCTTGCCGAGCTGGTTTCCGGCTGGGGGTATCGCACCGATACGGCGCGCGACGGCGTTGAGGCGCTGGACAAGGCGCTGGCCTGGCAGCCGGGAATTGTCGTCACCGATCTTAAGATGCCGCGCATGGATGGGTTGGAGCTGCTGGAACGGCTCAGCGAGTTGAAGCAGAATCAGGCTGTGGTCGTGCTTACCGCGCAAGGCTCCATTGAGGCCGCGGTAGACGCCATGAAGCTGGGCGCCTACGACTTCATTCAAAAGCCCGTAGACGCGCCGCGCTTGCGGCAGATTCTCGCGAATGCCTCGCGCCAGCGGGAAACAGAACGGGAGTTGGAAGTAACGCGGCGCAAACTGCGCGACACCGGCGTGCTGGGATCGCTGGTCGGCTCCTCGAAAAAAATGCAGGAGCTTTTCGCGCTGATCGAGCGCGTCGCGCCGTCGAATGTGTCCGTGCTGATCACCGGCGAAAGCGGCACCGGCAAGGAGCTGGTTGCCCGGACCCTGCACGCACTGAGTCCGCGCAAGTCCAGGCCCTTTGTCGCCGTCAACTGCGCGGCCATTCCTGAAACCCTGATCGAAAGCGAAATCTTCGGCCACGAAAAAGGCGCATTTACCGGAGCGATGGAGCGGCGCGCCGGATGCTTTGAACTGGCCGAGGAAGGCACGCTGCTGCTGGACGAGATTGGCGAAATGCCTATCGGCACGCAGGCCAAACTGCTGCGCGTACTGGAGGAGCGCACGCTTCGCCGCCTGGGCAGCAAAATCGAATCTCCGGTGGACGTGCGCGTTCTGGCCGCAACCAATAAAGACCCCGACGACGCGGTGGCGGATGGCCATCTGCGCGCCGATCTCTTCTACCGGCTGAATGTCTTCAACATCCACATGCCTCCGCTGCGCGAACACAAGGAAGATATTCCCGCCATTGTCGAGTCGATGATTGAGGACATGAATCGCAAGCACGATCGCCACATCACAGGCGTGGATAACGACATGCTGCTGCAATTGATGGCCAGCGACTGGCCGGGCAATGTGCGTGAACTTCGCAATACGATTGAGCGCGCCGTGGTGCTCGGCGGCGAGGGTCTTGCTTGAAGCGCGTCATCTTCCGCCTGGTTTCGGCAAATCCGATGGAGAGAGTCGTTGAACTGCGCTGCCCGCGAGAATGCGATCCGCATCGAAATTGGCTCAACGATCGACCAGGCCGAGCGGCTGCTCATTCTTAAAACGCTGGACTCCCACGGAAACAACAAAACGCGCGCCGCCGAAACTCTCGGAATCAGCCTGAAAACGCTGCACAATAAGTTAAAAGAGTACGGGAACGCTGCACACTGCGGACGCTGCCTCTGGACGCGGATACCGACGAGCAGTAGATATATCTCGCCAGCCCGTCTAACTGATTACTCTTGCAGCACTTCCCTCGGGCCATTTATGCTTGACTTTCACGCTCGATGCGACTGAAAACCAAACTCGCCGCCGCCATCACCGGATTGGTGTTCCTGGTGGTTTCCGGCCTTTCCTGGCTTTATATCAGTCAGCTATTGCAGCAGCACATTGAGCAATCCTATCTCTCCACTGACATCGTGGCGCACCAGCTTCTGTTCACCACCCGCCAGGCGCTGCGAAAACGGCCTGAAGAGACAGAAAATTCGATGTCAACGATCCAGCAGCGGTGCGGGCAGCCGTCGCCGATTCGCTTCGCAACGATGATGCGCTGAATGCGCTCATCAACTCCGTCATCAATTATTCGCCAACCGTGCTCGACATCTCGATTGCCGATCGCAACGGGACGCGGGCTGGTAACCGCACCCGATCCTTCGCTCGAAGATCAGCCCCTGCCACCAGCGGCGCGATTATGCCTCGCTGCGCAAAGACTCTCTGATCCAGATGCTGAAGATCGTCTTCGGCCCTCCGCGCGTCTACAACGTTTCCCTTGAGCTCGACAACAACAATCAAGCCGTTCCTCAACATCCGCATCGGCATTCGCACCACGTTTCTCGAAAATGCTCTTCGTCCCCGGTTCATCGAGGCGCTCACCTACATCGGACTGGCCATCCTGCTTTCGCTCGTCGCGGCGGCTTTTGTAGCCAACCTTGCCCTTGCCCCCATCGCCCAGATCAGCGCCCGCCTCGACGCGCTGTCGCAGGCCGAGGCCGAGACGGCCGCGGAAGCGGGAGCGGATCCGACGACCGCGATATCCACCGACACCGTCGTCCAGGTCTCTCACAAAATCGAGCGTCTGGGACGCCGCATGAGAAATGTGGAGGAGGTCTTCTCGGCCCTCAAGGAAAACCTCGATCAAATCCTCTCTAACCTGCAGGACGGCATGATGCTCTTCACACGCGATTCGCGGGCTGTGCTGGTCTCGCGCTCGGTGGAGCGGTTCCTCAATGTCGACCGCGACCAGGTGCTGGGCGCATCTGTGCATGAAATCTTCGACCGCAAAACGCGTGCTTGGCCGCACCGTGCGCCAGGCCTTTGACGCAGGCATGGCCGTCGTTCAGGAAGAGCTGACCACCGAGACGGGCCGCCGCGTGGAGATTTCCCTCGACTTTATTCATGACGACCATACTGCCGATCAGAGCCAGGCCCTGGGTGCGCTGCTTACCCTGCACGATCTGGAGTCAGTGCGCGAAATCGAGAATGAACTGGAGCTTTCGCGGCGCATGGCGGCCATTGGGCGCCTCACCTCCGGCGTGGGTCACGAGGTCAAGAACCCGATCAACGCCATCGTCGTTCATCTGGAGCTGCTGCGCAGTAAAATGGCCGGGGATTCGGGCGCAGCGCGGCATCTTGAAGTGATCCAGAGTGAGATTCACCGCCTCGACCGTGTCGTGCAGACCCTGGTCGATTTCTCGCGTCCCGTGGAATTGCAGTTGAAGGATCAGGATCTGCGCGGGATTGTCTCCAGCGTCCTGATGCTGGCCTCCGCCGAGCTCGAAACGCGGAATATCGCCGTGGTAAGCGAGTTGCCCGACCATGCCGTGAATGTGCGAATCGACGCCGACCTGCTCAAGCAAGCCCTGCTGAATGTAGTGTTGAACGGAGCACAGGCCATGGCCGGACGGAGGCGAGCTCTCCGTTCGGCTCACCGAAGACGCGCGCTGCCGCCATTCTCAAGGTTGAGGACCACGGCGAGGGCATTCCCCCCGAAATCCGCGACCGCATCTTCGACCTTTACTTCACCACGAAGCGCGGAAGGCAGCGGGATTGGTCTGGCAATGACGTACCGAATTCTGCAACTGCACCATGGCCAGCTTGACGTAGAATCGAAGCTGGGGAAAGGCTCTACCTTCACATTGCGTATTCCGGTAATTCCTACTTCCGATCCAGGGCTGCGCGGCCTTGAGGACGCGGACGCACAGTCTTTGAGGGGATTCGGCGAATGAACTCCGCAGGCAAAGTCGCGGTTCTCATCCTGCTTACTGCTTTTGTCGCGGGATGCAGTCATAAAGCAAATGACAGCGCCCCCTCCAGCGGCCCAGGCGCCCACTATGCCTATTTCAACGCTCGACCAAGAACACTCCGCCGCCGCAGTTGCCGCCGCTAAAGGCGCCCAAAATCACCCCTCCAGCACGGAAAACACGCCGCCAGCCTCACCACCAAAACCGCACAAAACTAACCACCGCAAGCCAAAGCCCGTCACAGAGCCACTCCAGCGGAGCAGGCTACCGCGAAGGACCAGACCGCCTTCCCAGCCGCCGGCCACAACCGCAACAGGCCTCCACCGCCAGCCGCCAGCGATGTGTCTCCCATCGGCCAGCTTTCAGCCGCGGGCGAAAGCACCGACACGCCCGCACGTCTCCGGACATCCTTGACGAAATCAACTCCACAGAGACAGGGTTGAACAACATCAAGCGAACGCTTGAGCAAGAAGAGCAGACAACGGCAGCGCAGATTCGTACTTTTCTCGCCAAGGCAAAAGAAGCGCATGAAACAGGAAGACCTCGACGGCGCTCACACTCGGTGACCAAAGCCAAAGTGCTGCTCGATGAGCTGATCAAGCCTTGATTCGGAGCCGATAATCCGGATTTCGTCGTCCTGATGGAGTCGAACCCTTACCGCTCGCCCCACTTCAATTTGGCTCGCAGCACATCGAAGAACCCTGTCGCGCCCAGCCGCACCAGTTTCACGCTGTAGTCCGAGCGCCAGCAGCGCAGCTCATCGCCAATTTTCAGGGCGATGGCCTCCTGCCCATCGACGGTCAGGAAAGTCTGGTCGGGAATGCCTTCGATACTCACGCTCAACCGCGCATCGCCGCGAACAACCATGGGGCGGATGGTCAGCAGGTGCGGGCATACCGGAGAAATAATCAGCGCATCCACATTTGGAACAAGAATCGGCCCATTCGCCGCCAGCGAATATGCCGTTGAACCTGTCGGCGTGGCAACGATCACCCCATCCGCGCGAAAGGCCGCCGCTAAGCTGGCCATCCAGGATCACGCGAAAATCGCCCATGCGCGCAATCGCGCCCTTGGCCACCACGAGATCGTTCAGCGCCTCGTGCTCGACAAACAGCTCGCCTTCGCGCCAGAGTTCGCTGTGCAACATAAAGCGCGCATCGACAGTGAAGCAATCGCTGCACCACCCCTCAAGCGTGGAGTAAAGATCGGCGAGACGAACCTCGGTGAGAAAGCCGAGCGAACCCAGGTTCACGCTCAGAATCGGCGTGCCGGCTTTGGCGAAGACGCGCGCCGCAGATAAAAGCGTGCCATCGCCGCCCAGCACCATTACCAGCTCGGGCTTTTCCGCAGGCATCAGATGCCGCGCGACGACGCGGGCCGCTGCGTATAGTTCCCGCTCACCGGGTCCAGAATCGGATCAAGGCCGTGCGCCTTCATCCAGAGAACCAGCTCCGGCAGCAGAGTCGACCAGCTCTTCCTTCTGCGGTTTGGAAAAAATGGCTACGGGACGCATGAAGAACCAGTGTAACGAAAGAACAGGGATTAGCCATTAGTGGGTTGGGATCATGCAGACGTGGCATTCCGTTCAGAATCGCCACAGCTTGTTTACACAGTACGCAGCCCTAATCGCTAATCCCTGATGGCTAACGGCTTGTGTATTATTCTTGCGTGCAGCAGAAATTCCTTGTTCCCTTCCGCCCCATGAATCGGCGAATCGATGATCTCGATGTTCTTTCCTCCCAACCCGGCGACACAGGAGCGAACCCGTTCGACCGCCAACTGGTGCGCCTCCGGATCGCGGACAATTCCGCCCTTGCCGACATTCTCGCGGCCCGCTTCAAACTGCGGTTTCACCAGAATCACAGCTTCGAGCGGAGCGTCCCGCGCCGATGGCTCCGATCACCGCGGGCAGCACCAGCGTCGCTGAGATGAACGACACATCCATCGCAAAGAAATTCAATCGCGGAAGGCAGCTCGCCGGGCGCAAGCTTGCGGGCATTCGTCCGCTCCATGAGAGTCACGCGGGAATCTCTGCGCAGGCTCTCGGCAATCTGGCCGTATCCGGTATCGACGGCCAAAACCCGCGCGGCCCCGTGCTGCAACATGCAATCGGTAAAGCCGCCGGTCGATGCGCCGACATCCAGGCAGAATTTTCCGTTCAGATCAATCTCCCAGTGTTTCAGCGCGGCCTCAAGTTTCAGGCCGCCGCGGCTCACATAACGAAGATCGTCGCCCAGCATGCGCACCACAGCGGTCTCCGCGACCGCACTGCCCGGTTTTTCAATCTTCTGCTCGTCCACCAGAACGCGCCCGGCCAATATCAGCGCCTGAGCCCTTTCACGGCTGGGCACCAGCCCCCGCTCGACAAGCAATTTGTCCAGTCGATTCTTCATCTTAAATATTCTGCCCGAAACTACCCACTGGCGTTTTATTGCTTCCAATTGTGTAACGTCGACACTGTCGGGATAGGATAAAGTTGGATCAACAGCATGTCCGAAGGCCTTTCAAATCCAAATGCTTCCGCGCCTCGTTCCTTTGGCAGAACAGCGGAGAGCAGCAGCGTGGATGATCTGGGCTTGCTGTCGGATATCCGGTCTGGCAGCCAGGATGCCATGGCTTCGTTTTTCGACCGCTACTCCAAAATTGTGTATTCCGTAGCGCTGCGGGTACTCAAGGACACTGGCGAAGCGGAAGACGTAATGCAGGAAATCTTCGTGCAGGTGTGGCAGAACCCCGGAGCATTTGTTTCCGGCCGCGGATCGCTCGGAGGATGGCTCGTAGTCGTAGCCCGGAATCGGGCCATCGATAAATTGCGCCGTCGCAAGCCTTCAGATCCGGTGGAATTGTTTGCGCTGCCCTCCTCAACGAATCTGGCACAGGAATCGGAGCGCACATTTACTGCTGGAAAAAATTCAAGCTGCCATGGCAAACGCTGCCTGAGGAACAAAGGGCCTCTGTTGAGCTGGCGTTTTTCGAGGGCCTGAGTCATTCGGAGATCGCGGAGAAAACGGGAGATCCGCTGGGAACAGTAAAGACGAGGATTCGTCTGGCACTAATTGCGATTAGAAAAGGATTGAGCGTTTGAACGGCACGCAAGCACATTTCGCAGGAAGACCTCACACTGTACTCCATGCAGGCGCTTACGCCTGCGGAGAACTCTGAGGTACAGGCGCATCTGAACACTTGCGCCGCCTGCCGCAGTGCGCTGGCCGATGTACTCACAGACGTTTCGCTCGTCGGCTAAGCGCGCCTCAAGAGGCGCTTCCCGAGGGCGCCCGGCAACGCTTTCTCGCAACCATTGCGAACACGCCGCAGGTTTCAAGTGCGGCCGCCGATTCGACGCCGGTCGCAACTCCAATCCCGGCCAACCATAGACGGAAGACCGGTCTGGGATGGTTCGGATGGATCACCGCCGTTGCCGCCATCGCGGTTGCCTTTTATCTCGGCAATCACAGCTTTGTCCTGCAGCGCCAGCTCGACGAGAATCGCGAACAGATCTCACAGGCTTTCGGCGCAGGCCGCGCGCGCGCAGGATTTGATGGACGCGCTCACGTCTCCGAGGCAAAACAGGTAACGCTGACGGAAACCAAACAGCCCGCGCGGCCCGTAGGCCATGCAACCTATCTGCCCACAGCGCGGCGCATTGGTTTTTGTGGCCAGCAACCTGCGCCCTGTGCCGCAAAGCAAGACCTACGAGCTGTGGCTGATTCCAGCTAATGGCAAAGCGCCCATTCCGGCAGGCCTCTTCCGTCCCGACTCAACCGGAAGCGCCTCCGTCGTGCTGCCGCCGCTGCCTGAAGGCGTGGAAGCCAAGGCTTTCGGAGTAACGGTTGAAGAAGCGCAGGGGTCGCCACGCCGACGCTGCCGATCGTGATGGCAGGACAGTAAGCAAGTGTGCACTCGTTGAAAGCTGAGCTGGTTATGATGCATTCATGAAATAATTTGCGGGCGCGGAGACACACGCGAATCAGGATGAAAAGCAAAAACAGCAGCGAGCACCTCAGCCACCGGATATCCCTCCCTGTTCAGACACGCACCCGAATCTCCCATCCCATCACGCTCGCAGTTGATATAGGTGGCAGCGGTCTGAAGCTTATGGCGGTCGACGCCCGGGGCAATCCGCTCACCGAACGGCTGCGCACGCCCACTCCCGACCCCGCCACTCCGGCGCGAATGCTGGCCGCTCTTAAGCAGATGAAGAAGCAAATGCCGCCCTGCGACCGCGTCTCAGTAGGCTTCCCCGGCGTCATCAAACAGGGCAAGACACTTACCGCTGCGAACCTCAATCCGCGCTGGATCGGCTTCCCGCTCGCAGCCACGCTCCAGAAGCGCTGGAAGATGCCGGTCCGTCTCGCAAATGACGCCGCGGTGCAGGGCTATGGAGCGATAAGCGGCAAAGGAGTGGAGCTGGTGCTCACGCTTGGCACCGGCATGGGCTCCGCGCTGTTTACCAATGGCCATCTTTGCCCAGGCCTCGAACTCGGCCATCATCCCTGGCGCAAGGGCAAAACCTACGAGGACTATCTCGGGACGAGCCGGCCTCAAAAAGCTGGGCAAAAAACGTTGGAACCGCAAGCTGGCCAAAGCCATCGAGCAAACCGCGCATACCTTCAACTGGGACCATCTCTACATCGGCGGAGGCAACGCCAAATTCATCGATTTCAAGCTGCCCGAAACGTCTCCATCATTTCCAACGAAGACGGGCTCTTCGGCGGCGTCGCACTATGGAGATATCCAGGACTAGATGCCATGCCGGTTCACATCACCTGGGAAGCGATAGCCCTGCGGCTTGCGTTGACCATCGTTGCGGGTGCGCCTGCTCGGCCTGGACCGCAGCAAGCATGAACATCCCGCCGGGACTGCGGACGACGCTGCTGGTCGCGCTGGCTGCATCGGTCGCAATGATCCAGATGGACCTGCTGTTTTTCACCGACGGCAAGTCCTCCAACTCTTTCGCCGTAATGGACCTCATGCGTCTCCCGTTCGGCATTCTTACCGGAGTCGGCTTCATCGGCGCGGGCGCCATTGTTCGCCGCGACGACATGGTGCTGGGGGTGACCACGGCAGCCACCATGTGGTTTGCGACCGTCGTGGGGCTCTGCATGGGCGGCGGCCAGATCATTCTGGGCATCGGTGTCCATAGTGCTTGGCTGCGTTGTGCTCTGGAACCTGAAATGGCTTGAGTAATTACTGCACCGCATGCCAGCGAGCCTCGTCTGATTCTGACTGCGGAGATTGCGGCGCATGGACCGAGACCGAATTTCGCTCTGATGCTGTCGTCTAGCCGACATCAGCATAAGACCCTGGCAGTCATCGTGCATTCGCGCCCTGAACGGGTGCAGACCTTCGAGTGCGAAGTTCGCTGGCGCCCTGGCGACTCTCACGGGCAATTCCCCAAACGTGCTCAATCAGATCGAAAAGCATCCCGGCCTGATTAAGCCTTACCTGGAAACCATCAGGAGCCCCGCCACCGTAACTTCCCCAGCTCCTCCACGTGCCCCATGACATCTGTCACCTCCGATTAGTGACAACCTCCACTGCCGCCAGCCCTCCTTCCTGAGCGATCCTGTCTTTGGTACAAGGAGAAGCACCATGGCCGCAACCGCATTCGCATCCGGACTTCAGGTCGAGCCGCTCACCATTCCTTTTGCAGCGCCCACGGGCCAGCCCGTTGCCCGCCTGCACTCAGTCACAAAGCGTTACGGAAAAGTAACCGCGCTCGACAATCTCAACCTGTCCCTCTATCCCGGAGAAGTAGTCGCGCTGCTGGGGCCGAATGGAGCGGGCAAAACGACTGCTGTGCGCCTGCTGCTCGGCCTCATCGCGCCGAACAGCGGCAGCGTGCGCATCATGGGCAACGACCCGCGCGACTCCGAAACCCGCACCAGCATCGGAGCCATGCTCCAGGTCACGCGCGTGCCGGAGACCCTGCGTGTGCGCGAGCACATCGATCTCTTCCGCAGCTACTATCCCCACCCGCTGCCCGCAGCGGAGATCGTTCGCATCGCGCGACTAGAAGGCCTGGAAAATACCTTCTACGGCAAACTCTCCGGCGGACAGAAACAGCGCGTCCTCTTCGGCCTGGCGCTGGCCGGCAATCCCAGTCTCGTCTTTCTCGACGAGCCGACCGTGGGCATGGACATCGAATCGCGCCGCGCTCTATGGGACCAGATACGATCGCTGGCCGCGCAGGGCAAAACCGTCCTGCTCACCACGCATTACCTTGAAGAAGCCGACGCTCTCGCCAGCCGCGTCGTCGTCATCGGCAAAGGAAAGATTCTCGCCGAAGGAACGCCATCCGAGATCAAGCACCGCGTCTCCGGACGCAGAATTCGCTGCATCACCCAGCTCGACGCGGACTTCATGCGCGAGCTGCCTTCGGTTCTCAGCGTGGAGCAGGATCGCGAAGCCTTCGTCATCACCGCAACGGACGCCGAGCGTGTTGTACATGACGCTTCTGCGCGAAGATCCAACGCTGCGTGGTCTCGAAATTTCAGCGCCGGGACTCGAAGACGCATTCCTCGCGCTCACCGGCTCGGAAACAAACTGATTTGTAACTCAGGAGGTTACATTATGGCTACCGCCGCTCATCGCCGTCCGCCCCCAGTCGCTGGGCCTTCGCTACTACGCGCACGTTGTAGCGCAGGAGACGCGCTACGAATTTCTGAAAATGCTGCGCGCCAAGACGTTTTCGCTCTCGGTCATCGGCTTTCCCGTTATGTTTTACCTGATCTTCGGCGTGACCAACCATCACGTCGAATACGCGCGCTATCTGCTGGCCAGCTATAGCTGCTTCGGCATGGTGGGCGCGGCGCTCTTCGGCCTCGGAGCGGGCATTGCTATGGAGCGCGCACAGGGCTGGCTGGAGTTGAAGCAGGCCTCGCCCATGCCGCGCATCGTCTATCTCGTGGCCAAAACGGCAACCTGCGCCGCCTTCGCGCTCATCATTGTAGCGCTGCCTGCTCGTCCTCGGCCTCACCATGGGCGGAGTCACCATGACCGCGCTCGAAGTGGTCAAGCTGATTGCCGTCACACTGGCAGGCACGCTTCCCTTCGCCGCCATGGGCCTGCTGATCTCGTTCATTCTGCCGCCAAATTCCGGCGCCGGTATGATCAACATCATCTATCTGCCCATGTCTTTCGCCTCCGGGCTGTGGATGCCGATCTATTTGCTGCCGCACTGGATACAGAAGTTCGCTCCCTTTTTGCCGACGTACCATTACGCGCAGCTCGCGCTGAACATCTTCGGATACGCCCAGCCCGGAACGCCGATGCTCATGCACTGGGAAGCTCTGGTAGGCTTTACTTGCCTGCTGCTGGGAGCGGCATGGCTGGTCTTTACGCGCAGTGAGGCAAAGGCTTGAACGCACATGAAAACCTCGAGGCATCCGGGCGGGCAGCGAGTCTGACCGAATCCCGCCGGATGCTGAGCTTTTGAACGGCTGAGTAACCGCGGTAGACGTAAACGCACCGACTACTGGGATTTCATCTGGATCGTCTACTCGATCTTTTTCTTTATCGATCCTATTGAACGTCACAATCACCACACCTGGGCGGTATTCGCGGCCTTCTACTTCGGCTTTCTACTGCTCTACACCGGCATTATCATCTCTCGCCATCGCTGGCAAAGCTATCTTTGCCTCATCTCACTCGCCGTTCTTGGAGCAATCTATTTCCCGCAAAACAACGGCGCATTCGGATTTTTCATTTATGTTGCGGCTTTCCTGCCTTTTGTCTCGGATTCATTGGCCGTTTGCCTCAGCAGTTTCGCGCTTCTTTGCGTTACGCTGATCGCCGAAGGCGCTCTGCTGCATACCAGTCCCTGGGCCTGGGCCATGGGCTGTTTTTTACTCTTATGGTGGGCGGAACGAATTTGTTTATGGCGCAGAAGGTCCGCGCCAACTCCAAATTGCAGCTTGCGCATGAGGAGATCGAGCAGCTGGCCAAGCTCGCCGAGCGCGAACGCATCGCCCGCGACCTTCACGATGTGTTGGGGCACACGCTCTCCGTCATCGTTCTGAAGTCGGAGCTTGCCGGACGGCTGTTCGCGGGCGACCCCGAGCGCTCCAGCGCGGAGATTGCCGATGTCGAGCAGATTGCGCGCAAGGCGCTCAGCGAAGTTCGCGAGGCGATCGGAGGTTATCGGGCAGAAGGGCTGGCGGCAGAGATCAAGCGCGCCCACAGTACGCTTGATGCCGCAGGCGTCACCCTCGTCTGCGAAGAAAAGCCTCCGGCACTGAATCCCGCCGAAGAAACAGTCATGTCGCTCGTTCTGCGCGAAGCCGTAACCAACGTGGTGCGCCACGCGCAGGCCAGCCAATGCATCATGCGCTTCGCCACGCACGATGGAAAAACCGCATTGGTAGTCGAAGATGACGGACGCGGCGGAGTGCGCGAAGAGGGCAACGGACTGCGCGGAATGCGCGAGCGCATCGAAGCCCTCGGCGGACAGTTTGCCATCGACGGCACGCAGGGAACGCGGCTGACGATCGAATTGCCTACAGCCTAATCGTGCCCGCGGACGTCATAATCCACGCGCACCGCGACAATCTCATAAGGATGCACCGGTACCGTAACCTTATCGCCGGTCAAAGGCAGGGCCTCGCCCTCCGGCTGCTCCATCAGATTCGTCTCCGTCGCGCCGGTCGCGCCCGGTGGCAAACGAAATCTCGATCGTTCCGCGACTTCCCTGCCCACTCATACATGTGGAAGACCAGCGCATTCGAGTCCTCGGCCTTCTTCATCGCCGTCAGCACAACATTCTCGCGGTTCAACCGAGACAAAGGAGTGCCGCGCGGCCATCTCTCCGGTGTGCGGAGCCACCTGCATTGCGCTGAGTTTGTAATTGAAGTCGTATCCGTGACGCACGGTGAGCGCCTGCTTCCAGTCGCCGCCATGCGGATAGAGCGCATAGCTGAAGTGCTGATGCCCGCGGTCGGCGTCGGGATCGGGCCACGTGGGCGAGCGCAGCAGCGTAAGGCGCAGCACGTTGCCGACGCGCGTCGTATCCGAACTTCGAGTCGTTGATGAGGCTGAAGCCGTGCTGCCCGTCGCCGAGGTCCGCCCAGCGCTGCGCCGGAACCTCGAACCGCGCCTTCTCCCAGCTGTTGTTGCGGGTGGTCGGACGCTCGATGGTGCCGAAGGGAATTTCATAAGTGGCCTTGGCGCTCGAAGCCGCCAGCGGAAACGCCGCCTTCAGCAGTACGTGCGTCTCGTGCCAGTCGATGTCGTTCACCACAACGACTTCATCCGCTCCGGTCGTCAGAATAATGTCCTGCACGAACTTTGAGTTCTGCCTGTGATGCGTCACGCGAATCACCGCCCGCAGCGGGCCTTTTTCGACCAGCTCAACCGAGTCGGCCGGTATCAGCTTCACGGGAGGCTTATCCAGCGTGCCGGGATCGATGTTCCACGCGTCGTACTCCTTCGGCAGGTCCTTGAAGGCCTGCAACTCATTGCCGCAGCTCCGGCGGCCAGCGTCTCGAAGCCTGTCTTCTTGTCGAACAGGCTCGTGATGCATCCGGTCTGGCCTGATCCACGGTCACGCGCAGCGCGGCGTTCTCGAGCGTCAGTCCCGATGCCTTCAGATCGCTCGCGAACGCCCGCTTGCCTGGAACCACGTGCAGCACTTCATAGCCCATCGATGGCACATTCCTCACGTCGACGAGCAGCTGGAATGAGTGCGTCTTCGCATCCGTCGACAAAACCTCCGACGGCAGCACGCGATTCTCCGCATCGAGAACCGACACATTCGCCGCAGCCTGCCGGCATTTGCACATTCACCGTCAACAAGCCCGGAGCGCTCCCACGCCAGCGGATTGAAGACCAGTACCGGAACTGCCCGCGCCGCTGGTGTTCACTCGCGCGCTCGATAGTGTCCGAGCGCTTTGGTTGAAATTTCATTGGTCTCCCAGCGCACCTCGTCGAAATCCTTCTGCGCGTCTTTGTAGATGACGCCGATTCCCGAACCCGCCGCCAGATCGTGGAAATCGTTGAACGTGATCTTCTTCCATGCGTCGGTCAGCGTCGTTCGGGATACGCATCGCCATCGAGCCACGCCAGCGACGCGTACTTCTCCGCATTCAGCGTCCATTCCGGAGCCTCGCGCATGTTGCGCTTGTGGTTGGCCTGCGTGGTGTAGACGCCGCGGTGATACTCGAGATACATCTCGTCTTCCCAGGTAGGAATCGCGATCTCGCCGGCCACCGCCTCAGGCGGCGTGGTATCCCTTGGCGATCGAGTCGTAATTCCATGTCGGCGAATCCGGGGCGATCCTCTTCTCGACTGACGAGAAGTAGCTCTGCGCCGTTCCGAACTGCATCTTCGGAACGACCTTGTCGCCGCTCGCATCCAGTGCACGCCCTCGTCCAGCATCGCGCGCGTCGGTCCGCCGCCATGATCGCCGACGCCGTACAGGTCCATCATCTCCGTCATGCCCGGAGCATAGTCGCGCGCCTGCTCCAGATCCGCGGACAGACGCACCGGACTCAGATTGTCGTTGGCATAATCGTGCGGGAAATAAGTCAGCACCTTGCTGCCGTCCGGCGACTCCCACCAGAAGAGCTTGAACGGCAGCTTGTTGGTGTCGTTCCAGGTCATCTTCTGCGTCACGAAATAATCGATGCCGGATTTCTTGTAGATCTGCGGCAGCTGCCAGTTGTAGCCGAACGAATCCGGATTCCAGCCGATGCGCACATCCACGCCGTAGTTCTGCTCATACCAGCGCTTGCCGATCAGCAGCGACCGCGCCGTCGATTCGCCATCGGGCAGGTTCAGGTCCGGCTCGACCCACATGCCGCCGACCACCTCCCAGCGGCCTTCCTTGATGCGCTGCTTGATCTGCGCGTTCATCTCCGGATACTTATCCGCGATCCACTCGTTGTACTGCGCCGCCGATTGCGTGTAGGTGTAGTCCGGATATTCGTTCATCAACTGCAGCGCCGTGCCAAAGGTGCGCTTGACCACGTCCACCGTTTCCGTCCACGGCCACAGCCATGCCGCATCGATGTGCGAGTTGCCGGTCACGTGGAACGTCGGCTTCCTGCAACAGCGGCTTCAGCGCTTCGAGCGTCTGCTGGGCCTCATTGAGCGAAGCATCGAATTTCTTCTGGTCGCCCGCGTCCAGCGCCTTCAGGTCGACGGTGGAATGAGCTTTGTCCAGTGTGGCCTGGTCCCCCGCAACATTCTTCGACAGGCTGGGAATCAGCAGCGCCGCCGACAAAAACTCCGTGCGCTCATCCTCGGGATTGGGACGGCTCGCCGCAAAGTCGATCTTCATCACCGACCCGGCAAACTGTTTCTTGTCCACCGTAGCGCAGCAGCTTCACCGCCACCAGCACCCGGTCGCCCGGCTTCGCATCGTCGAACAGAACGATCGGCTCCAGATCATCGCCCAGCGCCACGCGCCGTCCATTGAAATAAATAATCTCCGGCATCGGGCCATTGGCATAGGCTTTGAACTGGAACCATATTCGCGCGCCCGTCAGGTCATAACCGTGCAGGTTCTTCGGAACCTCGATCCATTGCCGGTACCATGCCGCCTCGTTGGGGCCTTCCGTCCGCGGCTTCACAACCGCCCATGCCGGAATCATCCAGCGAAGGACTCTCCCCGTGCGGCACGTCGCCGGCATGAAAGCGCCATTCCCCTGAGGGCAGCGTGTTCAGCTCGCCCAGACGAGCGATTACCTGGTCGGTTCGAGGAAGGGATTTGGGGATTTCGGCTGCTGACTGCGCGCAAAGTGCGGCAGGAAAAGTAAGGGCCGCGCACAACAGACAAAGAGAGGCGGGGGATAGCTTCACGGACAAACCCTCCAAAGGGCAACTGAAGAATTATAACCAGAAGAGAGTGTGCCTCCTCATTTTTCAGTGGAACCGTGCGGAACCGCTCAGGCGGAAATCTGCGAAAGGAATTCCGCTTTGCACCTTCAGTCGCCGGGCATCAGATCTTCAAAGCTGCGGTCATTGAAAACCTGGCTGGTCTCAAGTTCAACTTCGTTAACCTGCCGCGTTATGCCTTCACTTGCAAAAAATGTATACCGGTTTCCGCCCGCGCGCTTGGCGCGATACATCGCAGAGTCCGCCAGGCGCCACAAGTCATGCGCCTCTGTTCCATCCGAAGGATACATGGCGATGCCAATACTTGCCGTCAGGTGGATCGTATGCCCTTCGATCATGAGTGTCTGGCGGAAGCCGTCGACCAGTATCTGCGCCACACGCGCGGCATCCGCCGGGGTTTTCAGTTGCCCGACCAGCACGATGAATTCTTCCCCTCCGGACCGCGCCACTGTGTCTGTCATGCGAAGTCTCTCGCGGAGCCAAACGGCCAGTTGCTGGAGACACATATCACCGACGTGGTGTCCGTAGGTATCGTTGACCTGTTTAAAGCGATCGAGATCCATACAGATAACGGCGGCGAGCTGGTCAAGCCGTTCTGCCGAGGCCAGCAGCTGCTCCATGCGGTCTTTCAGCAGCAACCGGTTGGGCAGGCCGGTAAGAGTGTCGTGGTGCGCCTGGTAGACCAGCCGTTCATGCAGTTGCTGCCGCTCAGTTACATCCTCCACCAGGGAAAAGCGCGCCGGCCTGCCCTCGAAGTTAATCATGTGCGAATCAACTTCCACCTGGATCCTTGAGCCGTCTTTGCGAATATGGGTCCACGGGCCGGTGTGCAGTTTATCTTCACCAGCATCTTTCAGCCGATGCTCCAGCTGGGGGATATCCTCCAGCGGCCGCAGATCCCGCAGGTTTTTAGCCAGGAATTCCTGCTGTGAGTAGCCATATTGAGCAATTGCCGCATTGTTCACCTTCAAAAAGTCGAATGTGTCCTTATCGAAAATCCACATGGGATGAGGATTGCCGTCGAACAGTACACGGTATTCTTCGCGCTGCCGCGTGGTCTTGATCACCTCGTCTTCAAGCAGGGTGAGAATCATGCCGAATTCGACGAAGTACTTGGGAAGGTTCCACAGCTCCGGCGAAACCTGAACATGCGGAAACAACGCAGCCAGCGAGATTGCGCATGGAAACACCGCCGCCCACGCCACCATGCCCGACCACCGCCGTGACGACACCGATCGACAATCTGCGGAAGCCATACCAATAAACAATCGCGTTCATCAAATAGATCTGCGTGAGGACGGCATAAACGCCAGGAAACGCCTGATGCGTCAGGATGTCATGCCCAGCCCAGATAGCCGAGCCAGCGGCAAAGAGCTCCGATGCCAGGACGAGGGTAGGCTTATCCCGCCAGCAGTGAAACACATAGAAAAGAACCGAATATTCGAGAAGTACAAACAAAACAGACAGCACGGCGGCATTCGAGACGCCGAACGCAGCCACAAAGACAAAAAGCACCACTGGAACCGCCAGGAGTGCCTGCATCCATTCTTTTGAATCACCTATCGCAAGACACGTTGTTGATGAGGCCAGAAGGAAGCACAGCCCTCCCATCAGCAATGCGGTGACTCCCAGCGCGTCGGTCAGGTTTGCCCAGAGGTTGCTTTCGGGATTCGGCAGCAGTAGAACAAAGTGCGCAAGGATGAGCAGCCATCCGGCAATCCAGTATCGCAGCCGAAGAGTCCGCTGCGAGCGGTAGATTGATCCGAACAGCAACACCAGCAAACCAAGGATCAGAATATCAAGCAGTGTATTTTGCATAATCTGACGACTGTTATATCGGCAAAGGGCGGCGAGGCCCTCACACAAGACTGCAAACTATTCAATATTCGCTTGACTCAAAGACTACTTCAGGAGTGGGCTCTAGCCCATCGAAAAAGAGAGGCATGGTGGGCAGTGAGGGACTCGAACCCCCGACATCCTGCTTGTAAGGCAGGCGCTCTAACCAACTGAGCTAACCGCCCGGACTGGCCTGGAAACGCCTTCGCTATCCCGCGTGCCGGCCGTACTCCAAAGATTTTACCAGCACTTCCTCATTTTGCGGCATATATCTATGCGGCATATATATATGAGCCGAAAGCCATTTGAGTGGCCAGAAGGCCATTTGCCTGTAGACTGAAATTCGCGTGACCAGCCTCATCCTCAACGCCGATGACTTCGGGCTTACTCCCGGCGTCAACCAGTCTGTTCTCGACCTGCACCGGGCGGGGGCGCTTACCTCGGCGACCCTGATGGCCACCGCAGATCATACCGGCGCAGCCGCCGCGATCGCCGCCGGCGACCCGACCCTTGGCGTCGGTTGCCATGTCATCCTGGTCGACGGCAAATCCGCTCTTCCCCACGACAGCATTCCTGCGCTTGCCCTGCCTTCAGGAACATTTCGGACCACGCTCGGAGCCTTTGTCCTGGACCTGATGCGAGGCAGCATTCCCGAGGCCGAGATTGAAATGGAAGCTGTCACGCAGATTCGCCATCTCCAGGCCGCAGGAGCCCGCGTCAGCCATCTCGACACCCATAAGCACACCCACATGTTTCCGCGCGTTCTGCGCCCTCTGCTGCGTGCCGCTGTCTCGTGTGGAGTCCCTGCGGTTCGCAACCCATTCGAGCCTGACTGGGCGCTTAAAGCAACCCCGCATGCGGCCCGGCTGCGGCGGCTTCAGGTTCACCTGCTTCGCACCCAAAGACGGGAATTTCTGAAGCTGGTTCAGAAGGCGGGCGTGGCCACAACTGACGGAGCGATCGGCGTGCTCGCCACCGGGACCCTCAATTCCCGGGCGCTGGAAGCTCTGCTGACGGCCATGCCGGCCGGCACGTGGGAGTTGGTATGCCATCCGGGCTATTTCGACGAAGATCTGAACAATACACAAACCCGCCTCCGCGAGTCACGAGCCATCGAACATGCCGCGCTCCTCGAAACTATTCCGCAGTTCTTAAATCGGCACCGGGAGATCGGGCCCATCAACTTCGGACAACTCACTCGTTGATGCTCTCTCGAATACCCGCAAAACTTTGTTATTAACTACCCGCCTTCAAGTCAGTAAGATTGTTTCGCCACCCCAATTCCTATGATTGCCAGTCGCCTGCTCGTCTTTGCGCTTACGGTCCCACTCGTGTTGGGACAGAACGCGGGAATAACCCCGCCTCGGAGTTCGGTTCAAAAGTCCGCTGCCGACCCGATACAAGCTGTACACAACGCCCTGTTCTCTTCCTTCCTTCCCATCGATGGTCTGAAGCAAAGCTCCCCAACCGTGCTTCTTCTCGCCGAAACCAGAGATGACATCTGGAAAGCCGACGGTCAGACGCCCGCTTTCCGTCAACTGCTAGCTCCTTTCGTCGATTTAGGCAGTTTCGGATCGGCCTGCGGTATTTCGAATGAGCTAAAGCGGGTCCAGACGCCGTCATTCGCAACTCTTACCGTAAGTCAACGCCGGCATGTACTGTTTCTCCTCGAATCCTGTGGGGAAAACAGCGCGCGTCAATTGGCGATGTCGGTGCGCAATTTTTATATTGTCAAGACATACGGTGCCCTTCAAGAACCCCTCACCGGGGTTCGCTTGAATCTTTTTGCGCCCGAATCATACGTCACTCAGCATCGCCCCGCTCTTCCGCCGAGCCGACTCCGTTATGACTCAGGCAAAAAAGAGGTTCTTTCAACAGATCGCCCATTCGACTATCTGATTATCGGGAGTGGCCCTGCTGGCTCTGTTCTGGCCCATGAATTGCGCCGCAACGGTAAACACGTGCTGCTCCTTGAACGAGGCTCCTTCGTTGTGCCGGGCGCGATGGAAACAAGACTCGTCGGTGATCTCATCGATACGAGAACTTCCATCGACGGAGGAATCTGGATTCATAACGGAATGGCCGTTGGGGGTGGCTCGCAGGTCAATGTGGATCTCTGCTTCGCTCCGACACTGCCCGCAATTCAGGCAAAGATCACAAGCTGGCGGCGGAGCGGAAGGATTGGAGCGGATGAATTTACTTACGATCAGGTTGCGTCCGCATACGCGTGGGTGAAAACGGTTCTAGGCACACGCACTTTAAGTCTATCGGAGGTCAATGCGAATAACCGCGTCCTGTGGAGGGGCGCGAAGCTGGCGGGTTTGAATCCAAAGCTGTACGAGCTGAACACATATCCGCCCGGCGAATCGCCTTCTCCCGTAACAGATAAACGTTCCTCGGAAAACCAATTACTGTTAGAAGCGCTATTAGATAAAGAGAACCCGCTAAGTATGGTTCCGGACGCTGATGTACAGCGAATCCTGTGCATGAATCCTCGGTGCCGACCGTCGCGTCCAACTACAACGGCAGCAAACCTATGAAGATCGGCATTACGTGTTACCCCACCTACGGCGGCAGCGGAGTTGTCGCCACCGAGCTTGGCATCGAACTGGCGGCTTTGGGTCATGAAGTACACTTCATCACCTACTCGCAGCCCTTCCGCCTCACCGGGCGCGAGCACGGCATCTTCTACCATGAAGTGCCGGTCTCCAACTATCCTCTCTTTGAATATCCTCCCTACGATCTCGCGCTGGCTACGCGCATGTCCGAAGTGGCGGCATATTACAAGCTCGACCTGCTGCACGTTCACTACGCCATTCCGCACTCCATCTCCGCCTATCTGGCGCGGCAGATGCTGGCCGAGCGCAATCATCGTCTGCCCTTCGTCACTACGCTGCACGGAACCGACATCACGCTCGTGGGGCTCGACCACTCCTATTTGCCGATCACCCGCTTCGGCATTGACGAGAGCGACGGCGTAACCGCGATCTCAAATTATCTGCGCGACAAAACGGTTCAGGAGTTCGGCGTAAAGCGCGAGATTGAGGTCATTCCCAACTTTGTAAACTGCGACGTCTACATGCCACTCAGCGAGGAGGCGCGCAGCAAGGGGCGGGCTCAATTCGCTGAACCCGGAGAAAAGATACTTCTGCATCTCTCGAACTTCCGCCCCGTTAAGCGGGCGGTTGATGTGGTCGAAGTCTTCGCGCGCGTCGCGCGCGAGATTCCCGCGCGACTTCTGCTGGTGGGCGATGGACCCGACCGCTCACAAGCCGAATGGCTGGCGCGCCGTTTGCATATTCAGGACCGCATTCACTTTCTGGGCAAGCAGGCCGGTGTAAGTGAGCTGCTCCCGCTCGCCGACCTCATGGTGATGCCCAGCGAGCTTGAATCCTTCGGGCTGGCGGCGCTCGAATCCATGGCCTGCTGCGTGCCCGCTATCGCCACCGTCCGTCGGAGGCGTGCCCGAGCTGATCGAAGACGGCGTGAATGGACGGCTGTTCGCAGTGGGCGATGTGGAAGGAATGGCGCGGGCATCCATCGATTTGTTAAGTGACGGCGCGAAATATTCAGCCATGGCCAGCGCCGCGCGGCAGACGGCGCAGCAACGCTATTGCGCCTCCCGGATTATTCCCTTATACGAGGCTTATTACGAGCGGGTACTGAATCGGGATACCGCAGAGTGAGGCTCGTCGTCCCGTTCTTCGCGGACCGGAATCGCAAGCGTAACTTTGGTTCCCCGCCCCGGACGGCTGGTTACGTCGAAATGAGCGGCTCCGCCAAAGAGCACATCGAGGCGCTCGCGGACGTTCTTCATTCCGATGCCGGTTCCGCTCAGCACTCCGCTTGAATGGGAGCGGCCCGGCGCAATGCCTACCCCGTCATCCTCGACCTCGATCATCATCCTGTCCAGCCTCGATGCGGCTCCGCAGCGTTATTGTTCCTCCGCTGATGCGCGGCTCCAGGCCATGCTTGATGCTGTTTTCGATCAGCGGCTGCAGCAGCATGCTGGGAACAGGCAGGTCCAGAGTCATTGGATCGATCTCCTTCACCACGCGCAGCTTCTCCGCGCCAAAGCGCACCACTTCGATGCCGAGATAATCGTCGGTAAAACTAAGCTCGTCGCGCAGCAGAATGTAGGAGTCGTGATCCTTGAGCAGGGCGCGCAGAATATTCGCCAGCTTCACAATCAGCTCCCGCGCCTGCTCAGGACGAAAGCGCACCAGTGAAGCGATGGAGTTCAGCGTGTTGAAGAGAAAATGCGGATTGATCTGCCGCTGCAATGCATCCAGCCGCGCCTCCAGCAGCAGCCGCTTCTGCTCTTCCAGGAAACGCTCGTTGCGGATCGCGTTCCACACCTTCAGCGGAATCCCGACCACCATTGCGGCGCATGTCCACACCGCCAGGCGGATCAGCCAGCTGTCCGTATTCAGCGCGAACAGGCGATGCGGATAGAGCTTCGCCAGCCACTCGCGGCAGATTTCCATGCCGATGATCAGCATCAGCAGCAGAATCTGGCGGTCGAAGCGCGGCTTGCGCAGGTTACGGCGAATCCATCGGTAGATGCTGAGATCGACAAAGGGCGAAAACGACCAGACCTCTTCCTCTTCGACGAATTTGCCGAAGAGCCCGGCTGTGATTGCCACCGCCAGGTCGAACGGAAGCGACAGATATTCGTGATGCAGCATGGCGGGGATCGAAAGCGCGATGGCTCCGCCAATGGCAGAGAATGGACCCAGCAAAATGCCCAGCAGAATCGTGGTTTCAAACGAAAGATCGGCCGCAAAAAAGTTGGGAACGACCACGCGCACCCATACGCCAAGCGCAAGCGGAATGACGATGAAGGCAAGCAGTCCGAGCGTCTGCCCGGGGCGTCGTTTCTGCGTAAACAGCAGAGTCTGGAAGACGCGCGAGCGCGCCAGAGCTCCGGAGACAGCAGCGGCCACCCCCAGCTTAACCAGCAACGTGATGAGGATGAGTCTCGGCTCAATCACGCTCTAACTCTACTCTCACCGGACGGGCAGGCTATCGGAAAGATGGCCCATCTTTTCGCGCTTCACTTTCAGATATTCCCGGAAGGTTTCTTCCGGCTCAATCTCGGCAGAGATACGCTCCACTACTGACACCCCGACCGCTTCCAGCGCTGCAACCTTCTCGGGATTATTCGTAATCAACCGGACAGCGCCGATGCCCATCAGCTTAAGAATCGCCGCGGGAAGCTCGAACTGGCGGCAATCCGCCTTAAAGCCGAGTTCAACGTTCGCTTCTACCGTATCGAATCCCTGGTCCTGCAGCTCGTAGGCCTTCAATTTAGCCATCAGGCCGATACCCCGGCCCTCCTGCTGCTCGTAGAGCAGAATGCCGCAGCCTGCTTTGGCGATCTTGCCGAGCGCAAGCTCAAGCTGCTGGCGGCAATCGCAGCGCAGCGAGTGAAACACATCCCCGGTAAGGCATTGCGAGTGAATCCGCACAACAGGGGCGCCGGATGAAACGTCGCCCATCACCAGCGCCACGGCGCACTCCGTCTTCACGGACGATGCGGTTGCGTTTTCCTCGCAGGGGTCAGACCCAATCGCGGTGCCCTCAAAGCCAAGGATGCGAAATTGTCCCCAGCGGGTAGGAAAATCCGCATCCGCCACTTTTCTGACGCTTTCTAAAGGCATAGTGCCATTATAGATGCGCTGCTTTGAGGCAACGATGCAGCCACGGTAGATTTGCGTGGCCGCGAAGGACTTCCATCGCGAGCGCTGCGAATGATGCTGAATGCAAAAAAGTTGCCGCCCGGCTGATAACGCCGGACGGCAACAGGTTAAGAATCTAAGCGGTCGATTAACTCAACATCTTAGAAGTTGAACTTCAGCGAGAACTCCGTCGAACGCGGAGCGCCCTGGTCAAACGTTCCAGAACCGCGTTGGGTTCTGATTCCGTTCGCGGTACCCTCGTTGTCGTCGCCATTCAAGAATCCGCTGACGCCGGCACCGGTCGGGCCGCCCACAGAGTTCTGACTCAAGAGCGTGCTCGACAGGGTTCCAAAGTTAGAGAAGTTAAGGAGGTTGTAGAACGCGACTCCAGGCTGAAGACTCATGCTCTCGTGAATGTGGATCGAATAAGAGAGATTAGCATCGAGAGCCTCAAAAGCGGCGTTTGACGGTGCATGGGCTCCCGGGATTTGAGCGATGGGCTGCTGCACACCACCCAGAGCAACTAACTGGTTCGGCGTGAAGAGTCCGGCATTGATGAGCGCCTGTCCAGCCGGCGTCGGAGTTTCGGCGTAGGCAGAGTTGTAGGCGCTGATCAATTTGCTGAGGTTTTTGGGGGTTACCTGATGCATATATGCGCCTGCATTGGTATTCGGGACGAGATCTCCGATCGTGCCGTCTCCGGTCACGTCCGTCTGAAAGATCTGAGCCGTGGAACCAGCCGTATCGTCAAGCGTCAGATTTTGCGGCGGAGCCGAGTAGAAATGACCGATGACACCGAGCTGAGGACCGTATTTGAAGTTAGCCGAGCCGCCGAAAGAAAGCTCGTTCTTATGATCCAGCACGTTCCTGCCCATAAAAGCCTTGGGATTGTCGTAATCATAAGGAGGGTTGTTGAAGAACTGGTCGCCCTCTCCGCTTGTTGTGGCCGCCACATCGCTGACGATTCTCGAGAGCGAGTAGGAGGCCTGGAAGTTGGCGGCTTCAACGCCGCGAACCGGATGCGCCTTCACCTGCTTGAAGACGATCTGAAGTGCATCATATCCAGACTGTCCAGCCGGCAGGATAAACTTTCCGGCTCCTACAGCGGGGTTTCTGCCCGGAAATGCTGCGCCCGTAGCGGGGGTGAGGCCGAAGACCACAGCAGGATAGCCGCCCAGATAGGCATTCGAAGAATCAAGCCGTTTCCAGCAAAGCTCTGAATGGTGCCTCCAGCGGCAATCACACAATCAACGTCAGCGCAGCCGTACTGCGCTTCAGTTGCGGCAATCGCGTTTTGAGCAGCCGCAGCGTTCATGTAACGCGCTGCGCCCAGGTGATTAACGTCGATGACCAGAGGTACCTTGAGCGTAGAGTTGTGGACGTAGTCGGCGCTGAGCACGGTGCCTCTGCCCAACTGCTGCTGAATGCCGAAGTTGTACTGAATCGCGTACGGCGTTTTATACGGTGCAGCATAGACACCGGCCGAGTTGAGTCCGCCGCCTCCACCAATATAGGCAGGGTTGGCAGCAGAATTGTTCGCCGCGGTTGCCGCCTGATACTGAGTCTTGACTGCTTCGAGAGCGGTATAAGACTGCGCGATGGGCTCGTTGCAGATCGTTGAAAGCGGCACGCCATTGACATTGGTGATCGATCCGCCGCCGGGCAACGGAACGGAATTGGTGCCTCCGCAGACGCCGGTGTCATTGAAGAATGGCCCAGAGCTGTCGATGACCGCGCTACGCGCGTTGGATGTGTTATTGAAGATATCGCTCTCGTAGAAGATACCGATGGCGCCGTTCAGCACGGTGTTCCTTGCTCCCGGAGGCGCGTAGGCAAAACCGACCTGAGGACCGAAATTGGCCCACGGCTGATGAACCTTGCCGCCAAATCCCGCCTGATACTGGTTAAAGAGATTCCCGCCACTCGGGCACGGATTGATGCTGGGGTCTACGCTCGCGCAGGTTGGGGTCGGCAGATCCTGGTTGGCGCGATCCGTATCGACGCTCCAGCGAATGCCGGCGGTGAGAGTAAAGTTAGGCGTCAGCTTCCACTGGTCTGCGACGTATGCGCCTTCGCGCCAGTCCTCAGTTCCACCGCCGGGAAGCCCGAAGGCGGGCTTTTCGGTAAAGATGGAGTTGCCGTTGCCGAGGATAATACCGTTGGTGGAGTATCCGTCGATTGGGTTTCCGGGGCACGGAGCAGATACGCCGTCGCCGTTGCAATTAGCGAGCAGACTGCCAGGACCAAACTGAGTAAAGAGGCCAACGCCGAAGAACTCTGCGTCTCCTCCACCCAGAATACGGTTCAGGCTATACCCGTATTTAATGTTGTGAGCGCCTTTGGTCCAGGTGCCGTCATACCGGAACTGCTTGTCTGACTGATAGGTTCCTGAGGGGCGAGGTAATTCTGCCCGGCAAAGAATCCGTCACCGGGATCAAAGAGGGTGACGCCAGGGAGCGGGTTGTAGATCGAAGCTCCCAAAGTGACTGTTCCGTCCACCAGCAAGTTGTGGAATTTCTCGTAGCTTCCGCGGAACGAATGGGTGAAGTGGCCTGCCTGGAAGTCGGCGCCGAATGCGTAACCGGGTGTGTTGTCACGGTTCTCATAGACCGAGTAAAGGAAGCCGAAGTTCGCAGCAGTAGCATTTGCCTCGTAATTCGCGCGGGCAAAATAGTGGCCGCCAAAGGGGCCGTTATAGTCCAGGCGACCTGTAGAATACGTGTCGCGGAAAGGGGATGGAATGGTGGGATATTGCGTCAGAATGCTGGAAAACGTGCCGCTTGACGATGCCGCACCCTGAGAATCCTGCTTGATGCGCTCCACGTCGGCAAAGAAGAAGAGCTTGTCCTTGAGAATCGGACCGCCAACTGCCCCGCCAAACTGGTTGCGCTGGAAGGGCGCTTGATATCCATAAGTGGTATTGGCAAAGCCGGCGCGGTAGTCCTGGAAGTTATAGAAAAGCTGCCCGTGGTAGTGGTTCGTGCCCGATGTCGTCGATACCAGCACTTGACCAGTGGAGGTCACTTCGCCGGAAACGTCCTGCGTGGACCGGTTCAGCTGAAACTCGTCGATCGCGCCCTGGGAGACGTTGAAGATTGTCGTGCCGACTGTTTCGTCGGTAATGTCCTGACCGTCAAGCAGAATGCGGGTTGTACGTCCGCCTACGCCCGATACCGAGATTGCTGAATATCCCGCCTTGGTCGGATCGAAATCCTGACCTTGCTGCAAGAGAACTCCCGGCTCGATCTGAGCGAGATCGAGGAAGTTGCGACCATTTACGGGCAGATCCTTAATTTGCTGCGAGGTAATTACGTCGCTGACGCCCGCCTGGTCGGTATTCAACTGGACCGCGCCGGCATTAACCTGGATGGTCTGAGTGGCGGCACCGACGGTCAGCTTGAAGTTACCGGTTGTGACGGTTCCGGTACGAACCACGGTCGTCACCTTTAACTGCTCGAACCCGGCCGCCTGGATGCTCACTACATAGGTGCCTGGATTAAGAGGGCCGATGGTGTATAAACCGGACGAGTCCGACGTGAGGGCGCGGTTGAATCCGATTTCAGGATTGGCAACCGTGATCTGAGCGTTCGGAATGATCGCTCCCGACTGATCGGTGATGGTTCCTTGAATTGAACCTCCGTTGACGGAAATAGCTTGTGCAAACGCATTGGCGGGGTGGTAAACGGCGGTTGCAAAGGCCAAGGATAACGCCATTGCAATTAATCCAAATCTTTTTACTATCAAGAAGATACTCCTCCAGGTAAATTGGTCCACGCAGAACCGCTCCTAATGTGCAATCGAAGCTCCAAAAGACATTGGAAGTGTTTTCAATTACTTAGCAGAGGCGAGGCGACTCTGGATATGCTTTTTTGAATTTTGCGAGACGTGCGCCTCAATCAGGAATGTATGTACGCGAGAGGTAAGCCGCTGCTTATAAAGTGCTTCAGTGAGTCCATGAAGGATGAGGATAATTACCGGCAGTAAAATCCTGATTTCCGTATAGCCGGAAAATTCCACAAATAATTGAGAGGCCCAGGCCACCTTTCGGTTCGCGTCGTCATCAAAAAGGCTTACATCTGTGGGGGGATTGGAGCCTGAAACAGGGCACCAATGAGCTGC
Source organism: uncultured Acidobacteriaceae bacterium (assembly GCA_963783805.1). Taxonomy (GTDB): domain Bacteria; phylum Acidobacteriota; class Terriglobia; order Terriglobales; family Acidobacteriaceae; genus Silvibacterium. The sequence continues at coordinate 163,162 of CAWAPC010000010.1, read as the reverse complement.
GATTCCTATGCATCGCGGCGATTCAGGAGGCAAAGGCCTTCTCATAGACTGCGATCAGCTTCTGCTTCTGCACGGCGGGCGAGTAAGTAGATCCGGCTCCATCGGCGGCATTCACCAACTTCTGTCTCAGCGCCGGATCGAGAACGAATCGTTTCATTGCCAAAGCCAACGCTTTTGGGTCTTTGGCCGGTACCAGCAAACCATTCAATTCGTTTGTAATGATGTCGGGGACTCCCCCGACTGCTGTCGCAATCACCGGCACGTGCAGACAGCAGGATTCTAAAACGGCATTGGGAGTTCCTTCCGTCAGGCTGGGTTGGACCAGGCAATCCAAGAGCATCATCCATTGGCCTGGATTGCCCTGGAAGCCGGCAAAATGGATCTTCCCTTGAAGCTTGAGTTCCGACGTCTGCCGCTCAAGCGAAGGCTGTTCGCGTCCGTCGCCCACGATAATCAGATGGAGAGGATAACCGTCCCCCAACATGGAACAAACTTCCTGAAAGGCTGAAATCAGGAAACGGTGCCCTTTCTCTGCGCTCAATCGGCCAACCGAACCGAAGACAAAGGCATTCGCGTTAATCCCGAGGCTCTCCCGCGTAATCTGCTGGATGTCTTCGGGACGGGACCAGGGCGGTATCATCGCGTTTGGAACAACCATCGGTTCCGACCTGCCGCGCCGCCATCTTCCTACCTGCTCCGCCTGCTTCTGAGAGACGCAGACGACGTGCGGAGCATGGCTTAAAACATACCTTTCCATCACTTCATAGACGACAACCCGCATGGTCTCGGCTGTCCGTCCGCGCAGAAATGCCACGTGACGGGTGTTGCTTCGGCGCGCGGCCAGATATCCGACCACGTTGGCCTTAAAGCCATGCGTGCAGAGAAGTGCGCCCTTTCGGTTTTCAAGTATCTGAGATAGCTCCGCAACCAGATCGAGCCTCAATCCACCTCTCAGGCATACGGTGGGAATATTCCGCTCCTCCGCTCCTCGCAGAATCTCCGGCCTGTCGATCTGATCGTGAAAAGAGCCCACTTCGATCTGATACGGCGAGTCCTGCATGGTCACTGCGTGGTGGAGAATCTGCTTCTCCGGCCCCCCGATGCAGTTGCTGCCGATAAGGTGCAAAACGCGCGGCTTCACTTGCTCTCCCCAATCAGCGGTTTGGCGGAATGCACCTTTTTCCACGTCCTCCGAAAGACGTCATAAACGGATTGCGGTCCTTCGGCGAATCCCTTACGCACCAGACGCGGTTCCTGCCAGGGTACGTCCTGATAGGTGGATGCGAGCGTCTCGCGGCTGATGCCCGCCTTCCATGCCAGAGGAAATAATGAGACGATTCCTCGTTTTCTGACTTCGCCATATTCAGGAGGCGGACCGTCGACAAGCGAAGAAACGAGGGCAGGTATCAGATCGCACGGACTGCCGTACGGCAGGTGACAGGTTTGCGTGGCGCGAGAATTAATTTCGAGCAGATACGTGCGCCCGGTAGTGTACTCGGTCATGAAATCGAAACCGCAGAGGCCGGAAAGGTGGAATCGCCGGACCAGCTTGCGCGCAATGTCCAGCATGTGGTCCTCATCCAATAATTGAACCAGGACCGCAGGGCCATTCTGCCTCCAGGCACTCAGTACGTCCATCGAAACCGCGGCCAGCACCTCGCCTTTCCAGCAGGCGACGGCAATATTGGAATCGTGGCCATGAATATAAGGTTGAATGCTCACCTTCCGTCGATGATGCCTGATCCACGGGATGATGTGGTGCGCATCGTGTTCAAAGCCGGCCCGCTTAAGCACGCGAGCCAGGCCGATTGGCGCTCGCAGCCTGCGCCGTGCCCTGGCTGCGCCTCTGCGCGTAGAGACAATTGCGACGCCCTCGCCTCCCGAAGTGCCGTCGGCCTTGAGTACGGCAGGCAGAGGATTGGCAGCGAGCCAATGATCGAGCGCCTTGCGGTTAGGGATGTTAACTGTGGGTAGTACGTGAATGCCCTCAGCCTCGGCTGCAGCGAGAAAATCCGTTCGCGAGGAGAGAAGTGCAAACTCCCTGGGGTCACCCAGAGATCGCTCGAGGAGTGAACGCACCTGCGCCGCGGTAGCCTCGTCGATCTGCGGCGCCGCCTCATAAAGCCGATGCAGATACTTGATGGCGATATCGTCAGTAGGAACAAGAAGATCCGGAGCCGCGTTGATGATCGCCTTATGAAGTGATTGAAGCGGCCGAAATGCTCGAAAGGGATGCCGAACCGTGACTGCGCTGGTGAGCAGAGCGGGATGCTTTGGGGGGCACACAATTTCTACCTCGCAGGCGGCCTCTGAAAAGGCGATTGCAATCCGAGCAGCGGAAAACCAACGGCGCGTGGTCACAACGAGAATTTTTGGCTTCATAAGGGACGTACAAGGGCCGCATCTCCGAAGATTTCGAGTCCGACGAAAATTGCGTGGATTCCCACTTGGAAAGCTGCAATCCGAATGCCAAGCCGCGCGTTCCACAGCAGAGATGGGATCCTGGGACAGCGACGGACAATTGGAAGTCAATTTGCTTTTACGACCGCAGGAGCTGATGTGACCTTAACCGTGGATGTTGCTATTGTTGGCGCGGGACCTTATGGATTATCAATTGCCGCCCACCTCGCTGGGCGAGGGATAGGATTTCGGATCTTCGGCAAGCCCATGGAGACATGGCGCGAGCGCATGCCTGAAGATATGTTATTGAAATCGCAGGGGTTTGCCTCGGATCTGTCGTCTCCCGATCCGGCCTTCTCTCTGCGCTCGTTTTGCCAGTCTCACGGACTCGCCTACGATGACACGCACATTCCGGTAAGCCTGAAGGTCTTTGTCGAATATGGCCTCTTCTTTCAGAAACAGCTGGTTCCGGACGTTGATCCCCGCCAGATCGTGCGAATCGAACAAATCGACGGCAATTTTTTTCTCGAAGCCGAAGACGGTCAATGGTTTAGGGCCAAACGCGTCATCCTTGCAGTGGGCATCAGAGACTGCGCCTGGATTCCACCGCAACTGGAATCTCTTCCTTCTCATCTTCTGACGCACAGCTCCCAGCACAGACAAGGGGCCGAGTTCCGCGGACGCGATGTTACGGTGATCGGCGGCGGCGCTTCCGCGATCGATTTTGCGGCGCTCCTGCACTCAGAAGGAGCAAAAGTTTGCATACTCGCGCGGCGTCCCGCAATTTCCTACCACAAGCCTCCTTCACCCGGCGGCAGATCTTTGTGGGAAAGACTTCGGCATCCCTCTTCGGGGCTCGGGCCTGGATTACTCTCGCGGTTTTTCTGCGACGCTCCCTTTCTGTTCCGGCATTTTCCAAAGCGGCTTCGCTTAAAGCTGGTACGCGAACAATTGGGACCGGCCCCGGGCTGGCCGATGCGTGAACGGGTAGAGGGGAAATTTCCGATGTTCCTCGGAACGCGCAATCTGACAGCCAGCACTTCTGACGGGCGGGTACTCCTCAAGTTTCTCGACCAGCAAGGCAATCATGCAGAATGGTTGACCGAGCATGTCGTCGCTGCTACCGGCTATCGGGCAAACGTACAGCGCCTGACCTTCCTCAGCCCATCCATACGGCAAAGTATTCACACCCTCGCCGATGCGCCCGTGCTGTCATCGAATTTCCAGTCTTCGGTTCCGGGCCTTTATTTTGTCGGCCTCGCTTCGGTGAACTCCTTCGGTCCGGTCATGCGCTTCACCTTTGGCGCGGATTGCACGGCGCGGCGAATCACCAGGCATTTGCAAGACTGTGTTGCGGATCCTGCGCTGAGGCGGTTGGGGAGCCCGGCTGAAGCGTTGAATTGAGGCTTTTCTTCCAGGCATGCGATCCGTTCTGGTTGTATGCCCGATATCCCGATGTCGGGAAAATTCGACCTGGGAACATGGCATCGGCATCGCCTGTCGTGGGAACGCCCGAGTTTTCCAGGTTATTTTCCCCTCACACATGGCCCTTCAACTCTGAATTACTGCCCTTGGCTACCCCAATCGCCGAGCGGGTATCTGAATAGTGAACCCGCGACCGATCCCCGCTCTCTGATGCTTTTCTTTAAGGAAACTCCGGAAATGCATTGATTTGACGTGCTGAATTTCCCTTCTTGCGCAAGCCTGTGCACATAATTCGTCGAAAATACATAGATTTCATTTACCGTTTCGAGATTCTGAGGTTAGAATTACGCATTAGCCCCTCCCTGAAGTTCTGCTAATGCCTTGGTGCGGATGAAATGGTGCCTGGAAGCAAGTGTTCGCAGGTTGTGCATCGCAGGCAACCGAAGCTCTGATTTTTCCTATCCCGGTAGCGGCATTCGCCCTGAGAAGCATAAGCGCAAAAATGGTGCACAGTGAATACCTGTGCCCGGATGCGCTTGTGAAAAGGCCCTTTTTAGAGGCCCGCTGTTGCTGTGCCTTTTTCCCAGGTCAACTCGCGTGTAATGAGAGTGGGTGGCGAGCGTAAAGCGCTCAATTTAAAAGCCATCCGTAATCCTTTCGATTGATACAGGTGAGCATGATGAAGCAAATTTTCTCAGCTACTTTTTGCTGTCCGGCACAGGACAAATGCGGAGCGAGCTCCTTTCGAGGAGTCTTCCCTGTTTGGATGGCAGTTCTTTTCCTCGTCGGTGCTGGATTATCTTCCAGCGGATGCGGCACCGCCCTTGCAGGTACCAGCTCGATCGCCGCAGCGACCGCAGGAACCAATTCGACCGCTGCGGCAAGTGCAGTCACGGTCAGCTCCGTTTCCCCCACACAAGGCTCGACGGACGGCACCACCGCCGTCAAGATTTCAGGCAGTAACTTCACTCCTTCCATGAGCGTGTCTTTCGGCGAGGCCTCCGCGTCGATAACCAGCTACGTCAACTCCGGCACCGTTTATGTTAAGGCGCCTGAGCATGCCGCGGCAGTTGTGCCCATCACCGTGAAGGTATCCTCCACCGATGATTTCGAAACCGGCAGGATCTTCGATTACGTCGCTCCGGCGGAATCTACGCCCGCAGTCACGGTCAGCTCCGTTTCCCCCACACAAGGCTCGACGGACGGCACCACCGCCGTCAAGATCTCAGGCAGTAACTTCACTCCTTCCATGAGCGTGTCTTTCGGCGAGGCCTCCGCGTCGATAACCAGCTACGTCAACTCCGGCACCGTTTATGTTAAGGCGCCTGAGCATGCCGCGGCAGTTGTGCCCATCACCGTGAAGGTATCCTCCACCGATGATTTCGAAACCGGCAGGATCTTCGATTATGTCGCTCCGGCAGAATCTACGCCCGCAGTCACGGTCAGCTCCGTTTCCCCCACACAAGGCTCGACGGACGGCACTACCGTGGTCAAGATCTCGGGGAGTAACTTCAGTCCTTCCATGAGCGTGTCGTTCGGTGAGGCCGTGGGAACGATAACCAGCTACGTCAACTCAGGCACGGTTTATGTCAAGGCGCCTGAGCATGCCGCGGCAGTTGTGCCCATCACCGTGAAGGTATCCTCCACCGATGATTTCGAAACCGGCCGGATCTTCGATTACGTCGCTCCCGCGGGAACCGGCGGGACTTCGAGTCCTACGATTAGTTCCGTCAGCCCCACCAAGGGCAATGCCAATAAGACGGCTGCAGTTACTATCACCGGTACCCATTTTCAGTCCGGATCGCGAGTCAGGATCAGCGGAGACTACGCAACCAATGTCGTTTTCGTGAATTCCTCGAAGATTACGGCGACTTTACCGGCAATGGCCGCTGGCGTGTATGCAGTTGAGGTGGTAAATCCGGACAACTCTGTGGCTACTCTCAATAACGCGTTCACTTATCTGGCACTCCTCACCGTTTCAACGACCACGCTTCCGAATGCGACAGCGAGCAAGGCATATTCCACTGCGCTTGACGCCGTCGGGGGCGAGACACCTTATACCTGGTCCATCGCCGCAGGCGGTCTGCCTTCCGGAATCGCGTTGACTTCGGGTGGCGTGATAAGCGGATCTCCGACCAAAGTGGGCAGTTACAGCCTTACGGCTCAGGTGAAGGACGCGACCGGAGCCACGGCCAAACAAGCGTTGACACTGGCTGTCGCATCACCTTCCACATCAGGTACTCCGCCTACGGGCACGGCGCTCACCGCCTGTGGCGCCATTACTAAAACCGGAACCTACTACCTGGCCAACGACGTCACCTGCACCACGCAGGGATTTGCGCTGAACGCCAACAATATCGTCTTCAACCTGAACGGCCATACGATCACCTATGGAACCGGGAGCGCGATCGTCCCGGCCATTAGTATTTGTGACGTTTGGTACCAGCCGTTGCCTCAATCAGCCTGCGGTAATGCCGTTCATGGCAATCCGGAAGTCTATAACGGCAAGATCGTTCAATCCACCAGCTCGGCTACGTTTACCCCTGCTGTATGGATTGGGCAGGCAAATGGCATGAACGGCGGATCCTTCCACGATCTAACCATCACCATTCAGCAGACAGGCGCGCAGGCATTTTTCGGCGATCTTCCCGGCATCAATTGGAAAATTGAAAACAACACGATCAATGACAATGTGACGTACATTCAAAAGCCCGGCCAGACTCCTTTGGCCGCTCGCGCTCAGTTCCAGGGAGTGGTGATCGACTTCGACAACAGTAATGTTGCCGGCGCCGGAAACGTCTTCAGCGGGAACACGATCAACGGCAGTCCTCAGGGCGGCATCCGCGACTCAACCGAAAACTCACAAATCACCGACAATGTGATAACTCTCTCCAGCTACTATTCCAACGATTATGGCGTGACGGTGCTGGCCAACGGTCAAACGGTAAGCGGCAACATCATCAGCGGCAGGGGGCGCGGAATCGATGCGGAGTCGTCCGGGTTCCAGATAACCGGCAATACGATCACCGTTCACGAAGAAGCGAACAACTCGGAATATGGAGGCTGCGAGCTGGATGGATCGTATGGAATTCGCGTCAAGAATTATCCAACCAACAGCGGCTATACGCCATCCGTTAACTGGACCATCAGCGGTAACACGGTCAGCGTATCCGCGCAGTACTGCACAGCCCACGCTCTGCAGTTCACCGATCTTCCGGATACTGTTCAGGGCACAGTCAGTAATAACAGCTTTACCACTACGAACCGGCCCACTCCAACCGCTCAGAGCCTCGACCTGGACTCTGGTGACTATGGTGTAACTTTCGACGGCTTCGATCAGGCGCAAATTGAGTTTGAGAAGAACTCATTCAACGCTACAGTGTGCGCTGAGATCGCAGACGACGGTACTACGGACGGAGCGAACGCAACTGTTCAATCCGGTCAAACCTGGACCTGCGGAAAATACACTGTCTCAGACATCGATCTGACCGGAAGCGGTGGAGGTGTTTATCCACAAGCTCTAACTCTCGACGATTCGGTTTCGGGAGCGAGCGCCTATTGCGGACCCTACTCCATGGGACTGGTTAAAATCGGCTCCTACCAGAAACAATGCACTCCTGTTAACTAACCACGGGCAGGGTGCGCTATCTCGCGCACCCTGCCTCATTTCAACGCTTCCCCCTTCAACAAGCGGGTTCATCGGAATCCGGCTGCAGCCTCTTAATCCGGCAGGTTTTCGACTTTCCATAACACCGCCGACTAAAATTTCCGCCGCGCATGAAAGTATTCTTATGAGAGCCAGCGTGAATAGCACCCTGAAATATCACATAGCCGAATTGGAGACAGCAAAGAATGCTTCGAGTAAGGGCCATTTACTGCCGGAAATTCCCAAGGACGCGCGGTTCGTCTTAGATATTGGGTGCGGAATGGGTCAAACTTTGATTGCGTGTAATCTGCCAAGTGACGTTTTCGGCTACGGTATTGACTATGACTCTGAGGCGATTCTTGCAGGGCGAAAGATAGTTCCCCCGAATATTGATCTCCGGGTTGCTTCCGGTGAGGCTATTCCTTTCGCAAACGATTACTTTGACTTCATTATCGCTCGTGTTTCGTTGCCCTATATGAACATCGACCAGGTGGTCCGTGAGATATCCCGCGTCCTTAAGACGGGCGGAAGGGCTTGGCTGGTTCTTCACGCGCATACGACATTGAAACGCCGAATTTTGAAATCCGCCCGGGCATTCGATGTGAAAGACGTTATTTACTGCCTCTATATCCTGATTAATACGTTATTGGTTTTCAAGTTCGACAGGCAGCTCAATTGGAAGAAAAACAGGACGGAGACCTTTCAGACGATCTCCGGAATGCTCAGGAAGTTCGAGAGAGTGGGGATGGTCGCAAAAAATTCCAGCAGACCCAACTTCTTCATTATCGAAGCGGAGAAATGAAGACTCCCCAGTAAGTAAAGATGAAGTTCCAATTGAACCGTCCAAGTCGCCCCGCGGAACACCGAAGAAAGTCGCCTCCTCATCTGACCTGATCGCAGTTTTTGCGTTTTGGGTTGCATCCATCTCATCGACTTTGCTCCATCGGGGGCGCAGAGTTTCTGGCTATGTGCATAAATCTGCGCAAGCAGGTTCTTAATGTGCTTTTCCCGCCGGAAGTGTGTCTCAGCCATGGCACAAATGAGACGTTAATGGATGTCACGCCGACACCAGACCTGCTTGCGGATCCCAATCGGGGAAATGGCCCTTGCCGTGCTTTTATTCTCATGGGACGTCCCCGCAATCAGGCACGCTTGTGTCCGATACTTTCGGGGCTGGCTAAAGGCAGGATACCTGTGGCAGTAAAGACCGAGAAAACAGAATCGCGAGATCCTTTGCAGATCACGCCACGATTCTCGCTGACGCGGAACGGGCGGACTGTTCTTATTCTCGCCATTGCCCTTGCGGTGAGTCTGTCGGTTTTTCTGTTTCATCTGCCCTTTGCCAAGAATTCATTCCTGGTGGATGATTCAGCCGACTATCTGAGAGCGGCCCGAGATAATGGAGGGTCGCTGTACCTCAACACGAACAGCGCCAGTCCGGTTGAACTGCGCAAATTGCTGCACGATCGCAAATTTCATGATGCCCCCTGGGACTATCTGTATTTTCACGACGATAACGCTGCGATTCGGCATTTTCACGCCCCTTTCAGCTTTTACGCCATGCATACCGTTTTCGCTCTTGGGGGCTCGGACCGGGCACAGCGGTTGACAGTTGCCACCGTCACCGCCCTCACTTGCGGGGTGCTGGCCGCCGGACTTTTGCTCTTTGACGTTCCGATTGTTCTTGCCGTACCGGCGGCTTTACTGGGTGGAGTGCAATCGAGATACGTTGAAGTGAGCGTGGATCCCACTCCCCATAGCTGGTACATGCTCTTTGCTGTCGTGTTTCTGCTGCTCTTCTCCAGATATCTCGCCACGCAACGCTTTCGCTCGCTCGTGCCGGCAATGGTCGCTCTTGGATTCGCATTTGCGACGCTGGAGTTCAGCCTGGAACTGATTGTCTCGGCCCCACTGGCTCTGGCTGGACTTTGGGCCACTCGTCGTCTGACGGTAGCCGACGTTCTTAAAATCTGCCGACAGATTGCCCGCGCCACACCGGCCTTCCTGATTACTACATTTGTCCTATGGCCGGGTGGCTGGCTGCGCGGCGGCTATCTCGAATGCTACGGTGTAACTGGAGCGACATTAGTATTCAAGAACAAACATGCCTTTGGGGAAAAACTGACCGCGGCAATCATTTATGACAAGCTCTTCAGCCATCATGCCGCGATCTTCGCTATCTTCCTCTTTTTTCTTGCAGCGCTGATCTATCTCGCGGCAAAGAAGAAGGTCTCGGTATACAGCGCGGTATTTTCGAGTTACGCCGTTACCGCCCTTGGACTTGGAATTGCCGACCATTTCCGGCTCGCTACATATGTGTCGGAATTTTTCCTGTTTTTGATTGCGGCTTCGGTGCTCCTATTTTGGGATTTGCTGCCAGCCACACGGGCGCGAGGGCGAGTGTCGATCATGATTCTTGGATCCGCCTTGCTTATCGCCGGGATAGTGCAGGAATACTCTCAGAGAAGCGGCTCCATCTATTTTCGTCCATGGCTCCAGCCGGTATTTGCGGGCATCTCGACGAATGTTCCAAAGGGCGCAACCATCCTGGTCAACGATAACCTGGAAGACTTCTACACCTATCTTCCCGGCTACGATTTTGAGCCGACTGCGGAGAGGAACAGCAACCTGGCCAGAACATCCTGGCGCGCCTCAGCAACTCGTTATTTTCTTCTGGAGAACGATACACCCCCTCCGTCCGATGCCAGACTTATTGGTTCATGGACGACATATGCTCCGGACCACGCGCTGAACTTATACGTTATCAACCAGAATTTGGCGGCAGAGTGACGTTGCCCGAGGAAAACATAATGCAGAAAACAGCAGTCATAATTGGAGCAGGCCCGGCGGGCCTCACAGCCGCGCTTGAATTTACCCGCCGCTCCGGAATCAAGCCGATTGTCATTGAGGCCAGCCGGGAGATAGGCGGCATTTCCCGAACCATACGGTACAAAGGCAACCGAATGGATATCGGCGGTCATCGCTTTTTTTCAAAATCCGACCGCATCATGAATTGGTGGACCGATCTGCTTCCGCCGGTTGAGAGCCCCGACGCGCAATATTCATTGCGCTATCAGGGCAAGGAACGAACCATGGCTCGCGGGGCTGCGCATGCGACCTCGGATACAAGCGACCTTGTGATGCTGGTGCGCCCGCGCAAAAGCCGCATTTATTTCCTGCGCCGCTTCTTCGATTATCCGATTGCGCTCAACCTTGACACTCTCACCGGTCTCGGCGCTGTTCGCACGTTCCGTATTGGCTGCAGTTATTTAATGACCAGGCTTTTCCCGCGTAAGAATGAGCGATCCCTGGAAGACTTTTTCATCAACCGGTTTGGGAGGCAGCTCTATCGCACGTTTTTCAAGTCCTATACGGAAAAGGTATGGGGCGTTCCCTGCAATGAGATCAGTGCTGCCTGGGGCGCTCAGCGGATAAAAGGCCTGTCGTTAACCACGGCGGTTGTCCATTTTTTGAAGAAGGTTTTCAAACGCCGGCCAGCGTCATCCGACGTTACTCAAAGAAATACAGAAACGTCGCTCATCGAACGCTTCCTCTACCCGAAATATGGGCCGGGCCAGCTTTGGGAGCATGTTGCAGATTTGATCAAAAGCCAGGGCGGAGAGGTGCTGCTGGGCTGGAAGGCGACAAAGATCGAGACACGCGGCGATGAAGTGATTGCTGTACATGTGTGCAGCGAAACAGGCGAACAGCACCGCTTTGCAGCAGATTACTTTTTTTCGACAATGCCGGTACGCGAATTGATCCGCTGCGTCGATCAGCCTGTCCCGCCGGAGGTGCAAAAAATAAGCGACGGACTGCTGTACCGTGACTTTATTACCGTCGGACTACTCGTTAACAAATTGAGTGTGACCGAGCCAGACGGCTCTCCGCTTAAAGACACCTGGATCTACATTCAGGAGCCAGATGTGCTCCTGGGAAGGCTGCAGATATTCAACAACTGGAGCCCATACATGGTGGCCGATCCCAGCAAAACCTGGATCGGGCTCGAATACTTCTGCTACGAAACCGACCCGCTTTGGAAAATGTCTGAAGACGAGATCAAACAATTTGCTATCGCGGAAGTAGCGAAAATCGGCATCCTGAAGGCCTCCGATGTTCTCGATGGACATGTGGTCCGCGTGCCGAAAACCTATCCCGCCTATTTTGGCACCTACGACCAATTCGACAAGATTGAGCAGTACATGGAGCGCTATAGCAATTTGTTTCTCGTGGGTCGCAATGGAATGCACAAGTACAACAATCAGGATCATTCGATGCTGACCGCTATGACCGCTGTCGACAACATCTTAGCCGGTGTGAAGTCAAAGAAGAACCTGTGGGATATCAATACTGAGCTGGAATACCACGAGGAGAAGACGGAAGAGACGCCTATCGCTGAACCTGCGGAAGAATTGGCTGCCGCTGCCACGTCCTGACTTCCGGCCTCCATACCAGACAAGTACGCCGGCAAAGGTCACTCGTTTTAAGGAACATTTTATGTGCAAACTTCTGCGCATTCGACCGGTTCTGTCCGCTCGATGGTGGAAACGCCTTGAATTTCCAATATCCTCGCACCGGGGTAATGGCACACAGAATGCTCTGTTTATTGGAAGAGCAACAACCAACCGCTCGCCCGGCGATACAGCAACCCCGGAACCAAAGAAAAAGCGGCAACGGGAACAGAGAAGGATGATCCGAATTGACTCCAGTGACCACTGAAGCGAAGACCACTCTGCCTGTATCGCTGGGAAAATTAATTCGCGGCTCCGGCGCTCGTGTAATCAATCTCGCTCTGGCGGCCTTAAGCGGCATTCTTCTTACTCCTTATCTCGTGAGATCGCTCGGTCCTGAGCAATACGGCATGTGGGCTTTGGCGTATGCGGTCATCGGGTATTACAGCCTGATGGACCTCGGGATGTCCGCAGCGGTGTTTACCCACGTTTCTTTCGCCCTGGGGAAGAAAGACTATTCGGATGCCAACCGCATTTATGGAAGCGGATTGGCGGTCTTTGGATCCACCGGCCTCGCACTGGCGCTGGCGACGGTGGTGATTTTTTTCATCATCCATCACATGCACACGCTGCACTCCACGACCTTGGCGTGGGTTCTTCTAATCGTGGGCCTGGTGGCCGCAATGGGCTTTCCCATGCGAGTGCCTTTCGGAGCGCTCAACGCCGGCTCGCACTTCGATGTCACGTCTGGACACCTGATGCTCGCCACCATCCTGCGTGCCACGGGAACGGTCATTGTTCTTTATCTTCATTACGGCATCATTCAACTGGCGCTGGTGAATGCACTCTCATCCGTGATCGTCAACACGCTGGTCGTGATGGCGGTGAAGCGAAAGTATTCCTTCCTGCACGTGCTTCGTCCCAGATTCGAGCGAAAAACAGCCGTTAGACTGATGCGGTTTGGTTTTCCCGTTTTGTTCGGCCAACTCGCGGACCGCATTCGGCTGCAAACGGATTCGCTGACCGTGTCTTTCTTCCTGGGCCTTGCAGTGTTGACGCACTACTCCATTGCGACGACCCTCGCCATGTACTACATGGACGTGGTAACGGCGGTGATTGGAGTGCTCGCTCCTGTTCTGGCGATGCAAAAAAGCGTCGATGACGCGAACGGCGTTCGCCGCAGCATCCTCGCGGGAACCAGGCTCGGAATAAGCATAGCGGGCTTCATAGCCTTCGCCATCATCGCGTGGGGTCATGCCTTCATCCTGCGATGGATGGGAGCTGCATATCTCGATGCTTACCCGGTCCTCGTAGTTTTATCTCTGGCAATTTTTTGCGACGTCTCTCAAATCACTTCAGTGGACGCTCTTTATGCAACCCTGAATCAGAAATATTACGCAGCGATCAATGTAGCCGAGGCCGTCGCCAACCTTACCCTGAGCATCCTTCTGGCACGCCGCTACGGCATGATCGGCATTGCCTTCGGAACGCTGCTGCCCAGCGTTGTGGTCAGGCTATTCATCCAACCGTTTATTCTTCAGCAACGCTTAGGGCTATCTGTAAAGGAGTACTGGAGCGTAAACGTACCGACTCTGCTGCGGGCCCTGGCATGCCTCGGGCTGCCCTTCGCCCTAAGCCATTACCTTCTCGGCCCTTCCTACCCGAAGATTTTTGCTGTCGCCGCACTCTCGATCGTGATGTATGCACTTCCTATGTGGTATTTCGAATTTCAAATGAAAGGGGCGCGGGAAACTATTTTCAAAGTGCGCACGTGGTATGCGCGCACCAGCGCGGCTTCCCTGTGACATCGTTCATGATGCATTTGCCGTCGCAATACGCAAATACGCTGCTCGCATGGCGCGAACCGGAGAGTCAAGCTTTTCCAGCCGCCGTTGCCTGCACGGCCGAGCACAATATTCTGTCCGTCGCCCCTGAGGTTACGCGACCATGACATTGGCATTGATTGTGTTGGCAGTGGTTTTGATCCTGGCCATCAAGGGATTCTCCGATCCCTTTATGGCGTTTCTAGCCTTTGTCACTAATTATGAGTTGCAGCCGGGCGAACTGTATCCGCCTTTGGGTTTCCTTCACCTCGAGCGCATTCTTCTCGCCCTTGTCGTGATCTCATTCGTGATGAATAGAAGCCGGCTTCGCTTTCCGCCAATCACGAAAAAGTTTCTTGCTTACTATGCGGTGATGCTGATCGCCACTCCTTTCGCCTTTTGGTTCTCGAACTCCCTTCAATTCGACATAACCTTTTTTGAGGTTGTCGTCTATCACCTGCTACTGGTTTCCCTGCTCACTTCGCAAGAGCGGCTGAGGAAATATCTGCTCCTCTATGTCGGGCTCATAGCGTGGATAGGCGCCAGCTCGCTTTATGAATACCACGTGGGCGTGCGCGTCTTCACCATGGGCATCGAGCGCGCAGAGGGACTGACCAGTGCGGGAGGAGATCCCGACACACTTGCCATCACCATGGCGATTACCATCCCCTTCGCTTTCCTGCTAATGGGCAAGGGAGTTTCAAAAGCAGTGAGGATCTACGGACTCATAGTGCTTGCCATCTATCTGGCGACAATTATTGATACAGGATCGCGGAACGCGTTTCTGGCTCTCCTCGTTTGTCTTTTTATAAGCGTTTTTCAACGGCGCAGGAACTGGAAATTCCTGCCGCTCATCCTGGTCGCTCTGCCGTTGCTGTGGATGGTCATTCCGCAACAATACAAAGCCCGTTACGAATCCATAGAAACACGTGATCAGGATGAATCCTATACAAATCGCCTCCTGTCCTGGCAAGGCGGAGTAAAAATGTTTCTGCACAATCCGGTGACGGGCGTGGGACCGGATAACTATACGTTTGCAAATGGAATGAAGTATTGGCCAGGCAATCCCAGGCACTGGCTGAATGCTCATTCCCTCTATTTCAAATTGCTGGGCGAACTCGGTATCCTGGGCATTCTCAGCTTCTTCACTTATCTAGCCGCTGTGATTCGCATGAACTGGAAGCTTGGCCGGCGCTTGAAAAAAGAGAAGCTCGACCCGATCCTGCAGAATTTTCCCTTCGCCTGCAATGTGTCGTTGTACCTGCTGCTATTCACCGGCTACGCGGCGCATAACAACTACCGCTCCACCTGGTACACCCTTGGAGCCATGACTGCCGCACTCGCACTGTTGAAGCCGGCGCAGGAAACCTCGCCGGAAACAGGCATAACCAAACCGGCCCGGCTGCCTGCCTGGGTACCGGCAAAAAAGTCGCCTGAAATTCAACCAGCGGAGCCTGAGACAGCCCTGGCATGACCTGTTTATCGGCAAAATAAAAGGCCGATGCTGGTTAGCATCGGCCTTTTATACGGGATTGCACTCACACCGCTGCACGCGTACTGGCAGAGGAGACCTCCGAGATGCAAAGACGTAGCTTTCCGGATCGTTCTCTTAGAATTTCCGGCACTTGTTCCGAAGTCCACTGGAGCCTTATTTGAAACAGCTTCCCAAGCTCTTCCCTGAACCTCTCCAGTTCACTTTCGGTCGAGCTCGATTCGCCGCTCGCAACATAACGAAGGTGAAGGTGATCTCGATCCTTCTGGATCAACTGCACTTGTTTCACACGAAAGAACCCCCCTTTGATACGCGCCATGGCAGTTGCGACAGAAGTGCCGGTGACGAAGCTACCGTCGGGAAGCGGAAAATTGTCCACGATACGGCCGAGGATCGCCGTGACGGATGGAAACCAGCTTCCGCAGGCGCAGGGTGAACTCGCCACCAATACACAGTCCTCGGTGTCGTAACGAATCATCGGCATTCCAAAGTTCAGCAAATCCGTCGCGATCAATCTATATATGGGGCCGTCGGCGGTCTGGCCCGCGGGCTCCAGTTCGATATAGCAGGCCTCAGGATGGAAATGCAGCCGCTGTCCTTGATCGCACTGCGCGGCCACCATTCCGATGTCCCTGCTGCCATAGTGTTCCGTCACCCGGCACTCAAAGACCTGTTCCATCAAGCTGCGATCGTTCGGCGTGATGGGTTCAGCGGTAACAATCAGCCTGGATGGCTTGTGATAAGGCTTGCCCTGCGAACGCAAATAGGCGGCGAAATGGCAGACCGAGCCGGCGTACCCATACACGATGCGAGGACGATGACGGTTCAGCTTTTCCGCAAAACTTTCCAGAACCTTGTTCGCTCAGCTGGCCTGCGCCCGCATTGTAGTGCCGCAGGATTCCCTGCTCATACAGCTTCCATTTCCAGCTTGGGTTGAGCGCGAGATCGCGCTCCGCGCCCCAGATGTTCAATACCGGCGTGCCGCGGTCGTAGCCGCCGTAACGATTCAAATGGTATTGCAGGGCCGTCTTATTCCGAAGGGCTTCCACGTCGCGCCAGATAGCGACGGGGGTAGAGGTTGTGCCTCCGGTTGCTGCGACACGAAGCATTTCAGGAGAAAAAGCCCGGGAGCGCACGCCCTCGATGTTGGAACGCAGAAGGTCCTTGGTCAACACCGGGACTGGAATAGGCTGACCCTCTTTCCACTCCGATGGCTGGAAATGAGCATCGTCGAACAGCTCCTTGTAATATGGGCTGGTCCGATACGCGTGCTGCAAGATCCGCTTGACCTTCGCTTCGCGGATGGCAAGCTGCTTCTCACGCGGGAGCGAGTCGAATCGCCGCAGCTCGCGCAGGCGTTTTGAGAGGCCGCGGTGCCGCTCAGGCTCGCACAACGGCAAGACCAGCGAGTTATGAAGCCAGGACATTGGTTAAGGGTTCCGCCTTAAAGTGATTCGACGCAGATAACGATGCGCCCACTTTTACGTATCGAAACTTGCCGGAGGGTTCCGACGGTATTTCGGTCACGAGTTCCACAGAAACTTCGCTTTGGCCGCGAAGATAAGGCCACAGCCTTTCGCGCAGCTCCGCTTCCGCGTCCCTCCCGTAGCCGCGCCCGGCTACGACTCGCAAAACGATCTTTCTGGGATCGTCCTGATAGAACTGCATCTGCCTGACTTCCGGCATGTCCCCAGCCAGAAGGGCCAACGAGATACCGGATATTTTGCGCCCATCGCCTGTGACCAGAAAATCCGTGATTCTGCCTTCGATCGCCTGCAGCCTTGGCAAGTGGCGACCGCAGGGACATGGGATGTCGTCAACCCAGCTCGCAATGTCTCCAATCTCATAGCGGATCAATGGCATGCTGCGATTCAGAAGGTCGGTGACAAGGACTCGTCCGGTCCCCGCCGGAAGCCCCGGCGACGGCTGTATCTCGACGATCAAAGCATCGGAATTCGTGTGCAACCCTGTGCCATAAGAACACTCGCTGGCAATGACGGAAACCTCGCGGCATCCATAACGATTGAATACCTGCCCGCCAAACTGCTCTTCAAGCAGCGAGCGTTGCTCGGGCAATAAGACCTCCGCCGACGTGATGATCGAATCGAAGGAAATGTCGTCGAGCTTGTTGTCGCGACAATATTTCGCGAACATGACCGCGGACTGCGCGTATGCCAGCATGACGCGTGGTCGAATTCGACGCAGTAGTACCACGTAACGCTGCAAGTCTTCCTCCGCAATCAGCGAGGTGTTCAGCGTGAGCTCGCGGTAAAGAAATCTTTGCCGCCACTGAATCGATGGCCGCGTGCTCGTTTTCGTATCAAAGCGCGATCCCCATAAATGGGCATACCAGTCTCCAGGATAGAGACCGGCCCACGCGTTATGGCGGTCCGTGCTCGCGCGCCGCGAGTCAAATCGTTCGCGGTCGACCCAAAACTGCAACGGACTGCCTGTCGAGCCCCCGGTTTGATTCCGAACCCGGTCAGTGGGAAGAACATTCGATGCAAGCAGGTCATCATTCCAATCCTGCACGTCTTTCTTTTGGAGAATAGGAATTGCCTTCAGATCCTCGAATGAACGAATGTCCAACGGGGTGATGTCAGCTTCTTCCATTTTCCTGCGGTAATAGGGCACATTCCTGTATGCGTCCAGTAACTGGGTGCGCAACAATTCCATCTGCCGCTGTCGCATCTCCGTAGGTGACAGAAATTGCGTGCGATTAAACCGCTTCAGGTAGCCGGCGTAAGTGGGATGATCCCTTTTTGCCCATAACGGATAGACCACGCTCCGAATGATGTTGGACGAGAGCGGCCGGCGGCGAGGCGACACTGTTTGCAGAAGCGCATTTTGCATCAGGACACCTGAGCGAACGAAGGCGTCTGTTGGCTCAGCGTCTTCAGAATAGGAGAGTTCGTCGGCAAGCTGTGTGCATACGCGTGGGAGATGGGACCAAACCGTGAGCTGGAAAGCAGGTGGCCCAGCTTTGCCTCCATCGTCCTTGTGCCCCACATCTGGCGCACGTGAGAAGTCCACTCCTTGTGGATTTCGGGCTGATGATAATCGATCTCCCAAGGATGAACGTAGAGGGTTGCCGGCTGATGCTCCCGGCGGTTCACTGTCGAGAGCCCGTACCTTATATAGGGATAGGGAAGAAGGCGGAGATATGCGCCTCCACCGACAGGTAGATTCAAACGCCCAATCCGCCAGGTTGCAATCGGAATTTCAAGAAGCCGGGTGCCTTCGATGAAGTAGGGAAAGCGCGGCGCCCGGGTATTTGCATAGGACGTGTGCCAGATCGGATTGACGCTTGAATCGTAGACAAAGCCTGACTGCTCGAGGACTTTGAAGGCCCACTCGTTTCCCGGCGTGATTGAAAAACTCGGCGCACGATAGCCTTCGACAGCCGTTCCGGTTAGATCTTCTATCACCTGCTTTGCAATGCGCGTGTCCTCGGCAAACACCTGAGGCGTGAGTTTATAGACCAATCTGTGCCGGAAGCTGTGACAGCCAATCTCATGGCCGCGGCGAGCGACTTCCCGGACAAGGCGGGGATAGCGTTGGGCGACCCATCCCAGGACAAAGACCGTCGCCTGAGTATTATGTTCGTCAAGCGTATCGAGCAGGCGGTGGGTGCTGTATTCGATGCGAGAGGGCATCTTATCCCAGTCGTCATACTTCACGGAGCGCGAGGAGACTTCGGTGTGAAAGTAATCCTCAAGATCAATGGTGAAAGCATTGAGCGGTTCGCCGCCAGGCGCCTGCTTTTGCTTTGCAAAAGGTATGGGGTCGGCGCCATAGCGCTGCGGCGCTTTGCGCTCCTGAACCTGTGCCTTCTGTCCCGCGGAAGCCAGGGCCCAACTCATACTCAGACACAAGACCGCAAACGATATACCCAGCAATATATTATTCGATCGCAATAACCACCAATTGCACGCCAATGCGACGAGAAAGATTGCTACTGAGGTTCCACGACGGAGTGACATTTCCCTGCCTTAGAGTTTCCGACTTTGGCGATGCACGTTAAAGTCCAAATCACTTGGCCGATATCTGCTCTGAAGGCCTCTATCCAGCGCTATCTCCGGTGCGCATGCAAAAGTTGTGTGCAGGAAAGTGCATGATCGAGGCAGGGTCCTTCACGGCGTCGCTCGTTCCAACGGCGGGCGAAATCCTCGCCCGACATTGGAACCTGTCGCAGATCAGGATCGGGTCGTGATTACCTGGAGGTCAGAGATCGCGGAACGAGGTATCAGGCACGCCCGGCTGCTGCAGCGGCTGATTTGGAAGATGGAGTCGAAGAAGGTCATCATTGAAGGCTGCCCACGAGTTTGCGATCATCCCCTCGATGGTTTCGCCGTCAGGAAATGCCACCCTTACCCACAAGTATGTTGGAGTCGGAACGGAATCGAAAAATCGAACATCATGCTTCAACTCCAACCTGGGGTCGTCTACGACGTAGATCGCTTTTACAGCCTGCATCTCCAGAACCCTGCTTGAGGTTTCTCCGCAGGACTCAAAGTGAAATTGTGTGTCCAGGCTGCGTGGCTCGCAGAAAAGATCTTTGTTGACGCCGGCCTTTTTGCTTTCGCCTTCCGGGAAGGTCTCAACTGACCCGCGCTGTATATCTCCGTCAATCATGCGTATCACTGTCTGATTTTTCATAGTCACATCGCTTTTCTGGGGAAGATAGGGTCGAATCCGCTCACGCGGAAGCTGCAAGGTTGTACAACCGGATTTTGTACAGAAGAGCCTTATAGCTTATCTGAAGCCGTTCCGCCGCAATCCGTCGGTTCCATTTCGCCTGGTCCAGCACTTCGAGAATCATCCGGCTCTCCGTCTGGTCCTTCATCGATCGGACAACCGACTTGAGTCCCGAGTCGGATGAAGGTGCAGCCTCATCGGCAAAGGACCGCTCTGAAGATGCGGCCGTTCTCGGCCTGATTTTCGTTTCCAGTTCAGCCAGCGCGGCCTGCCCATCGCGGGTAATCAAGTAACGCTTCACAAAATTGCTCAACTCACGCAGATTTCCCGGCCAGGGATATTGCACCGCGGCCGCGATTAACTCCGAAGGAAATCTCACCATCTCGAGGCGATTGGTTATAGCGAATCGCGTCGCGAGCTCATTCAGGAAATACGGAATCTCCTCAGGCCTCTCCCGCAATGCGGGAACCTTAATTACGAACGCGTTGAGCCGGTAATAAAGGTCCTCCCGGAAACGCCGGTCTGCGATCGCCTGCTCGATATCTATGTTTGTGGCCGCAAGTACGCGGACATTTACCTTGGTATTTACGCGGGCACCCAATCGGGAGAACGATCCATCCTGCAGGACGTGAAGCAGTTTTGCCTGGAGTTGGGGGCTCATCTCGCCTATTTCATCAAGAAGGATTGTGCCGCCGTCGCAAAGCTCGAACTTGCCCGGCTTGGACTTCATCGCTCCGGTGAAGGCTCCCGCTTCGTAGCCAAAAAGCTCGCTTTCGAGCAGATCAGCGGGGAGCGCCGCGCAGTTTACCTTCAAAAACTGGCGTCCTGCGCGCAAAGAATGCCGGTGCAGCAATTGCGCAACGACTTCCTTGCCAACTCCGCTTTCGCCGGTAATCAGCACCGGAACGTTTGCCTGGCTCAACATGGTTGCCTGACGCCGGATTGAGCGCATTTCTTCCGAGGCGGCGAGAAAGAACTGGCCATCTTCAAGTTCTTCCAAATGAGGTTGCTGCGGATCGATGACTGCGACCGCGGCCTTCGGTTCTTTGCAGAACTTGGATACCAGTCGTTCAATATCCACTTCCAGAATTGGCTTTGGGAGAAACTCCTGCGCGCCGCACTGCCACGCTTCCAACGTATGTGCGGAGCTTGCATAGCAGCTCGTCATGGCAACGGGGACGTTCGAGACGATCCGGCGCAACTGCCGCAGGGTCGCAAGACCATCCATGACGGGCATCTCCGAATCCATAATGACCAGGTCAAACGCCACGACTTTGGATTGCATGGCATGGAGGCATTCGGCGCCACTGTTTACAACATGAGTTTCAAATTTGGGGGAAGGAAGTAAGCTTGCTAAATACCGCGCAACTACAGGTTCATCGTCAACGATCAGAACATGAAACTGAGGCGATTTCATAAGATGTCCTTATAAATATGGAAGCCTATATATAAATATGGAAGCCTATGCGCCAAAGTATTGGCAAACCAACGCAGGCCAAAGGTACGAGGAAAAGCAAAGCATCAAGAAAACGCACTTCTACTTATTCTCTTTACTATTCGTTGATCGAGGCCTTGCAAGGGAGAGGAGAACGAGATCTCAATGCACCTGCGAACTTGCGCAGATGCCGAAAAGCATATTCGTCCTTCACCCGGCAGACAATCTTACTAAAACAAAAATTGCAGTGTTTTTCGAACTACGCCGCCTTTTACCGGCGGCTTGTTCTAGCATGTTAACGGCTCTTATACCGATGGTCAACAATATAAAGTAAATATCTTGACGGAATATCTTAAATAGGATTGCGCACCCGCATGGTCTTACCCGTCAAGAATCAGTGGAGCGCGATCGCCCACCATTCACCCGCGGTGCGGAGCGGAATCAGAGCGCAGCGATCAATAAGTAATTTACGACAACGCGGCCAATTGAGATTGCCTCATTTTGGGACGAAAACGAAAAAGGAACAGGCGTCGTCGACTTACTCGATCTGTTGCCCTAGTTGGATGCTCAGTGTCCCCAGGAAGGCTATTGCGAGCAGCTCATTTCCAAGGAATAGTGTGAAAACTTTTTCCTATTCCCCAACTCGAGCTCTCTGATTCGATTGAACGTCAAAGGTCGCGCGCCTGAAGTGGCCTGTCCGATGATAACTTCATGCAGGTTACCGTAGTTTATTTCGGTAACTAGTTTCGAGCAGTGTTTTGATGGCGACCATGACACCTGATGCGCGTCTCGTTCGAAATTCTGGCCCGCCGGTTCGGAGCGATTCTCTTCCCGGGTCAGAGGTGAGCTGAAGGCATTCCATGGAGCGCTTCTTCTTGCCCGGGCCGCTTGAACTTCAGTGCTTATCACATAGTTACCGTTGCTCCAGAAGTAATGCCATAAACGATTGCATTTCACGTTGGCGATCAGCATGCAAATAGAGCTGCGTATGCAAACCACCGCCTCATCCACACAGACCACTGCGGTCGAAGAGATATTAATAGGAGATTCGCCCGCCATCCAGGCCGTCCGCGAGCAACTCATCAGCGCCGCTGCCACCGACGCGCCCGTCTTAATCACCGGAGAAAGTGGGACGGGCAAAGATCTGGCCGCGAGAATCCTTCACGAACTGAGCCGGCGTGGCAGAAACAGTCTGGTGAAGGTCAACTGTGCCGCAATTCCCTCGCAACTGTTTGAGAGCGAGCTGTTCGGCCACGAGTCCGGCGCGTTTACAGGCGCCAAAAATGCGAAGCCCGGCAAATTTGAACAAGCGTCGCATGGAACACTCTTTCTCGACGAGATCGGTGAGCTGGATATCGCGCTGCAGGCCAAACTTTTGCGCGTTCTTCAAGACTTCAAGGTGGTTCGGTTGGGATCGGTGGAGGAACGGCCGATCGATACAAGATTGATCTGCGGAACCAACCGCAACCTGGAGGAAGCCATTCAAAATGGCGCGTTTCGCGCGGACCTGTTCTACCGCATCAACGTTCTGAACATTCAGATGCCGCCCTTGCGCGCGCGAACCGGCGATGTACCTCTTCTGCTGAATCACTTCATCCGGATTTACAGCGATCAATTCGGGCGGAAGCCGCAGCCGATCAGCAGCTCAGCCATGCAGCTTCTTGACAAATACCACTGGCCGGGAAATCTGCGGGAGCTCGAAAACCTAACCAAGCGCTATGTCGTGCTCGGAAGCGAAGAACATATCCTTTCTTCACTTCGCGAGCCAACCGATGGCGGGTATTTTGCACTGGGGGTCGCAGACATCAACACGCCTCTCCGTATACAAACCAAGCGCGTAACCCAGACGTTGGAGCGCCGCATTATTCTCGATGTTCTTCGCGCCCACAAATGGAACCGGAGAAATACGGCTAGGTCACTCGACATCAGCTACCGCGCTCTTCTCTACAAGATCAAAGAAATCGGCCTTCCTTCCATACGCAACTGCAAGGATTCCGTCACACATCAACAAGTCGACAACAGTAAAAGGATTTGCTAGTGAACGCCATGACTTCCTTCCGCCGCAGGTGCCCTGCTTGCCTATCGTTGCTCCTGTTATCCTCCGGCCTCATGGCGGCCATGGGACAGGCTGCCACGCTCCCTGCCGCCGCGCCTGCCGCGCTCCCCACCGCCGGGCCCGCCACGCTGCCGGCCGCCGCGCCTGTTTCTCTCCCCGCCGCCGCGCCTGTTTCAAGCGACTACAAGATCGGCATCGATGACGTTCTGACCGTAAGCGTCTGGCAGGAACCGGATCTTTCCCGGAACATCACGGTGCGGCCGGATGGCAAGATATCGCTCCCGCTGGTTGGCGAGCTGCAGGTTGTCGGCGAGACTCCTGTTCAACTGGAGGCGGAGTTGAAGACGGACCTCGCCCGTTTCATTAAAGACCCGGAATTGACTGTAATCGTCGCAGAGATTCGCAGCAGGCGGATCAACATCGTGGGCCAGGTCGCCCACCCGGGCACCTACGCAATTACTCAACAAATGGGTGTGCTGGACGCGATCGCTGAAGCCGGCGGCCTCCGTGAGTTTGCGAACAAGAACAAGATCTACGTCCTCCGCGAAACCAGCGCAGGTGAACGAGTCCGTCTCAAATATGACTACCGCGCAGTGTTAAGCGGCAAACACGATGCGCAAGACCTTCTTCTGCAACTGAACGATACAGTGGTCGTTCCATGAGGCATCAGGAACCAATTCGCCCTGCCAAAGTTCCGATGGCGGGTCTCGCCTTTCTCGCCGCGGCTGTGCTGTGCCTCGCGACGGCAACCGCGTATTGCCAGGTTGCGCCGTCCGGCACTGCGCCATCAGACGACCAGACTGCATCGGACCAGGCCTCGCTGGATGCGGCCACACCTCAGACGGCAGACACTCCAAACCTGAACAGCCTGAACGAAAATGCCGCCTCCGTTCAGTTGACGGATGGCGCGCTTACGCGCCGGCCATTCTTTTTCGGCGTCGAGACATCGGGGACATTCACTTCGAATCTTTTCAATAGGCTCGACAACGAGCCGCTTCAAAGCGGGTCTTACTTCGATGTGGCAACCCCGGTTGGTATCCACCTGTCGTCACCAACCACCAACTTCGGGGCGAACTTTCGGGAAGATACGGCCTTTTACCCCAGCTATTCCAACCTCAACCATACCTCTTACAGTTATAGCCACCAGTTAGACCATCAAACTTCGGATACGACGAAAACGTCGTGGTCGCTTGCAGGCGGACACATTGTGACCCTGGGCAATTACCTTTCTCCCGTGATCGGGGTGGGTACGTCAGGCGTCGCATTTACTCCACGATCCGGCGGCCTTGAGCCGTTGAACGATGTAGCCACGTCCTATTCAATCACGCACAGACTAAGCGAACGCGATTCGGTCATCGCGTCGGCCACCGCGGGGTGGCTGGACCAGTCCGTCAGCGGCCAGCCGACCCCGGGCTTGCCTTCGTCATACGAGCAGGCCACCGGCGGAGGCGACGCCCAGTGGCAGCGCGCGCTGAACAACCGCGAAATCTTGGGTGTCGAAGTAACGGATGCTTATATCAAAAGCATCAGTCCGGTTGGAGACAGTAATTTTACCGCTGCCAAGATGACATTCAGCCGGACGTTAACTCCTCACAGCGCCGTTACCGGCGGCATAGGTCCACTCTATGTCGCGTCAGCGCAATCGGGAGTCAAAAGCACCGGCACGTTCAGCTACACCGCAAACGCAGGCTTTGAATACCAGTCAATCTATGCGCATATAAGTGGCGGCTACTCGCGCCTGTACCAGGTTGGATACTTTGCGTCGGCCAACGTGGCCAATCAGCTTTACTTCAGATTTGACCGCCCGCTGTCGCGAAGAATTTACCTTACCGTAGCCTCGCAGTTCATGAAGATCACAACGCCTACCGTCACCGCCAACCCTCAGAACTATTCGCAATATGGCTTTACCGGCAGATTGGATACTTATCTCTCACGAAGCCTGGTCTATTACGTAAGCGGCTCGGCGTTTTCTCAGGGCTCGGTAACAACGAACGTTGGGGGTAGCCCTGGATATCAATACAGCGAAGTTACTTCGGGCTTCACCTGCTACTTTGGCAATCCTTTTTCCCGGCCTTCAGGAGTTCAGTAATGACACGCAAGCCGCCTTCTAATGTTCAGGAAATTATCGACCTTGCCGTTCGCCGCAAATGGTGGATCATTGCGAGCGTCCTGATCGTTCCGCCGCTGGTCTTTGTTGTGGGCTGGTATTTGCCAAAGCAATACCGGTCAGAAACCATGATCATGGTTGACCAGCAACGGGTTCCGGCAGAGTACGTCAAGGCGACGGTTACAGGGGATGTGACGGACCGTTTACAGACCATCAGTGAAGAGGTTATGAGCCGCACCCGTTTGCTCACGATCGCCAACAAAGACAATCTGTATGGAAAGACCCGTGAAAAATATGGCGACGATGTGGCGCTGGCGGCCATGCGGAAGGATATTACCGTTGACATTATCAAAGGAGCCAACGATCGCAGCCCTATTGATGGGTTCAAGATTGCTTACATAGCCACGACTCCGAAGATGGCTCAGAGGGTGACGCAGCAGATCGCTGACTTGTTCATTCAAGAGAATGTGAAGGAGCGAGACCAGGACGCGGAGAGCACGGAACAATTCATCGGAAACGCATTGGTCCAGGCGCGAGCCGATCTTGCGGCCCAGGATGCGAAAATTCGCGACTTTAAAGCCACGCATCTCGGCTCCCTTCCCGAGCAGGAGAGCGCTAACCTTGCGATGATCGGTGAATATCAGGGGCTGGCACAATCAAACAGCGAAGCAATCGATCGGGCCAACCAACAGCGCGTATATCTACAATCGATGCTTGACGCCGACCGCGCAGCGAAGCAGCAATCAGGATCGACGACGACGCTTACCCCCTTGCAGCTCCAGCTGCAAACCGCGGAAAACCAGCTTGCCGCAGCCCGCCAGAAATATACCGAATCCTATCCCGATGTAATCCGCCTGCGCGATGAAGTGGCGACTCTCCAGGCCGAGGCGAAACAACCGGTCAAGTCGTCGGGCCTTTCACTGCCCAGGCCCGCACCCAATCAGAACCAGCAGCAGATTGAAAGCCAGCTTCTGGCAACGCAGGATGAGATCACATCGCGCACCAGCCGTCAGCACGCATTGGAAGCTCAGCTCGCTGCGATCCAGTCCAGGGTGCAGAGCGTTCCAGCGGTGCAGCAGCAATATGAATCATTGAGCCGCGATTATAGCGAGATGCAAAAAAATTATGAATCGCTTCTGGAAAAAGAACAGGCTTCAGGAATGGCTGCGGATTTGGAAAAGCGCGATGAGAGTGAGCGATTTCGCATGCTCGATCCGGCGAGCCTTCCGTCTTCTCCGTATTCGCCCAACCTTATTCTGCTCAATGCCGGCGGAGTTGCCGGATCGCTTCTCCTGGGAATTGCACTCGCATTTATGGCGGAGATGTCCGATCTCACGATTCACAATTCTGACGAAGCTGAGTTCTATTTGAGCGTACCGCTCATTGTCACTCTACCTTCGTTGGACATGAAGAAGGCTCCAGCGGCCAGCACTTAAAGAACCGACCGCGTGGCCCAGAACAGCCATTGTTGAATGAACCATCGCCGCGACACAGGCAACAGCGATTATTGATTGGAACCAGATATGGCCGGCGAACGCAGATATACCAAGGGATCAACGAAGGAGATCATGGAAACCTTATTTAGCGCTGTGACCACACCCCATTCCGTAGCTGGCGCCGTTTCAAAGGCGCTTCTGCCGGATGCTGTCGTCGTCCGAACGGGTGAGGGCGCAGCCAGCAGCCAGGCGCACAGCAACGGAGGCGCGACCAACGGAGGCGCGACCAACGGAGGTGCGGCTAACGGAGGTGCGAATAGATCCCGATCGCGCACATCGGCCAACGGTTTTGATCGCGTGCCGCGGAGGAAGCTGGACAACTCAAAGATCGACAAGACTGTCGTTTTGGCGCAGCGTCTCAGCCGAAAAGAAGAGCAGGATTTTCACTTCATCATTGAGCGTTATCGCCTTCTGTGCAATCGGGTGGTTGAGATTGCCAAAGGTTTTCGCAGCCAGGTGTTTTTGATTACCAGCGCGTTGGCCGATGAAGGAAAGACGCTGACCTCCGCCAACCTGGCCTTCGCGCTCGCCGGTATCGAAGGCAAGCGTACATTGCTGATTGACCTCGATCTGCGTCGCTATTCTTTGCACTCCCTTCTCGGGATTACGCCGTCGACGCGCGACCAGCCCTTTCTGGGGCCCGCCGATTGGCACGATTCGCTCTGGTCGCTGCGACCGAATTTGCATGCGCTGCTCAACACTTCGCCGATGGATCAACCAGACCAGGCGCTGCATAGCGAAGCTATGCGCACGCTGCTCACTGACGCCAAGGCGGAGTACGACTATATTCTCATCGATTCGGCGCCGCTTCTGCTGGCTGCGGATACCCATGCCCTGTTGTCAATCGTCGATCACGCTTTGCTGGTGGTGCGGGCAGACCAAACTCCAATTCCCTGCTCGCAGGATGCGCTGAAAGTTCTGGGCGACAAGGCAGTGGGCTGCATCCTGAACGATGTAAAGCGTCTGAAATACGAAGCCTATTATCGCGGCTACTACGGAATTGAAGGGAAAAAATGATTAAGGTCTCGAACCTGTATCTTCCTTCACGGCTCTTTGCTATCGTCCTCGTCGACGGCATACTGCTCACTGCCGCTGTGTTTTTTTCCCTTCCCGGGCTGACAACGGCGAAGGCGGAGCTTGCCTCGGTTTTTGCATCCATTGTCTTTCTTGCGTGTTTCTATCTCTTTGATCTCTACGACCTTGACGCTACGCGCAGAGCCGGAGACGTTCTGCTCAGAAGCCTGCGTGCGCTGGGAACCGGCTTTCTCCTCTTGATGCCCGTATGGGCTGCCTTCGTCATCTTCAGACCCAGCTATCGCATCCTGGAAATCAACCTTATCTTGTTCGTCGCAATTCTGTGTGCCTACCGCACGGCTTCGGAATGGCTGCATCACTGGGTGTTTCCGGGAAAGAAGTTGTTGCTGGTCGGCAGCGACCCCAGCATCGATCTGCTGGCGAGTGCGCTGACGCGAAAGCTAAGCCTTCCCTTGAAGTTGAGTGCGATCATACCCGAGCGCGCGGCGGAGCGCACCGGCGAGCAGTCCTTCGCCATGTGCGAAGACATCACCAAAATACCGGCGGTAATGAGCACGTTTCGTGCCAGCCATGTCGCAATCGCCGCAAGCATTGTGCCCCAGTCGCCCTTGACCGACGAGTTGCTCGACCTGCGCCGACAAGGTGTCCGCATCGAGGATGCCACATCTCTCTACGCGACCATTACCGGACGCATCCCCGTCGGGCTGCTGAACGTGAGGCGGTTGATTTTTGGACGGGGCCTTGCCTCTTCAAAGTCATCGGCGATACTGCAGCATGTCTTCGGATGCGCCGCCGCTTCCGTTGCTCTTTTCCTTTGCGCCCCCGCTTTTTTGGTGATTGCAATCCTTATCAAGCTGGATTCACGCGGGCCTGTTTTCTACAAACAGGAACGCATTGGGCTCAACGGAAACAGTTTCTTCGTTCTCAAGTTTCGTTCCATGCGCCAGGATGCGGAGATCTCTTCGGGGCCCGTTTGGGCTTCCGCCGCCGACAATCGAGTAACGCGTGTTGGACGGCTGCTCCGGACTCTGCGGCTCGATGAACTACCACAGTTCATCAATGTGCTCCGCGGCGATATGAGTCTGGTTGGCCCGCGCCCCGAGCGGGCGCACTTTGTCTCCATGCTAAAGCGGGAGGTTCCGTTCTACGACCTGAGGCACAGCATTCGGCCCGGCATAACCGGATGGGCGCAGGTTTCCGCAGGCTATGGCGCCACTGTCGAGGAGTCACAGGAAAAACTCGAATATGACCTCTTCTATATTCTCAACCGGTCCCTTCTGCTGGATGCGCTGATTGTCATAAAGACAGTAAAGATCATGCTCTGCGGCAAAGGAGCCCGTTGACAGTGCTGCACTCTTTCGCAGTGGGGCTGGGAATGGCCCTCACATTCTTCGTTGTCTGTGCCTCGATCTACGTCATCGGTTTTGCCGTCTGCGGCATTTACAAACGGCCTTATTCAGCGCCATCCGGGCGGGACACGCGATTTCTCGTGTTCGTTCCTGCGCATAATGAGGGTAAAGGTATCCAGCCAACACTCGCCAGCCTGCAGCGAGCGGACTATCCTCGGGACCGCGTCCGGATCATTGTTATCGCCGACAACTGCACGGACGGCACCGCTGGAGAAGCACGTGCTTGCGGCGTTGAGGTCTGGGCTCGGGACGATGCGAGCAATCCCGGCAAAGGGCAAGCCCTCACCTGGGCCTTTCAAAAGGTTAATTTCACATTCGATCTTGCAGCCATCGTTGATGCCGACACGGAAGTAGATTCCTCATTCTTTCTTTACATGGATCGTGCCTATGCTGCATGCGTCCGGCGCAGCCGGCGGGATGTGGCCTTGCAGGGACGATATCTTTTTCGTCGCGCTTCGCAAGCTGCATCGTGGTTTGAACAGTTCACAATCGCGTCCAAAGCGGCAGAGAACTCCTTCACCTATCGTCCGCGCACAGCTTTGGGCATGGCGAACCTCATTCAAGGCAATGGATTCTGCGTAAGCCGAACGGCGCTGTTCACAGCGCCGTTCGATGCAGTGTCGATCGTCGAAGACGCGGAGTATGCCGTCACCCTTGCACTGAATGACATTCCGGTAGTGCATGTAGACGAAGCCAGAGTAATTTCCCGAATGACACAGCGGCCAAAAGACGCCGTGACGCAGCGTCTGCGCTGGGCAAGCGGCACCTTTGCACTTCTCTTTCACTCCGTTCCCAGGCTGCTTCGCGGAGCCCTTCGCCAGCGCAGGTGGAAGCTCGCGGAAATGGCAGTGATGCTTCTTTTCACGAGCCGGTTGATCCTTGTCTACGCTACGCTGGCTGCCATCACGCTTCTCTTTCTTGCGCGCCCGTTCCCGATCATGAACCTGCTCGTTCTCCTTCTGGCAGGGACGATTGTTCTTCAGGCTGTTTACCTTTACCTCGTTTTTCGCAAAGCGGATAGCGATCCGGTTCCCTTCCAGACAATCGCGTTTATGCCTTTATATTTCGGATACCTCGGCGCAATGCAGGTTGGCGCGGTGCTTGGTCTGAAAAGAAAACAGTGGAGCCGAACTGCCCGTTGAACGGCCTGGACATTCCCATGACTTCCAAGCTATCGATCTCCGTCATTCTCCCGGTAAGAAATGAAGCCAGGTCGTTGCCGGCTCTTCTGTGGTCGCTTGTGCGGCAGGATTTTCCCGAGGCCGATTTTGAGATCATCGTGGCCGACGGTCGCTCGACGGATGAAACCAGGGACGTCGTTCAGCGCCTTGCCGCTCAATCGCCTGTAGCGTTGAGGCTGGTGGACAATCCCGGCATTCGCTCCGGACCAGGCCGCAATGCCGGACTGCATGTCGCCTACGGTGAATTCATTCTCTTTGTCGACGGCCATTGTCATATTCCTTCAAGGCAGCTTCTTCGCGATACGATTACCCTGTTCCGGCAAACTCAGGCCGATTGCTTATGCCGTCCCCAGCCGCTTGTGGCGCATCCTGATTTCCCATTTGGCGCATCCATCGCGGCAGTCCGCGCCTCTGCTCTGGGCCACGGCCGCGATTCGCTTATCTACGATCTGACTGTGAGCGGGTTTGTAGATCCTGCAAGCTCGGGAGCCGCCTATCGCCGCAGCGTTTTTGCCGCCTTGGGCGAATACGACGAAGGCTTCGACGCATGTGAGGATGTCGAATTCAACACCAGAGTTCGCAAGAGCGGAATGCGAGCCTATACCGATCCGCGCCTGGCAATTTATTACGAACCGAGAGCGAGCCTCGCATCCTTGCTAAGGCAGATGATGCGTTACGGCCGAGGCCGGGTGCGGCTGATGACGAAGCACCCCGACTGTATCTCGGCCGGACAACTTGCCCCGGCTTTTCTTGTGGCCGCCGTCGCTATCGCGTTCGTGTCCTTGCTCCCACACACACGCGAGAACTCCTGGATACGGGCTGCCCTATCTACGCCGGCGCTGTTGTATTGCACTTTGGTTCTTCTATCGTCTCTGGGTATGGCGCGGAAATCGGGCGTGAAATTCCTTTACCGCGCCCCGGCGATCTACTTCGCCATCCACGTGGGTTTGGGCCTTGGAATATGGGCGGAAACATTTCGCAACATGAAGACCGTTTTCGCCCGCAATCCGGCGATGGTGCACCGGACGACACGCAGCCAGGGCCTGTTAACAGGCCCTAGGAAGCCCGGGGAGTAAAGCGCTGAAGGTGCAGCCTGACACGCGAGGCGTGCAGCGCAGAGAAGTGATCCGTTACTACTGTATTGGCGACACAAATGCGCGGTATGGCGAAAGGATTGGTGTTTTGGGTAACGCTCCTCTGCTCCGTTGTAAAGCAGTATGAATATCCGGCCTGACGAGCGGCTGCGATAACTCGGCTATTGTAAGAGCCGTTTGGATATGCGAGCAGGGAAACATCTTCCTGCAGGTGAGACTCGATCATTTCCCGTGAATCTTTCAGCTCTTCTTCCAGAAAAGGGCGTTGTTCCATGCCCAGCGTGGAATGGTGCACGGTATGGGAGCCAAAGGCGATGTTATTGCGGCGCATAATCGCCACTTCCTCCCAGGTGAGGAACCGGCGCTCTTGCGGCAGCGGCACATTATAGGTGGTTTCAAGGTGATTGAGCATCAGGACCTTTGCATTGAGAGCCAGGCGCTTCAGCAATCGCGACCATGTTTCCCGGTGCAGCGACGATCCTCCGTTCAATCCCCATTTCCGCAGGTCTTTGAGCAGGAGGTGCAGGTGCTGGCGTCCCGCGCACCAACCCCATATGCGCACGAAACGCTCTTCCGGCAGCATTCGCCCTTCTTTCATCAGCCCGGGACAGAGAAAGACGGTGGCGGGGAGCTGATATCGGAGCAGAAGAGGAAATGCGTGCAGATACGTATCTGACCAGCCGTCATCGAACGTGATCGCCACGCGCTGCCTTCCATCCATGTCGGACGGTTGATGCAGAAGCTGCCTGAGACTCAAGACGCGGAACTCCCGGTGCAAGAGAATCAACAACTGCTCAAATACATCGCAGGTCATCGTGATTTCCGGCTCAAATGACTGTTCAGCTTCGATGGCCGGCAAGACCCGGTGTAGCGCCAGCACAATCCCGCTCCGGCCGGAACGATAATTCCTGATCGCCGAGATGATTCCCGTCTTATCCAGAACCGATGCGACCGCTATTTTTAGATTCAGGTTCATAGGGAGATTGAGCCAGTGCCCAAGCTATCCTTTCATTAGGTGCTGTATCTCATGAGTCTCATTGCACTTTGGTGACCACCTCGAGCTTTGCGCATATTTGGGCTATGGACACATTGCAAGGGAGTCTTGGCCCGATATATGCATTCATGTGTCATGTGCAGAGGGTTGCACATTGCATGTCCGCATCCCGCACACTTCTGACTTCCGCAACAGGTTCCAGCGCATTATCGGTCGACAGATTTGTCCGTTTCTGATTCAATCCCCTCCTTCACTTGCGGCAAAACCCTTTTGCTTCCCGA
Organism: uncultured Acidobacteriaceae bacterium; assembly: GCA_963783805.1. GTDB lineage: Bacteria > Acidobacteriota > Terriglobia > Terriglobales > Acidobacteriaceae > Silvibacterium. Next base: position 130,139 of record CAWAPC010000010.1, on the reverse strand, counting down.
ATAGGCATTCAACGTGCATAGACACTTGGCGTTATTGGAATTTTCAAGGCATAGCACATGGGGAATATGGCTCAACTGGTTCAGACTCATCCTTTCAGACAAAAAATCGATCGTCGCACGGCAAAACTCGGCGTTGTGGGCCTGGGATATGTTGGCCTTCCATTGGCCATGCTCTATGCCCGCGCGGGGTTCCAATTGACGGGGTTCGATGTGGACCCTGCGAAGGTTGCCAGCCTTAATGAAGGCCGATCCTATATTCAGCGCATCCTGCCGGAGGAGATCCAGCAATTGCGCGAGGTCGGATTCAGGGCGACGGCCGACTATGACCTGATTCGCGACATGGATGCGGTCATGATCTGCGTTCCGACACCTCTTGACGAGCATCGGGGACCGGACATGCGGTATATCGAAGATACCGCTCGCGCTCTCGCGCCGCATATTCGCGCCGGCCAACTTATTATTCTTGAAAGTACGACCTATCCCGGCACGACAGAAGAAGTTCTTATTCCGCTGCTCGAAAAAGGAAACCTCGAAGGGCTGCGATGCTATCGCGATGGATTGGACGAGGCCGCCTGCTTCCACGTTGCTTATTCGCCCGAAAGAGAAGATCCGGGAAATACCTCGGTCGAGCGGCATGATATTCCAAAAGTAGTCGGCTCCGGTTCGCCGCTGAGCACCGAGCTGGCCGGCAGTCTGTATAACACTGTCTTCCGCCGCATCGTTCCCGTTTCCAGCGCTTCGGCGGCGGAGATGACCAAGCTGCTTGAAAACATCTACCGCTGCGTGAACATCGCACTGGTCAACGAGCTCAAGCTTCTCTGCCAGCGCCTTGATCTGAACATATGGGAGATCATCGACGCCGCGGCCACAAAGCCCTTTGGGTTTCAGGCTTTCTATCCGGGCCCGGGATTGGGCGGCCACTGCATTCCCATCGACCCCTTTTATCTTTCCTGGAAAGCCAAAGAAGTCGACTTTTCAACGCGCTTTATCGACCTTGCGGGCGAAATCAATACCTCCATGCCCTATCACGTCATCGACTCTGTGGCGATGGCGCTCAACGAGCGGGGAAAAGCGCTTAAAGGCAGCCGGGTACTTGTCCTTGGCCTGGCCTATAAGAAGGACATCGATGACTTACGTGAATCGCCGTCACTTACTCTTATCGAGCTGCTCAGGCGACGCGGAGCTGATGTAAGTTACAACGATCCTTTCTTTCCTCAAGTTGGACGCGGCCGTCATTACGAACTCAACATGACCTGCCAGCCGCTTGATGATCTTGAGTCCTACGATTGCGTACTGATCGCAACCGATCATTCTGACTATGATTTCGAGGCAATTGCCCAGCGGGCGCAGCTTTTGGTCGATACGCGCAACGCGACGGACGGTCTCACCGGCGACAACATTGTTCGCTGCTAAAACTTGCTGATGTGCTGAAACTTTACCCAGGAGAAATCTGCGATGGCAAAAATACTTGTGACGGGAGCTGCCGGATTTATCGGCTCATCCCTGGTTCGTGAATTATGCAAACAAGGCCACGAAGTTTCCGGCATCGATAACTTCGTTACCGGAAATCCTGAAAATCTTTCTGACACGCGCGACCAGATAGAATTTTACGAAGGCGATATTCGGGACAACATGTTGATCCACACGCTGTGCACGGATGTGGATATCATCTTCCACGAAGCTGCGCTTCCCTCGGTCCCCAAGTCGGTCCTCGATCCTCTCACAAGCCATCTGGCGAACATCGATGGGACATTTTCGCTGCTTATGGCTGCCCGCGACATGGGCGTCCAGCGAGTGGTGTATGCCGCGTCGTCTTCCGCTTACGGCGAGTCGCCCACTCTGCCCAAGCATGAAGCTATGCCTGTCAATCCTATCTCTCCCTATGCGGTGCAGAAGCTGACGGGCGAACTCTATATGCAGAGCTTTGCGCGTGTCTATGACATCGAAACCGTATGCCTGCGTTACTTCAATGTTTTCGGCCAGGGGCAGGCTGCGGATTCGCCATACTCGGGAGTGCTCGCTAAGTTCATTACCTCCATGCTCTGCGGAACGGTACCTGTTATCTATGGGGATGGCTCCCAGAGCCGTGACTTCACCTATATTCAGAACGTGGTTGAGGCGAACCTGGCTGCGGCCTTTGCTCCCGCCTCAAAGGTAAACGGCAACGTTTACAACGTCGCCTGCGGCAAGAATCACTCGTTGCTCGACACCTACTATCTCCTTGCCAATCTCATCGGATTCGACAAACAGCCGGAGTTCCGGTCGCCCAGGAGCGGCGACATTCAGCACTCGCTTGCCGCCATAGAGAAAGCAAAGCAGGATTTCGGATATCTGCCAAGCGTTGGTTTTGAAGAGGGGCTGTCGCGAACGATCGATTGGTACGCGACGGGCATGCGAACAGCTCAACTTCTCGAAGTGACCGCATAACCGGGTGGGTCATTGCGGGTTTCTATTGATTGGATAGTTACAACCTCGCGCAACATGGCCGAACTCTTTGGGAAGCGAACTTCGGCTACACCTGCCGCCCTGGCCGCTGCAAGTTATTCGTAAATGAATGAGCCTGTGAACTGATGCGAAAAGCAGAGATAGAAAGCGAACGATGTTAGACCAAGTCACATGCGCTTCCGCGACAGATACGGACTCACCTGTTGCATGGAGACGTGTTGCCGAAGGCGCGAAAATTCTATTTTTGGTGGACGAGATGTCCGCGATTACCGCGGGCGGAACCGAGCGCCAGCTTCTGCAGATGATTGAAATCTGCAAAAGAAATGGGATGCGGCCATGGGTTTGCGTTTTCCGAAACACTCTGTGGCTCACGCCAGAAATAGCCGGGTGCCCCGTTACCCATCTGCACATCGAGAAATTGATCTCGTGGCGCGGCTTTCTTTCTCTGATTCGACTCACCCGCTGGGTGCATAAGCAGAAACCGGATATCCTGCAAACGGTTTTTTCAGAGGCGAACCTTATAGGTCCCTGCATCGCTCGCCTCGCAGGAGTTCCGATCGTCCTCGGAACGCGCCGGAACCTCAATCATCCCCGTCGCGAAGATCCCCATCGCCGGGGACTCCGGCTGCAAACTCTGTCCAATCTGCTCGTGAATCAGGTTATCGCTAACTCGCGGGCCGTTCTCGAGCGGATCGTGGAATCCGAAGGTATTTCTCGCAGGCGCATTTGCGTTGTTTACAACGGAATCGACCTCTCCGTGATGCGGCCAGCTCCTGAGCTGCGCGCCCCCATGCGCCAAACGTTGGGGATTAAACACGACGAAATTCTGGTCGGGAACGTCTCCGGTCTCCGGAGTATCAAAGGCGTCCAGCTTTTCGTGGATGCGGCCGCGGAATCATACCGGCGCGATCCGCGGCTTCGCTTTGTGCTGATTGGCGACGGAGAACTGCAAGAGCAGATGGAGCAATCGATTCAGCGGTATGGACTTGCGGGCGTCTTCACGCTCGCCGGCGCCGCAGAAGACGTGCGACCCTACCTGGCCGCCTTCGACATCGCTGTCCTGTGTTCTTATGCCGAAGGATTTTCCAATTCACTGCTCGAATACATGGCCTGCGGTTTACCCGTGATCGCAACCGATGTAGGCGGCAATCGCGAGGCTCTCGCGTCGTCCGGCATGCTGATTCAGCCGGACGTGCAGCAATTGGCCGGAGCAATCCAGGTTATGAGCGCACCAGAAGTGAGAAGCCACTTTGCCGCCTGCGCTTTGCGCCAGGTGACAAACTTTGACGTCTCAATCGCCCATGACCGCATGACCAGGCTGTACTCTCATTTTCTCGCGGCATTCGGATCAAAAAAGAGGCGCATTGCGCAATTGGTTGCACATATGCCCCCGCGGCTCAAGAAGATCGAGGAAATAACATAGCGCGAGCCGTAGGTCGATCAGTCCGGCAACGAACGTGCAGCAACTTGATTGTGAAGCGAGATTTGGAAGCTTAGGCGGCGAGACTGGCACGTCCTCGCCGGAAAATCCACGAGTTTTCCAACTCGAAGGAAGCAATGAAAGGCAAAGAGCTAAACTCCGCCAAGATTGCCAGTCGGGAGTCCGTCTGGCAATTTTGCAATGACGAACCGGAATGTGCCGGAGCAGCCACCGGAGATGCCTGGATCATCAAGGCACGCGGCGTCGTCGCGGATGCCGACCCGTTTGACGCAGAGTATTTCGGATTTCTTCCTCGCGAAGTCAAGCTGAACCATCCCCAACAACGGTTTATGATCGATGCCCACAACCCCCAGTAAATAGGCCATGCTATGTTTTCTTTGCCCCCGGTAGATTCAACCGACCTCTCCTCCGCCTCCTCGAAGAAAACCTCCGCAGAAGACTTCTGGAAACGGGAATTTCAATCGATTCCCGACCTGCTCGATCTGCCGACAGACTTTCCCCGCCGCGCGGAGCGGACATTTGCCGGTTCGATCTGCTTCGAGCAGCTTCCTCTGGAGCTCACCAGGGATGTCAGCAAAGCTGGAGCCAGCCAGGGCTGCGCGTTGTTTGTGACCCTTCTCGCCGCTTGGCAGATTCTGCTCAGCCGTCTCAGCGGACAGCGGGAGCCTGTTTCGCTCATCCATGCATCAACGCAGTCGCAGCGTGAAAACAGCTCGCTCGTTGGATATTGTGTTCACCTTCTCCCTATTCGTTCTCAGCTCGAATGGGATGAGAGCGCCGCCGCGTTTCTGCGCAGGGTCAGGCAAAGTGTGTTGAATGCTTACGATCATCAAGAGATCACTTATGACTCGCTGCTCCACGCCCTGGGGGCATCCGCTCAGGCAGGCCGCTTGCCGCTGAGTGAGGTGCAGTTCAATCTTGAACCAGTGGCGCAGGAAGCGAACTTTACGGGACTCGCCGCGCGCGTTGAAGCCAACCGCAGGCAGCTCGTCAACTTTGATCTCTTCCTGAACATCGTGGAAAGCCGGGACGGCTTGCGCCTGGAATGCGGCTACAACACTGATCTTTATCGCGAGAGCACCATCCGGCGCTGGCTCGGTCACTATCGCACGTTGCTTGAAGCAATAGCTTCTGACGTTACGGCGAAGGTCGGTGAGCTACCGCTGCTCAACGAGAGCCTGCGGAATGCTCTGCTTGTTCAAGGGAATAATACCGCTCAGGCCTATCCAGGGGAAAGCTCGATTCCAGATCTTATTCGGAAGCAGGCGCAAGACTCCCCTGACGCGGTCGCAGTTGATTTCTACGGAAAGAAGCTGACGCGACGCCAGCTTGAAGAGCATTCAGACCGAATTGCGGCAGCGATCCGCGCTTGCAACATCGGCCGCGGCAATCTGGTGGGCATCTACGTTGAGCGTTCCGTCGAGATGGTCGTTGCGCTGCTTGGCGTCCTCAAATCCGGCGCCGGATACGTTCCTCTCGATCCTCTTTATTCGAAAGAACGGATTCAAGACATCCTCCAGGCGACCCAGATGTCTCTGCTTCTCACGCTCGACTCTCACTTGCCCGAGTTGCCCGCAACCGCGATTCCGGCACTGAGTATTGACCGCGCGATGAAAACGCCGGCTTCGAGCGCTGCTCCGCAAGATCGCCCAACGGCCGATTCCACAGCCTACGTCATCTTCACTTCGGGTTCCACGGGAACGCCCAAGGGTGTTGAGATCACGCATCGTTCGGTTGTGAACCTGCTGCACGCTGCGACAAAAGAGATCGGATTCAGGCCGAACGACCGGCTGCTCGCGGTCACCACGCTTACCTTTGACATTGCCGCGCTCGAACTTCTGTTGCCTCTTGTGTACGGCGGAACGCTTGTCGTTGCGCGACGTCAGGATTCATGGGATGGGGCGCGCCTGCTCGAGTTAATCAAAACCTCGCTCAGCAACGTTCTTCAAGCCACTCCCATCACCTGGCGGATGCTGCTCGAAGCTGGTTTCTCTTCCTGGCCCGGCTTCAAAATGCTTTGCGGCGGCGAAGTGTGGAACCGTGAGCTGGCAAATCACCTTCTCAGCGGCGGCGGACGGCTGTGGAATATGTACGGGCCCACAGAGACGACGATATGGTCTTCGATCTCTGAAGTTACATCCGGCAACGAGCCGATACTCATCGGGCCACCTTTGGCGAACACGCAGTTCTATGTACTGGATGAGCGCATGCAACCTGTGCCTCCCGGAGTTACCGGCGAGCTCTACATCGGCGGCGACGGATTGGCGCGCGGTTATTACAACAATCCCGAGCTGACGTCTGCAATGTTCCTTCGCAATCCCTTTTTCGAAACCACCGGAGCGCGTATCTATAAAACCGGTGACCTGGTTCGCCAGTCTGAAGACGGAGATATCGAGTTCCTGCGCAGAAGCGATCATCAGATCAAACTTCGCGGCTTCCGCATCGAGCCTGGCGAAATCGAGAAGGCCATCGAAACCTGCAGCGGCCTCAAACAAGCGGCGGTTGTTCTTCGGCAGAATCAAATTGGCGATCCGGCACTGATTGCCTATCTGGTTCCGCAGCAAAAAACCGGCTTTGACACCGAGGCTTTACGGAGAGCTCTCTTTGCGAGACTTCCCGAATACATGGTTCCATCATGGTTTGTCGTGTTGAAGGAATTTCCTCTCACCTCTAACGGCAAAGTTGACCGCAAGGCGCTTCCCTCACCCGCGTGGCAGGATGCCGGGCTCCATCTACACTCTCCTGAAATGGTCCGGACATCTGCCTCATCACTGATCTGCGCTTCCGTTCGTCCGCGCACCGGCCTTGAGTGCGCCATGCTTGGAATCTGGCAGGAGATATTCCGCAACGACGCAATCGGCATCCGGGACAACTTCTTCGATCTCGGCGGCAATTCGCTTACGCTGGCGCGCATTCGAGCGCAATTGAAGAAGGTAACGGATCAGCAAATGTCGGCAGCGGACGTCTTTGCCGCGCCCACTGTCGAGGCGCTCGCGCATCGCCTCGAATCATCTCAGGATCGCCTCTTCCAATCCCGTGTCATTCCCCTGCGCGCGGAAGGCACTCAGCCGCCGCTTTTCCTTATCTCGCAAAGCATGGTTTTTCGCCGCATGGTGCAATGGCTGAGCCCGGATCAGCCCGTCTTCACCGTAGTGATGCAGGACGAGGATTTGAAAAACGGCGTACACACCACATTTCAGGAAATCGCCGCTTATTATGTTTCCCTGATTCGCGCGGTGCGACCCACGGGGCCTTATCGGCTGGGAGGTTGGTGCATCTCCGCATGGCTCGCGTACGAGATTGCGCAGCAGCTTCGTCGTGCCGGTGAAGCGGTCGATCTGCTTCTGCTGGTCGACGCGTGGGCTCCGGGATATTGGCGCAAGACAGGCCGCATGCGGCGCTTTTCTGCCGAAGCAAATTACCATGTTTCCCGCGTTTGGAGGTATTGGAGCGCTTTTCATCTGCTATCAGCGGCGGAGAAGCTGTCCTTTCTCGCGAAGTGGAGCGGGATGATGCGAGCGGCGGCGGCCGGACAGATCCGGACAATCCTGTATCGGGCTGGAATCAGGATCGCCATGAAAGCAGAGAGCCAAACCCCGCTGATCGATCAGGTCCTCTATGCCGCCAGTGAGGGCTACGAAGAGCGCGAAGGCAAATTCGAAGCGCTGGTGTTCTGCAGCGACGAACAGCCCCGGGGCAAATTTCTGCCCACGGATCTGGGCTGGAGCGAGCTGCTGCAACAGGAAGTGGAGGCCATTTGCCTGCCCGGAAATCATTCGCAGATATTCGACGATCCGGGGGCGCGAATTCTCGCAGACAAGATCGCATCCCGTCTGTCGCTGCAACCAATTTTCATCGCCGAAGCGGGCGGCCAAACCTTGCCGCAAGTGTCCGAGCCCCAGCGTGAAAAATCCAAGCAGCCAAACGCCTGCGCGTTGGCAAATAATTAGCCTGCAAAGCTGAAGTATCTTAGCTTCGAAAATGATCCGCCAACGGCGATTGCTCCCACGACTTCGGGAGCCGGTTGCAGGTGCTCGAGCCTCCAACTCTGGCTTATCCGCGCCTCCGGTCGAGCTTCCCGCAAAACGGCAGATTCGCCCGGGAGAAGGGTTACGTCAAACGCGTCCAGCGGAATGTTGAGCCCCCAGCCTTCGGCTTTGAGGATCGCTTCTTTGCGCGTCCAGCAATTGAAGAACCCGTCAAGCCAGTGCTCCGCATCGAGCGACGCAAGGTCTTCCAATTCCCTATTCGAAAAATGCGCATCGGCAACCTCCCGCTCAATGGGGCGTATCCGCTCGACATCCGCGCCGATTGCCGCCACCCGGGTAACAGCCAGCAGACCGATATCCTGGCTGTGGCTTAGGTTAAAGCGGAGCAGTTCGCAACCGGCCGGATTCTTCAGGGCCGGTTTCCCAAATTCGTTCGTAATAAAGGACAGGCTCTGCGGTTCGCAGCCGGCATATCGCGCAAGCAGGGTTCGCAGGTTTGCATGACAGGTAAGATACCGTTGGCGGTCCTCCGGAAACCGGAACCGGTCCGCCCTTTCCCGCTCTTCCGCACTCACAATCGCATTCAACAGGCTGTCGCGCTCTGCGGTGGGAATGGTGCGCCATGCCCAGGCATGCACGTCGTCGCCAAGTTCGATGGGATAGCTAGCGGAGGGCCAGGAAAGAATCATTGCAACCAGCCGCGCGTCAGGCAAGCTTTGGCAACTATAACAGTTGCAGCACCGCAAGATCTCTCCAGTCCTGTCGTATCCGCTACTTCACCTCAACAGTAAGCGAAGCGCTGTGCTGCATGCTGCCCGCACTGGCCGTTACCGTAAACGAGTGGCTCTGCGGCTGCAGGGCGGAGCTGCCACCACCTATCCCGGCATGGGTGCCGCAGCCGCTCAATCCAACCACGCCGCCCAGGCCCGCGAGCAGAATCAGAATCACCAGCAAATGCCTGCTCAACCTGCGGCGTACTTTCCGCATTCCAGTCAGCGGCAGCAACAATAATCCGAAAGCCACTGGAGCCAGCTTCTCACTCAGCGGCCGATCAGAATTGGCCGCGATGGTCGCAGGTGTCTTGACGGTCACCGTCACCGCCTGCGCGCCGCTATTGGCCGCAAGGTTCGCCGGGGAGAATGTTGCGGCAAATCCGGACGGTAATCCGGTAGCCGCAAAGCTCACAGGTCCGCCGTAAGCACCATAGAGCGGTGCAACGGCTAGCTGATAGCTGGCGGGATTTCCCCCTGTTACCGTCTGAGATGCGGAGCCGGTTACCGACAAGGTGAAGTCAAGCTGGCCTACAGACACCATGGTTGCCGAACTGGTCGAACCAACAAAGTTTGTGTCTCCAAGGTACACGGCGGTGAGATTATCGGTCGTGGCGCTGGCCAGCGCAGTCGTCGTATAAGTAGCTGTGCCGCCGCTCAGCGTGGCCGTGCCCAGCACTGAAGTCCCCTCATAGAACTTCACCGAGCCGGTAGGTCCGCCGGGAGTATTGGCGGTAGCTGATTTCACATGTGCGGTCAGAGTTACGCTTTGGCCGGGATTGATCGTGTTGCCGCTCGCAGACAATGTGGTGGAGCTTGCCGCCTGCGTCACCGTCAGCGTGCCATTCCGCGAAATCTCAGAGTAGTCGCTCACCTTCGCGCCGGCCACACTCGGCACAATCGCATAGGTACCGGCGTTCGAAGCTGTTGTTGCTGTCGTTGTAAAGCTTTCGGTTAAGGTATCCCCATTCACGACTCCAGTAATTGTGCCGGAAAATGTGGGGTTCGCCGCACCGTAGACGCGCGTTGCGTTGTTCGCGCTGATGGTCAGCGTAGCCCGGGTAACGGTCAGTGTTCCGGCGGTGATGTTCAGCGAGTAATTCGCAGCCGCCGTGGTGTTGGTCAGCGTGGCTGTAATAGGGTATGTTCCCACTGGGCTTGCTGCCGTGGCTGTCGAGGAGTAACTCAGGCCCGTACTTGCCGCAGTGTCGCCATTCACAAATCCTGTAGCCGATCCGGTGAACGCCGGATTCGTTGCGCCATAGACGCGCGAAGCGCTGTTCACACTGATGGTCAGCGTATCCCGGGTAATGGTCAGTGTTCCGGCGGTGATGCTCAACGAGTAATTCGCAGCCGCTGTGATGTTGGTCAGCGCCGCCGTAATTGGATACGTTCCCATTGGGCTTGCTGCGGTGGCCGTGGTGGTGAAGGCCAGGCCTGTGCTGGCCGCAGTGTCGCCGTTCACAAATCCCGTGGCGGATCCGGTGAACACTGGATTCGCCGCGCCGTAGCCGCGCGAGGCGCTGTTCACCCTGATGATCAGCGTAGCCCGGCTAATGGTCAATGTTCCGGCGGTGATGTTTAACGAATAATTCGCGGCCGCGGTGGTGTTAATCAGCTCCGCGGAAATAGGATACGTTCCCCTCGGGCTTGCTGCAGTGGCCGTGGTGGTGAAGGTCAGGATCGTGCTGGACGCAGTATCGCCGTTCACAAAGCCCGTGGCCGATCCGGTAAACACAGGATTCGCCACGCCGTAGGCGCGCGCGGCATTGGCAACCACTATATTAAGCGTCGCCGGGTTCACGACGATGGCCTGCATGACCGGGGTTGCCGCGGAATAACTGCTATTGCCTGTCTGGTCCGCTTCAACTGTGATTGTGCCCGCGCCGGTGATCCTGAGCGTATTTCCGGTGATCGACCCCGGCCCCGAATCCACTTTGAAGCTCACGGCCAGCGTGGAGGAGGCCGTCGCCGATAGCGTGATCGGCGCTGCGCCATAGATCACCGGTGACGGCAGCGGGCTGAAGGTAATTGTCTGCGTCGTCGGTGTGATCGTCAGGTCAGCGGTCGGATTGGTAGTGATCGCAAACGTGGGCGTAATCTGCAACGTCGCCGAAAGCGTATCGCTGCCAGCCGTATTCACCTGCAGGTTGCTGAAGGTTGCGCCGGAGTTTCCAACAGTGGTTGCCGGTCCCAATCCGATAGCTGTTCCCGAACCGCTGAAGGTAAGCGTCACCGGCACAGCGCCGATGTTCTGGCCATTCTCAGTCACGGAGATGGTCGGAGCGGGACTCACCGCCTGGTTTATCGTGCCGGTGTAACCGCTGCTCGCATTGGTGAACTGGATGGACTGGTAGTTGGTCTGCACCGCCCCCGCATCCACGCACGCCGTACCGGAATAACTCGTGGTTCGCGCAAAGCCGCGCTGGTCGATAATGACCCCTGACGGAACAAGCGAAGTCAAGCCGGCGCAGATCGCCGCGCTGCCCGGCAGAGGCAGCATGGTTTGCGTTGAGCCGCCATAATTGCCCAGCACAGCCAGCATCGGATCGGCGGAGATAGCACCGGAGTCCGCAGTGCAATTATTGCAGTCGTCTTCAACGCCGTTGGCGAGGTTGTTATAAAAGACGTTATCGCTGGCGTTAACTACGCCAGTTGAGTTGAGAATGCCCGCGCCCGCGGCTCCGGACGAAGCGGATAGATTACCGGAGAAGATGCTGTTGCTTGAGGTCAAGGTGCCGCCGCCGTAATTGAAGATGCCGCCGCCCCCGTAGGCGGCAGAATTTGCTGAGAAGGTGTCGTCGCTCACCACCAGCGCGCCCAGGTTGCCCAGTGCACCTCCGGGACCCGTAGCGGAGTTGCCGGCAAAGGTGCTGTTGGTCACAGTTACCACGCTGCCGGCGAAGTTGAAGATGCCGCCGCCCCCGCCAGCCGTTGCGGAATTGCCGGAAAAGGTGCTGCCGCTCACCGACAACGTGCCGGTGTATGCGACGATTGCGCCGCCATACGTCGCGGAGTTCCCGGAGAAGGCGCTATTGCTCACCGCTAACGTGCCCCGGTTGAAAATGCCACCCCCGTAGACGGTAGTGTTGCCTTCGGCGATGGTCAAACCGGAGAATGTTGCCTGCGCCCCGGCATTGACTTCGAAAATGCTGCCGACTGTGGCCGAATTCCCTCCGGAAACGGTAAGAGTGCTCGCACCCGGGCCAATAATGTTTACCTGCCCGTTTATCTGCGGTAACGCGCTGCCCAGCGTGATCGTGCCGGTAACGCCGGAGGCGAAGTTAATGTCTCCGCTCACGGCGGCAGCATTGAGGGCGTCGCGCAGCGAACACGCGGTGCTGCTGCAGGATCCATCATCCGCATCGCCTGTGTTATTGACCGTAAGGTAATTGGACTGCACCGATCCGGCATCCACAGCACCACTTGCGCAGCTCGATGGACTCAGCGGAAAACCACGCTGATCGGTTGTCAGTGGATTGCCATTCGCAACAGCCAGCGAGGCCGAACCCGCGCAGATTGCCGCGCTACCCGGCAGCGGCAGCATAGTCTCTGTCGGCCCCCCGTAGTTACCCAGCGGAGCAAGCTTCGGATCGGCGTTCACTGGATTGCTGTTGGATGTGCAGCCGTTGCAATCGTTTTCGCCGCCGTTGACGAGGTTGTGCCAAAAGACGTTATAACTCGCGTTGCTCGTGCCAAGGTTGGCGATGCCGCCGCCGTAGCCGCTAGCAGTATTGCCGTAGAAAATATTATTGTTCGCCGTCAGCGTGCCGGCGTCGTTGAAGATGCCGCCGCCGCTGGCTGCGGAATTGTCAGAGAAGGTGCTGTCGCTCACCGTCAGCGTGCTCTCGTTGAAGATGCCGCCGCCCTCATAGCTGGCCGAATTACCGATAAATGTGCTGGCGCTCACGGTCAAGATGCCTGCGATGTTGAAGATGCCACCACCGCTGCCGCCAATGGCCGAATTGCCGATAAATGTGCTGGCGCTCACGGTCAAGTTGCCTGCGACGATGACGATGGCGCCGCCGTTTGCGCCGCCTCCATCGGCAATCGTCAGTCCGGAGAGAACGACCGTCCCGGAATTGATCGTAAAGACCCTCCACAGTTGAGCGCCGGAGACTGTCACATTGCTCGCACCCGGCCCTTGAATCGTCAGATTCACAGAAATCTGGGGCAACGCACTACCCAGCGTAATCGTCCCGGCGAGTCCCGATTGAAAATTGATCGTGTCTCCGGATCCTGCCGCAGTGATAGCGTCGCGAAGCGAACACGTGCCGCCACATGAGCCGTCGTTGGAGTCGGTCAGCGTGGTCACGGTCCACGTATTGGCCGCGCGAGCGTTGGCAGAGAAAACACATGCCAGCGAAATGACTGCGGCCAGCGAAAGAGAGTGTCTCGACCCGCTCCGCGTTAACACGGAAGACAACAGGGCAAAAAGGTTTTTGCGCATCGAACTTACGTCCAAGGAAGTGAAATAGCCGGGGAAAAGAGGTACTTTCGGCACCCCGACAATGCAAAAAGAAGTACCCTAAATTCTCGCTTGATGATATACATCGCAAACGTCCGCTACTACTACAAAATGGTGCGAAGGTAAAAAATGTTGCACCATGAGGCTGTGGCAACCTCGCCAACATAGCTAAGCGCGGATTTCTCGCTATGCTGCCCAAGTTACCCGGCAAACCAAGCCTTCACAGATAGTTATGAGATGGTATAGAGTAACTAACTTATAAACTTATCTTGTCTCGAAATGAGGCAGGCCAGTATTTTACGACCTCAGAGCACAAAAGGGATGGAGAAGATCACTCACCCTGAACGTCTCAGCCAGCCGGAACCCCATCCGCCGTCACACCGCCCGCCCCACTGCTGCGCCTGAGGCCCATGCCCACTGGAAGTTAAATCCGCCCAGATGACCGGTTACGTCCACCACTTCGCCGATGAAATAGAGCCCCGGCACATGACGGCACTCCATAGTCTGCGCAGAGAGCGCATCGGTGCTCACACCGCCTGCCGTCACCTCGGCCTTGTCGTATCCTTCGGTCCCGACTGGCGTGAATGGCCACGCGTGCAGCCGGCGCTCCAACTGCGCCAGCGCGTGATTGGTCCACGTCAGCGGCATGGCAATGTCGAGCAAGCGTTCCGCCAGCCGCGTCGACAGCTTCTCCCGCAGCGCCGCCTTCGCCGCGGAGAGATCGCGGCGGCCACTGGGCCTTCGCAGCGCCGACATGATCTCCTGGCCCGGAGCCCAATCCACGAACACCGGCTCGACACCATTCCAGTACGACGAAATCTGCAGCACGGCCGGTCCGCTCAATCCGCGATGCGTGATCAACAGCTTTTCTCGAAAGCTGCGTTTGCCGAGCGACACCAGCACTGCGGCGGAAATGCCGGCCAATTCACAGAAGCTCGCGTGCTCCGCCCCGCCAAGCACCAGTGGCACCAGCGCCGGACGGCACTCGCAGATGGGCACACCAAACTGGCGAGCCACTTCATATCCAAAGCTCGTGGCGCCCATTTTCGGAATAGACAAACCGCCGGTGGCCACAACCAATGCCGGAGCGGAGAACGCGGCAGTATCGGTCAGCAGAACGAACTCAACGTCATCGTGGCGATTGCCGGCGGGTCGAGTCTCGCGCCGCACCTCCCGGACGCTTGCTCCGAGAAAGATCCTGACATTATTAGTGGCACACTCGTTCAGCAGCATGGCGACGACTTGTTCCGCGGAGCCGTCGCAAAAGAGCTGCCCCAGAGTCTTTTCGTGGTAAGCGATACCGTACTGTTCCACAAGAGCGATGAAATCCGCGGGCGTGTAGCGCGCCAGTGCCGATCGGGCGAAGTGGGGATTGGCGGAGAGAAAGTTCTCCGGACGGCAGTGCAGGTTGGTGAAGTTGCAGCGTCCGCCGCCCGAGATCAGGATTTTCTTGCCCACGCGGTTTGCATGTTCGAGCAGCGCCACGCGCCGGCCGCGCCGACCTGCCTCAATGGCGCACATGAGCCCGGCAGCGCCGGCGCCCACGACCACAAGATCGAAGCTTTGCTGTTCAGGGTTCTGATTCACGTGCGGCTAAGGAGCGGTAGACGCGCCCCGATTCAATTAGAACATCCCTCTGTTGCCACTAAAGAATGCACGTGCGGTAATTCTGCTTACGGCCGTTGATCCGGGCATCGTAGTGCCGGACATAATCCGGAAGAGGGACACCTTTGATTAGTTTGTCGTCCGGTATGGGCAGCCGGGACTTCATCTCCAGCGGTAATACCCCTGCCCATACCGGCAACCCATAGTCGCTCTCGTTGTCCAGCGGCGGCCCACTTCGCACCTTCGATGAAGCTTCTTCAATCGAGAATTCAAGCACCGTTGTCGCCTTCAATTCCTTCTCGCTGGGTTCACGGACATCTGCCCACCGGCCGGCGATGAGATGTTCGGAGATGATCCGCAAGGATTTGATCTTCTCCCCTGGATCTGCGATCCTCCGCGCCTTTCCAAATGCAACGACGGAGCGGTAGTTCATGGAATGATCGAAGGCGGACCGCGACAAGACCAATCCATCCACCAAAGTCACCGTTACACAGGCCGGGATGCCGGTTTCAAGTTCCCGCAGCATTCGGCTGGCCGCTGAACCGTGCAAATAGAGCCTTTCTCCATCCCGGCCATAAAGCGTCGGAATGACAAAGGGCTGGCCATCCACGCAAAATCCGACGCAAGCGAGAAGGCCCGCGTCCAAAATTTGACGAATCGTTTCCCAGTCGTGCGATCCTCTATCGGGGATGCGGCGAAGTTCAGTGCGCTTTGTCCGATTCATCTTTCACTCGTGTTTGATCCGTGATCCAGTTGACTTCCCAGGTCTTGCCCCCATCATCCGAGTAGGATTGCTCAAAGTGCGCCGAATTCGGAGTGATGTCCGACCAGACAAATCGAACAAAGACAGATCTTCCCTTCCATAGTTCCTGATCGTAAAATTCGCCGCGACCATTCTTGAACTCGCCGACCATCGGTTGAATGGGCTGGCCGAGGGCGGGGTCCTTGCTATTCGCCCAATAGATACTCCATTGGTGGGTTTGCGGATTGTACACGCGTAAAGTCAGACCTTCGATGTGCCCTGTTGGGCTATCGGTTTCGAATTCCTCCAGATTGGCGCGACCGTCCCAGACTTTTCGTGTAACCGATGTGCCATCAAATTTGACCCAGGTCGTAGAGCCCGCCAGGCGATCCTGGAGTCGTGATAAGTGAATCTTCCAGGTACCGATTTCGAAATCAAAATCGTGTTGCCCGTCCCGCTTCGCGCCGGGGCCCTGTGCGGTTTGTGAAAGTGCCGGAACCGGTTGCGCGAGATAGCCAAACGCGGCCAATAGAAGATACGTCCCAATATGCCGAAGCGGGTTCATTGTCTCCTCCAGATTCATGATTCAAGAATGGCGCTATTTGTGGTAGTTTCATAGAGCCATTTTGTATGCAATTAGCGATACCACTTTCGAAGGAAGGCGAACCGCTGTACAGGCAGATTTATTTCGGCCTGCGGCAAGCCATTCTGTCCGGAGTTCTTCCCGCCGGCGACCGTCTCCCTTCGACACGCGATCTGGCAGAGCAACTCGGCGTTTCGCGGACGATCGTTTTGCTGGCCTATGACCAGCTGCTGGCGGAAGGATTCGCAGTGGGCCGCGGCGGTTCAGGAACGTACGTGTCTGAGGGATTGGGTGGCAACCCGCCTGAGAGAAAGAAACCATCCGCCAGGCTGAAGCTGTCGCGTTTTGGCTCGGGCGCCGCCGACGCTGCGGGAGCCGTGGGTTCTCCCAGGCGGCGGTCACCCCTGCTCCGTTACGATTTTGCGTATGGGCGGAGCGACATCGAGATATTTCCGTTCGAGATGTGGCGGCGCATCCTGCTGCGTCATGCGCGGATGGCTCCGGCTCGCCAATTTGACTATGGCGAAGCCGTCGGGAGTCTCGGCCTGCGCGAGGCCATCTGCGCTCATCTGCGGCGATCTCGCGCGGTGGTCTGCGATCCATCGGAGGTGATTGTCGTCAACGGCTCCCAGCAGGCGCTGGATCTGGTTACGCGGGTACTCGTAGAGCGCGGCGATCGCGTGGCGATCGAAGATCCGCACTATGACGGCACAAGAGAAGTGCTTCGCGCCGCCGGAGCTAAGTTGCTACCGGTGCCGGTTGATCGCGACGGTTTGAATCCCGCCAAACTGCCGGCGCAGGCCAGCCTGGTCTTCGTTACGCCATCGCACCAGTTTCCCACCGGCGCGATCCTTCCACTCTCCCGGCGGCTCGCTCTGCTCGATTGGGCCAGGCGCAAGAACGCGGTGATTGTCGAGGACGACTACGACGGTGAGTTCCATTACGAAGGACGGCCGCTGGAGTCTTTGCAAGGACTGGATACGGACGGGCGTATCGTCTACATTGGAACATTTTCGCGTACCGTGTTTCCGTCCCTGCGCATCGGTTACCTGATCGTGCCGAAGTCGCTGACTCCCGCGTTCACAGCGGCCAAATGGCTTAACGACCTGCACTCCGCAACTCTTGAACAGCAAGCTCTCGCCGAGTTTATAACTTCCGGAATGTATGAACGCCATTTGCGCCGTCTTCGACGCAGAAGCACGGCACGTCGCGAAGCGTTGCTCCACGCGATTCACAAGTATCTGGGCGCGCGTGTCGAGGTCACAGGTGACGGCTCGGGTGCTCATGTCGTACTGTGGCTCAAAAAAGGAGCGTCGGACGACGCCGTAATTGCCCGCGCGGCATCTCGAGGAGTTGGCATTTACGGAATGTCCCATTGCTTCCTCACGCAGCCATCGCGGACAGGCCTGATGCTCGGCTACGCGCGGATGAATGAGAAAGAAATTCGCGAGGGAATCCGTTTATTGAGCGACATACTTTGACCGTTTCCATCCACGTAAAAGCCCAATCCGCGTCTCCCCTGTCCTTGCGCAATCGGGAAGGACTATATTGTCCACGTACCGAATCGGGAAGAGTTCGAATCGCGCCCCGGACGGTTCGCAGATCCTGCTAAGCAGCACGCGATTTTTGGCATGAATGCGAATACGGCCCGTTCAGCACGGATCCGGATACACTGCCGTGCCGCGATGACAAAAGTTACGCGGGACTAGCGACATAAATCGAGACGCTACTAAGGGTCAGGAGGGTTTGATGAAAATCTCCGACACAATTGGACTCGTGCTGAAGAGCAAAGAACAAAACAGGGTTCTGTCGATAGCACCCGAGCAGACGGTCTACGAAGCGATCGAGAAGATGGCCGAGCACGACGTCGGTGCCTTGCTGGTTCTTTCGAACCACCGGCTGGTCGGCATCCTGTCGGAGCGTGACTACGCGCGAAAAGGAATCCTGATCGGCCAGGCTTCCAGAGAAACCCAGGTCCACCAGATCATGACCAGCCCGGTTATCTTCGTAAGTCCGCAACACACTGTGGATGAATGCATGACCCTTATGACCGAACACCATTTTCGCCATCTCCCGGTGTTGCAGGATGAGACTGTGGTGGGTCTGATCTCTATCGGCGACCTGGTGAAATGGGTGATCTCGGGTCAGGCGCAAACCATTCAGGAGCTGGAGGGCTACATTACGGGAACGTATCCAGGATAGCTTCCGCAATTCCAATCTCAACCTGAATGGTTGTTTTGTCTAGCTCGCATTGGACGAGATCAGGCCCTGTGACGTCACACCAGAACCCATCTCATAAATGTCTCTGGTCGGGCGAAGCTTGGCAGAATTACTTACGGATTGCCGACAAACTGTCAACATGAAAGGACGATTGGTCCGCCGTGAGAGCTATTGGGGCAATGATGGCTCTCAACGAATGTGGAACATCACTCTGATCTGGGTCTGCACTTCCACTGGCTGCCCATCCACCAGGTATGGTTTATATTTCCACGTTTTCACCGCATCATATGCGGCACGCTGCAAAGCCTTGGGGCCGCTTAAAACTTCCAGCTCGCCAATCATTCCCTTTTTGGTTATCACAGCATCAAGGGTTACCACCCCTTCCACGTGCCGCGACTTCGCAACTGCGGGATATATCGGCGCGTCACCTCCGATTACCTGTCGGGCAATTTCGCGCAGCGCGACCGGGGCGGGGAAGCTGGAAGCTGTGGCGGGAGGCACGAAGTCTGAAAGATTCACGGTGGATAGAAGCTCGAGGTTGGTTACCTGCATATTGACGATCGTCAGGTCTGGGTCCCTAACGCTGAGATCTTCTGCAACGTAACGTCCGCCAATCTGCACAATCTTGTTGAAGAGCACAAGAAATTTATTGGGATCGACAATAGCCCGAACAATGTGACTGCCCTCTGTCGTACAGACCGCAGGCAGATCGCCGTAGGGGAGATAGGACGTAGCGTCAGGTTCACTTAAAGGAGCCCTCAGGCATTGGAGTGTCACCTGGCCCAGATTCATCGGCATAATGCTAAACGCGAGCTTTTCCACCGCGCTGGGGGGCGGCACTGGAGACACCAGGTAACGTTGCGCCGTCTGCGCTCGAAAGGGAATCCACCCGGGAGATCCAGTGCTGGCGCTTGTTTTGCCATAGCGGTAGATCGTGAGGTTGAGGTCGCTGGCTGCACTTGTATAAACGGTCTTATATGTGTCCTTGCCTGCCCACCATTCGCTGAATGTTCCCTGGTCCTTCGGTTTTCCATCTGCGTCGAAGGTCTGATAGGTGGCCTCGAGGTGCCAAGGCGC
This sequence comes from uncultured Acidobacteriaceae bacterium, assembly GCA_963783805.1. Taxonomy (GTDB): domain Bacteria; phylum Acidobacteriota; class Terriglobia; order Terriglobales; family Acidobacteriaceae; genus Silvibacterium. The sequence goes on along the minus strand of CAWAPC010000010.1, from coordinate 110,799 downwards.
AAGAACCCCGGCTAAACCGTTCAACCGGGCCGCCTGCACCATGAGCGCGGTCGGGTCAGAGGGAGTGGCAGCCGTAGGATAAGCCGCATTTGTTCCAACTTGCAATGAGGCTGATGGAGCGTTCTGGGCCCATGCGCACGTCGGCACGACAAGCACACCTGCCAGGAGAAGAGAAATTGTCCGGATCATTAGGAAGAGTATAGACAGAGATATCCCATTTCAAAAAGAGACATTTCTGCCATTAAAGCATTTAGCCTTTAAGCGGTGAAGGCCGGGGATGTTGCTGGTGAAAAATCGCCTATGCACCCATTCGATTGAGTGTTGTGAGCGTGTAACCGGCAATACGGAAGTTATGCCGCGGGCGGGCAAACCCTGCTTTTCGATTTATGAGATAGGTTCTGGATACCTGCTGATGCCCTTCGACCCACTTAGACAATCTGCACACCCGCACAGAGGAGCGGATTTTCTTTCCGATACGAGCCTCCGCGCTATGGCGCTATGGATGGATGAGCGGCGAAGCAGGATCTCGCGCGAACCTCGATGTGCCAACTCAGTCCGTCTTGGGTTTCAGGAGCTAGCTGTGAAAAGCGACTCGCCCCTCAAATAGCCGGCGCTGCAGCAGCCGATGATTCATGATGGGTTGACTGTTATAAGCACCAGGGCATTCGGGGTCAACTGCATGTTTAGCTTTCCATTGTGTAGCTTCATCTGTTCGGGAACTAGGGTTGTTTCCCTGTTCAACTGCTCTACCTGAGCGGGTGTTGGGTCGAGAGGTTTGCCCATCGCAGCATATTCCTTCAAGACATTTCCATGCTGATCGTCGACGCGCTCGACTGTGACGCGGGCGTCCTCCGGGACACCTTGAATCGTGAACTCGAAGGTCTGCGTTGAGCCGTGTTTATCTGGATCCACCAGATTCCATGCGGCGATCGCCAAGCCTCCATCCTTTGTCCTGGTGATGATTACATCCTTCGCCGCGTTCGCGATTCGTCTATCGCCAAGCTGGTGCAGCAGACCGTACGCATAGTAGCTGGGCTTGTTGATTCCTCCCTTTGCGCGCAGCCCGAACTGACCATTAAACGGGCGGTCGCTCGGCCCACCCTCCTCAAACACATCCGAGAACGTCCAGAACGAAAGTGCATCCACTTTGCCGTCGCATTCCCTGACGGTATTAGCCAGGGCCGGCCCGACGTAGATAGTATCCCGTGCCTCCAACATCCCGGGCACATTCCACTCGGTCCAGTAAAGAGGTAACTGCGGCATCGCAGAGTCGTGAATCTCACCTCTCACCTTCTCGACTGCGCGACAGACGCGGTCGTCCATTGGAATTGCTTCATCAGTTCCGAACAGATTTTCCACCGTATCGTCCGCATACCCGTGCGTAGAAACGAAGTCGACGGGCACGTGATTTGCCGCTGTATGTTTTAGAAAGTCAGTTACCCAGGACGCTGCGGCAGTGGCCGGGCCACCGACTCGCAGCCGAGGGCTTACAGCTTTTAAATCGCGAGCAGTATGGTCATACAACTCAAAGTAGGATTTCTGCCGCGGAATACCTCCCCAGAAATCGATGTTCGGTTCGTTCCACACTTCGAAGTACCACTGCGAAACTTCATCGATGCCATATCGATCAACAAGATGTTGTGCGAAATGGGTCATCAAGGCATCCCAATCCTCCATACTCCTGGGTGGAGATACATTCGGCTTGTACCAGAAGGCATGCAGCGCGTCCGGATTGAAGGCGAGCTTCTTCGGCATAAAACTAATTTCCACGAACGGCCGAACGCCATTTTTCAGCAGACCGTCGTAAATCTGGTCGACATAGGCGAAGTTGTAGACCGTGTTGCAATGCTCATCTTCGTTGTAAACGCCCACCTCATCGAGCAGGATGCCGTGGAAGCGCACATAGCGAAAATCGGTTACCTGCTTCACCGCGCGCAGGTCGTCGCGATAGCTTTCGCGGAGAGAAAGAATCGCACGTCCCGATCCAAACATCTGCTCCCAATAATGTGGGAATGACGTTGTCGGCGCGCTTGCACTAATTTGTATCTGTTCCTGCGCGGCTAGGTGGGGGTTCAACATGGAGCCTGCCGCAAATAGCGTTGCTGCTCCAGCCGCAATAGAAAGAATCGACTTGATCCGCATCATAGAATCCTCCCGGCAGTGTTCGGACCGCGAGCCATATCCATCGAACGAATCGGCATTGATTAAGTGCCGCGGTTTATGGTTTTTAAAACACTTTGACTAGAATAAATCGCGCACGGATTGCCGCGTCAGCATAAGGCCGGAAAGCGGCGTCCAACAAGTGACTGCTTCAATAACTGCTCTCTCAAAGCCACTTGTTCAGACCAGAAGCACTTCTACTTTGCCGTAACTTCGTCGAGTTTTTGAGCATGTTGCCTATTTCCGGGTTGGAGATGAACTTCTCCCACACCAGACCGGTCCGGTAATTTTCAATCATGACCAAGATGGGCGCTTGATTCGTCCCATCGCCTGGCCCCACAGCGGCATGGTGAAGGCGCATACGACGAGCAATGGAAGAATCCACCTGACATTTTTTGACGTTGTTTGCAACGGCACTTACCGCTCCTGAAGGTACAAAAGCTTTCGTTGTCCTTGGCCGTAGGCGCATTACGCCGGCTCGATATTGGAGGTTTCGTTGTTTGCAGAAAGCCACGGTTGGATGGTTAGGCATACATTAAATTGCTTTTTTAGTTTTGCTGGGAAACCGCTTTCCGAACCCGGCCCGTAAGTCCCAGCAATCCTAAGTTTGTGATTTTATGTAGAGGCCTCTTTCCGAAAATATAAAAACCTGAATTTCGGAAGAGCTGTTTTGCAGGTTCTTCCCGCTCCGGCGCATATGTTTTCATCCGGAGCAGAATTCAGCTTCCTCGAGGCAAGTGATTGATCTTTTTTGAGTAAAACGATTTGCCTTGCTCCAGTTCCGCACATGGTTGTGAGCCAAGCGGCGCGGGTACAAGGTAATCGTCAAGTTTGGTATCGGAATTGCATCAGCTTTCATCAGCTTGCCCGGATATTGCACTAGCTTTACATAAGCTTGCTCGGATTTGTTGTTGCAATCTTGTAGGCGCATCCCCGGAATCTTTCAATTCGGGGCGAATCAGTAGAAGGCGGTCCTCCCGCCCGATCATACAGGCGGTAGAGAAGCCTCCAATTTATAGAGCAGTTGTGAGCGGCCTGATTTTCGATCCTTGCTTCACGCGGAGGAATTATGAAGCCCAAGAATCTGATTTTCGTTATGGCGGCGTTGGCGGTACTGTGTCTATTAACCTCATCAAGGGCCAGCGCCCAAAATGTGTATGCAGCCATTCACGGCACCGTCACCGACCCCAGCGGTGCTGTCGTTCCCGATGCAACCGTTACTGTCGTGAATAACAGCACAGGCAGCACCACAAAGGCGACCACCGACAGCAAAGGCTATTACCTGTTGCCGCAACTGGCCGCCGGCGGACCATACACGGTCCGCATCGACAAAACAGGATTTCAGACCTCAACGACCGTGGGCCTTACGCTGAATGTTAACGATAATCGCGATGTCGAGGCAAAGCTCGAAGTGGGCTCCGGCAGCACGACCATTCAGGTCTCCGCCTCTGCGGTTCAGGTAGAGACCTCAGATACGCAGCTTAAGAGCACCATGACCGCCACCGAGATTGAGCAGATGCCGCTTCTTGGCCGCGATGCCACCATTCTGCAGAAACTCAGCCCCGGCTCCGTCGAATCCTCTGACCGTTTCGGCAATTACTCCGCCAACGGCTCGCAGACCCAGGAGAATGCCTACCTGCTTGACGGCGCCGACATCAACGACGCGCCCCTCCAGGAACAGGGTCTCGTCGTCAACCCCGACGCTCTCGGCGAAGTCACCTTTGTTACCAGCACTCAGAATCCGGAGTACAGCCGGAACTCGGGCGCGATCGTCAATGAAACCATCAAGAGCGGCACCAATCAATTTCACGGCAGCGGGTTCGAGTTCTATCGCGACACTTTTCTAAACAATGGGAACTACTTTTCGGCTCCGGGCACACGCCCCGTCTTCCACCAGAACCTCTATGGCGGAACCTTCGGTGGCCCCATCCTGAAGAACAAGCTCTTCTTCTTCCTGGCCTACCAGGGTCTGCGCAACGCGACGGGAGCGACCACAGTGACAAAAGTTCCCACCGACGCGCAACTTGGCAGAAACGGCGCCGGCTATGCCGATCTGACCGGCGACAATAACATAGCCAATGGCGGCGCCAACGGCGCCGTCGGCCTCACGAGCAATCCTCTCCCGTTTGCCATTGCGGGGCCCGGCGGAACCGCCTGCCCGGCTGGCATGGCATGGAACGCCTGCTTCTCCGGATCAACGGTTCAGCTTCCGGTTACAGATTTCAATTCCATCTCCGCGAATCTGCTTAATAAATACGTGCCTTCGCCCAATTACAACGGCACCTTCTACAACTTCAACGCGGCGAACTCCGCCGGAGCGGATCAGGGAATTGTGCGGGCTGACGCTCAAGTGACCCGCAACGATCTGCTGTGGGCATCGGGCATCTTCCAGTCTGCTCCCAGCTTCGCCTCACTGCCCTTCACAGGGTCCACCCTGCCGGGATTTGCCGAGAACAATGCGCGACACATCAAGATATTCAACGCTTCCTGGACCCACACCTTCAACCCAAGCACTCTGAACGAATTGCGTGCGGGATATTACCGGTTCAACTATGCAGCAGTCGAGCCGGCCGAGGTTCAGTCTCCCTCTTCGTTTGGATTCGCGATCAGTCCGCAGGATCCAGCATTGGGGTCATTGCCTAAAATAGGCGTTACAGGTTATTTCACGCTTGGCTTCAGCAACAACGGGCCCCAGCCCCGCCTCGACGCCAACCAGGACTATTCCGATAACTTCACCAAACTGATCGGCAACCATAACCTCCAGTTCGGCGCCCACGTTGAGCGATTTACGGTCGACAACCCCTTCTATGCGAATCTCTTTGGCAACTACGGCTTCGGCGGAAGCGGATCTTTCACCTCCGGCGACCCGCTCCTGGACTTCCTCGTGGGGATTCCCAGTTCGTACAGCCAGGGCTCGGGAGCGCAGATCAACGCCCGCGCCTGGGAAATTTACGGCTACGCCCAGGACAACTGGAAGGTCAATAGCTCTCTTACCTTTAATTACGGCACCGGCTACGACATACAGACCCCGTTCGCCAATCTGCAGTACGGCGGCAAGGCTATCATCTGCTTTACTCCCGGCGCCCAGTCCAAGGTCTTCCCAACTGCACAACCCAGTCTTCTGTACCCAGGAGATCCCGGCTGCAACGATCAAGGTGGGGCGACGGCGAAGTACGATCACTTCGCGCCGCGCGTAGGCTTTGACTGGTCTCCCAGCGATCAGATCGGCTGGCTGACAGGCCCTGCCGGCGAGCACCACTTCTCCGTTCGCGGTGGCTTTGGCCTCTACTTCAACCGCGATAGTGAAGAAGCGCAATTGCAGAACCTGGAAGATCCGCCATTTGGAACATCAAGCGTCGGCGCGTCAGGTGTCTGCAACTCCAGTGCCGTATGCGGTAGCCCGAGTTTTGCTAACCCGTTTGCGGACGTCGCTGGCCGTGCTGGACTCTCCGGACCGAATATATTTCCCTATGCGTTCCCCACGCCGGGACAAGCCATTGATTTTTCTCAATTCGTTCCTTACGGCCTGAGCACGATATCGCCAAAGTATGATGTGCCCTATGCCTTCAATATCATGTTGCAGATACAGCGCCAGCTTCCCGGCAATCAGGTGCTATCCATCGGCTATGTCGGGTCGCTGGGACGCCATCTGGTGCGGGCATATGAAGCTGACCGGATCACAGCGGCTGGCCACGCTGCCGCCGTTTCCCTCTGCCAGACAATGAGTCCTTCCGACTGTCAGGCTAACGTGGCTTCGCTTCTCGCGCTGAGCTACCCACAGTGGTTTACGGAAACCTCAGGCAACTTCGGTACAGTGGGGCAGGTTTACACGGACGGCTCCTCCAGCTACCATTCCCTTCAGATCGGCCTGACCAAGCAGATGACCCACGGCCTGTACTTCCAGCTGGGCTACACCTATAGCCATGCGCTCGATAACGGTTCCGGTTTTGAGAGCTCGGGCTTCGGCAACAGCTACGACCTCGTGGGAACCAACTGGGTGCCTGGCTTCACGCAGCTCAGCTACGGCAACTCGGAGTATGACGCCCGGAACCGCTTCGTCGCCGGCTACGGCTATGTAATCCCCATCACAGAAGGCATGAGAAGCAACTACATCGCGAACGAATTCCTGGGCGGCTGGCATTTTACGGGCATCACCGCGCTCCAGTCGGGCAACCCGGTCTCGATCGGCGATGTGGGCCTCAACTCTTCGCTCTACTGCAACAGCTCGTTCTTTTTCTTCTACGAATGCCCGGACACTCCCGATACCTCCACCTATCACATCCCGCTGAGGAACCCGCGGACGCTGTATGACCAGGTGAACTATTGGTTCGATCCCTCGGTCTTTTCGCCCGAGCCTGTCGGCACGTTCGGCAACGTGAAGCGAGGCTTCTTTAGTGGCCCCGGCTTCAACTACACCAACATGAGTCTCTTCAAGGACTTTCCTCTGGGTCGCGCTGACAGTCCCCGCTACGTCGAGCTCCGGCTGGAGAGCTTCAACGTCTTTAACCACGCCAACTTCTCCCCGCCCGACGGCTTCCTGGGCGACGGCCCTGGCGCCTTTGGGACGATCACCTCGGTCATTACTCCTACGGCAGACGGCGGAAACGCCGATCCCCAGCCGGGCCGCGCTGTTCAGATCGCAGGAAAGATTTACTTCTAACTTCGCTGCTAGGTGTATCTCTTTGCGGTACTCCCTATTCTGTTTCTATACGCCGGGTGCGGTGCTTCCAGATAACTCCCGCACCCGCCCTTCCAACAACGTAAGCGAAACCATCAAGCAGTCTACTTATTGCGGTGCGATAGAGGGCGCGCACTTATTGTTCGATTGGCTGCCATTGCCGGGGCAAGCGGTTTCGGCGATGCACGAAGTAGGAAACCAGGCATGCTGGCACGCCGAGCCTTCCTGGACGAACTCGAGAAAACGGTGTTTCGCTTACTAAGCGTGCTAACTTGTCCGCGAATCCGCACTGTTTGGCGATGACCTCCAAGGGGCCCGCGAACAGCTTGTTGAACTCGAGACAGGGCGCCTGCGGCGCGCAATTGTTTCGGACATCTCCTTTCAAATTGAGATACAGTCCGTAACTCGAAAGCGGAATGTCCGTATTACCCTTGGAATAGGTGAGGTTGATGGAGCAAGCGCAGATTACTTCGCGGACTATATCTCCGGGAGGTGCCCCGATCAGAGCCAAGAGCTTCCCGAAAACATAAGTCGTGTTTTCACGGTGTAAAAACATTGCAATAATTCTCATGTCCAACTCTTGACAAAATTTTCGCAAGAGGCGTATTCAAGCAACAGAATTATTAAAGGAGAAGCCTTCTTTCTCCGGATGGTTCGACGTCTAGCGGTTCTCCAGATATCTGAACAAAGCTCGCGGGCAGCAGGCCTCGGTAGTATGCGTGTCTGACGAGTACTAGGCGCAACTCGAAAAAGGCTGCGGTCGTTCCGGCACGCCTTTGACGAATCATCTCGGATTCGCCGGCTTCACGAGGAGGAGCTAGATGGTTCGCAAATCGATGGTGTGGTCGGTGTGTGCCGTGATCGGGCTGGTCATATCTGCGCCCGTGGTGTTTGGACAGCAGCAGAAAGTGCTGCCCAAGCAGAACGCCTTTGTAAAACCCGCCAAAGACCCGGAAACGGGGCAATCCATGGCGCTGGTGGCTGCGCTTAGTAAAGGAACGCTCAGCGCCAACAAAAGCAGCAACGGTGCGCATCTGCCGCTTTTCAATTACACAATTACATCCAGCCGCGACGGCAACACCTACAGCGGCACGATCGTGGGAGACAGTCCGTACTTGCACCCGGCGGGATCCACAGCGATTCCCAGCCAAATTGTTCCCGTGATCGTGGTTACGAATTCGGTGTTCGCCGGCGAAGATTCGAGTGGGAATGTGCTCACCGCGCCTGGTGTGACAGTGTTCAATCCATCCGTGAAGGACGACAGCTGCTTGACGGCTCCGAACGATGTTCCGCTGACGCTGGTTCATAAATCCCCGATATTCAACAGCTTCGATTTTAATTATGGCGGCACGGACGTAGGCTTCACGCAGGCGACCGATGCCTTTCAGAGAGCGAACTTCTTCCAGCTTCTGAATCATGGGAAGGCGAGCTTCAACAATAACGTGACTTATCACGTAATTCTGAGTCCGGTGAAAACGATATCGGCAATCGTCATCGAGGTTCCGGCGGCAAATGGCGTGGCCTATCCCAGCGCGGCGTTTGGCGGATGCCCGACCGGTAAGGAAGGAATCGTGGACATCAACATTTACGAGCCGGCCCTGTTCAACGCCATCACGTCAGTTCTCGGTGCAGAGGGGGTGAATCCTGCAACGTTCCCGATGTTTGTGACGCACAACGTGGTGGAATGCGAAGCGTTTACGGCGGGAGTCAACTGCGGCACCCTGGCGCCGAATACCGCGTGCTGCATTCTCGGCTTCCATGACTCGAGCGGGCAACAGACCATCGGAACGGCCGATTTTGACACCAGCGACATATTCGTGAGTCCAGTGCCGGACGTTTCCGACATGTCCCACGAGGTCGCGGAGTGGATGAACGATCCGTTCGGCAACAATCCCACGCCGCTGTGGGGCAATGTCGGGCAGGTAACGGGGTGTCAAGGGAACTTAGAGGTGGGAGATCCGTTGAGCGGCACGCTGGCGCCTCCGATCTTCAATCCGGAGAACGGATTCACCTACCACCTGCAGGAGCTGGCATTCTTTTCGTGGTTCTATGGAGCGCCGTCGGTGGGCATCCACGGGTGGTTCTCCAACAACGACACGTTTACGCACGACGCCGGACCGGTTTGCGTACCCTGAGTGGGAGCACTGGGAAGGCATAACTCTATCGCATTAGTTTGGACGAAGTGGCTACGGGTCGTCTCGCCGCCGGCCTGTAGCCATTTTTCGACCGGGACCGGAACTTACCGCCGCCCGAAGTATGCTTGCTCCAACCGGATGGTAGCGCCATCGGGGATCGAACCCGAACTCTTCGCCTTGAGAGGGCGACGTGTTAACCAATTACACCATGGCGCCAGATGGAGAGCTGGCCAGAGGAAAGCAGGCCCGCCGACTCTATGAATATATCAGAAACAGCGCCTGAATCCGCGCGCGTAACCCGCCGTTCAGATGCCCAGTTTCTTCACTTCTTCGTTGTAATACTTGCGATAAAGAATGTCCCATTCCTGGCTTCCTTCAGGAATGATTCGCCGCTGCGAAGCGATCTTCAACCGCGCCGATTGGTCGATGCGCGTCTCCTCCATCAGCAGTTTCTCCAGTATCTTGCGGGCTTCCTGACGAATCGTATTCCTGTCTTCCAGAAAATCGCATTCATTCGTATCGGCCAGGGTGTCGGCCACCACGTGGGCCAGTTTATTCAGCTTGTCGCGTGAGATCCTCACAGCACCGCCTTATATTTGCGCGCCAGTTCCTGCTTCACCTTCTTGAACATCTCCGCGTAGGCCGCTCCGGTTTTGTGCATCTCGTCCTGGTACGCGTCTAGAATGACGCGAACCTCGTCATTGATGCGGTCTTCGAGCGACAATTCCTCAAGCAGACCGGCATTGACGCGCTCATTCACCGCAGCCACTTTGTCTGTGTGAATCATTTTGGCTTCGATCAGGTATGCGACCGTGTGCCGCGCCAGGTATCCAACATAATCGCGTGAAAATATCATGTATCTTGCTCGAAATATAGCACAATTGAAAGGTTGAAACGGAGTAGCGCATCCTGCGCTCGACGCCGGCGCCGCAATCAGCATGACTCTCCGCCCGTCGCAGCCGCGTGTCTCCTCTTGCGATTTTACCTTTTCCTCGCGCCGGCCCGTGGAAAGCTGCGACAATGAGGAGAAGATATGACGCAGACAAGCTTGCTTTCTCTTAAAGACGACATGGTGGCCTTCATCGAGGGCCACGGACTCCGCCGCGTTCCCGCCTACGTAGGCGAAGAGGTCCCGACCGTGCTCTGGGACGACGAAGAAAATATTGATAGCTGGAAGGATTTTGTAGAGACCGCGAAGGCCGCCGGAGCGCCCTTTCTCACCATGAGCGATGTCCGCCTGGAGAAAGCCGATCTCGAGCTGCTGCTCGAAGAGTTGCAGGAAGCCAACTTCCCCAACGGCGACGCGCCCGAACTTGACGAAGCCCAGTCTCTCGCCTCCTACGTCGGCAAAGTCGGCTACATCCAGCTCGGCTTCGCGTATCAGGGAGTCGTCTTTCTCCACGAAAGCACCACCAGTTGGTACGAGCGTTATCAGAACCTGCTCGAATCCATCGACGGCTTCAGCGACATGGTCTTCGGCGACGACGACGCCGACGAGGATGCGAACTAGGGCCGGTGAGCACCTCTGAGGCAGCGCGCCCGCCTGAGGCGCCCCACCCAGCCAGGCTCAGCGCTGGATCATCCCCGAACCCGACACCGCAGCAGAAGAAGCGCTCGCGCGCGAAGCCGAGGTCCCCACGGACAGGTCTTCGTCCGCGGGGTGGGAAGCCGGCCTGCCTCCGCTCATCGCTCGCCTGCTTGTGGCGCGCGGCATTCGCACCTTCAGCCGATGCCGAGCAGTTCCTCCATCCCAGCCTCGACCACCTGCACGATCCGTACTCCATGCTCGGCATGGCCGCCGCCGTCGCGCGCATCCAGCAGGCCATCGCCGCACGCGAGTCCATCCTTATATATGGAGACTACGACGTAGACGGAACCACCGCCGTCGTCCTGCTCAAAACCGCCATCGAGCGCCTCGGCGGGCACGGTCCGCTTCCACGTCCCGCATCGCCTCCGCGAAGGCTACGGAATGCAGCGCGAGATCCTCGAAATCGCGGCGCGCGAAGGCGTCCGTCTCGTCATCAGCGTCGATACCGGCATCCGCGCCTTCGCTGCCGCCGAAGCCGCTGAAGCGCTCGGCCTCGACCTCATCGTCACCGACCACCACCTGCCCGAAACCACGCTCGGACTTGCCCAAAGCTCTCGCCATCCTCAATCCCAATCAGCCCCAGTGCCAATATCCGTGCAAGCACCTCTGCGGAGCAGGCGTCGCATTCAAGCTCTCCCAGGCGCTCTTGGAAGCGGATGACGAAGCGCACGACCGCGATCTTGCCCGAACCAAACTCCTGCCGTCGTTCCTCAAGCTGCTCGCCATCGCCACCATAGCCGACGCCGTCCCGCTGCTCGGCGAAAACCGCGTCTTCGTCGCCCTCGGCATCGAGGAGCTGCAGCGCCCCGTCCACTCCGGCCTGCGCGCGCTCATGCAGGTAGCCCAGCTCGATCCCGCCCAGCGCAAGCTCACAACAATCAGACATTGGCTTCCGCCTCGCCCCGCGCATCAACGCCGCCGGACGCATGGACATCGCCTCCGAAGTCGTCGAGCTGTTCACCACCAAAGACCCGCAGCGCGCCCTCGCCATCGCGCAAAAGCTGGAGCAGCTCAATCAGGACCGCCGCAACACTGAGGCCGCCGCGCTCGCCGAAATTCTCGCCCAGCTCGATCAGGACCACTTCCATCAATCCCGCTGCCTCGTCATCGACGGAGACGGATGGCATCGCGGCGTCATCGGCATTCTCGCCTCGCGCATCGTCGAGCGCACCGGCAAGCCCACGCTCGTGCTCGCCCACGAAGACGGAGAAGCCTACGGATCGGGCCGCTCCATCCACGGCTTTCATCTGCTCAACGCCATCGAGAGCTGCCACGACCTCTTCACCCGCTTCGGAGGCCACGCCCACGCCGTAGGCTTTTCCCTTCCCTCCGGCCGAGTCGCGCAACTCCGCGAGCGCCTCACAAATTACGCCGCAATCAACCTCAGCGAAGCCGACCTCGGCAGCCCGCTCGAATGCGACGCGCCGCTTCCGCTCGAAGAAGTGAACGAAGCTCTCTATTCCTGGCTCAAAAAACTCGAACCCTGCGGCATGGGCAACGAAGAACCAATCTTCATAGCTGCAATGTCCGCATCGCCGCATCGCCACGAGTGATGAAGGAAAAACACATCCGTCTGCAACTCCAATCGGAAACACAGGCCGCCCGACAATCTCCGCCCTAGGCTGGAACTGCGCCGAAAAAATCCGCGGCCTGCAACTCACAGCAAGACAGCCGCATCGACCTCGCCTACAAAATCAGAAAAAACAACCACCCCGACTTCGGCGGACTGGAAATCGAAATCGCAGACCTGCAACCCGCCCGCACGCCATAAGAGCAATTCCTTGGGAGCCGCCATGGCAGACTTTGCGAATAGATGAGACGCTATTCTCATTGCGAAAGCGCGGCATAGCTGTTATGTATTGAATGCTCCCCCAGAGGCCCGTTCATGAGACGTTTGTTGTTCTCTGTGCTTCTGGCATCTCTCTCCCCCTCCAGACTCACGCACAGACCAGTTCTCCTTCTGCCGCTCCATCCGCACCCTGCCCCGAGCATCACGCTCGGACAGTCGACTATTGTGCTGACCGGGCCATGGAAGTTCCGCGTCGGCGACGACCCGCATTGGGCCGACCCGAACCATGACGACTCGCTTGTGGGAGACCGTCGACCTCACGCCCAAAGCCGGGTCCTTCGATCCGACGACCGGATGGTCTGGCTATGTGCCGGGCTGGACGGTCAAAGGCCACCCCGATTATTGGGGCTATGCCTGGTATCGCATCCGCGTGCAGTTGGACGCTCGACCAGGAGAGAGTTTCGCGGTGGCCGGACCTTCGAATCTGGACGATGCCTACCAGGTCTTTGCCAATGGGACGCTGCTGGGCAGCTTCGGTAAATTTCCCGCAAACGGGCAATCCCCCGTGGCGTATTACAGCCAGCCCAGGATGTTCCGGGTTCCGCAAGCACAGTCCGGAGGCCCGGACGCGCTGGTTCTGGCCTTCCGCGTCTGGATGGAACCCAATACCTTGATGGCGTCGCCCGATGCAGGCGGCTTCCACAGCGCGCCGCTGCTGGGCGACACCGGTGCAATCGCGGCCAATTATGAACTAGAACGGCTGGCGCTGGTTCACACCTACACCTTTGCGGCCGTCACAGCCGCACTGTTTTTCCTGCTGGCTGCCATGGCATGCAGTCTTGTTCTTTTCGACCGCACTGACCCTGTGTATTGGTGGCTGGCTGGAGTCTTTCTGCTCACGGCCATCGAACGCGCCAATTTGTGCCTTGGGGCATGGACGCAGGCCGAGAGCATCGTGACATCGAGCGTCGTGACGGATGTCTTCCTGGGTCCGCTGATCCTTGGCGGATGGGTGATGGTCTGGTGGGTCTGGTTCCGGCTCCGCGATCTGCCGTGGATGCCGAAGGTCATCGCCGTCTTCACTCTTTTGTACATGTTCTGCAATCTTCTCGGAGAAGACCTCTTCACCGTCATCCCCCACCCGGTGGGAGCTTTTTTTCACCTTGTCTCCGCTGCCACCCGGATTCTGTTCCTCTTGCCGCTGATCTTTATCGTCATAGAAGGAGTGAACAGTCAGGGATGGGAGGGGTTGCTGGCGTTGCCTGCCGTCATGCTGGTGGTCGTCGCTCAGTTTCAAAGCGAGCTGACTGTTCTGCACTTCCGCGCTGACTGGTTTCCCTTCGGCGTTCAGGTCAGCATCAGCGAGATCGCTAATCTGACCCTGGCGGCGGCCATATTTCTCCTGCTGCTGCGCCGCCTTTTGCTCTCCATCCATCAGCAGAAGGAGTTGGCGTCAGACGTGAAGCACGCGCAGGAGGTGCAGCAGATCCTCATCCCGGAAGAGCTGCCGCGGTTGCCCGGCCTCACCTTCCAGAGTGAATATCGCCCCGCGCGCGAGGTGAGCGGCGACTTCTTCCAGATCATTCCAGATACCACCGACGGCAGCGCGCTCATCGTGGCCGGAGACGTGACCGGCAAGGGACTCAAGGCCGGAATGCTGGGCGCATTGATCGTCGGAGCAATCCGGACCGAGGCCGCGCACTTCACTGATCCGCTCGCCATCCTCTGCTCACTGAATGCGCGGCTCTACACACAGGGCCACGCCACCTGCCTCGCACTGCGCATCGCCCGTGACGGCAGCGCAACCCTCGCCAACGCCGGACACCTGCCGCCTTACCTCAATGGACAAGAGCTGCCGATGGAGGGCGCATTGCCGCTCGGCATGGTTCCCGATCCCGAGTTCTCCGAAATGAGCTTCCAGTTAGAGCCAAGCGACATGCTCATGATGCTGTCAGACGGCGTCGCCGAAGCCCAGAACGAGTACGGCAGGCTCTTCGGCTTTGGCCGCATCCTCGACATGCTCCAAAAACCCATCACCGCCGCTGAAATCGCCAACGCCGCACAAGCCTTCGGCCAGCAGGACGACATCAGCGTGCTCTCCATCACCCGCATGGCAATCGCGGAAGAAACTCGTCGTATGGAGATCCGGTATCCGCAAACCGTGATCCTGTCCCCTGGTAGATGTGCGACGGTCAATGGAGTAAATCTGAGCGTAATTCACTCACTTTTAACCTTCCCTGCCCTTGACATCTGCCTCCTCAACCCGATACCTTAGCAATCGGAAGGCGTAAGTGCTAAACGGGCCACCCGGCCTGGAATTCGGCACCCGCCGCCGGAAATCCCGGCCCCATTTCTTGAATCTGTACCGAATACCCGCGAGGCAATCCCTCGCGCGAAGGAGAAGCAACGCAATGGCAACTGCATCCGTAGCAACCACCTTTACTCCGCTGCACGATCGCATCCTGGTTCGTCGTGTCGAAGAGGGTGAAACCGTTCGTGGCGGCATCATCATCCCCGACAGCGCCAAGGAAAAGCCCATGGAGGGCGAAGTGATTTCCGTAGGCAAGGGCAAGTCCAACGACGAAGGCAAGGTCTTCCCGCTCGACGTCAAGGCTGGCGACCGCGTGCTCTTCGGCAAGTACTCCGGCACCGAAATCAAAATCGATGGCGAAGAATTCCTCATCATGCGCGAGGAAGAAGTCCTCGGCATCCTCAAGAAAAAGTAGCATTGGCCGTTTAGGCACACGCGCCTTCGGCGCAAAACTCGCATTCATCTTGTAACCCGGAGCAAGCCTCCGTGACTGTTTAGGAGAAATAGAAATGGCAAAGCAAATTCTGCATGGAGAAGATTCGCGCCAGGCAATTCTGCGCGGCGTGAATACTCTGGCTGACGCAGTGAAGGTGACGCTCGGTCCCAAGGGCCGCAACGTCGTCATCGAGAAGAAGTTCGGTTCGCCCACCATCACCAAGGACGGCGTAACCGTGCCAAGGAAATCGAGCTGCAAGGATTCGCTCGAAAACATGGGCGCGCAGATGGTGCGCGAAGTCGCCTCCAAGACCTCCGACGTCGCCGGCGACGGCACCACCACCGCCACCGTGCTCGCCCAGGCCATCTACCGCGAAGGCGTCAAGACCGTCGCCGCCGGCGCCAACCCAATGGCCCTCAAGCGCGGCATCGACAAGGCCGTTGAAGCCATCGTCGGCAAGCGCGACGAGAATGGCGTCGTAACCGGCGGAGCGCTCTCCAAGTTCTCCAAGCCCGTCACCGGCGACATGATCGCCCAGGTCGGCACCATCTCCGCCAACTCTGACTCGCACCATCGGCAACATCATCGCCGAGGCCATGAAGAAGGTCGGCAAGGACGGCGTCATCACCGTTGAAGAGTCGAAGACCCTCGAAACCCAGCTCGAAGTCGTCGAAGGCATGCAGTTCGACCGCGGCTACCTCAGCCCCTACTTCGTCACCGATCCTGACCGCATGGAAGTCTCGCTCGAAGAGCCCTACATCCTCATCCACGAGAAGAAGATCAGCTCCATGAAGGATCTGCTTCCGCTGCTCGAGCAGGTTGCCCGCAGCGGCAAGCCGCTCGTCATCATCGCGGAAGACGTGGACGGCGAAGCGCTCGCCACTCTGGTCGTCAACAAGCTGCGCGGAACCCTGAACGTCGCTGCCGTCAAGGCTCCCGGCTTCGGCGACCGCCGCAAGGCCATGCTCGAAGACATCGCCAAGCTCACCGGCGGCAAGGCCATCACCGAAGACCTCGGCATCAAGCTCGAGAACGTCAAGATCGAAGACCTCGGCCGCGCCAAGCGCGTCACCATCGACAAGGACAACACCACCATCGTCGAAGGTCGCGGCGAGTCGCAAGGTCATCGAAGGCCGCGTCAAGGAAATCCGCAACCAGGTCGAGAAGACCACCTCCGACTACGACCGCGAGAAGCTCCAGGAGCGCCTCGCCAAGCTGGTCGGCGGCGTGGCCGTCATCAAGGTGGGCGCGGCAACCGAGACCGAGATGAAGGAAAAGAAGGCTCGCGTCGAAGATGCCATGCACGCAACCCGCGCGGCGGTCGAAGAAGGCATCGTCCCAGGCGGCGGCGTCGCCCTGGTTCGCACCACTCCGGACGTCGATGCCCTCATCAAGACCCTCGAAGGCGACGAGAAGATCGGTGCACAGCTCATCCGCCGCGCCCTCGAAGAGCCTCTCCGCCAGATCGTCGGCAACGCCGGCGAAGAAGGCGCAGTGGTGGTCGCCAAGATCCACGAGAGCAAGGACACGAACTACGGCTACAACGCCGCAACCAATGTCTACGAAGACCTGGTGAAGGCCGGCGTCATCGACCCCACCAAGGTAACGCGCACGGCGCTGCAAAACGCAGCCTCGATCGCCGGCCTCATGCTGACGACGGAAGCCATGGTAGCCGACATCCCCGAACCCAAGGCCGCCCCAGCAGGCGGCGGCCACGGCGGCGGCATGGACGGCATGTACTGAACCCCGGCTCGGCACACGCGCCTCGCAAAACCAGAAAGCCCCGCAGCAATGCGGGGCTTTTTGCTTGGGGATGCCATCCGAACTGCGCTCTGTCTCTATACCCTGGACCGTCTCGGCGGGATAACTTCTCTCGAATCCGAAAATCATACTCAGTTCTGTGCGGATTTAGGGGTGCGGGTCACCAGCCAATTCAATAGCTTGCAGGCAACCTCCCCGCAATCAATAATTTAGCTCCAAATCTCCTCTAAGAAAACCAAACAGAATCAATGAGTTAACCAGACACCCTTCGATGCAAAAACTCAAAAGCCCAGCGAGTTTGCTGGGGCGTTGCTTTGAAGCAAATCTTTACCAATCGATCCTGCCCGAATCATTCCGCCATTGGGCAAGGCTCTGAATCACTGCAAGACCTGCGTCTTCAAAACTGAATAAATTGCCTTCCGTTCTTTTCCCGGCGTACTGTCGACCTCAACTTCGATTCCCCTGTTTGTATGCGTCGCATTCAGCACCTGGCCGACGTGGAGCGGAACACATTTTGACCAGCGCCAGGTTTTATCGCACGCGATGATGTAAGCGTTCCCGTCAGAAGCTGCAACAAGCATTGCGTTAAGGATTTGTGGCAAAAAGTTTGCCTTCTCCCATGTGTTGCAGCTCATGCTGATATTCGAATCGTCTTGTTCTACTAAAAGTGCGGTATCTTCCAGCGAATCCGAATTGGTAGAGACATTTGGCGAGTCAGAAATCTGGCAGTTGACGGCAATCTCCATGTCCACCTCCTGCTCGTGAGGCACTCGCTCAAGTTGCAGAACCTTTAATGACAGCGGCGTATCCACAGAAAAATCGGGGCGCTGAAAGAGATTTTCGTCAACCACAGGATTTACTTCATATTGACTGATGGTCGACTCTGTTGTGCGGCCAGATTCCGTCGTACGCCACCGAAACGGTAGATACACGCCATCAATTAACCTGTAATCCGAATATTGCCTTATTACCCTTCCCGAGCGTGTTTGATACTCGGTTGAAAGCAATCGGCCGGTCTGCGAATCAATGGCCCAACGGTAATCGAGACCTCCGAGACTGAGCTTCAAGAAATCAACGGTCGCTCCACCTGTCTCGACTGATCCCTGAGCAGTCAGGGTGTAATCACCCGAATGTTGTGCAACGTAAATCGGGTCAAATTTCATCTGTTGCCGGTAGGGTTCGGCGATTGAGACCGCAACGGCTCTGGTTATGTGGCCGGAGTTTTGAAAACTGAATTCAGGAGTGACAACCAACTTTGTTGTCAGCCCTGTTGAGCGCAACACCGATAGATAAACGCGATCAGGGTAAAACTCTATGCGCTCTTCCTTGTAGGAAGCCGTATCGCCGTTTCTCGTTTCTGTAAAGTTCCCTGTCCACCGAATGGCATGAATTTTTGCCAGTCGGTCTCGCGGCGCAATGGCGTCTAAGGCTTTTTGCAGTAACTGTTCTCCACCTGGCTTCGGATTTTCCGGCGCTTTCGCGATAGTTCTCAAATCCAGCATTTCGTTCATAACCGCCGCGCTCACACCTGCTTTTTTCAAGCGGATCAAGGCTTGCGAAGATGTATCGAAATTACCGGGCTCGTCTCTAAGCGTCAGCACTAAGGTATGTTCATCGATTCCCGCCTTCGTCATCTTGACGACGTCCTCATTTGTGAGGGGAGCACTTGAGTCCTGCGCGACTGCAAGACCCGAAATCGACATGACCAGCAGAATAAAAACAACAATTCGTCTCGACATTATTTTTTCCCGGTACCTTTCACGAACATATTTGGTCCTTGAGGATGAACGACGATATCGAGCTTTTCCCAAGGCGTGGCTCGTGGCGAAACTTCAATCGGGATAGAACCCGGCAATTTCCGCCGCGTACTTCTCAACAATCACCCGCCGCTTCAGCTTCAAACTCGGAGTCAGCTCGCCCGTATCCAACGACCACTCCTCCGGAACCACAAGAAACCGCTTCACCGTCTCATAGTTCGCCAGCGTCGAATTCACCTGATCCACGATGTACTGATAAAGCGCAATCACCCGACGCATCCCGCACCAGATCGCGTCGAGTCGCCACCGCAATCCCCTGCTCTTTCGCCCACGCTTCCAGCGCAGCAAAATTCGGAGAGATCAGCGCCGACGCGAACTTGTGCCGGTCGCCCACCAGCGCCGCCTGGCCAACAAGAAAGTTCGCCTTCAGCTTGTTCTCAATCGGCTGTGGAGCAATCAATTTTCCACCGGAGGTCTTCAGCAGCTCTTTCTTTCGGTCAGTTATATACAGAAATCCGTCCGGCGTCGAGACGCGCGATGTCCCCGGTCTTGAACCAGCCGTCGGCATCAAAGTTTTCCGGCTCATGCTGTGGATGTTTCCAGTAGCCGGAAAAAACATTGGGCCCTTTCACCAGCAGCTCGCCGTCTTCAACAATGCGGCTACGCGACCTGCGGCAGCGGCTTGCCCACCGATCCCATGCGATTGGCCGCGGGCGTATTGATCGCCAGCACCGGAGAAGTCTCCGTCAACCCGTAGCCCTCCAGAATCCGGATGCCGGCCGACGCAAACCAGTGCGCCGTATCCAGCCCCAGCGGCGCGCCCCCGGCGATAAAGTAGCGCACGCGGCCGCCGAACCCAGCTCGCAATTTTTTGAAAACAAGGCAGTTCGCCAGTTTCCAGCTCACCGAGCGGGGTTGCTCGCCGCCGCGCAATCGTCTCGCGATGCTTCGCCCCGGAAGCGATGGCCCACTTCAACATCCGTTGCTTCACGTCAGAAAGCGACGCCCGGCGCTCAACCTCCTGCCGAAACTTCTCATAAACGCGCGGCACACCGACGATGACTCGTAGGCTTCACCGCCGCCATCGCCGCAGGAAGCTTGTCAAAGCTCGCGCAAGTAAGCCACCGTCGCCTGTCGCGAGTAGACCGCGTAGTCCAGATGCCGCGCCGTGATATGCGAGAGCGGCAGAAACGAAATGCACGAGTCATCTACGCCTTGATATCGAATCCGCTCAGCGATTCATTGATGTTGGACGCGATGTTGCCGTGCGTAAGCATCACGCCCTTCGGCTCGCCGGTCGTTCCCGAAGTGTAGATAAGCGTCGCCAGGTCTTCAGGCGCAACGGCATAGGCCTCGCGATCAAAAGCGGCATCGCGTCCCGTGGCCTTGTCCGCATCGCCGATCAGTGAAGAGAACAGCACCGCATCCGGCGTTCCCACTTCATCCATGATGACAATGTGTTCAAGGGCCGTCCGTGCGCGATATTGCGCCACTTTCGCATACTGCGCGTGAGTCGAGACCACAGCCACGCGAGCCCCGGAGTCGGCGAGCAGTTCGGACGTCTGTTTAGCGGTAAGCGTGGGATAGATCGGAACGTCAACCGCTCCGAGCGCCAGCGCGGCAAAGTCCGCCACCGCCCACTCCCAGCGATTTTCAGCAAGAATGGCGATGCGGTCGCCCTTGCGGATGCCCCAGTTGCTGAAGGCGCTGGCCAAAGCCCGAACCCGCTGGTAGATCTGGCCACCGGAGATGGGCTGCCACGCGCCCTGTGCGTCCTGAGTGAGAACCGCGCGGTCGCGGTCAGCAGCGGCAACAAGAAAGAAGACGTCGTTCAGGGTTCTAAGATCAAGCACGCGACTTAACAGTAGATGAACACGCGCCGCGCCCGCAAGAAAATAGTAAGCACGGAATCAGCTTACGCTTCTTCACCCGGCCCTGATTTACTGCGGCTTCGGAGTCAGTCGCACAAACTTCGGCGCCAGTTCGTCCCACTTCGAGAGCAGCCAGTAAGCACGCGTGCTGGCCGTCTTCTCTGCGTGAAGCTGCACCAACCCCTGAATCGCTTCCTTCGCCTCCGCGTCCAGCGTGTCGTAGGGTTCCGGGGTGAGGAACTCACCATGATAGAGCTTCTTCTCGAGAAAGCTTCCGTCTTCGTCGAACACCCAGGCCAGGCCGCCCGTCATGCCGGCTCCGAAGTTGAAACCCGTAGCTCCAAGAATCACGGCCAGGCCGCCGGTCATGTATTCGCAGCCGTGGTCGCCCACGCCTTCGACAATGGCCAACGCGCCGGAGTTACGGACTGCGAAGCGTTCACCAGCGCGGCCCGCGGCAAAGAGAGCTCCGCTGGTTGCTCCGTAAAGAGCAACATTGCCGAGAATCACGTGCAACTCGGATTGCAGCGCCGCACGGCCCTCGCCGCGAAGAATAATCTCGCCGCCCGAAAGCCCCTTGCCCACAAAGTCGTTGGCGAGGCCCTTCAGCACCAACTGCATTCCCGGAGCGGCGAAGGCTCCGAAAGATTGCCCGGCAATCCCATTCATCTTGAATGAGAGTTGTGCATTCGTTCGAGTTCCATTGGTGTTCAGCAACGCCAACTCGCCGGCCAGACGCGCACCCAACGTGCGGTCTTCGTTCGAGACAAGTGCCTCCAACGAAAAATTGCTGGCCGGCGCAGATAAGCCGCGAGCGCCGGTTCCACCCACGCATCATCAATTGGAGCGTGAGCAGCAGGGCCGCGCATTGCGGCTTGCCCTGCCAGTGAATATCGCCGTCGATCGGCGCGGCCAGCATAGAAGTAAGATCCAGCGCACCATCGTGACGAATCTGTTCCAACAAATCCGTGCGCCCGATCGCAGCCTCCAGCGACGGCAATCCGTACTGCGCCAGCAGCAATCTGCAAGTCCCGCGCCAGCTCTTCGTAGAAACGCATCAAGTGCTCCGGCCGTCCGCGGAACTTCGCGCGCAAGTCGGGCCGTTGCGTCGCAATGCCGGTCGGACAGGTATTGAGGTGGCACTGGCGCGCCATATCGCAGCCCAGCGCAACCAGCACCGCAGTGCCGAAGGCGTATTCATCCGCGCCAAGCAGCGCAGCGATCAGGATGTCGCGCGCCGTGCGAAGTCCTCCGTCGCAGCGCAGACGAACCCGTCCGCGAAGGCCATTTGCCAGCAGCACCTGTTGCGCCTCGGCCAGCCCAAGCTCCCAGGGATTTCCCGCGTACTTGATGCTCGAAAGCGGCGATGCTCCCGTGCCACCGTTATGTCCGGCAATTACGATGTAATCGGCATAAGCCTTGGCCACGCCTGCGGCAACCGTACCTACGCCGCACTCGGAGACCAGCTTGACGCCGATTGCGGCCTTCGGATTCACGCGCTTGAGATCGTAAATGAGCTGCGCCAGATCCTCGATGGAGTAAATGTCGTGGTGCGGCGGCGGGCTGATAAGCTGCACACCTGGCTGCGCGTGACGAAGACGCGCTATCAGCTCCGTCACCTTATGGCTCGGAAGCTGTCCGCCTTCGCCGGGCTTGGAGCCCTGCGCAATCTTGATTTCGATCTCTTCGGCATGCATCAGGTATTCGGCCGTAACGCCGAAGCGTCCCGAAGCCACCTGCTTGATCTTGTTGTTCAGCAAGTGCGAAGGCACGGGCCTGTCCACCAGATCAAGATTCACGTTCGGCTGATACACGGCCGGGTCCTCGCCGCCTTCGCCTGTGTTTGAGCGTGCGCCGAGCATGTTCATCGCTGCAGTGATGGTCTGGTGCGCCTCCGGACTCAGCGATCCGAGCGACATCGCGCTGGCGATGAATCGCTTATACATATTGGAGGGAGCTTCCACCTGCTCAACGCCAGCGGAGCGCCCGCCGGACGAATCTCCAGCAGATCGCGCAGCACCGCCGGGTGCTTTTCAACCGCCTGCGTCGAGAATGCAGCCCACGCGGCGCCGGGTTCCGCAACTGCAGCGCGCCGCTCCGCGCGCTGTTCCAACCACAGTTTGCAAAAGGCGCACGGTCGAAGGCTGCCATGAATGCGGCTCGGCCTTATCTGCCTTACGGAAGCGAACCCATCCGTAGTCCGGCAGATCTTTGGTCGCCGTCGCAATCGGCGCACCCGGCGTTGTCCTCGGCAGATTCACCGATTGCTCTCCGCCGGAACCCAGGTCTGACGCAGTTGCGCATCAAGCTCGTCGAATCCAATCCCGCCCAGCGGCGCAGGAGTTCCGAAGAAACAGCGGTCCACCACTTCCTGGCTCAATCCCAGCGAATCGAAAAGATGCGCGCCACGATAACTATCTACGACCGAGATGCCCATCTTCGACATGATCTTCGCCAGGCCAAGATCGAAGCGCGTGCAGCAAGTTTGCCTCGCCCTTTTCCGGATTCAGATTGCGCGCTGTCTCCAGCGCAAGCCACGGACAGACCGCTCCCGCGCCCATGCCCAGCAGCACTGCAACATGGTGAAGATCCCGGCAATCCCCAGCATCGACGGCCAGGCCTACGCGCGTACGTTCCCCGGCGCGAATCAACGCATGATGCACGGCTCCCGCGGCCAACGCCATCGGGATGGGAAGCGACTGCTCGCTCGCTCCGCGGTCGGTCAGCAGCAGAATCGCCGCTCCGCCACGCACTAATTCAATTGCCTTGGCGCAGATGTCGTCCAGCGCCGTAGCCAGATTGCAGGCGGGGTTGAAAACACACTCCAGCACAGCCAAAGGCAGATCACCCGCCAGGGCGTGATGCCGGTCACGCAGATCCTTAAGCTGCGCCAGCGAAAGAAACGGCGATTGCAGCGAGAGCCCGGGCAGCGGCGCATGTTTGTCCAGCATGTGCGGCCATGGGCCGAGGCGAGTATGCAGTTGGATCACGCAGGCTTCGCGCAGAGAGTCAATCGGAGGATTCGTAACCTGGGCAAAGCGCTGCCGGAAGTAGGCGTATACCGGGCGCGGCGAACGCGCCAATGGCGCCAATGGCGTATCGTCGCCCATCGACCACACGGCGTCTTTGCCGTCGGAGGCCATGGGCTTCAGGATCATGGCGACATCCTCACGCGTATAGCCGAAGGCATGTTGCAGGCGGTTGATTTCCGTCGCATCCATAGCCGGAATCAAGGCAGTGCTCTTCAAGCGTGCTGTTTTCAAGAAGGTCTTCATACTGCGGAGCGGCGCGGTCAAAGATGGCCTGAATCTGCTCGTCTTCGAGCAGAACATGATCCTTCAGATCAGCCACAATCATCTGGCCCGGTCCAAGGCGTCCGCTGTGAACAATTGTCTCCGGGTCAAGATCGACGAGTCCGGCCTCAGATCCCAGAACCACCAGCCTGTCTTCCGTCACGAAATAACGGCATGGCCGCAATCCGTTGCGATCGAGAATTGCGCCGACAATGCCGCCGTCGGCAAAGGCAATCGCCGCCGGACCGTCCCACGGCTCGGCACAGTCCGCGGCATATTTGAAGAACGCCGAGCGCGGCTTCACCGTATGGGCCGGAGGAATCAGCATCCGAAGGGACTCAGCAACTGTGCGACCGCTGCGAGCCAGCAACTCGACCGTCTCATCCAGGCTCGTCGAATCCGATCCGTTCGGCGTAAAGACCGGCTTTACTTCGTCCGGGAAAGGTTGCGGCCCGCGCGTCCATGCGTGCGCGATTTCCCCAAACCGTATTGATCTCTCCGTTGTGCGCCAGCATCCGCAGCGGCTGCGCGCGATCCCACGAAGGAGCGACGTTGGTTGCGTACCGCTGATGAAAGAGCGCAAACGGCGTAGTAAAGCGCGCATCTGAAAGGTCAGGAAAGAAGTCGCCGAGAATGCGCCCGGCGCACATCGACTTGTAGACCATCGTGGAAGCCGAAAGCGAACAGACGTATCCCTCGGCATGGGAGCGCTCGAATTGCTTGCGCGCAAGAAAAAGCCGCCGGTTCAGCTTCGCGGTTCCCTCTTGCGTCAGATCGTCCGCCGTTATCAGCACGTGCCGGATCACCGGCATCGTCGAAAGCGCAATCTCTCCCAGAATCTCCGGACGCATAGGCACGTCGCGCCACGCCAGCACCGTTAATTTCTGCGCGGCCAAGGCCTGCTCAAGCTCTGTATGGGACTCGCCGGTCTGAGGCGGAAAAAAAACCACTCCCACGGCCAATGGCTTGGCCGCATCCAGCGCAATGCCGGTCTCAGCCAGCAGAAACTCGCGAGGAATGCCCGTGGTAATACCGATGCCATCGCTCGACTTGCCGTCGGAAGCAATGGCTCCCCGATGCTCAAGGCGCGCCAGCGCGGTAAGGGCCTTGGCCAGAATGTCGTGTGAGGGCTGATTCGTAAGGGTCGCGACAAAACCGACGCCGCAGGACTCGTGGTCAAAGCGCGGATCTACAAGGGAAGGTCGAAGCGAACACGACAGTTCTGGTTACGCGAGGCGAGACAGCGAAGAATCAGAAATTTTTATGCGGCCCATACGTTACTATACGACCTCCATGCCTGGCCAGCATCACGAAAATGCAGTGGTCGGCGCGGTTTTTCCGCTTCGTATAAAGATTTGGAATCGACGCTATTAAGAAAATTTATTGCAGGCCTTGACAGACGCGCTGCGTATATTTATACATGAAAGTGTATCTTTATGCATTGAGGCGCGGACTTATTTCTGATCCGCGATTTTCTTTTGGCCAAATATGACCGGCACAACGCGATTCGGGAGTTAGTGGCATCGGCCACCGTCGCCAACCAGGACGAGTTGCGCCGCAAGCTGGTGCGCCGCGGCTTCGACGTAACCCAGGCCACGCTCTCGCGCGACATCCACGAGATGCGCCTGTACAAAGGCCCCAACGGTTACGCCCTGCCCAACGGCAACGGCGCGGGAGAAGCATGAGGACGATGAACTTCCCTCGATTCGCGAAGTTCTCGCTCAGCTTCGGGTTAAAGGTAAAGCAGGCGCAGAACCAGCTTGTTCTGGTAACAACCGCAGGCAGCGCGCAACCGGTCGCGTCTGGGAATTGACCACGAGGCCTGGGACGAAGTCGTCGGCACCATCGCCGGCGACGATACCGTGCTCATCATCTGTCCCGACCAGAAGCGAGCCTCCACGCTGCGCGAGCGGCTCGAAGAAATGATCGGATAAGAAGGCGGCCTCAACCGAATAGGCTGTTTCCACTACAGGATTGGAAAAGTTTCGATGGCAGATTCAGTACAAACCGCGGTTTTGGGGGTGAGTGGCTATGCCGGCATGGAACTGGCGCGGCTGCTGCTCCATCATCCCCGGCTCAAAGGACATGCGCCGGTCTTCCTCGGCCGCGCCGAGGCTGGTCAGGATTCCTCTCTCGCTGCCCTGCATCCTCAGTTAATGGATAACAATGGCTCCGCCGCGCTCAAAATCGAACCGTTTTCCTGGGATCTGCTCAAATCACGCGGAGTAGACAGTTCTGTTTCTGGCGACTCCCACATGAGCAGTCGCGAGAATATGCTCCTCTGGCCCTCGAGCATGGCATCCGCGTTATCGACCTCAGCGGCGCGTGGCGGCTCAACGAGTCCGCGAACCGCGCCGTCTACAAATTTGAAGACGACGACGCGCCCGTAGCCGTGCAGGTTCAGGCAAAGGCCGTCTACGGAAGCCCGGAACTGCACCGCGACGAAATTCGCAGCTGCGGAACTCGTCGCCAATCCCGGCTGCTACGCGACCACCATCATTCTCGCGCTCAAGCCGCTCCTCGCCGCCGGATGGGTCGATCTCGATCGCGGCATCGTCTCCGACGCCAAGTCCGGAGTCTCCGGTGCGGGCAAAGCGCCCACAGCGAAGACGCACTATATGTATGCGGCGGACAATCTCTCCGCCTACGGAGTCTTCGCGCACCGGCACACCGGCGAGTTGCTCGAGCAGCTCGAACATCGACCGCTCGCAGATCATCTTCACGCCGCATCTGCTGCCGATTCCACGCGGAATTTTGGCGACCACTTACGTCTCATTTAAAGAGAAGAAAAGCGTCCGCCGAGGTAGAGACGCTCTATCGCGAGTTTTATGCAGACAGCCCGATGGTGCGTCTCTTCAGCCCGGGCCACCTGCCGCAAATTCAATACTCCGTGCGCACCAACTACTGCGACATCGGCTTTGAACTCGATCGCGATGGCCGCCGATGCGTGATCGTTTCCTGCCTCGACAACCTGCTGAAGGGCGCAGCCGGGCAGGCGGTCGAAAACTGAACCTGATGTGCGGATGGGAAGAAGACGGAGGGACTGGCATGAGATTCGTCGTCAAGCTCGGAGGAGCCACCCTCGAGAATCCGGAGATCCTGCATCAGTGCGCCCAGGCCATCGCCGAGCTGGTGAAGGACGGCAATCAGGTTGCCGTCGTCCACGGCGGCGGCGTGCAATTGACCCGCACCCTGAAGCAGTTGGGCAAGCAGAGCGAGTTCATCGCCGGGCTGCGCGTCACTGACGCCGAGACCCGCGACACCGCGCTGATGGTGCTCGCAGGCCGCGTCAATAAATTCCTCGTCGCCTCGCTCGGCGCGCATGGCCAGTCGGCCGTAGGACTTTCCGGCGGCGACGGACTCATCTTCAGCGCCAGCAAAAAGCGCACCGCGCCCGACCTCGGATTCGTAGGCGAAATCGTAGCCTCCGATCCGCGCTGGCTCGACGCGATCTGGAAGATGGGCGCGGTGCCTGTAATTTCCAGCATGGCGCTCGGCTTCGACGGCGAATACTACAACGTGAATGCCGACGAGATGGCCTCCGCCTGCGCCGCTGCCTGCAAGGCCGACGCGCTCGTCTTCCTCACCGACGTGCCCGGCGTGCGCGGCGCGGACGGCGAAGTCATGCGCTGGCTGAGCGTCGATCAGATCGCCGCGCTCACCCGCGACGAAGTCATCAGCGGCGGAATGCTGCCCAAATTGAGCGCCTGCCGCGAAGCTCTGCTGCAAGGCGTCAAGCGCGTGCGAATTCTTCCTGCAGACGCGGCCTCGGCGCTGCCCGACCTCTGCAGCTCACGCGTAGCGCACGGAACCGAAGTATTGGTGGCATAAGCCAGCAAAGGAGATTTGGAAGTGAAACTCGATGAAATCCGGGCGGCAGAGGCAAAGCTGCTGCTCCCAACCTATGAGCGCAACCCGATTCTCTTCGTCGAGGGCGAAGGCGTGCACCTCATCGACGAAAACGGCGCAGCGCTATCTCGATCTGCTGAGCGGCATCGGAGTCAACGCGCTCGGCTACGCGCATCCCGCCATCGAAAAGGCCGATCGCCGAACAGAGCCGTAAGCTCATCCACATCTCCAACCTCTATTTTCACGCGGGCCAGGCCGAGCTTGCGCTGCGGCTGACCGCACGCCAGTGGACTTGACCGCGCCTTCTTCTGCAACAGCGGCACCGAGGCATGGGAAGCAGCTCTGAAGCTGGCCCGCGCCTATGCCGGACTGAAGCGCAGCGAAGGCGAGCCGCTGGGAACAAAGTTTCTCGCCCTCGAACACAGCTTCCACGGACGCACCATGGGCTCGGTCGCGACCACGCACAAGGAGAAGTATCGCGAACCATTTGCGCCGGTCATGCCGGACGTGGAGTTTGTCCGCTTCAACGACGTCGCCGACCTGAAAGCAAAATTTTCGACCGACGTCTGCGCCATTCTCGTCGAAGCCATCCAGGGCGAAGGCGGCAATCAATCCCGTCTCGCAGGAGTTTCTCGCCGCCGCGCGCGAGCTGACGCACTCGACCGGTGCGCTGCTCATCTGCGACGAAATTCAGTCTGGCCTGGGCCGCACCGGCAAATGGTTCGCGTACCAGCACTACGGCATCCAGCCGGACATCAGTCACGCTCGCCAAGCCGCTCGCCGGAGGACTTCCCCTCGGAGCGATGCTCTGCACGGAAGAAGCCGCGCGCGCCATCCATCCCGGCATGCACGGCACCACCTTCGGCGGCGGCCCACTGGCCTGCGCCGTGGCCATCGCCGTGATCGACACGATCGAAGCAAGACAACCTGCTCGAATACGTAACCGAAACCGGCACATATTTCCGCAATCGGCTTGACCGCTCTCGCAAAGAAGCACTCCGCCATCGTCGATGTGCGCGGGCATTGGTCTGATGCTGGCCATCGAGCTCGACTCGGCCGACCTGGCAAAGCAAGCTGTGGCAGACATGCTCGCGCGGCACATCCTCATCAACCGCACCAGCGAAACGGTTCTCCGCTTCCTGCCGCCTTTCATCCTGAAGAAAGAGCACGTCGACACAGCCATTGCGGCTCTCGACGAAATTTTCACGGAGCACGCTGCCGCAAGCGGCGACCGCAAACTCGACTGGAGGGACACAAGTTGGCCAGCAAAACATATGCATGGAAAGGATCTGAAACGATCCGTCGGCACGCTTCCCTCGCCCGTAGAATCGCTCGCCGGCCGCGACCTCTGCTCCATCGCTGATTTCTCAACCGTCGAAATCGCTGCGCTGATGAAGCTCGCGCACGCCGTCAAAGCAGATCCCGGCGAGTACCGCTGGGCGCTCGACGCGAAGCAGATGGTCATGTTCTTCGAGAAAGCCTCGCTGCGCACGCGCCTCACCTTCGAGACCGCCATCAACACCTTGGGCGGCAATGCAATCTTCGTCGATCAGACGCAGTCTCCGCTCGGCGAGCGCGAATCGCTGGCCGACATGGCGCGCAACCTCGAGCGCTGGGTTTCGGATCATCGTGCTCCGCACCTACGCGCACGACACCATCACAGAGATGGCGCAGTACGCAACTGTGCCCTGTCATCAACGCCCTCAGCGATCTTGAACATCCCTGCCAGGCGCTGGCCGATTTCATGACCTCGAAGAGCGTTTCGGCACAGCCAAGGGACTCAAGTTCACCTACGTCGGCGACGGCAACAATGTCTGCCACTCGCTCATGCTTACCGCCGCGCAGCTTGGAGCCCACTGCACTGTCGGCTACGCCGAAAAACTATGCGCCCAAGGCCGACATCGTCGCCCAAGCCCACGCCATCGCCAACGAAACCGGCGGCAGCGTCAATCTCGTCAGCGATCCCGTAGTCGCCGTCACGGGAGCCGACGCCGTCTACACCGATGTTTGCACCAGCATGGGCTTCGAGCACGAAGTCACCAAGCGCGCCCCCATCTTCAAGCCGTACCAGGTCAATGAAGCAGTTGATGGCACACGCCACGCCAACGCCGTCTTCATGCACTGTCTGCCGGCGCACCGCAACGCCGAAGTCACAGACGCTGTGCTCGACGGCCCGCAATCCGTCGTTTTCGATCAAGCCGAGAATCGCATGCACGCGCAGAAAGCGCTGCTGCTGCTGCTGCTCGGAGGAACGTAAAGAACAGCGATTAGCCATCAAGCGTGAGCCACTGGAGATCAATAGAGGAGCTAATCTCTGAAGTGCTACCGCCGATCGCTTTACTGCTGGTCGGGTCCTGGCTGGCCACATTCTCGCTAACAGCTTTTTAGCTTTCATTGAGGAGTTTTACTGATGGCGAAGAAAGTTGTTCTCGCATATTCCGGCGGACTGGATACGTCGATCATCATTCCGTGGCTGAACGAAAACTACGGCCTGGACGTTATCGCGATGGTCGCCGATGTAGGCCAGGGCGATGATCATCGATGCCGTCGTCAAGAAAGCCTACGACACCGGCGCGAAGAAAGTCGTCGTTCGCGACCTGCGCGACGAGTTCGTCCGCGACTATGTTTTCCCCACCGTAAAGTCCGGAGCCGTCTACGAGAACAAGTACCTGCTCGGCACCTCGATCGCGCGTCCCGTCATCGCCAAGGCACCAGGTGGAAGTCGCGCTGGAAGAAGGCGCGGAGGCCGTCGCCCACGGCTGCACCGGCAAGGGCAACGACCAGGTGCGCTTCGAGCACGCCTATCAGGCGCTCGCGCCCGAGTTGAGAGTCATCGCGCCCTGGCGCGAGTGGGACTCTGAAATCGCGCGAAGATTGCCTCGACTACGCTGAGGCGCACGGCATCCCCGTCGCACAAAGCCGCGAAAAGATTCATTCACGCGACCGCAATCTCTGGCACGTCAGCCATGAGGGCGGCGAACTCGAAGACGCAGCCAACGCGCCGCTTCCGAGCACCTGGGTCATGACAAAAAGCCCGCAGGAAGCGCCCGACCGCGAAGAGTTTGTCGAGATCGGCTTCGAGCATGGCATCCCCGTCTCCGTCGACGGCATGAAGCTGGAGCCAGTACAGCTAGTCGAGTTGCTGAACGAAATCGGCGCGCGCAACGCCATCGGCCGCATCGATCTCGTCGAAAACCGCTTCGTCGGCATCAAGTCGCGCGGATGCTACGAGACGCCCGGCGGAACGCTCATCGTCCCGGCCCATCGCGAGCTCGAAGCGCTTACCCTCGACCGCGAAGTCTCGCACTACAAGCAACACGTCGCTCTGCACTATGCCGACCTCGTCTACAACGGCCTCTGGTTCACGCCGCTGCGCGAGGCCTTCGACGCCTTCGTCGAAAACACGCAGCAGAACGTCACCGGCACAGTCAAACTTCAGCCTCTACAAAGGCAACGTCAACATCGTGTCGCGCAAGAGCGAACTGTCGCTCTACTCGAACGAACTGTCGTCCTTCACCATGGGCGAGAGCTACGACCAGAAGGACGCCAAGGGCTTCATCCAGATTCTCGGCCTGCCCGCGCGCACCCGCGCGCGTCTGTTGCAGAAGGCAGAAAGAGGCCGTCAAGTGAAGATGTGGTCCGGACGCTTTCGCGAGCCGCTCGACCCTGTACTTCGACCATTGGCAGCGCTCATTCGGCTTTGACTCGGCAACTTCTCCAGGAAGAGAGCTGCCGCCAGCAAGGCGCATGCGCTCGCCTTGCAGGCCGCCGGAATTCTGACGCGAAGCTGAACAGTTGCAGATTGCCGATGCTCTCGAAGCGATTGTCATCCGCGCGCAGGGAACAGGAGGTGCGCAGTGGATGAACGAGGCCACCGACGCCGAGGACGTCCATCACTTCGTCGAGATGAAGCTGGTTGAAGCGCATTGGCGACCTCGGGCTAAAGTTGCATACCGGGCGCAGCCGCAACGAACAGATTGCAACGGATCTGCGTCTTTTTATCAGCGTTCGCAGCGATGCCCTGTTCGCGCACCTTGCAACATGGGCGCAGCAGCTCGTTGAGCAAGCCAAGGCCGCAGGCGACGCGGTCATGCCCTCCTATACCCACCTCCAGCGCGCCGAGCCGGTGCTCGTCGCACACTGGCTGCTCGCCTATGTCGAGATGCTGCTGCGCGATGCTTCGCGCCTCGAAGACTGCATGAAGCGGCTGAACTATTGTCCGCTCGGCTCGGGAGCCGTCGCCGGAGCGACGCTCGCGCTCGACCGCACTATCGCTGCAAAGGAGCTGGGCTTCACCGCGCCCACTGCCAACAGCATGGACGCAACCAGCGACCGCGACTTCGTGCTCGAATATCTGCAACGCGCTCACACTGCTGGCGCTGCATGCCAGCCGGTTCGCAGAGGAAATCACACTTTTCGCTACGGCTGAGTTCGGTTTTGTTGAGCTTCCAGAAGCGTTCTCCACCGGATCGAGCGCCATGCCGCAGAAAAAGAATCCCGACCTCACCGAACTGGTCCGCGCCAAGGTTGGCCGCGTTAACGGCGCAGCGCAGGCAGTCACGCTGCAGCTCAAAGGTCTTCCGCTCGCGTACAACAAAGATATGCAGGAGACCCAGGAACCGTTTTTCGCTGCGACTGGTGCCATGCACATGACCGTGTATCTGCTGGCAAAGTTCACCGCCGCGCTTAAGTTCCGCGAAGACCGCATGCGGGCCGCCTGCGAAAGCGGATTTCTCAACGCCATGGCCGCTGCAACCTATCTGGTACATAAGGGAGTTCCCTTCCGCAAAGCGCACGAGAAAATCGGCAACGCCGTCCGCTACTGCCTCGACAAAAGCTGCGAGCTAAACGACCTCACTCTCGACGAGCTAAAGCAGTTCGGCCCGGAATTTGAAGCTGATTTCTTTGCTGCCATCACGCTCGAAGCGACGCTTGACTGCCATGATGTTATCGGTGGCACGGCACGACATCGTGTCCGCGCGGCGCTGAAGGACGCAGAGGCTCGGGTGCGGCGGATTGTCGACCTCTACGGCACGGTCGATCTGGGAATAGTGGAGGCTGCCAATGCAGGTGCGTAAGGCCCGTCTCCAGGACGCGACCAATATCTACGAGCTGGTCAACAGCCTCTCGCACGACGGCACCCTGCTCCGCCGCGTCTTCGCGGAAATCTGCGAAAACATTCGCGACTTCACCGTCGCCGAAACCGAAGCCGGCGTCTTCCTCGGCTGCGGCGCTCTGCACCTCTATGGGCCGCATCTCGCCGAGGTGCGCTCCATCGTCGTGCGCCCGGAAGCGAAGAGCCAAAGCGTAGGCGGCAAGATCCTGAGCGCGCTGCTCGAAGAAGCGGAAGCTCACGGCATAGGCTGCGTCTGTCTTTTCACGCGCATTCCCGGCTTCTTTTTTCGCTACGGATTCCGCGAAGTCGAAGACCGCACCGCCCTCCCCGACAAGATCTTCAAAGACTGCCAGAACTGCCCGCGCCTCTATCGCTGCGACGAAGTCGCCATGGCGCGCGGCCAGGTACCGAAGGTCTCCATCCTCGGCCCGCGCATCGAAGCCGAACAACTAGTCCGCCTCAGCGGCTAAGTCTGCAGTTTCAGAAAGGTAACTGAAGCGCGAATGCACATGACCGGTGCATGGATTCTATTGATCTTCGTTGTCCTCGCCACGGCGGTAATGCTCCTGCTGCTGCATCTCACGCGGCTGGGTGAATTTGTCCACACATCGATTCCCGACCGCCCGCGCCGCCGCTTATTCCTCGCGTCCGTCAGCTTTTTCGTCACCTTTCTCGGAGTCCGTCTTCTCGTCGCCGCCATTACCCACCGCATCGGAACTTTCGGTTGGGTTACACTCGGCGGACGCCACATCCATCATCTCGTCTGGGGAATCCTTATTCTGTTGGCCGTCGGCTACGCATGGCTCGCCGAAGCCGGCTCCGGCTCAAGCCCTTCCTCCATTTTCGTCGAGCCGCCTCCTCGCCGTCTTATACGGAGTGGGAGCCGCGCTTACCCTCGACGAGTTCGCTCTATGGCTCAATCTTGCCGATGTTTATTGGTCGCCGCAGGGTCGCGAAAGCATCGACGCCGTTATTCTGTTCGGAGCGGCGCTCGCTGCAGGAGCGTGGGGAGCTCCTCTTTTCAGTGCCCTCAAGCGGAAGCGACAATAGGCCGCAAAAAGGCCCAAGGAGCGCATCTGCCCGGAGCTGCTATTGACAAGACGCCCGACTTCGCCTTAAAAAGAAAGTGTTGCGGTGAAGGAGTTCACCTTTAACCGCTGCCCATCAAGCGATTCTGGTTCTCGATAGCGATGGGCAGATGATGACTCCTGACAGGGTATCCTGTTGTGGAGTCACGCTCCCACTCAAGATTCCCAAACGCATATGAAATAAGCCGGTGAAGTGCTCCGAAGGGTGCGCTTTTCCGCGAGAAGCAGTTACGGAGCGGCAAATCCTCGCTCTCGATGCCCTTCTCGTAGAACGGAATGGCCCTACCATTTTGTTCTTGAAGAGCACCGCGCGAGGTAAGGAGAGAAAGAGCTTGCAGAAATATTTTTTCATCGCGCTTGGAGGTTCGCTTGGTGCTCTGGCCCGCTTCTGGGTCGGCTCGGATGTTGCCGGCAAATGGGGAACAAGATTTCCTTACGGAACGTTTGTAGTCAATGTGACTGCGTGCATTGTCATCGGATTTTCGCTTGAGTTCCTCGGCAGGCATACGGACTTCAATCCCGCCTGGAGATACCTGATTTCCACCGGTTTTGTCGGCGCCTACAGCACATTTTCGACATTTGAATGGGAAGCTTTCTCCAATTTGCGAACGGGTGACTTGCTGATTGCAACCCTTTACGTTGTCCTGAGCATCTTCCTCGGCCTGGTCGGCGTGTGGTGTGGTGTCTCGATTGCGAAGGTCATGCCATGAGGACGTCTGCACTCGTCGAGTGTGGCGAAGTCGATCGCAAGTATGTTCGCCGCATTTGTCAGATCAAAGGCGATCCGGCTCGACTCTCAGCAGCTTCATAAACTGCTCGAAGTCTGCGCGGACTTTGAGTAGTTCAGATTCTAGAGTGGTCAGGGTTGCAATGCCGATCCACTTGCCGATGCGAACATAGTGCTGCACCTGAAATACCTGTGCCTGCTGCATCGGTTGGTGTTTCAGCATCAATAGCGCAGCTTCAGTCGCACCCGGAAACTCCAAAGGCGCAGGCCCAGCGATAACCGGATCGAGAAAGGTTCTTTTCATCAAAGTAATCTGGGCCTGAATGTAAAGCGTGAGTTGATCCCCAGCCAGCAACTCATCTTCTTTGAGATAAACATTGCTCGGTACAGAGCCCTGCGCCGCCTGCTGAATGCCAAAGCCCGCGATCCACGTCCAGCCAGACGGAATCGCCGGAATAATCCACCGGCCTACGTGGGCGGCAGTGGCATAGCTTACGGCTTGTCCTGGATCGATGGTCATAACATAAAAGGATGCAGGGTTTCGTTTATCTAGGGAATCCCAGCAGCAGAGCAGATTTGCCAGGCCGCGGTAACAACTGCCGTTTCCAGTGAGTCCAGTTTTTCCACGTGATCTGGTCCGGCGAACGTAAATGAAAACCCATCCAGATCCTTTGCCAATCCCCGCTTGTCTTCAGCCTGCGCCAGAATCGGTTGAGTATCGCCCTGCTCAAAAGCCGCCGCTGCCGCCCGAATGGACGCATTTCCCTTCTCCAACAAAGGCAGTGCCTTCGTCTGCCATGAGCGGAGAGCAGGCGATTCTGCCGTCTCCGGCTTTTGGGCAGCATCTGCAACAGCATCTTTCACGGCGGTGACGAAAGCGGCAAATACCTTTGTAAAACGCTCCACCAAAACCGGCGAAATGCCATACAGAGCCTCCGGCATTACCTTCCACCCTTCGCGGACCAAGGCGAAGCGTAGACAGCGCCGGGTGCAACCGTATTGGGCGGTACATAGACTTGCGTCCCCCCTCCCCGGATTCGCGCCCTGACTTGATGCCGGTCCCATCCACGCCTTCAGGCCGCTCGCGGGCACGGCGGCGACTGCAACGGCACCGCCGCTATTCCATTCCGGCTTGACGGCGCTGTTTGCACGCCATGTATCTTCATCGCTGGGCAAGCTTGCGGTCCAATAACTGGCGCCTGAGCTTGAACCGTCGTCGACGACGCCGTAGAGAGTCGTGTTGGGAGGCAGATCTACCGGCTGCACCGCCTGAAAATTTGGGGTCTGCGCGGCCGGAAGATCCGGCCATCCTGGCTGCTGGAGTGTAATAGGAGGCAGTCGGGTGCCTGCAGGTGCCGAGGTCTTGATAGTGCCGTCCTGCTGCAACGCGGATTGCAGGCCGGGAGAAGCCGGAGCCGGCGGTTGCATCGGCACGGGCACACCCATCGCCGCAGCGCCGCCCATGGCTCCAGCAGCGCCACCTGCGCCAGCCATACCTACCAGTACGGTTTCGCAGCCCATCATCGCGATATCGGGCGGCCCAACACAGGTGAGCTGATCCGTAACTCGCGACTGTGGCATGTTGCCGACCAGAACAGTCGGCGAGCCGAGAATAAATGGGCCGCCCACATGGGGAACAATACCTGTGACCATCGGACAAACATGCATATCCCCGATGCGCGAAGCCGGCATCATGCCGATGAGCACAGTCGGAAAGCCGAGAATGACGACGCCGCCGTGGGCTGTCTGACTGGTGATTGTGCAGGCTGGCATTCCCATAATTCGTGCGTCTCCTCAGCTTCAGCTTCCTGATCCTGTTGCAGATTTGGAGGGTGGATCGTCTCCTGGGAAAGTGGGTGCGGTCGGTGCGGTGGGCGCGCTCGGCGACTGCGGGCTTTGCGGCATGCCGGGCGAACCGGGAATGGCAGCGCCGCCGCTGTTGATCATCACCAGCGTGCCCTGAATGATGACGCCGGTGGGGCCGACGGAGATAAATCCCCCAGGTCCAGAGAGGCACACGTTCATGCCGGCCTCAATGACCACATTCATGCCGCCCTTGATATGAACTTCCTGTCCCGAGTCCACGACATAGAGCATTCCGGCCTTGTTGAATTGGTTCTCACCAACCTGGAGCGAGTAGTTCGTTCCGACTTTTTCGTTGAGATTCTGACCCACGCTGATGTTGGAATCCTGGCCCACACTCTCTTTGAGATTGCCGGTAAGTGTGTGCTGCCTGTCTCCGCCTACCTGGACAATCTGGTTGCCCTTCACATTAAGGTCGGCTTCACCATCGACCTCGTGGAGTTGCTTCCCTTTCACCAGCAGATGAGAGTCCCCATCCACTTCTTCAAACTGATTTGAGGTGATCTTGGTATGTTGTTCGTTGCCGACAAGAGTGTGCCAGTCGTGCTCAACGTGCAGATCGTAGTCGCGCTCGGCATTCATGTAGACCTGCTCTTTGCCCTTCAGGTCTTCAAAACGCAATTCATTAGCATTGGCTGCACCCCCGTCTTTTGAGCTGCGTGTAAGGATGCCGGAAAGCGTGTATTGCCAGGCCGGATCGTACTTCGGCATGTTGACGCCGTTGTAGACAGAGCCCACAACGATCGGTTGATCCGGGTCGCCCTCGATGAAATCGATCAACACTTCGTCGTCCACGCGCGGCCAGAAGTATGTTCCCCAACCGCTGCCGGCCCATTGCTGCGCAACGCGTAGAAGGGTGTTATCCGGCGTATTTGGCTTACGCAACCGGTCCCACCAGAACTGAACGCAGACACGGCCGTACTTGTCCATGTAGGAATCTTCACCGGAGGGCACGACTACTTTCCCAGTGTGCATTCCGTTGACCACGGGCTTTTTCGTCGTGATAGGCGGCCGATAGGGGATGGAGAAAGGAATCGCTGTAAAGGTGTTATTGTAGGGTGCTCCGGAAATCTGGGCTCGTGTCCGATAAGTCGGCATTTGATGCACGTCGTGCTCTACGCGCGTCACGAGATACTTGATGTTGAGCGCGGATTGTGCATTCTCTGTGAGTTCGAAGCTATAGCCGGTTTGAAGCGGGATCGCATTGGATTCGCCTTCAACAATCACTGTTCCGGCATCGCTGCTGTCTCTGCGGACATTCATGAAGAGTGTCGCAAGATCCCCTATCTTTGAATCTGAAGATTCTTTCTTCAAGTACGCCGCGGCGCTGTCAGCGTAATCATATTTTTCGTTGTTATTCGCTCCCAGCGGGCCTTTCGTCAAAGCGGGCGTGGAAGAGTCCGGTACAGTCTTGTATTTGATAAAGCTATAGTCCCAAATGGTATGTTTGCCAGTTACCATGGTCGATTTCGAGACAAATTTCTGGACAACAAAGTCGTAGAAACCCTCGGAATCCCCTGGCTCCGGCGCATAGCGGAATGAGCTTTGTATCGCGCATGCGCTCAATTTGCTCGAGGTGTCCTGCAGCGTCAGCGTGTGGTCGTTCTCAGTGTGTTTGAAGTAATAGAGGATTCCGTGCTGCTCCATCAGTCGCGAGATAAACTCGAAATCGGTCTCGCGATACTGGGTGCAGTACTCGATCGGAGTATAAGTGGCGGAC
Source organism: uncultured Acidobacteriaceae bacterium (assembly GCA_963783805.1). GTDB lineage: Bacteria > Acidobacteriota > Terriglobia > Terriglobales > Acidobacteriaceae > Silvibacterium. The sequence goes on along the minus strand of CAWAPC010000010.1, from coordinate 72,657 downwards.
GTTTCGACCGAAGGGCTGATTCCGTAAGTACTCGAGCACTGCCTTGATCACGTCTGTCACAGTCTGATTCTGAAAGACGCGCGTGTTCTTGTTGAGTGTAAGCACCCAGACATTGGGAACGATGATGGCGCGGTAATTGTTGAATTCCTCGTCTCCTCCGCACATTTCAAAGCTTGAAACATATCCATTGATATAGCGCTGCGTGCCGGTATCATTGGCCTGGATGCCGACGCAGACCTTCTGACCAACGATCTTCTTGGGCTCGATTTCGGTTTTTGTGGCGGCCAGGAGATCCAAGGTATAGAAAAAGAGCTCCGAGATGCCCTCGACGCCGGATAGGTGATCCGGCAGCAGCACGTCTTTCCCCAGAGGGCTGGTGAAGTGAAGGAGTCGATCGTCTTGTCCAAATGTGCCCATACTGGCTTGCCGGAACTCTCTTATAGTGGATGCGCGGAGGCAATAACACTCGGAGCCGCACGCTCTCCGCTGGTGGATTCTCAATCGTGTCGAACCGCCAACCAGACTACCAATCATAGGTGAACTGGCTTTCAGCAGACACTCCGATCTTCACTCGCTCTGCAGGCGTCTCTTCCGCCATGCGACCCAGCAACTGACGCGAAATCTCCGGCAGCATGGTGTTTGAGAGGATGTTATCGACATTGCGCGCCCCGCTTTCTACTTCTGTGCAACGCTTCGCCACCTCTTCCAGCACCAGATCGTCATAGGTCAGCGCAATTTTGTGATTTTCATTGAGGCGCCGCTGTATCTTGGCGATCTTCAGGCGAATGATCTGCTTGAGCGCTTCGTCTCTCACCGGAAAATAAGGAACGACGATCATGCGCCCGAGGAAAGCCGGCTTAAAGATCTTATTCAGTTCAGGCTTTATAGCAAGCGCCAAGACCTTCGTTATCCGGCATTGTCTCCTTGTCGGCAGTGAGCTTCATGAGTGTGTCTGTCGCCGCGTTGCTGGTAAGGATGATGATGGTGTTCTTAAAGTCGATCGAACGGCCCTTCTCCATCCTCAAGGTTCCCCTTATCGAAGACCTGATAGAAGAGCTCAAGAACGTCGGGATGAGCCTTCTCAACCTCATCCAGCAGAACGACCGAGTACGGACGGCGGCGCACAGCTTCCGTGAGAACGCCGCCTTCGCCATAGCCCACATAGCCCGGAGGCGAACCTTTCAGCGTGGAAACGGTGTGTGCCTCCTGAAACTCCGACATATTAATAGTGATCAGATTGCGCTCGCCACCGTACAGCAGGTCAGAGAGCGCCAGTGCGGTCTCGGTTTTGCCTACCCCGCTTGGCCCAACCAGCATAAAGACACCGACCGGCTTGCCAGGATCGTCGAGACGGGCGCGTGAAGTGATGATCCGCTGCGCGATAGCCGCAAGTGCGTGGTCCTGACCGATGACGCGCTTACGCAGATGGCTGTCCAGTTCAAGTACCGCGGTGATCTCGTCCTTCACCATCTTGCCCAGTGGAATGCCGGTCCATGCAGAGATAACTTCGCCGACGATTCGCTCGTCGACACAGACGTGCATGAGCGGATTCTCACCCTGAATTGCTTCGAGCTGGTCTTCGAGCGCCTCGCAGTGCTCAATGGATGGCTTTCCCGCGCGACTCTTCATCGCCCTCCGCCTTACTGTTTCTGCGCCGGTTTCGAGGGCTTCGCGCATCGCGCGGATGCGCTTTACCAGATCGACTTCCTGCTCCCATTGCGTCTTGAGCTTCGCCAGGCCCGCTTCTGTAGCGGCGAGCTGCTCTTCAATCGAGACCAGGCGTTCGGCGTGGTCTTCGCCGACTGTAGTTTCCCGCTCGAGAATCCGCTTCTGCACCTTGAGATCATCGATGCGGCGGGTGGCGTCTTCAACTGCGGGAGGAATTGTGTTCTGGCCAAGCGAAAGCCGGGCACATGCAGTATCGAGAACGCTCACCGCCTTATCGGGCAACTGACGTCCCGCAAGATAACGATGCGAGAGCCGCACGGTGGAAGTGACCGCTTCGTCGAGAATACGCAGACTGTGATGCTTTTCAAGCGCGGCGACGATTCCGCGGAGCATTGTGCCGCACTGGTCTTCGGTCGGCTCTTCCACCTTCACAACCTGGAAGCGGCGGGCGAGAGCGGCGTCTTTTTCGAAGTATTTTTTGTACTCGGACCAGGTCGTCGCGGCAATCGTGCGCAGTTCGCCACGCGCCAGCGCCGGTTTCAGCAGATTCGCTGCATCATTCTGCCCGGCCTGTCCGCCCGCGCCGATCATCGTATGCGCTTCGTCAATAAAAAGGATGATGGGATGCGGCGAAGACTTAACCTCGTTGATAAGCCCTTTCAGGCGGTTCTCAAATTCGCCTTTGACGCCCGCCCCGGCCTGCAAAAGCGCGAGGTCAAGACTGTGCAACTGAACGTTGCGCAGCGCCGGAGGCACATCTCCATCCGCGAGCCGAAGAGCAAAGCCTTCGACCACAGCCGTCTTTCCGACTCCAGCTTCACCCGTAAGGATCGGGTTGTTCTGCCGCCGGCGCATGAGGATGTCCACCACCTGGCGAATCTCCTGATCGCGTCCCAGCACGGGGTCAATTTTGCCAGCCTTGGCATTGGCAGTAAGGTTTACCGTGTACTGGTCTAAGTGCGGAGTTTTGCCGGAAACGGGGCCTTGCACAGCATCACCCACACCGCTGCCCGCAGCGGGTCCAGCCAATACCGATTCCTCGCGCGATTTTTCCGTAACGGCGTAGAAATCCTTGCGCAGGGCTTCTGGCGGAATCAGTTGCAGCTCCTTGCTGACATCCCGGATCAGGCGCGACAGTTCTTCGCTCGAGAGCAACGCCAGCAGCGTAAATCCGGTACGAATCTGCGTCGCGTCATACTCGATTGTGGCAACGGTCCACGCTTCGGTGAGCATTTTCACCAGCAGCGGACTGAAGGCAGGGCTGCGTGCGTTGCCGGTCTTCAGGCGGTCGAGGCTCCGCTGCAGTTCAATGGTGAGACGTGACCGGTCCACTCCGTATTGCTTGAGGATGAAGGCAATATCGTTGTCAGAACTATCGATCGCTTTGAGGAGGTAGTGCTCGATTTCAATGTCGTAGTGGGTGCGCGAAACGCAAAGACCGGCTGCGGCCTCAAGGGCGCTGCGAGTTGCATCATCCAATTTACTGATCAGCGACTTCAGATTCAAACTCATCTTTCTGGCTCCAAGGGTATCTGTTCTTGTTTACGACAAACGGTACATTGCCTCGTCCGGATCGCGTTGAAGCGGCCTGTTTCGAAGCCAGCTCACCAATCCCAGCCGTGAAGCGCGTATGCCTTCTTCGCCCAGTTCCATGCCGGGCGTTTCTTCGCGCTCGAGCACCAACCGGATAATAAAATCGAATTCCCGATTTGCATACAACCGCAGCCATGCACGCAATTCGCGGCTGGCATTCGCTCCCGGCAAAAATTGCTGATAACGCTCGAAGCTCATCGGACCCAGACGAACCGTGACGGTGCCATGCTGATCCCAGACCTCGTCGCCAACAATCGTTCCCATTCCAAGACGCTCGCAAAAAGTGCCGCTGTCGCGCAGAAAAGTCTGGTTGGCTGGTGGGAGCCGGTTCCAAGTACCGGTGAATTGCTCTACTGAAACCGGAACATCGAAGTAATCTTCGAGAAGCTGCTTCAGCCCTTGCGCTGTCGGGCGGCGTTGGGAGAGAAGCCCGGCGTAGTAGAGACCGGCTTCATCCTCGACATCCATGCGATGGCTCAGGCCTTTGGTCCCCAAGCCGATCAGATCCAGCAGTCTTCCGCTGATGACATCGTCGCTCGCCCCGGTCCGTTCATAGGCAATATAAAAACGGTACTTCTGCCAGCCGCGATAGAAGAGCGCGATGATTCGATGGTTGAAGATATCGAAAAAATCGCCAGGGCCGCGATCTTTCTCGCGAGCGCGTTCGAGGAGGAACTCCGTATACGCATGCGGCAGCGCTCCGGTTGCGGCGGAGAGTCCCATGAAATTGACAAAAAGTTTTGGCTGTCCGTCTTTGCCAATCTTCAGATCCTGTATCTCGCTGGCTGGAAACGACAGTGAGGGCACGGAGGAGAACTGAACCACTTCCGAAGACGGCGACACAAAGAGACCTACGGGATTACGCTCCGGATAAAGCCGCTCGAGCAGACGCACCGCCTGAAAGAACTGGACACAATACGGCTCCCGTTCGAGCATCGCGCGTATCCGCTCGAATTTCGGATCGGAACTCAGATCAGTGGCTGATTGCCCGCTTTGGGTGGCCATTCGCCCAGCATCTCCTTTCTTTGATTGGTGCGCGCCGCCAGCTGGCAGAAGCTGTTAATGGAGGTGTAGGCACCGAGAAAACGATCCAGCACATTCGCGAAGAGGTAGACACCGCCGCCGACAAACTGGCGTTCGTCAAAGTCAATGTCGACGCGCATACCGCGTGCCGGCACATTCCCATAAATGGATTGCATGATGGCAAAGTGAGGCTTTGAGCTAAGTCCGGTGATACCGCCGATCTGGTTTTCAAGGTAGGATGAGTCCGTGAAGTTATGCAGGCGCAGAATCTCCTGCAGCGCGCCGACACCCTCTTCAGTCAGCGAAAGATAATTCAGAGAGAGCTGGGAGACCAGCCGCCAGAGCTGGCCCTTTGCCGTAGGAGGGTCATAAGAGGGCGTTGGCCGCCGCAAGTGCGGTAATCTGCTTGACCACGGGATATTCTTCCGCCATGAAATCCCCGTCTTCCAGTCCGAAAGAAAGACGCGACGGCAGATCAAAATTCGAGCACGAGCAGCGCACGGTCAGCACTTCGGCGTCTGGTTCCGTCAGAACTCCATCGACATCAACCAGCGAGAGGTGGATTGTGGAAGGCTCACGTTCCCCGAGAGCGTTCATACGGCGGACTCCATGCCAATAAGCGCGGGTAGCCTCCTTCCGTGCCTGAAAACGATAGGAATAGAGCGGCTCAAGTTGAATGCTCTCGCGCCGGGTGGTGTTGGACGCCATGACTTCGTCGATCGAAAATATCTCTGTTGTCTCCTGGTGGCGCACGTCAGGAATAACCCGATATTCATGCTTCGTGTGGGTCACCAGAATAGGTTCGGCGACATGTGAAAACAAATTGATGACCGGCGTGCATCCCAGGCGCATCGTGCGGGCGGAGACGCCATTTTCCAGATCCTGATTACGTTCGGGACGATCAAAGCGAGAGAAACAGAAGAGGATCTCGGCCTGCTCGGTACAACCTGCTTCAGCAATCGCTTCAAGCCCACTCAACTCGAAGAAGAGAAATTTTTCCGAAAAAGTAAAATACTCCTGTAGCAGGCGATAGCCGGCAAAAGACCTTCTCGGATACGGCAGCAATGCTTCATCTTCCTCAAAGCCCATCGGGCGCAGTTGCGCGGAGGAAATGCTGACGACCTTACTACCACGTTGTTGCGGATTGCGCACCAGAATCGACAGACAGTTCCGGCAAAGCAGCTCATACAGTGTATGCACCACATTGGTTTCCCCGGTGAGGTGAAACGCCAGCTTGCCGATGCTGAACTGATTAAAAGCCACGTCACGCGCGCACTGTAATCGCATGCGGATCACACCCACCGCTCCCGACACGCGCACCGGGTCGGCCAGCCGCTCAGGCTGACGCCACTCGCACTCGCCCACCGTAAACGGCCACAGGTCCACCGGATATGCGGTCTGGAACCGGCATGGCAGTCCGTCCACATTGCGCTTGGTAGCCAGCAAAGTTTTAGCAGGGACGCGCAAGCCCGCAGTCTGCTTGCCCTGCTCTGGATCAAGTTGGCATTCCACGATCGTCATGGAAGGAATCGGCCGCAGATAATGCGGCGAGATAATGCCAAGCAGAGCTGAAGTTACTTCAGGAAAATCGTCGTCAACGCGCAGGTGAACGCGCGCCGCCATGAAGGCAAAGCTCTCAAGCAGGCGCTCAACATGAGGATCGTCACAGCGGTCGGGTTCAAGCAGCAGGCGGCTAGCCACGCGCGGATACTTTTCAGCGAACTGCCCTCCGAGCTGGCGAAGATGCGCCAGTTCGCGTTCGTAATACTCAAGCAGTTCTTCGCGCATACGTTACTTTACCTTGTACTCGCCGCTCGAAAGCTCAAGCACGGTATCGAAGGAAATTTCCTCTGGCGCCGGATCGAGCTTCATATTGCCCTCGATGTGAAAGCGCAACCGGCGGTCGGTAGTATCGGCGCCTTGCAGGGTCACTCGCACATCCATCAGCCGTGGTTCAAAATTGCTAAGGCAGGTCTCAATCGCCAGGCGCAGCCGGCGATGATCCGACGGGGACGCCAAGCCCAGCGAAGTGATATCAGGCAGCCCGAAGTTAATAACGGAAGCCTTCGCCAAAGGATAATCCGCGAGTTGCGGCAGGGGCGGCTGGCGTGTGTTAAGCAGCCACTCCAGATCGCGCTTCAGCGCTTCTTTGTAGAAGCGTAAAGACTGCGACCGCGTTGCCGGCCATTCTTCGACAGCCACCAGGCGGTCGAGGACGGATTGTGTCACCAGCGTTTCTGTAGTCGAACGCGCCAAGCTTGCGGACTCCTTTTATGTCAGTGAGAAACATCCATCGCTGCGGTGGGATCAATGCGGCATAGCTTGGCAAAGAGTGCCTCCCTCGCGCCGTTGCTGGCGCCGGGATCAAGGCATTGGAGCAGCAGCGCCAGCGGGGGCGTTAGCATCTCGCTTGCTTCCCATTCTTCGAGCCGGCGCTGTTCAATTTCGTTCACCAGTTCTTCAAGAACCGGATGGGCCACCTTGTTTTGTCCCGCGCTCACACAAAGCTGCGCAACCTGCAATCTGCGCTGGAAGCGTGCGCGCCCGCTGGGCTGTTGGGCTGCATCGCGCATAAGAAGCTGAATGGCCTGCGGCAAGTGCCCCTGGCGGATCAGATCGCGGGCCAGATCCAAAGCGTCTGGCGGTCCGCCTTCAGATGGCTGTTCCTCCGGCGCATGAGCCTGGGCGTAAACAGGCTGCGGTTCGGGTTGCGCTTCCCCGGCAATAGCAGGCTCGGATGGTTTGGGGATGACCATCTCCTCCAGCCAGCGCTGGGTTTCTGGATTGGCTGTCGGAGTATCGTCGTTCAATGTCCACGTAGGAATCTCCGGGATGTCTTTCAGGAGTGCTTGCACCGTAGCGATTACGGAAGCTGCAATCGCAGAATAGCCAGCCTCATAGCTCGCCTTCCAGATATAGCGATGCACATCGAGCCACGCTCGTCCGCAGGGCTCGCCTGCGGCCGCAATGGCAACCGTCAACAACTCTTCCCAGCTTCCCTCCGAGGCCAGCCGCTTCAGATTTTGCCGCGTTTCAGTTGGCGGAGACACAAGAAAATCGTATGAAGCGTAGCTTCCCTGCTCCCGCATCTCACCCATTCGCACAGACGTTTGAAGAAGGTATGCGACAGGGCTGGAGGAACGGGCCTTCTGCAGAAACAACGCACAGGTTTGAATGCGGCTGAGCGCATCCTCCCAGTCAACCGGCTCGGCAGACAGCGATTTGCCCTTTTTGGCTTTGACGGCCGGAGCGGCTTCGGATGCCTCGGCCTCCTGCACTTGCTCCAGCTCCTGTTCCGGCCCCTCTTCAATTGTCTCTTCGGAAACTGGATCGGGTTCAAGCCTGCGTTTCTCGTTGAGGAGACTGCTGATGACTTGTCCGACTTCTTCAAGGGCTGCCCGCAACTTACTGAAGCCGGGACCATCGTCACCGTACTTCGCTTCGCAGAAAATTTGTAACCCTTCAAGCGTCTCGGTCGCAGATCGGATCGACTCATCCAGATCGACGTAGAAGCTTTTGGGGGAGGAGGCAAAAGACTTGTCGAAGTCCTCGCCTGTGACTTTGCCATCCTTGATGGCAAGCTCGCGAGCCTCCCGCTTCGTGTCATTCGATTCAGCATCTGCCTCGTAGCCGACGGCACGCGATTCTTTGTATTGATAGAAACTGAGGCCATCGCGCGTGATAGGGGCTTCGCGCAGAATCGCCGCAATCCGGTTGGCGGACCATTCGATGGGAACCGCGCGCATGCCCGCATCGCCTTCTTCGATTTCCGGGTAAAGCGTTTCCCAGAACTGCTCCTGCAAGTCCTGTATTAACTTAAAGCAGGGCTGGATCAGGCCAATGCCCTCGCGTTTGACATAAGCCTCGCTCAGCCAGGCTGCAAGCTGCAGATCTTTGCTCCTGGAGGCGAGCGCTTCCCCGGCCAATTTGATGACTAAGGCAAAATCGGCCTTCTTGATCTGGCGCTGCCATGCTCCGCTGGGAATGCTTTCGTCATCTTCCGTGCGCGCTTCTTTGATCTGGTCATAGATGCGCTCGTACCGCAGGCTCACCCCTGACGGGTTATCGCCCGGGACCGGATTTAGCAGATCATCACGTAGTGGCACTTTCGGCCGTCTCCCTGACGTGATGGAAGTTGAGACTTCGCATTTGCAGGAACGGCTCCTCTTCATTCCCGCGCAGCAGCAGCTTTTGACCGAAAGGAACTTCTCCGTACTTCGGATCATCTTCCCATGCAGTGGCGCGGCCCAGACGAATGGCATCGTCGGAGCTCTTCCAGGAAAGCGGAGAAATCACCGGCAGCAACACTTCGCCGAGATCCTGAAGACGAAAATCAGAGGTTGTATGCAGGATGGCAGGCATCCAGAGCAGATCGCGCAGCCTCTTTGGCGGCTCTGTTTCGATTGACTCGATGTATGCAAACGGAATCCACGTATAGCTGCCTGCGATAAATGCCTCCAGATGCGCTCCAATGCGCGGATCGGCGTCTGTCAACTCCTCAAAATCCGCGCCGTTCAATTGCCCGGAGGAGGAGGGATGAAGAGTCGCAAGCGGCAATTTATCCTCGGCGAACATTTCCTGTCTGGTTCGCTCGGCGTGCAAGGCAGAGCGGTAAAGCATGGCTCCGGCGGCGGACTCTGCGCTGGAATCTGAAAGAACGTCAAGCTGTTTGCTGGCGCGGTCATAGTTGCCGGCAAAACACAGCAATTCAAACAGGAAGGTGCGGCGCCTGGTGTCGAGAGGTTGTTTCTTCAACTCGTCACCAAGCGCATCAATTGCCGGCTTCAGCTGGCCGGCGCGATAGAGCGAAAGCGCGTCCATGGGGGGCCGCCTTACGACAGCTTGTTTTCCTTCGTGTTGTAGGTAACCGCACCCGTGCTGGTGATGTTGCCCTGCTCGTTCTGCGTTGAGTAGTCGATCTTGATTTCGTTATAGCTGAACGAAACGCTGACGGTAGGAATCTCGCTCGACCCGGAAATCTGCAGCGAGCTTACGAACAGCTCCTTGAAGTCGACCTTCAGGTATGGTTTACCGTCGGCGCCAGATTTAATCGCGCTCATCGTACCGGTCTTGATGTGGGTACCTGCACCGATCGACTTGAAGAACTTCGGCGTCGACTTGTCGAAGTAAGCCATGATGCTGAAATCCGACAGATCAGCCTTGCCAGCGCCCGATCCGCCCGTACCCGCCACAGAAGATACCTGGGAAGCCCCCCAGCTCCAACTCATGATTTGGATCTCGTTTTTGTGGTTCGCGTCCGCGGATTCCCCATCAATCCCATCAAGCTTCAGAAAATAATCTACTGCCATATGTTCAATCCTCTCTTAGTTCGTGATTCGTTGCTGGTCGACTGCCATGAACCGTGACGACTGCTGATGTCCCGGCTGTTACTTCCGCGCCGACGCCGGCAAGTCGGCAACCAGACGGAGCGAAACCGAAAGCTCGTCGAGCTGGAAATGCGGTTTAAGGAAGGCTACGGCGCGGTACGCACCGGGTTTTCCCGGAACCTCGGAGACCTGGATCGCGGCCTCTCGCAGCGGATGACTGGCCTTAGCCGCTTGCGATGCATTGTCATCGGATACAACGTAATTACTAATCCATTGGTTTAAGAATTTTTCGCAATCCTGGCGAGTCATGAAGCTGCCGATCTTGTCCCGCATCATTGCCTTCAGGTAATGCGCGAAGCGCGACATAGCCAGGATATAGGGGAGCTGTGCGGACAGACGAGCATTCGCATTGGCGGCCTCTTTGTCATACAGCTTGGGCTTGTTTGCCGTCTGGATGCTGAAGAAAGCTGCATAGTCCGTTCCCTTGCAATGCACGAGCGGCACCAGGCCTTGATCGGCAAGCTCTTTTTCGCGGCGATCCGTAACGGCAACCTCTGTCGGGCACTTCAGAGCCACATCACCCTCGTCGGTGCGGAAGGTGTGAGCCGGCAGGCCTTCTACAAGACCTCCGCCTTCCACGCCGCGGATTGCCGCGCACCATCCATACTTCGAGAATGAATTGGTAAGCCGCGCGGCCAGGCCAAACGCCGCATTGCCCCAAAGATATTTCGAGTGATCGCTGCCATCGACTGCCTCTTCATAGTCGAATGCGTCGATCTGCTTATTGTCCTTGCCGTAAGGGAGCCGCATGAGGATATGCGGAAGCGTAAGAGCCACGTAGCGCGAGTCGTCCGATTGCCGGAAGGACTTCCACTTGGCGTACTCAGTAGAGTCGAATATCTTGCCGATATCGCGGGGCGCGCCAAGCTGGGTATAGCTGCTCAGGTTGAGCAGATCCGAATTAGCGGCCGTGAGGAAGGGCGCGTGTGCCGAAGACGCAACCTGCGAGACGCGTTCCAGCAACTCGATGTCTTCGGGACCACGGCCGAACTCGTAATCGCCGACAAGAGCGGCAAAGGGCGCGCCTCCGAAAACGCCAAATTCCTCTTCGTAGACCTTCTTGAACAAAGCGCTCTGATCGAATTCGGGAGCGCGCTGCAAATCTTTCAGAAGCTCCCGCTTGGAGGCATTCAACACCTTGATCTTGAGCATGTCGTTGGTTTCCGACTGATCAATCAGGTACTTAATGCCACGCCACGTTCCTTCGAGTTTCTGAAAGGCGGGATAGTGCAGAACCTCATTCAACTGGAGCGATATAAGCCTGTCGATCTGGGCAATACGCGCCTGAATGGACGCCTCTGCGTCGCGGGTGAGGGTCATGTGGCCTTCGAGCACCTGGTTCACGAACTCCTTGACCATGTCGCGGCCGCGCTCAAGAGTGGCCGTATCGCGGTTGAAGCGGCCCTGAGAAACTATCTGATCGAGCAGGTTCTGTTCGGAAGTCTGTTCAACCGCTCCGCTTGATGAGGCTGTCGCCTTTGCCGTACTCATTCCTCACCTCCGGTCTTACCCAGTTCAGCACGAAGCTTTTCGCGCGACTCCGTATTTGAAACGGCCTCAAACAACGCGTCGTCGAGCTTGTCGTTGCCCTGCAGGCTGCCGCGAAGATCAGAAAGTCGGGTCCGCAGATCGAGAAGCTCCTTCAATGGCCCGACCTGCTTGGCTACGTTCTCCGGCGAAAAGTCGTCTAAGCTTTCAAATTTGAGATTGACGCCAATCTGTCCCGCATTGGGATCGTCGCTCAATTTGTTCGCAACCGAAAACGCCAGATGGGGCTGCATGCCTTTGAGAACGCTGTCGAAGTTATCGGGATTGATCTCGACGAACTTGCGATCTTTCAGTGCCGCGAGCGGCTGCTCGGGCTGACCGGTCAGATCTCCCAGGACGCCCATGACGAAGGGCAGTTCCTTCATCTCGATTGCGTCGCCGATCTCGACGTCGTAGGTGATGTGCACGCGTGGCGAGCGGACGCGATCCAGTTTATGCTGTGTGCTTTCTTTAGCCATATTTTTATCCTCGAGGCCGGGCGCGCAGAAACGCCACCTCGCGTTCAGTCAACGACACATTTCAAAGGACATCCTAAGAACTGCTCTTTTGGGCTTTTTCTGTGAGACTATGTCATGGCTTACCGTCATGTTGGGAGCCGTTGTTCTCATTCTCCCTTGAGCGGATTGATTATTAACTGCTCCATACTGCATGTCAAGCCCTCAGAGGTTGACAAGATATCTTGCGTCCTAAGACCGCGCGGTCTGTCCTCCGGCGCGCATTGCCGATGTATACTCAAACCCCGATGGGAAATCCATGCATGCGACAATTGCAGCCTGTTGTCTGGTCAAAAGGCGTCTTTTTATCTCCGCAGCACCTGCAGGCGCAGGACCGCTTCTTTGAGGAGACGCTTCGCTTCCTTTCCGAAGCCCTTTCGTTCCGCAATTGGGGTTTCTCATCGCTGCGCATAGACGCAGCCGGCCTGAGCGAAGGCCAGCTCAACGTAACCGAAGCCTCGGGGGTCTTTCCCGATGGCCTGATGCTGGATATGCCGGCCTCCGATGCGCCGCCGCGCTTACGCACTCTTGATGAGTGTTTTCACGATGGCCGTACCACGTGCGCCTTTTATCTCGCCATCCCGCAGGACAGGCCCGGAGGCATCAACATCGGGCTGCAGCGCGGCGGCGTCAGCACCCGCTTTTACTCCGAACTGCAGATGCTGCGCGATGAAAACAGTTCGGGCGTCGAGAAGCCGGTATCGCTGGCGCGCAAGAACCTGCAGATTCTGGCCGAAGGCGAAAACCTTGAGGGATCCGTGCTTTTGCCGCTGGCACAGATTGAGCGAACAGAAGCCGGCGGCTATCGGCTCGACCCGAAATATGTTCCGCCGATGCTGAATGTCAAAGGCAATGAACTGCTCACCGGCATCCTGCGCGGACTGATCGAGACTCTTGTGTCGCAGGAGCAGCCAGCTGGCCGGCTCACGCCGCCAGCGCAACCAGTCTCTGGCCGACTTCAGCGCTTCGGACGTCGCAAACTTCTGGCTCCTGTACACGATCAACACGCACCTTCCCGTCTCTGCGCCATCTGCTCGAAGCCGGTCAGGTGCATCCCGAAGCGCTGTTTCTCCAGATGCTGTCTCTCGCCGGCGCACTCACCACCTTTTCGCCAAAGATGGAGCCGCGCGACCTGCCGAAGTATGAGCACGAGCAGCTGGGTCCCTGCTTTATCGCGCTCGATGCCGATCATTGCTGAATTGCTGGAGACGGTCGTGCCGAGCAACTTCGTGGCCCTGCCGCTCAAGCCATCTGCGCGACTCCATCTACGCGACGGCGATCGACAAAGACAAATACTTCGAGAATTCGCGCTTCTATCTCGCCGATCTCGTCCGATATGCGTGAAGCCGATCTCATCAGCCGGACGCCGTTGCTGGCCAAAGCCTGCTCAGCCACGCACATCGAGCAGCTTATTCGGCAGGCGCTGCCCGGTTTGAAGATGACGCATGTGCCGGTACCGCCGCGAGCCATTCCGGTCAAATTGCGCTATCAGTACTTCAGTCTGGAGCGAACCGGCCCCGTTTGGGAAGCGATCGTGCGCGCACGCAATTTCGGCGTCTATGTTCCGGGAGATATTCCGAATCCCGAAATGGAACTGATCTTCCTATTCGCCAACGCCGGTTGAATCCGTCTTGCGCTACTTGTGACGCATGACGAAAAACAGAATCAGCACGATCACCAGCAGCACGAAAATATTCAGCATCAGGATCAGGGGCAAGTATTGCTGCATCTTGCCCGGCGCCGGAGCCGGAGCGGCTGGCGGCGCGGGCGGCGGTGGAAATGGAAAGGCCGCCGGCGTAAAATGCGGCATGGGCGGTGGAGCAGCCGCCCCAGCGTGCGGCTGATCTGCGGCATCGGGGGCATATGGGTGGCGGAGGAAAGGGCATCGGTGCGAAAGCTGGTCGGCCTGCCGAGGCCCGGCCACGGGAGGAACAGGCCCAGCACTGCCCTTGCAAATCGCGCAGCGCCGAGCCGGAAATAATCCGCGTAAACTCGCCGGGACCGCCCGCGGAGGCGGTGCCGGGAGCCTGCTGCATTTGGGCAAGAGGCGGCGGCGGGTGCTTGCTGGGAGCAGGTTCGGCAGAGAGGGTCTGCAGAAGCCGCGTAAATCCTCCAGCCGCCGGACTTGGAGCGGCGACGTGTTGGAGCAGCCAAAGGGTTCCGTTGCGTGTACGGAATGGGCTGTTCCTTGTTCAACGCCTGAAGCAGTTGAGTAAATCCACCCTGTGCGGAGGGTTCGGGTGAACGCAGCGGGGCTGAGAACTGGAAGTTGCTTGCGGGAATTGGCTCAGGTCTGAGGGATTTCAGCGGATCTTCCAGGGGAGTTTTCTCAGGGCTCGAGTGGAGAACATTTGAGTAAAAGAACCCGGTCCCGCGCTCGGCAGTGATTGCTGCGCGGAGCAACCGGTAACACCGGCGTTGCGCCATCGACCGGACTCTGCCGGCTTCGCCTGAAACATCTTCGTAAAATCGCCCGGCCCGGAAGCCTGACTGGGGAATTGGCGCGGCTCTGGTATCATCGCCTGCCAGGGCTGGGTCACTGGCAGGTAGGCGCCGGTTTGCCTCGGATTGCTCTTCAACGGTCTTGCGGAGATGGTGTTGAACATCTGCGTGAAACTGCCCGGCGAGGAAGGCGCGCTGCTCGACTGAGGGGGCGCCGGTGGCGCTATCGACCCGGGCAAAGGGTTTTCGCAAAGGACACCTGCTTGAATACGCTTGCCAAATCGAACGGCTGGTTTCGCCGGTACCGGAGGAGCAGACGGCGAAGCATTGAGGCTCTCAGTATCTGAGTGAATTCCCCAGGCCCGGCTGGCGCCGACGGATTGGAAGTCGCGGCCGGAACAAACGCTGGAGGAGCGACGGCCGGAGCCATAGCCGGAGGAGCCGTCTGCGGAAGCGGAGAGCTTTGAGGCAACGCCCGGGTGGCGTCGACAGACGCAGGAGCATCCGGCTTTCTCATCAGAGACCGCAACATGTCATCATCTTGCGGTGGCTGGCCGCAGCAGCAACCGTGCCAAAGATACCGGTTGCGCTTGATGGTTCGCCAGTGGCAGATTCACTCTTGCCGGGAAAATCGGGATCATCGAACGGAGTCTTGGACGGGTCCATGAGGTGCCACCGTGTTGCTGAATTATTGCTTGATTCTGGAGACCAAGACTACATCGCATTTACTTGACAGTAAAGTAGCTGGCAACCTACGATGCACACACGAATTGGCCGCAGTATATAAGCATTCGCACAACGTCGGACCGACGCGCCGGTCGGCCCTTACGGCTGCACACTGTCCGCGAGCCGTTCAACTAGCACGCTTCGCCAAAAATGGTTCGGTCACTATGAAATTTTTGTCGCGGGTGGTGTGGTCTGAGGGGATGTATCTGGGCCCTCACCATTTTCAAACGCAAAGCCGCTATTTTGAAGACTCGATCGCATTCCTGGCGGCCAGCCTGTGGCATGAGCCATGGGGGCTGCTGCATGCCGAGCTGGACCAGAAGGCCATCCGCAATGGGAGCGCGGCATTGCTGCATGCCTCGGGAATTTTTCCCGATGGACTCACCTTTGAGTTGCCCAATTCCGATCCGCTCCTCCGCCCACTCGCAATCTGCTCGAAGTCTTCCCCTCCACGGATGCGGTGCTTCCGCTTTACCTGGCAGTCCCGAGCGCGCCGGGACAATGGCTTTGACTGCGATCTGTGCACGACTCGCCAGCGACGTGCGCTTTTCGCGAATGCAACGCATCTGCGCGATGAAACGAACGGCATTGATGAGCGCGAGATCGAGCTGGGGCAAAAAAACATCCGCCTGGTGACAGAAGCCGAGCTGACGCCCGGACATGCTGTCGATCCCCATCGCGCACGTTCTCCGCGATGGCCGCGGGCACCTCGTCTATGATGAAGATTTCATTCCCACGCTGCCTGCGCTTGAGCGCAAGCGAGCCACTGATGCTGCTGGTCAAGCGCCTGATCGAAACGATCGGCGAAAAAAGCGCCACGATCGCGCGCAGCGCAAAACGCCACGGGCGTTTCGAGGCGGGTACGGCTGCTCTTGATGTAGCGAATTACTGGTTTCTGCATGCCTTGCACAACGCGATTCCACCCTTGCAACACCTGAGCACGACCCGGCACGCCCATCCTGAAGACCTGTTCATCGAGCTATCGCGGCTTGCAGGCGCACTATGCACCTTCGCGGTTGATTCCGACCCGCGCCAGCTTCCTGCCTACGATCATCGCAATCCCGGCCCGGCATTCCGCGCGCTCGATGCTCATATCAGGAGACATCTTGAGATCGTGGTTCCTTCGAATACCGTCACGCTCGACTTCCATCCGATTGAGCCATACATTCAGGCCGCCGAAGTGCCCGATGAACGTTGCCTGCGTCGCGCTCGATGGATTCTGGGCTTGCGCTCGGCGCTCGGCGAATCGGATCTTTTGAAGCTGGCGCCAAGACTCGTCAAAGTATGCTCTTCCCGGTTTGTTCCCGAACTGGTGAAACGCGCTCTGCCCGGCTTGACACTCACGCATCTGCCGGTCCCGCCCACCGCCATCCGCGCTGAAGCGGACATGCAATATTTCGCCGTCGAAATAACCGGCCCGTGCTGGGAGCATATCCTGCAAACACGCAAAGTAGGCGTATACATTCCAGGAGAAATCTCACAGCCGGAATTTGATCTTACCGTTATCGTGGAGCCATCGTGATGGGTACCGCACGGGTCAACAGTCTCTCTTTTTGCTTCCAGGAAGTGCTCACCGCCATCCTGCGGGTGCGCTTTCAACGGCAGCAGGTTCAGGACTCGGAAAGCTTCCGCGCCCAAATGCGCCGTTCGTTGCAATCGGCCATGCAGGAGGCGCGGTCGCTCGGTTATTCGAGCGACACCGTGCAGATGGGCGTCTTCGCCGCGGTTGCCTATATGGATGAAAGCGTACTCAACCTGCAGAATCCCACATTTGCGGACTGGGCGCGGCGTCCGCTGCAGGAAGAGCTCTTCGGCGGACATCTTGCCGGCGAGACTTTCTTTCGCAACCTGAAAACCCTCCTCGGCCAACCGGACTCCCCCGAAGTGGCCGACGCTCTGGAACTGCACTGCCTTTGCCTGCAGATGGGATATCGCGGCCGGTATGCTCTCGGCGATACGGGAGAACTGCACCAGATGCTGCGACAAGCGCAGGACAAGATTCAGCGCATTCGAGGAGCCGCCCACCTGACGCCGCCCTTACTCCTCCCGAAGTCCAACCAGCTCGCGCGAAAGACTCGTGGAGCCGCATGCTCCTGATCACCAGCTGTGTGCTTGCCGGTTTGGTGATTGTTGCGTTCGGCGGGTTTGAACTTGCCCTGGGTTCCGGCGTTTCCCATGTGCAAAACACCAGACTGAATGCGCAATAGGAGCCTGACGTGCTACCGATTCTGATTTCTGCTTTCATCTTCATCTTGTCCGTGGTGTTTGCGTGGCTCGCTGGTCCATTGCTCCATGTCGAAGGAACTTCGCTGCTGATTTTGCGCATCCTGCTTGTCGTGCTGGGCATCGTCGCAGCAACCATCATCCTGGTCATGCACTTCAAGGACAAGCGGCGCGATGCCGCCACGAAAAACGTGCAGGGAGGATCGGATATGGACACGCTGCTGCGCGACGCTGAAAAGCGTATGGCCAGCGCCCAGCGCACCGGACCGAAATCTCTTGATTCCCTTCCTCTGCTCTACATCCTGGGTGAAGGCAACTCAGCAAAGACCACGGCTGTTCTGAAGTCCGGGCTTGATCCGGAACTCCTCGCCGGCCAGATCTACCGAGATCAGGATGTCATTGCAACACCGGTACTGAACCTCTGGTACACACAGTCGTGTGTCATGGTTGAAGCCGGAGACGCCATCCGCAAAAGCCCCGCGCTGTGGAGCAAGCTGATCCGCAAAACGCGGCCCAAAGCATACCGCTCCGCCATGGGAACACAGGCTCCAGTGCGCGCCGCCGTGGTCTGCATCAGTTGCGAGCAGTTTCTCGGCGCGACTGCGTCGGATACCGTGCTCGCATCCGCCCGTTCCACGAACCAGATGCTGCGCGATCTTGCGCAACATCTCGGCACCGAAGTTCCGGTTTACGTAATTCTGACCAAGCTTGACCGAATCCCCGCGTTCACGGAATTCGTTCGCAATTTGAGCAGCGAAGAGGCCGCTCAACCGCTGGGGATGCCCTTCGCGCGCAGCGACGCCTCCAGCGGACTCTATGCCGAAAAGGCCATGAGCGAGGTAACCTCGGCGCTCGATAAGCTCATCTTTTCGCTCGGAGAATTTCGCCTGGAATTGCTGACGCGGGAAACCGATCAAAAGAATGTCGATCCGGTGTACGAGTTCCCGCGCGAGCTGCGAAAACTACGAAACAATCTGGCCTCGTACCTTGTGGAGCTTGCGCGCCCCAGCCATCTGAACGCCAATCCCTATCTCAGAGGCTTTTACTTCACCGGCGTTCGCGCGCACATCGTCGAGCAGATGGTGAGTGCCGCAGCGCAATCGCCCAGGTCGCAGCCCGCTGACGCAGGAGCCACGCGCATGTTCACCGTGCAGCAGATGCGCGCTGCAACACCACCGCCCACGCCGCAGGTTGTGTCGCAAAAAGTAGCGCAATGGTGCTTTCTGCCCAAGCTCTTCCCGGTCGTTGTTCTTCAGGACCGCAGCGCGCTGGCCAGCACCAGCAACAGCGGCCGCACCCATGTCTTTCGCCGCATCGTCTTTGGAACGGTGTCACTGCTGCTGTTGCTTTACCTCGTATGCCTCATCGTTTCCTTCGGCAACAACTCAAAGCTTGAGAACTCCATCACCTCGGCTGCGAACGCGCTTCCCACAAGAACAGTTCCGGCAACCGCGCTGGCTTCCCCACAGGACCTGAACTCGCTCGACCAGTTGCGTGCCGCTTTGGTCCAACTGGAAAACTACCGGCAGCAGGGCCCACCGCTGATGTATCGCTGGGGCCTGTATCACGGCGATCAGGTTCTGGACGCGGCGCGGCAGATCTACTTCGATCGCTTTCAGCGGCTGCTGCTGACGAACACGCAGTCCAATCTTGTCGCCGCGCTCAATGCCCTGCCCGCAACGCCGCAGCCGGGCGCAGACTATTCCGCCGCCTACAATCCGCTCAAAGCCTACCTGATCACGACTTCGAATCCCGACAAAAGCACACCTGAGTTCCTTACTCCTGTGCTGATGCAGTATTGGACGAACGGCCGCGTTCCCGACACCGAGGAACAAAAGCAACTCGCGCAGCAACAATTCGATTTCTACGCCAGTGAACTGTCGCGTCAGGAATCCCTATTCCATCGCGCCCGACTTGCCCTCCGTGACGCACGCGCGCAGTTATCTGGCAAACTTCGGCGGCTTCGAGCGGATCTACCAGCAGATGCTCACCGCCGCAGGCAAGGTCGCTCCCTCGTTGACTTCAACCGCAATTTCCCGGGCTCATCGGCCACAGTCGTCGATTCGCACGTCGTTCCCGGAGCATTCACAGCGCCGGCTTCACATTCATGCAGGACGCCATCGTGCATCCCGACCGATATTTCAGTGGCGAAGCATGGGTACTGGGCGATCAGGCTCCGCCGTCACTGGACCGCACCAACCTCACGCAGCAACTTGCCGGACGCTACCTTGCGGATTATCAAACGGAGTGGCGCACCTTCCTGCGGCCGCTCAGGTCGTCAAGTACCGCAGCCTGAGCGACGCCGCCGGGAAGCTTCAAATGCTCTCCAACCCAAATTCGCCATTGCTGGCGCTCATCTACACCGTGTCACACAATACTGCCGTTTCGAACCCGGATATCGCCAAGGAATTTCAGCCCGCGCAGGCGGTGGTCGCTCCCGGACAACGCCGACAAGTTTGTCGGCCAGGGCAACACCAACTATGTAAACGGACTTCTCGGCCTGCAAGGCGTTGTGGCACAGGTCGCGCAGGACCCGACTGCGGCCACCAATCCAGCGGCGGTAACACCCATCCTTACGGCGTCCGCTTCCGCGCATACCGCGGCGAGCCAGACGTCTCAGTCCTTTAATCTGGATCCTCAGGCGCACGTGGACCAAGTCGTGCTGGCGCTGCTGCAGGCCCCTATCAATTCGGTCGATGAAGTCGTTCGCGGTCGAGGACCCGCCCAGGCAAATGCGGGTGGCAAGGCTTTCTGTTCCGCCTTTTCAGAGGTGACGGATAAGTTCCCGTTCTCTCCAAATGCGACGGTCGAGGCCAGCCCGGCGGAGGTGGCGGCATTGTTGCAGCCCGGCTCCGGCTCTCTATGGCAGTTTTATGATGCCAATCTTAAGACACTTCTCGTTCAGCAGGGGACGACCTACTCGCCAGTCGCCGGCTCGCCCATTCAGTTGAATCCCGCGTTCACCCATTTCTTCAACCAGGCGGCGGCTTTGTCCGCGGCGCTTTACCCTGCGGGCTCCGCTTCACCGGGCCTTACGTTCACGGCGCACATTCTGCCCGCAAAAGATATTCAAAGTGTTACTTTTCTCGTGGACGCACAGCGCCTCCAGGGCACCGACGTCTCCAAACAATTCACATGGTCCGCGCAAACCGCCCAGCAAGCGCAACTGATCGCGAATTACGGCAGCGGCAGTCTTCCTTTGCAGTTCACTGGACCGTGGGCGCTTTTCCATCTGATCGACAAAGGAAAAGTCGAACAGGCTGGAAATCCCGGACGCCTGGTATACCCGCTGGAGTTTTCAAATACTCCTATCGTCGTCAATGGCACGCCGCTTGTTGTGCATCTTGAATTGTCGGGGCCAAATGCCGGCCTTCTCATGCCGGGAGGATTGAGCCCGGGCAGGTGCGTTGCAAACGTCGCTCGTTAAACCGGAATTCGTTCTTAAGCCGCCGGAACCTGCGGATATTCGCTGAATCGCACCAGCAGGCAGGTAACGTTATCGACTGCTCCCTGTTCCTTGGCGGTGTCGATCAAAGCCTGGCAGGCTCGTTGCAGGTCGGAGTCGACCAAAACCAGATTCCCGATCGCCTGGCTGTCGGCGTAACGGGTCAGCCCGTCGGTGGTCAGCAGCAACATGTCCCCATGTTGGATTGCGGCCGTAAAGATATCAGGTTCCACCGATTCATCGGTACCGATCGCGCGTGTGATGAGCGATTGCAGCGGCGATGATCCAGCTTCTTCCGCGCGAATGGTTCCTTTGCGAACCTGCTCGGCAATATAGGAATGGTCGTGGGTAATCTGAACGCATTCGCCGTCGCGAAGAAAATATGCGCGGCTGTCGCCTACGTTCCCGATCACGAGCTTGCGATCATCCAGACAGGCGGAAACCAGCGTAGTACCCATCCCATGCAACTCCTCCCGGCTCTGCGCGAGTGAGCAGACCTGCCGGTTCGCGTGAAGGATGGAGTGGTATAGCCGTTGTTCGAACTCCGCGCCCGGCGCCCCTGATTGATTAAAAAACTGCAGCAGCTCGCTGACCGCAGTGCTGCTTGCCACTTCGCCCGCCGCCAATCCACCCATCCCATCACAGACTACGAATATCTGAGTGGCGATGTCATAACCGAAAAAGTCTTCGTTGTTGGATCGCTTACAGCCTATGTCCGTCAGAGCTGCGACTTCAAGTTTCAGCACGCTTTGGCTTTCCATGGTCGAAATTTTTTCTTTTGCCTGAATCACTGCTCTCTTCGGATGGCTTTCAGATCGCGCCATTCTCTTTCGCGGGTGCGCGAATAGACTGCCAGAACAGGAGCCATGCTGTAAAGATAATCGCTGCTCGAGTTTGCGTCTCTTGCGCGTTGCCAATGTTCGCGCGGCCGCCATCAAGCCTGAGCCCGCAATTTTCACACGCGTACCGCCTTTTTTGGTGTACTATTGTTTGCCCTCCAGTAGGCCACTCCGCTTCCGCCCAAACTGGTTCCTCTCATACGAGGTGTAACCATGGCTTTAGAAACCGGGACGCGCGTCGGTGACTATGAAATTCTGTCTCTGCTCGGCTCAGGTGGGATGGGTCAGGTCTACAGCGCCCGCAGCATTATCTCCGGCCGCATCGAGGCAATGAAGATTTTGCTTCCCGATTTTGCCGCCGAACCAGATCTTGCGGCTCGCTTCACCGCCGAAATCCGCATCCTGGCCGGTCTTGAGCATCCGAATATCGCTCAGTTGCGCACCGCCTTCGAGTTCGAAAACCGGCTGGTGATGATTATGGAGTTCGTCGAAGGCGTCACGCTCGAAAAGCGGGCCAGCGAATCCCCAATCCCGCTCAATGACGTACTCGATTATTCCGCTCAGGTGCTGGCTGCCCTGAGCTACGCGCACAGCAAAGGCGTGACCCACCGCGACATAAAACCGGCCAATATCATGATTACCTCTCATGGCCTGGTCAAGCTGATGGATTTTGGAATAGCAAAGTCCACCACCGACCTGCAGCTCACGCGTCCCGGCACCACCATGGGTTCCGTCTATTACATGTCGCCGGAGCAGGTGCGCGGAGGAACGATCGATGCGCGGTCAGATATCTACTCCTTTGGAGTAACTCTGTACGAGATGCTCACCGGCCGCCGTCCTTTTCAGGCGGAAACAGCCTACTCCGTCTTGAACGCGCAGCTGAATGACGCGCCCGAGCCGCCCTCCCAGATCAATCCGGCGCTTTCCCCGGAACTCAACGATATTGTGCTGCGCGCCATGGTTAAATCTCCCGATGGCCGCTTCCAGACGGCAGACGAATTTCGCTCGGCACTGCGCAGCGTCAAGGAATCGGCAACGGGAGCCCCGGTGCCTGAGTTTGTCCCAGTGCCGGCATTCGCGGCAAACCAGGCAACTTCGCCCGCCAAGAGTCATCGCGGTCTGTGGCTTGGTCTTGGAGCGGCCGCTGCCATAATCGCAATGATTGCGGCCGCCACGGTCCTTCCGCGCATGATGGCCACTCACGCCGGACAGAAGGCCGCCAGCTCGGTAACAGAGAGTGCGCCGCCAGCGCCACCGCCTTCCTCGAGCGGAAACAGCAACGCCGTAACCCAACCCGCGCCGGAGAACACTTCAACAACTGCGGCAAATCCGCTGTCCAGCGCCACTCCCGATGCAACGGCCGGCGCAATTCCCGGAACAAACCCAGCACCAGCCAGTCAACCGGGCCCATCGTCAGGGCAATCGCATGTACGCGGTCACGGCCCACGCCGCCGCCGGCCGCAGTCAGTGCGGTTGCCAATCAACCTCCGGCCGGTCCATCCAAGCAGGAGATGAGTCAGGCGCGCGAACGGATGATCGAGCTCGACTCTAAAGCCGACGCGGCCAAAGCAGGCATACAGCAGATACGCAGTCAGCAACAGGCCCAGGGCCTCGACATGCGAGGCGACATTCTCGCGTCCATGAACCGGATGAATGCCTACCTCAACGAGGCGGATCGCGCGCTCAGTCAGAATGACCTGCAAGCGGCGAATGACAACATGGACCGCGCTGAAAAAGAGATCTCGACATTGGAAACATTCTTAGGCCGATAGGAGAACTACCCATGATTAAGATTTCATCCCCTATTCTTTCGTTCTGTTTTATCGTCTCCTCGCTGGCCGCCCAGGAGGCGCCCGTCCGGCATCGGGTCGCCGTACTGGACTTCGGTTACGCGACCGTAATGACAACGTCGCAGGCGGTCTTCGGGACGAACGTGGATATTGGCAAGGGCATCTCCGACATGTTAATTGACAAGATGCTCAATGACGGTACGTATCGCGTGATTGAGCGCAATGCCATCGACAAGATCCTCCATGAACAGGATTTCTCGAACAGCAATCGCGCCGACCCGGCAACCGCCGCCAAGATCGGCCACATCCTTGGCGTCGACGCGGTCATTACCGGCGATATCACGCAGTTCGGGCGCGACGATCAAAACAAGAATTACGGTGGCGCGGCGGTGGGGGCCTGGACTCATGGCGCGTTTGGCGGGGTCGGGAAACACAGCTCCAAAGCGGTAGTGGCGATTACCGTCCGCATGGTGGACGCAAGTACCGGCGAAATCCTTGCCTCGGTAACCGGCAAGGGAGAATCGCAAAGGAGCGGAACAGACCTGCTGGGAGGCGGCGGCGGCGGTGGGTCCTGGGCCGCGGGCGGCGCAAGCATGACCAGCAGCAATTTTGCCCAGACCATTATCGGCGAGGCAACAACGGCAGCGGTTGCGCAGGTTGCGACAGGGCTTGACGGGGACAGTGCGAAACTTCCTACGGCTCCTCCGCCCCCGGCGGTTGTGGTCTCCGGCCTGATAGCCGACGCATCGACGCCTGACATCATCATTAATGTAGGCAGCGGAGCCGGGGTGAAGGTCGGTGACAAACTTGCTGTTTCGCGGGTTGTTCGGGTGGTTAAGGACCCCACTACGGGAAAACCTCTGCGCTCCATTGAAAATCAAGTTGGCCAGCTGACGATTACCAGTGTGGACGCGACTTCGGCCGTCGGCAACTTCAGCGGTTCGGGCCAACCGAAAATCGGAGATACCGTAAAGACACCCTGACGCGAAGAAACATTCGACTTCTTCAGAACATCTGGGCCGGTTGCGTCTCAGCCGACCCGCCATCTTCAACAGACGACAACGCCACCACTCGCTCCAAAAATTTTCCCATGACCTCTTCGCCGGTTCCGGAAATGTAGTCTCCGGGTTTTGCTCCGCTCCTGCCCCATGCAAGAAGGAAAACGAGCGGAATCCAACCTCGACGGTCCTGCTCCATCTGCTGGCCAAACAGGTAAAGTACACGAGATAGCTTGAGTGGCAGCTGAACCCCCGCGACCTGATTTACTGATGGATCGACACACAGTGCAGGCGGCGAAGTCACAAGGTATTCGCGGCAGCTCAGCGGACGAATAGGGTGGATACTGCAATTCTCATTTTCGAGAAATGGACACGCCACTCCCGCATGGAAATAGTCGATCGCAAGCTGTGTGGTTAACTCTTCCTCTGTCATCCATCGCTCGTCGAGAATTTTCTCGATCACTCCTGCATCGCGCAGCTTCAGAAGAGCGTGGTGGAATCTCTGTTGCAGTTCTGCCCGCCGCTCCTCGGGCAATGACTTCATCCATTCGGTAAGAGCTTCCGCTTCAAAAAAACTCACCGGCACAAGCTGACGGCAGCAGGCCCCGCAACCTGCCCTGCACGATACGGGCGTGCCTGCCTCCTGCGCCTCTTCGCCGACTCGGTCGATGATGGCATTTTCCAGGCTTTGAATAATGGGTAAAAGCTGCGTGAGATTGGTCCGTCCTGCTGGAAGGTTCGCCGTGGCGTTAAGAAAGCCGCCACCCACGGGCAGCGCAAAGGAGGTCTTCACCGCAGGTAAAGAAAAAAAATCCGAGTCATTTGGCACTCTCCGGCCCTCCTTCGGCAGAATCAAACGCATCGCTCACTTCATGGGGCGCCAAGTAGATCAAATGGCGAATCGTCCCTGACCTGCGTTCTATTCCCGTACAGGTAACGTTCTAACATCCTCGGTCTAATTTTGCTGGCTCCAGCACAAGAATCATGGTACCGTGCAAGGTGTGTATCGGCGATCAAGAGCCTGATACATTCCTATGATTTGAGTAACTTTTTGAAGATTTTTCTCCTTCGACTGTAGCGATTACTGCTAGCTAGACCCTTGGCAAATACGGTGGATGCGACCTCAATAAAAAAAATAGGCAAGTACGAAATCACGGGCATACTTGGCCGCGGTGGCATGGGTGTCGTTTATCGCGCGGAAGACAAGCGCATCGGGCGGCTGGTAGCCATCAAAACGCTCACTGAGGGCTACTCCGGGCAGGCTGAGATGCTTGAGCGCTTCTACCGCGAGGCGCAGGCCGGAATCCTTCAGCATCCGAACATTGTTATCGTTTACGACCTCGGCGATCAGGATGGTGTGCCGTTTATCGTCATGGAGTACGTCACCGGTGATCCGCTGGATAAAATCATCGCTTCCGGCAGACAGCTCCCTCTGATCGACAAGCTGAGGCATCATTGAGCAGGTCTGCGCGGCACTGGGATATGCGCATCAGCGCGGCGTCGTTCATCGCGATATCAAGCCCGCAAACGTGATTGTGCAGCCCGATGGCCACGCGAAGATCGTAGACTTCGGCATTGCGCGCGTGCAGAATTCCGCCGCCGAGATCCGGGCTGACGCGCACCGGAAATGTAATCGGCACGGTTCACTACATCGCGCCGGAACGTCTTAAAGGCCAACCCTTCGACGGACGCTCCGATATTTTCGCAACGGGCATCATGCTCTACCTATTGCTGACAGGACAATTGCCGTTCGAAGGCGAAGACTTGACGGTTCTGCAAAAACTGGTGAATGAGCCGCACCCTCCTCTACAAACCTACATATCGAACTATCCGCCTGCTCTCGACGCGATCCTCGACCGCGCTTTGGCCAAAGACCCCGAACAGCGATATGCCACCGCCGAGGATTTTGCCTACGATCTTCGTGCCGTAGCCGAGGATCTGAAAAAGGGCCGCGTTTCAGAGCTCTTCAATGACGCGGAGCGTCTGACGACAGACCAGGAATTTGGAAGGGCAAGAGAAGTTCTTCTGCAACTCGTAAAAATTGATGCGCAGCACACCGGAGCCAAGCAGTTGCTCGGTATTGTGCAACAGAATCTAGCTCGACTCCAGCGCGCGGAACAGGTGAGCCAGTTAGTCTCCGAGGCCGACGAAGCCCTCGTTTCCTCCGGGTACGCGGAAGCTCTGGCATCCCTCGAACAGGCGGTCAAACTGGATCCCGCCAATACCGCGGTTCAGGCAAAGCTCGAAACCGCGCAGGGAAAAAAAGCGTCGCCACGATGAGATCGGCAACCTCTGGCGGAAGCCGAGGCCTCTCGAGACAGGGGCGACTTAACCGCCGCGTTGAAGATGCTTGAAAAAGCTCTTCGATCTCGATCAGGAAAACATCAAATTCGCGCCGCGTATGCAGACTTCGCAAGGCAGGCTAGGCTTGCAGCGCAACAGCAGCAGATCCGCGAAATGCTCGGCAACGCGCGCCAGGAAGTTTCATCTCGGCAATTTACGGCGGCGATTGAGATTCTGCGCGAGGTCAGCAAGCTCGATCCATCCCTTCCTGAGATCGAGAGCCTGCTTCAGACGGCTATTAGCGGCCAGGAGCAGGAACGCCGTCGCAAGCTTCTCGAACAGGTGCAGGCGGAGATCGAAAAGTGCCTTCTGGCTGACGACTACAATCGCGCCACGGATCTGGTAAATCGCGCCGTCGAGCAGCTGCCCACGGAGGCCTCACTTCTTCAACTCAAGACCCGTGTCGCCACTCAGGCGCGACAGTTCAGCGTCAGGCAATTGATCGACTCCACTTCTGCGAAAGCACAGGAAACCTTCTCGCGCTCCCCTCACGAGGCGCTGCAGATTGTCCAGCGCGCGCTCCAGGAGCTTCCAGGAGAGGAGCGCCTACTCAAACTCGAGGATTCGCTCAGACAACGCCTTAGGACCTCGAAGCCGAAGAAGTGCGAGGGCGGTATCTTCGCGAGGCGCAGGAAGCTATCGATCGCAGCGAGTTTGAACCCGCAATTGGAATTCTCGAATCCTATCGAGCTCGAATTTACCGATGCTGCCGGCGTAAATGAGCTTCTGGATTTCGCTAAAGCTGAATTGGCGCAGCAACAACGCCGCAACGGATCGCCTCCTGCACTGAACAGGCGAAATCGCTGATGCAGGAGGAACGGTTTGAAGATGCGATCAAGATGCTTGATCCGGTCTGCGCCGAAACCGCAGACGCCTCCCTCTCGCGACTTCTCGCCGAAGCTCGCGAACAGCAGACTGAGTCGGCGCGGAAATTGGATTTGCTGGCAGCCCGCATCGCGAAACTTCGCGAACGAGGACAGATCGAAGAAGCAATAGGCCTTCTGCAGAACTTGCCCGCCGCAACCGGGCAGGGCGCTCCATTGAACGCGCTGCTTCTCGAACTGCACGCTGAATACGCTCGCAAACAGGCCATCGCCAACGCGGTCGCAGCAGCCTCAAGCGCCCTTGAAAAGCGGGATTTCCACGCCGGACTCGAATCCTTGCAGAGCGTGCAGCGCGCCTACGGCAATTCCGACGAACTCACGCGCGCCGTTGCCGACTTTGAGGCCAGACGCTCGACCGCCGCAAACCAGGCCATCAGCAAATCTGTCGAAGTAGCCCGCGCGGCGTTGCTCAACAGCGACCCGGCCGCAGCGATGAACGAGCTTCGCGGCAGTGCGGAGTTGGTGGAATTCGCAGGCGCCTTGCAGCAGGCGGATTGGCGCCGACTGAAGGCGGAGGCGGCCAAGCCTATCTCCCGCAAATCAACTGGTTCTGTGGCGACTGGCGAATCATTCGACATCGCCGCGGCGCCCGTTGAGAAGCCTCGTAAGTCAATGGTCACAACCCTGATTACGGTTGCCGTCATCGTTGTTGTCGCAGTAAACATTGGCCTCTGGTGGTTCAGCCGCCGTTCCAAGCCGCAGGTCGCTGTCAATTCCTCGACCCGGACCACTCTCAGTGACGCGACGCAGCCGACCGCCGCGCCATTGCCCGCCGCGCCCTCCGGAACCTTATTGATTCAGGGCAACGTCGACGGAACTCAGGTGTTTGTCGATGGTCCAATCAAGGGATTCACCCAAGCCGACGGGACACTGAAGCTTCCGCTTGATCCGGGAACGCACTCGGTTCGATTCATGAAACCCGGATACGATGATTCGCCGGCGTCCACGGTGACCATCAGCGCGAACAAACAGGAAGTCATCCACTTCGCGCTCGCCAAATCGAAATCCACGGCTGCGGTTCCGGAAACTCAGGCCTATCTTACCGTTCACTCCAATCCCGGTGCCGCAGTTAGTATCGACAACAATCCGCAGGGAAAAGTCGACAGCCAGGGCAGCCTTATCGTGCCGGTAAAACCCGGCAAGCTCTCGATTCAGGTCGGACTCGACGGCTATCAGCCGGTCAGCCAAACTGTCTCAGTGAAGGCTGGAGAAAAGCCTTCTGTAACGGCAATGCTCGCTCCCGTCCCGGCTGCCGCCAAGCCTGCCTCTCCACCGCCGCCGGAACCAGTTCAAATCGTCGCGTTCTCCGCTACAGACTCGCAGATTGAACAGGGACAGACGACGACGCTCAAATGGGAGACGGCCAACGCAACCGATGTGTCTATCAACAACGGGATCGACAGAGTGGACAACAGCGGAGAGACGACGATTCGGCCTTCCGCCACCACCACCTATATTCTCACCGCCAAAGGTGGTGGTGGAACGCAGCAAAGGCCCATCAATATCATCGTCGAAGCGAAGGCGGACAAGCCCGCGGTAGCAGCCGCGAAGCCGGTACAGACCGTCGACGAAGCGTCGCTGGTGCAGGAAGCAATCAACAGCTTCAAGAGCGCCTACAACGCACATGACATGGCCAGGATGCGAGCGGCATGGACCGGAATCAGTTCGCAGCAGGAGCGCGGGCTTCAAAACTTCTTCAAAGGGAATCCCGGCGCCAAGGTGCAGGAAAACTGCTCTGCGTCTTCCTTGAATATTTCCGGAGAATCTGCGCAATGGGCCTGCAACGAGACCACCACCCTCGTCGTGAGCGGCAGGCCCCTGATCAGTTCTCACGACATAACATTTTCGTTCGTCAAGAAAAACGGCGGATGGTCGATCTCTGAGCGAAAATGAAACGGACCCTGGGGATCTGCAGATTGGACAAACAGCCCTGCGCCATACTGTCCGCAAGCCTCGTTTCTCTTCCTGTGGTCCTGGATCGACAGTTGTAACACGCTCTTAGAACTTATAAGAAATACCGACTAGAGGTGTAATCCTGCTCCGCAGTCCATTGTTATCCACTTGGTATAGAGCATTGCCGGAAAGCACGATGTCCCGATATGGATTCCATTTCATTCCCGCGCTCACGTCATTGATCGTATAGCTGGAGTTAGACGTGGTGACCGTGGGCAGAAAAATTGTGCTTGGAGTTGGCGGATTGGTTATAGGGGTCGGCAGGGGAGTCGTGCTGAGAGTAAGTTTCGGGGCATTGAGATACTGACTGCCCAGAAGGTCGCCTGCGATGGTGAGGTGCTTCAGCCAGGCCCAGTCTGCGCCCACGTCATATTGAAAACCTCCCGGCAATGCCAGGTCGCCACCCGACGTCAACGTCGGATTATTCAGCTCTGTTGCGGAGTTCCATTGATAGCCAATCTTTGCGTGAGGCGAAACCTTCCAGAGATAGGAAACTGTAGCGTAAGGACTGACGCCCCATGCTCCTGAACCTAGATAGTTCAGCTCGTCTCCCGTAGGAGCGCGCAGATTTACCCCGGTCGCAACTGTAGCGTGCTCTCCCCGCCAGAGCACACCTTTTCCATTGAACGTAATATCTCCGATGCCGCTCGCTATACCGGGTACGAAGGTCGAAGGAATGCTGTAGGGGCCAAGCACCAGGACATTGTCTGCATTCAGGATGTACGCTTCAGAATTGAAGGTTTCGGCCCCGACCGAAACCCTTTCTATCGGAACGATTATTGAGAAATCAATGTTGTTCGTCACGCCGAAGGTCGCCACTCCAATATACTGATTGAGCTTGAAGTGAATATTGGTGGATTCCGACGTGTAGGTGTTGCTCAGCACAGCGCCCGTCGTTGGGTTCGTAGCGGTTGCTTCGTAAGTGAAAGGCACACTCTTTAGCGAAATCCCGTCGATGCTGGTGAAGACAAACTGGCTTGCCGTAAAGCCGAGAAACAGCCGGTGCCTGCCGATTGTCTGCGCGCGATCAGTCAAAATAGGCCCCAGATTGTTATACGTCTCCGGAACTCCCGCTCTATAGACCACCACGATACCGGCAGCAGCGCTCGCAAGGGGCAGTTGACTTACTTGAGTGGCGATCGCAGAGTTGAATGCCGTGGCATTCTTCAGCGCTGTGCCGGTGGCTCCTGCCGAGGTGTTATCCGAGAATACGCCGGTGGAGAACGGGATCTGGCAGACGAGCTTACTCGAGGCCAGGCTGCCATTGTTGCAATTGATCTGTCCCATTGCGCCTGCGCCCGACAAGCATGCGAGCAGCACTAACGGCAGGGTGCGTTTTGTCATCTTTCTCCTCGGCGATGAACTGAATTTGCTAAACGCCCCAGGAGACCAGGCTGCCGGGAGCGTTTCTCTGATCTAACGAGTCACGTTTACCTGAACGACAGCCTCATACATCTGATTGTCACTTCCGGTTCCCTGCACCAGGACGTTGTAGGAGCCGGGCGGCGTCAGGCCGTTGACGGAAGGTGGTTTCGTGAATGCTCCCCCGCCGCAACCGATACTCTGCAGCATCGTGACAAGAACAAAGGCGATTCCCAGGAAGCGCAACAATATCTTGCGAGAAGATTTGCCGCCCGGCACATATCCCAGCAAGGCAAGAATCGGAATTCCCAGAAGGCCCGCTACATAGACGTTTGTGTGGTCCTCCAATCGCGCCGTAGTCGTGCCGCCCGTATTGATCGTTACCGTCACGGAGGCGGTCTGAATCTCGGTTGACGATGCCGCCGAGGCCGGGCTAAAGGCACAACCTATTGAAAGAGCGACCGGAGCCACGCTGGATGCGAGAGTTGGCCCGGTGACAGAAGCACATTGGAATGCCGAAATTCCCACGCCCGCAGGCAGTGTGAAGTCGACCGTGCTTGAATTGCCGGTTACGGCTCCGGAAACCAGAGTAATGGCAGCTGCCTTGTATCTCACGTTGACGATGAAGGATGCCGTGGCATGAGTCAGGCCCGTCGCCGAGTCCGTACCGATCAGCGAAACACTGTAGACTCCCGGGCTCGCCACCGGCGTTGTGCCGCTACCGGCGTCGATGGTGACGGCTACGGGCTGCTGCACTGCGCCCGTGGTAATCGGAAGCGTTGCGCTGCCCACCGTGCATAGCGGCGCGACCGCTCCGGTCGGCGCGGACACAGGAACAACGTTGCAGGTCAACGCCAGACTCCCGGCAAAGCCAGCTATTGGCGTGGCGGATACAGTTATCGACTGGGGTGAGAATGGATCACTGCTGCTGGTGTATCCCTGGGTTACAGCTACAGAACTCGTGGCCGAAGCTGCGAGAGTGTAATCCTGGACAGTCTGAGCCAAGGAACTACTGCTAGCTATAAAGTTCGGATCGCCATTATAGGCTGCCAGAATTGTGTGCGAACCGAAAATCAGCGAAGAGGTCGCGCAGGTGGCCACTCCAGTTGCCGGACTCACGGGCACCGCACTCTGGCATTCGGCAATCGGTGCGCCATTGTCGGTGAAAGTCACCGCGCCGGAGAGTTGCACCGGCCCGGAGCTGGGAGTCATTGTCGCCGTCAGAACCACCAGGTCATGAAAGTTTTGCGGGTTCAGGGCCACCGACGGATTCAGCGACGACACCAGTACCGTGCTACTTGCTGAGGAGTTGACCGTTTGCGTAAGCGTGATGCTGCTGGTGCTGAAATCCTGGTCATTTACGTAGGACGCCGCGATCGTGTGCGAGCCCTTCGTCAACGCCGAAGTTGAACAGATGGCAACCCCTGTATTCGGGTTGACCGCTACGGAACAACCCGTAATCAAGTTTCCGTTGTCTGTAAAATTCAAATTTCCCGAAAGCTTCGTAGTCCCCGAAGTGCCTGCAACAGTTGCCGTGAATTGCACCGCCTGATTCACCGCTGAGATATTTCCGGGTGCCGACGATATGAGCGTGGTACTGGTGGGTGCCGCGTTAACCGCCTGTGTCAGCGTGTTCGTGCTGCCGCTGTAGTTCGCATCGTTCGCGTAGGTTGCGACGATGGTGTGCGAACCCACAGTAAGTGACGCGGCGGTGCACGTAGAGTTTCCAGTAATTGGGTTCACTACCGTCGAACAGCCGGAAATCGCATTTCCGTTATCGGTAAACGTCACCGTACCTGAAAGCCTGGTTAACCCGGTGGTGGGCGTAACAGCAGCAGTGAAGCTAACCGATTGGTTGATGGTCGAAGGACTGCCGGACGAACTGAGTGTCAGGCTGCTGCTTGCCTGGCCGACCACCTGCGTCACGCTACTGTTACTTGTGCTGTAATTCGTGTCCCCGGCATAGGTCGCTACAATAGTGTGCGAACCCAGAGGCAGTGATGCGGTTGTGCAAGAAGCCACGCCAGTCGAAGCATTCCAGGCTACAGTACATCCGCTAACAGGACCGCCGTTGTCCGTGAAGGTCACCGCTCCTGTGAGCTTCACCGTTGCATTAAATGGCGTGACACTAGCCGTGAAAGTCACCGATTGGTTAACGGTGGATGGATTCGCCGAAGAACCCAGCGCCGTAGCGCTGGCGATTGCGCCGACCGCCTGCGTCACGTTATTGTTGCTGCCGTTGTAGTTGGGGTCCCCGGAGTACGTGGCCACGAGACTATGCGAACCTGCCCCCAGCGACGACGTCATACACGTGGCCTGATAGTTAGTGAGCGATACCGACACAGCAGGGCATGCGGAGATTGCATTGCCGTTATCCGCAAAGCTCACCGTTCCTGAAAGCGCCACTGCTCCGGCGAAGGGCGGCGCAAGCGCCGTCGTTCCGTTGTAGGGCGTAATGGTAGCTGTGAAGGTCACCGATTGATTGACCGTCGAAGAGCCAGTGGGAGACGAGACGACGGCAATGCTGGCGCTCGCCATACTAATGGTTTGCGTCACAGTGTTCGTTGTATTAGTACTCGCGTTGTAGTTCGTATCTCCGTTGTAGACAGCCGAAATGACGTGCGAACCTGCCCCCAGCGACGAGATCGTGCAGGTAGCCTTGCCGGAATTCAACGTCACGCCATTGCAAACCAAAGTTGCTGGACTCGTGCTGGTGTCCTTGAATGTCACGGTCCCTGTGGGTACTCCGGTTCCCCCACTGGGCGTAACGGTAGCCGTGAAGGTCGCCTGTTGATTGACAGTCGTAGTGCCGGACGAGGTTACCGTCACGGTGGTGTTAACCTGGTTCACCGTCAGCGGAATGTTCACGCTGCCGGCCGAGTAGTCTGTCGTTCCCGCGAAATCTACTGTGATCGAATGTGAGCCTGCCGCGAGAGACGCGGGAATTCCAGTAAGCGTAAACGCATTCCCCCCGAGAGCGGTCACGGTCAGCACCGTAGACGTAGATGTACCTGCGTCCAGGGTTGCCGTGAAATTGGCCGCCGTGATCCCGGTCGCACTCGACGGAGTCAGCGCTACCGAAACCGCTGGCAGCGACGTCCCATATCCAAAACTGCTCGAGGGTGTCACCGTTGGCGTCAGCGTCGTCGCTATTTGCGTAATGCTGAGATCTGCGATCGGATTCGTTGTGCGGGAAAACGAAGGCGTGACCTGTAGCGTGGCCGAAAGCGTGTCGCCGCTGCCTGCCGTATCCACTGAGAAAGTGCTGAAGGTCGCGCCCGTTCCGCCGACCGTGGTTGAAGATGCACCGTTCGCCGTGCCCGGTCCGTTAAGTGTGAGCGTTACCGGCACGCCACCAATGTTCTGCCCATTTTCGGTCACCGAAACCACTGGAGCTGGGGCGACGTCCTGGCTCACGTTGCCGCTATAGCCGCTGCTTGCATTGGTGAACTGGATCGACGTGTAGTTGGTCTGAACCGCGCCCGCGTCCACCGTGCCGGAGGAGCAGTAGCTGGAGGCGCCCAGAGCAAATCCGCGCTGATCGGTGGTCAGAGGATTGCCGTTGGTATCGAGCGCCAGCAACTTCTGCCCCGTACAGATGGCAGCGCTGCCCGGCAGCGGCAGCATGGTCTGGGTTGGGCCACCATAGTTGCCCAGCGAAGCCAGCATGGGGTCGGCGTCCGTGGCATTGTCGTTGGAAGTGCAGCCATCACAGTCATCTTCGCCGCCGTTGGCAAGATTATTCCAGAAGACGTTGTAGCTGGCATTGGCGGTACCGGCCTGGTTATAGACGCCGCCGCCAAAATTACCGCGAGCAGTATTGCCGGAGAAAGTGCTATCGCTTACCACCAGCGGGCCAT
Source organism: uncultured Acidobacteriaceae bacterium (assembly GCA_963783805.1). Lineage (GTDB taxonomy): Bacteria > Acidobacteriota > Terriglobia > Terriglobales > Acidobacteriaceae > Silvibacterium. Next base: position 38,079 of record CAWAPC010000010.1, on the reverse strand, counting down.
TGTCGCTGAAGATGCCGCCGCCATTGACCGTGGCCGCATTGGCGGAGAAGGTGCTGTCGCTCGCCGTCAAGGTGGCGAGGCTGAAGATGCCGCCGCCGTCGGTTGCGGAGTTGCCAGAAAAGGTGCTGTTGCTCAGCGTAAACGTGCCGCTGCTGTAGATGCCGCCGCCATCGCCGCCGGATGCGGAATTGGCGGAGATAGTGCTGTCGCTCACTGTCAACGTGCCGCTGTTGTAGATCCCACCGCCGTCACCGTTGGGGGCGGAATTGCCTGAGAAGGTGCAGCTGCTCACCGTGAGCGTGCCGGTGTCGTTCAGGATGCCGCCGCCGTTTGTGCCGTTTCCATTAGCAATGGTCAGCCCGGCGAGGTAAACCTGCGCACCCGAATTGACTGTGAAGACCGTGTACTTTGCGCCGCCGGAGACGGTGAAGCTGCTCGCTCCCAAGCCGATGATATTAACCTGGCCGCTGATTCCCGGCAGAGCGCTGCCCAGGGTGATCGACTCTCCGCTCAGGCTGGAGGCGAAGTCAATATCCTCATCGGTGTTGGAGTTGGCGGTAGTAATCGCGTCGCGCAGCGAACCGCTTCCTGAGTCGTTAGTCTTCGTCACCGTCAGGTAGTTGGTCTGTACTGCTCCCGCGTCCACGCACGAGGCATTCAGCGGAAAGCTTCGCTGGTCGCTGGTGGGCAGCGTCAAGGGAGACGGTGGCGTCGCGGTGCCCGCGCAGATGGCCGCGCTGCCCGGCAGCGGCAGCATGGTTTGGGTAGGGCCGCCATAGTTGCCCAATGGAAGAAGCATGGGATCGGCATTCGTAGCGTGCGTGTTGGCGGTGCAGCCATTGCAGTCACCTTCGCTGCCCCTGGCGAGATTTTTCCAGAAGACGTTATAGCTGGCATTGGTGGTGCCAACGTTGTCGATGCCACCGCCAGTATTACTGGCAGAATTACCGGAGAAGATGTTGTTACTTACCGTCAGCGCGCCGTTGTCGTTGAAGATGGCGCCGCCGAAGGCGCCCGATGCAGAATTGCCTGAGAATGTGCTGTCGCTCACCGTCGCCGTACCGCTGTCGTTGATGATGCCGCCACCGTTTGCTGCGGAGTTCCCAGAAAAGGTGCTGTTACTAACCGTCAGCGTGCCTCCGTTGAAGATGCCCCCGCCGTCGGTTGAAGAATTGCCTAAGAAGGTACTGTCGCTCACCGTCAGCGTACCGCCCACGTTGAAGATCCCGCCGCCGTCGCCGCCGTTGCCGTTGCCATTACCATTGGCAATGGTCAGACCGGAGAGTACAACCGTCCCAGAACTAATCGTGAAGACCGTGTAATTTTGAGCGCCCGAAATGGTCAGGCTACCCGCGCCGGGCCCCTCGATGGTCAGATTTTCGCTGATCGTCGGCAGTCCGCTCGCCAGCGTGATCATGCCCGTCACCGAAAATTCGATCGTATCGCCGGTGCTGGCATTCGTTATGGCGTCGCGCAGCGAGCCGCTTCCGCTGTCATTCAGGTTAGTGACAGTAATCGTCGCCGCGCGGGCGCTCCCTGAAAAACCGAGGCTACATAGGGTAAGGCAGAAGACAGCCCACAGCAGATGACTGTGTGAAGAAACACAACCTCGGCGCGCCATTTGTGATCTCCGGAAATACTGTAAGGTTAAGAACTCGCGGAAGGAGCAGGAGCGCTCTTCGACGGCGCATCGCACCGTCGTGGAGTTAGACATATAGGACTGCAACTTGCGAGTCGGCATAAATAAAGGGTGCTACGTATCACTGCTTCAGGAGCTATTCATTTCCAGATCACAGCCAGCGGAGGAAGCTGACAAAATGATCTCTACACGGGCATTCCCAAGCGGCGCACCCAGGGACAGTTAGCGGTTCACAAACAAACAGTTTAAAAAAAACAAATCTTGGCCCTATCTCCGGCGAAGACTGCGAGCTGCTTCATGCCGGGAGCTATTGTGGTATCAATTGGCAGGGCTGGACGCTATTCTAGGCTGCCTGCCGCAGAAGTCAATACTGTAGATTGCTCTGGAGCTCAGCCTGAATCAGCCTGTGCAATGGCACGGCTGCAACTCACGTTTAGCCTCTTTCAAGAGATGTGGCACACGTGCGTGGAGTTTCCACCCATGTTGTTCCGGAATCTCTGATGCCCGTGACCCGTGACGCCCGGCTGTGCTCAGTAACGGACTGTCCGGCCTTCTCATTTGTGATCAAGTCCGACAGCACGGTACTCAACAGGCTCGAGTTTTTGTTATCAATTATATGCATATATGCCGATATAGTGATATAAATAACCCATGAATACCAGACTCGGGAGCAAGAAAATGCTGGATTTGATCGCACGCCGCTTTCGTGTGCTCGGTGAACCTTTTCGTCTCCGCATCCTCCAGCAACTCGAAGCGGGAGAAAAGAACGTCGGCGAACTGGTGGTGAAACTCGACGGGAATCAGCCTAATGTTTCCAAGCACCTGCAACTCCTTCGCGATGCCGGCGTTGTAAGCTGTCGGCGCGAAGGAACATCCATGGTTTATGCAATCTGCGACACAACGGTGTTCAAGCTATGTGACCTGGTCTGCCGCGGTGAGGCACAACGGACCAGACGGGAGTTCGAGGCGTTGAACGGGCGAACAGCCCACAGGGAGCAGGGATGAACATCAAGCGCTTTGACGTTCCAGGACTGGCGCAGTGCTTCCATATGGAAGACGACCTTCACTTTTGATCGGTTTCAGGCGGCCCCGTCATGCGATTCGTATCTTTCTGAGCAGTCTCCAGCGCCAATACGGCATATCCTGTCGCAGCGTCGTTCATAAAACGGCCCACGTCACTCTCGGGATCACGGTGTGTGTTCAGTGAAGAAGCATGCCAACTGCCGTCCTTCTCCTGGTGTCGCTCGAGCCACTCCAATCCATGCTCCAGCATCTTGTCATGGCTACTCGTCCCTGATTCCTCCAGCGCCAGAACAGTCAGGCCAGTTGCGCACCCATCGCTTTCCGACTTGTTGTCGAGCCAATTCCAAATTTTCGCCTTATTCAGTGAGACCAGCGACCAGCCTCCGTCGCTCTGCTGGAGACTCTTGATCTCCGCAAGCAATTTCGTTCGCCGCGCCTCGTCCAACAGTTCAGGCATGCGGGCTGATGCCCACAAAACGTAGAGTTGGCTCATCACAGGCTGCGCCGCATACTGGCGCTGCAAGTACGCCTGCAGCCGCTCCAAATGTTCGCTGGCGCCCGTCTCGCCGGCATAGTAATTGGGAAGACCTCCCAGTGCGACTGCCAGCATCGCCGCGCCCTGATAGCCGGACTCAGACGACTCCCATGGAGCCAGATCGAAGTCCTGCCACTTCCACCCGCCGGCATTCTTGCCCGTTTGCTCCTGTAATGCCCACGCCTCGTTAAGGGCAGTCTGTGTAATCGGACGCAGATGTCCTTGCTTCGCATCGTAGCTTGCAAGGATCACTGCATTCAGCACCGCTTCAGTAGCATGAGACTCCGCCGTCTTGCCGGGACCGTCTGCAGCATCCGAGTAAAACGGACTCATCTCCGACCAGTGACCCACGCGCTTCTCCACGCTGCCGATCATCGTCTCCTCAGCTGCCGTCATCCCGGTCCGGCCTAGCTCCTGTTGAAGTTCTGGCCGTGCCAGCGCATACGGTACGACCGTGTGACATGAGATGCAGATTGTGCCGTGTTCCTCCTGCGTCGGAGGCCAGTTCTGCCACCAAACCTCGCGGTCATCCAAGTAGCTCGCCGCCTCCTCAGGACTCCAACTCCTTAAATAAGTGTTGGAGGTCGCCACGGAAATCTCGCGCCCTCGCATTGCTTTCCAGAAACCGGCTCCCGCGACGCACAGGGCCAGCAACAGAAATATGTACAACGCTTTGATTCTCATTTCTTTCTCCCGAGCCCTCGAACTCTACTCCGTCAAGACATTTGATCGAGGCATCATTCAAAGCCCTTCAGAGCCTCACGATGACCGTCTTCACCTCGGTGTATTGCTGCAGTCCACACTCGCCCAGCTCACGCCCGGTACCTGACTGCTTGTGATAACTTCCGCGAGTTCCTCAAACGGAATTACGCTCATCAAAGGTCCGAAGATTTCTTCCCTGGCGATCGTCATATCATTCTTAACGTCGGCGAAGACGGTAGGCTCGATGAAGTAGCCACGATCTCCGACGCGCTTGCCGCCGCAGGCAAGCGTAGCCCCCTCACTCACCCCGGATTCGATGTATCTCGTCACTCGGTCGAACTGCGCTTTATCTACTTGCGGACCCTGTTCTGTCCTTGGATCAAAGGGGTCGCCGATGATCTACACTTGGACGAGTCCAACATCGGAGCATCCGCACTCCGGCGCGGTCGAACAGAAAGGAATTTATGGAGATGTTAACAGCTGACCTGGCAGGGGCTGATCGGCGACATCAGATCCACTCATTGCACCATCCCGTCGATCTTACCGAGCCGTTAATTTGCGTCAGAGGGCAGGGCGTAACAATTTGGGACATCGAGGGGAAGGAGTACATGGACGGCCTCTCGGCGCTCTGGAACGTAAACGTCGGGCACGGGCGGATCGAACTCGCTGACACAGCGGCGGCGCAAATGAAAACGCTAGCCTACTTTTCAGGCTATGCCGGCTCGTCGAGCATTCCCTCTATCAACCTGGCAGAACGTCTCATCAAAATCGCACCAGGCATGGAAGCGGTCTTTTTCACGTCAGGCGGGGCCGAAGCGAACGAATCGGCATTCAAGACCGCCCGCTATTACTGGAAAGTGCAGGGAAAGTCCGACAAGATAAAAGTTATCGCGCGCATTCACGGCTATCACGGGGTGACACTGCAGGCGATGAGTGCGACCGGGATCGCGCCATACTGGAAGATGTTTGAGCCGCGAGTTCCGGGCTTTCTTCATATCCCAACCTGTTACCCGTATCGCTTTGAAGCAACGAGATCCGATGAGACAGTTGGCCAGGCGGCTGCGCGCGAACTGGAGGAAGCAATTCTGCGCGAAGGCCCCGACACTGTCGCTGCGTTTATCGGAGAGCCCATTCATGGCGCAGGCGGGGTGATCTATCCGACTGACGATTACTGGCCGCTAGTGCGCGAAATCTGCACCCGTTACGACGTGCTGTTGATTGCAGATGAAATCATCACGGGCTTCGGACGGACGGGGCGCTGGTTCGGCCTGGAACATTGGAATGTGAAGCCTGACATTCTTTCTTTTGCCAAGGGTGTCACTTCCGGGTACGTTCCCCTGGGCGGAATCATGATGACACAAGCGATCAGGGAGGCGATCGAATCGGTCGATCCTGCGAATAAGTGGATGCATGGCTACACGAACTCAGGGCACCCGACCTGCTGCGCCGTCGCACTGAAGAATATCGAAATCATTCAGCGGGAGGGTCTCGTGGAGCACTCGGCGAAAATGGGAGATGTTCTTTTCGACGCCTTGAAAGATGCGTTTGGCGAACATCCAAACGCCGGAGATATTCGTGGAGGTAAGGGGCTTCTGGCTGCCGTGGAGTTCGTGGAGGATCGAGAGACCAAGAGGAACTTCGCCAGCGACGAAAAGATTGGTTCGCGCCTGCAGGCAGAGATGAGGAAGCGCGGCGTAATAACGCGGATACGCCCCGTGGCGGGCGCAAATCCTGCGCCGGGCGACCAGGTTCTTTTCGCGCCTCCATTGATAATTACCGAAGAGCAGATCTATAAGATGGTCAGCGTGCTGCGGGAAGCAGTCGAGGTCGTGCTTGGCCCAGGCTAGGAGTGCAGCCAGCGGAATGCGACTGATCCGTAGCTGTGGTTACAAGCGGCGTCAGACAATCGGCTGCGCTCGCTTCCACCGCGACCCCGCTGGTCTTCGACCGTAGTCCCTTCTGTGCACATATGTATTCCAGCCAGTTTCGGTAGATGGATGTGGCTGTCGACCCCCAGGTGCTTTCGATAATCGCCTTTTCCAAAATCCTGCCGACTTCCGTCAATAAACTTTCATGCGGGCGATTCCCGGATTGATGCTGAAGCTCCGTCAATGCAACCACAGTATCGTGGTCGAAATAGCCCCGCGGCATCAAGGGATAGGTATCTATTTCACCTCGTAGATAACGGCCGACATCTCTGCGGTATTCGAGCAACAAGGTATTGGATTCATACTCGGGATGCCCCTGAAAAAAAACAAACAGGCTGTTTTGCTGCTTAATAAATGTATCTACACCAATGTCTTCGGCCCGCGTGAGAACGCTGTATCCGCAGCTCGTCAATTCGTCCTCCGGTATACCATTCCAGCGGGAATGCGGAAGTGCGAAGCATGACGGCGCATTTGGCATCAGCGGGTGATCCGACAGTCGCGCACACTCGAAGACGCCGAAGTTTTTTTCGGGACTCTTAATCCGGCTGATGCCGTCCATGTGGAGAACCGCAGCATGCGCGGCGAGGCACGACCAGACAGTCGAGTAGAGTGTTGTCCTGGGCCCACTCAACGACCTTAGCAAAACTCTCCCAATAGGGTTCATCTGCCAGGTTCGACGTCAGAGGCTCCCTTCCGGTCACGATGAGCCCGTCAAGGCGCGTGTCCCAAAGATTCTCAACGCTCGAATAGAAGTTACTGACGCGGTGAGCGCCCGACTCGTTCCTGGGGACGCCCGGCAACGAATAGAGCGACAGGCGGATCGAAATGCCCTCAGAGGCCGAATCGAGCAGTGAGACGAACTGGCGTTCTGTTGCCTCAAGCGCCCCGTCGGACATGTTGTTAATTAATCCGATGGTAAGATTTCTGCTCGAACGTTCGAGGCACGCCGAAGTCGGCTTCGCACAGAGCCCCTTCGTACATGGTTGCCGTTCGTAACTGGACGAATTGGAGGTCAAGACAAACAGGCATAGATGTGTCTCGGTCAGAGAATATGATCAGCGATATGAGGGAGCTGGGAGTGAAGTATCGGCTATTTCGTTGCGTCGAGCGCCTGATCCAAATCTGCAATGATATCGTCGATGTGCTCGATCCCGACGCTGAGCCGAATCATCTCGGGCATCACGCCGGCCCTGCGTTGCTCTTCGGCCGACATCTGTCGATGAGTCGTCGAAGCAGGGTGACAGGCCAACGACTTCGCATCTCCGAGATTGACGAGCCGCGTACACCAGCTTCAGAGCATCGTAGAATTTCACTGCGGCCGGAAAACCTCCGTGGATGCCGAAGGCCATCAGAGAGCAGGCGTGGCCGCCCAGATATTTTTGCGCCAGCGCATGATACGGACTGTCGGGAAAGCCCGCGTAATTGACCCATTTCAACTCGCGAGTCGCTGCGCAAGAATTCGGCTACGCTTTTCGCCGTTTTCAACATGGCGCTCAACCCGCAGCGCGACCGTCTCGACCCCCTGCAGCAGCAAGAAAGCGCTCAGGGGTGACAAGGACAGCACCGGTAGTTCGCAGATAAACGCTGCGGCATCGTCCGATATAAGCCGCTCTCCCGAAATGCTCGGTGTAGATGAGGTCATGATATGACGGGTCCGGGCCTGCTGAACATCGGGAAGCGAGCTGCATGCTCCTTCCACGGGAAATTGCCGCTATCAACGATGGCTCCCCCGAGCGTGGTGCCGTGTCCGCCGAGGAACTTCGTAAGAGAATGCACAACGATGTCGGCTCCGTATTCGATTGGCCGCAGCAGGATGGGCGTGGCGACGGTATTGTCGACAATCAGCGGTACTCCATGCTTGTGGGCCGACTCGAGCCAGTTCCTCGATGTCGCAGATATTTCCCGCGGGATTGCCGACACTTTCACAGAAAATCGCCCGCGTCTTTTCATCGATCAGCTTTTCGATGGCTCGCGGATCGATCCGACTCCGCGAATCGAACCGTGACTCCCTGGCCCGGAAGAATGTGTGCAAACAGTGTGTGCGTGGTTCCGTAGAGTTGAGGAACCGAGACAATGTTGCTGCCCAGCTCGGTGACGATTAAGTACGGCATAAGTTAACCGCTGCCTGCCCGCTGCTGACACACAGGGCCTCGAGCCCACCCTCCAGCGCGGCGACGCGCCGCTCCAGCACCTCAGTGGTCGGATTCCCAATGCGTGTATAGCGATATCCTTCAGCCTCTAAGTTGAATAAGGCAGCGGCATGATCGGCGCTATCGAACGCATAAGAGACTGTTTGATAGATCGGTACAGCCACGGCTTTGGTAGTTGGATCAACATCGTAGCCACCGTGAATCGCGATTGTTTCCCGCTTCATTTATTTACCCATGTGAATGTGTGCAGTTGCCGCCGCTTCCTGCTTTGAGTTATCGACTTCAACAGAAGATGGCAAGGTATGCGGGCAGCGGGTCTTTTATGAGATGTTACTCCGATTGATTCAGCATTCAGCGGGACTCAGGTTGTGAACGGCATCAAGAGTTACCAGCCGATTCATCTCGCTCCACCACCCAGTGAATATCACTTTCAGTTGTTCTGAAACTTGTAATACACGCACGCACGACTGAAGCACCCGTGATCCGTGCTTCCGACATCCACGCGATCTGGTGCTCGCGGAGGGACGCGAGAAATTGGGCGATGTCAAGGCCGTCTCGCGTGAAGCAGACAACGGGCAGCGGCGTTGTGTTTACGATCCGCCAGCCAGATGCAATCAGTGCATCCCTCAGCACGTTCGCCATACGGGTCTGGATTCAATCATCTCGGCATATCCCGATTCGCCGTGCTGTGCCAGCGCAAGAAAGAGCTTGAGTCCGATGAACCGGCGCGACCACTGTACTGATGTCGTGTACGGATCAAAGGCCGGTCCCATAGCTTTCCCGGGCATGTACGCGGCTTCCGCCCGGAAGGTCTGCGGCAACGCTGTCAGGATGGCGGCAGAAAAACATACCGCCTCCCATGGGAACGGAGAACCATTTATGCGCGTCGCACGTGATCGAATCCGCAGCTTCGATTCCGGAGAGGTGATGCCGGAGAGCCGGTGAAATAACGGCTGCGCCGCCCCACGCGGCATCCACGTGAAACCATAGGTCCTCATCTTGGCAAAAACGCCCCAGTCCCGCAGCGGATCGATCACGCCAGCAGCGGTAGTCCCTGCTGTGCCGACCACCATGAACGGGGCGAATCCGTTTTTTCGATCCTCAGCGACCCGCTTTCTCAGATCCTCCAGATCCATTTTCAAATCAGAGGTCGTCGCTACCGTGCGAAGCGCTCTCCTTCCGAGCCCCGTCATGTGCGCGATCTTGCTGAATGAGTGGTGTGCCTCTTCTGTCAGATAGATCGCGGGTATCGCATCGAGGCAACGAAGACCGTCTTCGCCATAGCCGGGAAAAGCTCGTGTCAAGGCGACGATTACCGCCGAAAGATTCGCCTCCGATCCGCCGCTTGTAAAGTTTGCATGTGTGTCCGCGGGGAGGCCGAACTTTGCGGCAAGCCAGCCAAGAGTGTGCCTTTCGATCTCATTGCCAGCCGGCGAAGTTCGCCAACTCGCCAGCTGAGGGTTGTACATCGCGACAAGCGTATCCGCAATAACGGATGCAAGCGTTACGCTCGGGTTGAACAGGCCGAAATAGCGAGGATGCGTCACCTGGACTTGCCAGGTTCGCAACATCTGCTCTACATCGGCGACGACTTCATCAAGAGCCATCGCTTTCGTGAAATCATAGCGAGACGCTGAGGTAGCTTCGAATTTCCTCCGGTGTCACATTCGGAAGATCGGGCCCTTCAGGAGCTCGTCGTTCACTCTCGTCGAAATCATCTCCTGGATCTCTTCAATCAGACTCATCTGTCAACTCTTTATTCATGCGTGAAGTGATACTAGAATCGAATCTGTCCGGCTTGAATGCGATCGTATAGCGCCTTGTCGAGCCGATGGAACGCCTGCGATTCCGGATTGTCGAAATAGATGATATCCGTGGTAATGGCATGGATCATATCCCTGACGCACAAGATCGGCTTTTGAATACTTGAAAGTGCCGGTTACTTCGATCTCATCCCGGAGTCGCAGGAACACAGGACGCGCATAGGGAGGAAGACGATCCATCAGGTGTTTCCGAAACGCAGCGAGTCCAACTCATGATCGGCGACCAGCGTCGCCATGCCAGCCCGGCCTTCGGTAGCGGGAATTGCCACTCCGTAAACGTTGGCGTGCTTCACTCCAGGAAACGCGCAGATGGCCTCTGAAACTTCGGAGGTCGCAACGTTCTCGCCTTTCCATCGGAAGGTGTCGCCAATGCGATCGACGAAATAGAAGAACCCCTTCTCGTCCTTCCGCATCAGGTCGCCGGTGCGAACCCAGGCGTCCCCAGGCTCAAAAACATTGCGGAGGATTTTATTCCTCGGATGCCTGCTCTGTCAGTGTACCCCTCAAATCGGCTGCCGATGTTCGACGGATCGTCCACAACCTTGCCGAGCGCTTCGCCGGTTTCATTCGGAGCACATGCGAATGCAGAATCCCTGATCATTGCGGACCGGCTCGCCCTTCTCGACATCGAACTGCACCAAAGCCGGCGAAAATCGATGCGCTAAGGTACGGGGGAATACGGCCGATCGCGCCGCGTTTGCCTTCAACGTTGAACAACGAGACGCCGCCTTCGGTGGCAGCATAGAATTCGAGAATCTGCGGAATTCGGAATCGGTCCTTGAACTCATCCCACACTTCGGGCGCCAGCCCATTGCCGCAGGCCAATCCTGATTCGATGGGACTGACTCATTCGAGGACGGAGCGGCGTGGAGCAAGTAACGGCAAAGCTCGCCGATGTATTGGAACATCGTGCAGTCCCAGCGGATGACATCGCTCCAAAACTGGCTTGCCGAAAATTTTTCGCGAATGACGACGCCACCGCCGCCGACGAGAGTCGCGCCCGGCACCAGCACCCCGCCAATGCTGTGATACATCGGCAGGCAGTTGTACATCCGGTCTGTCGGTTGCGCACCCATCATGCCGGCAAACCAATGGCTCCACTGCATGACACGCGCATGGCTGATATTGGCGGCCTTTGGCAATCCCGTCGTGCCGGAGGTAAAGATATAGAGTGCCCGATCTTCGATGGTCGGCGACCGCCGCTCGCTCGTGTCGCAGCTTTTCACACGACTGCTGCTCGAATGTCGAGTTCAATACGCTGGAATGACGCATGTTCGACGCCATGAGTCCAGATCGCTGGCGACACCGCGAGGCTCGGCAGCGCAGTCGTCAACGGATCGACGAACTCCGCGGCCACGATCAGATGTTTGGGCTGAGACGATATTGATGCAATGGGCGAGCGAGGGCCCGACAAGATTGGTATTGAGCAGGGCAACCACACCGCCGACGCTTGTGATGCCAAGCCATATGGCAAAGTATTCTGGACGATTCGTCATCAACAGACAGACGACTTCGCCTTTTGCGAGACCCTGCTCGAGCGCCCAGCGGGCATATTGGTTCGAGCGCTCGGCAAGCGCCTCGATATGTCAGGCACTCACGGTCGGATAGCAGGGCCGGCGCATCGCCGCAATGCGTCGGCAAGTTCCTCGATCACCGTCGACATAACGCGATCGCGATTCCGCGGGATTGGCGCGGTGAGTTCCAGCGCGCGCAACCAGGCTTTGGCAGCGGAGCCGTCTGGTATTCGACCGGAGTCGTTGTTTGAACTTCACTCAAGCCGTATTCCCCGCATCGACGGTAAGTACCGTCCCTGTGATGTTCTTTGCTTTGTCGCTGAGAAGGAACTCGACCGCATTTGCCACATCGTCGATGTCCGCAAGGCGCCGGAGCGCGCTGCGGCGCTCAATCTGCTGACGCTGCTCATCTGTCAGGCCATGAGTCATGTCGGTATCGACGAAGCCGGGAGCGACCGAATTCACGTTTACGCCCATGCGGCCGACCTCTCGCGCCAGAGATCGGGAAAAGCCGATGATCGATGCTTTCGTCGCGCTGTAGACCGAGAGGCCGCTATAGCCGGTAAAGGCGGTGATGGATGCCATATTGACGATGCGGCCGCCTCCATCGGCCATCATCGAGCGCACCACATATTTGGTGAGCACGATCGGGGAGAGCGTATTTACGCGCACAAGTTGTTCGATCTGAGAAGTGGGCATGAGCGCGAGAACTCCATCGAAACTGATGCCGGCATTGTTCACAAGTCCATAGATCGCGCCGAAATCCTTTCGCAGCGTTTTGACCAGATCGGGAATGCCTTCGATCTCGGCAAGATCAAATGGAACGAAGTGGAACGATCCGGGATTCGCGAGTTCAGCTTCCTGCATTGCCGCCGCGAGCCCGCTGTTCTGCTTGCGCGCAACTGCTATGACGCGATATCCTGCTCCAGTCAGCTTACGGGCGATGCCCAGGCCTAACCCCCGGCTTCCGCCTGTCACGATTACATTACGCATTGCGGCGCATCATCTTCCCGGATTCAGCGACCGCCAAGGCAGAAACGAAGTTGATCGCAGCCGGGACTTTATAGGAAGAAAGAGCTTCACGACAGAGCAGCAGGATGTCGTCCTGAAGCGCACGCACATCGCGTCTGGCAGACTGCGGCGCTGCTTTTAAAACCACGTCAGCGACGACGAGCGCACCCGTAATTGGATTCTTTTTCGTTCGGACGAGCGACATCTGAACCTCGGGATGGCGATTGATGACTGCCTCGACTTCCTCGGGATGCACCTTCAGGCCTCCAACGTTGATCACGCCATCCCGTCGGCCGACGAAGTAGTAGCGGCCATCTCGCAGTTCGATGCATGTCGCCGGTGTCCACGAAGCCATCCGTCGCCCTTCAGGATAGGAGCTTCGGTCGCCCAGATAGCGGCTCGCCGTGCGGGCTGAGCGGATCCGCAGCGAGCCATCCTCGACTTTCATCTCAACACCGGGGGTGTGCTCTATCACGCTCGCAGGAAATCCTGCGACGCCATCGGTCACCTCAAACGCCACGCCGGCCTCTGTCGAGGCGAAAGCGTGGGCGATTCGAGCTTGAGGGTAGACAGACTGGAGATGATTCAGGATTGCCTGGTCGGCGATTTCTCCTGACAAACGAATATATTCTGGGGCAATCAGGTGAGCCGAAGGACTCATCAGCGCACGACGCCACTGAGAGGGCGTTCCGGAGATATGGGTGACTCCGTGCGAGCCGGCCCGGGCAAGAAAATCTGCTGTCGACTCCTGCGCGCTCGAAAGCACCAGCGATGTCCCGGTAAGAGCGGCTCGAAGAAATATCTGCAGTCCGCCGTATCGGCGAATGTCGTAGAAGGTGCTCCAAACAACCGGCTCTGCCGAGGTCGCCAGGTTCGATTGCGCCCGCCAGGCTCGCCAACGTATGAACGACCAGCTTCGGCACTCCGGTCGTACCGGACGTGAGGAGTATCCATTCCGTTTGGTGCTGTACGCTCCGATCGTAATTCCCGGGCGCAATCTTCCGGCTGCACGGGCAGAAAATGAGAGGGCGGGGGCTGCCCAGTCCAAGCGTGGTCCGATCAGACACGATTGCATCCACCTCAGCGGTATCTATGACGAAGGGAAGATGCTCGAGTGGCAAATCGGGAGGACAAAGAACAATGCGGCGCGCGATGCCGTCGAGCTCGATCAGTGCCGACGCTGTAGTGAACTGGTTCGTTGTCGTAACCAGCACAGATCGCCCGCAAAGCTCATCACCCCGGCCATAAAGAGCGGATCCTGCAATCAGCTCGCTCAAGCGCAATACTGGCTTCTGCGCCAAAGACAAAGCGGCCAGACAGATCGCCCGCGGCGCTAAGCGCGTGCCAAAGGGATGTCCGATTATTGTGTGGCGTTTTCATAAAACCTGACAAAGTCGCCAAAGGTTACTGGAAAAAGAACATCTTCGGAAGAAGTGAAGGGATCGACTTCGAGCAGTCCCTCAAGCCGAGCTACGACGATCGCGAAGCACAGTGAGTCGAGCCCCGTTTCCAGAAGTTCCAGATTGTCTGTTAGCGGCGCCAGTCGATTCCCTTGCTCCTGGGCGACCTGGGTGAATTGAGTTACGATCTCAGACCGAACAGTCATTCGCGCTTATTCTCAACTTTCAAAAAAATACTTACTTTTTCTCACACACCGCTGACAGTTTCGATAGTCATGTTGCGATCGCCGAACTCTGAGCACACGGTGTTCCGATCAGAATCTCCACCATCTGCGAACGGGAAATAGGCGTCCAGCCATTGTTCAGTATGCTGCCGGACTGCGGCTCGGCCCAGATGGTTTGCAAAAGAGTGATGGGCTCCGTCCGTCACTTTTACAACGACCTGACTCTTGCGACCTGCCAATTCAAGAATGTGCTTGAGGTAATCGAACTCGCCGGTCCGCGGCTTAACGCCAGGGGCTTCTCGGCCCGACCGCTTGAAAATCAAGATAGGCAGGCCCGAAGATGCTATTTCTTTCCAGCATCGAAGAAGGGGAATATTGGCGTTATCCGGACGCGCGTTTCCGCGAAAAAACAGGAAAAGTTGTTTCGAGAGATCATAGAGGTTGATCAACAGTCCCTCCAGACGACTCTGCAAGGCCCAGACGTGCAACAGTCGGCGAATCTTCGATCCTTTTATCTGCGGCAAATAGAAATAAGGGTCCATCAAGACAAGGCCTCTGCACATTCTGCTGCTCGCTGCTGTATAGATAGCAGTGACCGTGCCTGAGCAATGCGCGACAATGACTATTCCAGACAAGTTAAATCGCGCTGCAAGTTCGTCTATCGCATCTGTGGCAATCGCTCCGTATCCCCCCTGGTTAATAAAACCCAGCTGATCTGTTGGGGGATCTCCTTCGGAGTCTCCGAATCCCGGCAGATCAAGTCGAAACGAAGGATAGCCGCGCTTCGCAAACGAGTCTGCCCAATAAACCGCCGAATCGCCCTTCGCAGATCTCATCGCAGACAGGCCATTCATAAACAACAGTCCGACCCGTTCTCGCTTGATCAGATTTGATTGCGCGCCGAGGCCTTTATCGCAAGTGTCGTGACACGTACCCTGAAGGACGACGCCGAGGTTGTCCAACGCGAACAACTCACGCGTTTCAATCGCCTCCTTCATTGCGCCTCTCCTATTGGTAGTGCTAAGGCTCCAGCAACCCAGTCGAAGTTATCTGAATAAAGCGAGGTAAGATCGTTAACTTCATCGAATCTCAAGTAGGGCATAGTTAGACAAGCTGCATCCTTGCCAAATCTCACTGACTTAAGGGGCTTTTTGCGGGCTTCGTGAGCTGGGCTTTCATCTCCGATATCGGCCGGCCGATCGAAGTGAAAAGAGTCGCGCCAGAGGCGACTCGACCATTGATATCCTTGTACTTCGATAGAGGATCCTTGCTCCAGTTGCCGAATATATTCAGAGGCGGATTTCCGGTTCTCGGGAGACTCGTACAGTTGTTCCAACCCTGACCAGCGCAGTAAGGTCGAGCGGAGTACCTGGTTGGCGTTAACAGGCGGAGACCACAGTAGCAGTGCGTCTCCCGTACCTTCATGGAAACTTCTGGTGGCAAGAATGGCACCAAGTTCGAGTCCATGGAGCATCAACGGCACACTGGGCGACCGACTCACAAACCAGTCGGCAAGAAGCTGGACGTCTTCACTCCAATTTTCAAAGCTCATCTCTTCAAAAACTCCGGTGCTCTCACCAGTACCGCGATAGTCAAAGCGAAGGACTTCGATCCGCCTCGCGGCCAGATACCGAGCCCAGCGAACCCAAGTGTGATATGCAAAATGCCGTTCGGAAGCAAATGGCCCGACAAGCAAAACGCGAGCCACCGGATCCATGACCTGATGCAGAACCGTGTAAAGGTGCGCACTTGGAACTGAAAAGTATCCGGCCTGCTCCGGCAAACCAACTGTTGGTGGATACTGAGTCTGCACTTGCGATGTCTCCTGGAAAGATCAGGCCGAGAGAGTGTCCACGGGTCCGTCAACTATGGTCTGCATCAAGGTGCGAAGCAAATCGACGCCCTCAAAAAGGTCCTGCTTCGGGTCAAGCGGGTTCACAGCCGTCTCCACCTCGAGAGCGCGGAAAAGACCGTCGGTGTGTTCGATATCGCAGACGCCGTGCACATCCGTGTATTCCATTTCAGTCGAGCCCTGGATCGTGGCCAGATTCGCCAGATAACCCATGAACCTCTGTATGTACCCTTCGAAGAACGCCATCGTAAGAACCGACTGCACTCCCGAAAGCCGTCCTAGAAACAGACGGACATTGGTCAAGTCTTCATGAACGGCGAGCGCGTCGGCGTCTGTCGGAAACGCGTGGGCTGCAATCGCAAACCGCCGCAGCATCGCCGGATGAGCGTCACGCACTTCCTCGCGGAGGTTATCCAGCAGAATCGGGCGCGCTTTTTCCGACTTGACGGAGAGAAGGGTGGCGGTCATCCAGTAGATGAAATTGCCTTCAAGAACCGCGGTGTATCTTGCGATAATTCCACGCTGCTCTGCGCTGGTGAGATGGACCGGATCAGGCAATGAAGTGATGAGCTCATCGATCATACTGTTGATGGTCGTCTTGATTGAGGCGTCAACTTGATGATTCTCGGACTGCTTCGGCATGAGTAACGTCGCGTTCATAATTTACCCTTCTTCTCTCTTCTCTCTTTGTAAATCTACAAATTAATGAACTATATAGACTTAGACGCAGAAATTGACTTGTTTCACGCGTGCGCCAGCGTTGGATGACATCTCTCACTTCCCGCATATTGCCCGACCAGAAATACTCCCGCCAAGTCTTGGTCTGCAGCGGATTGCACATCTGAAGCATCAATTTCCACTGCCACCGACTGCCCCAGCGTGTCTACGGAAAGCACCAGACGGTACAGACTCTTTTTGCGAACCAGAACCCCTTCAATGCCTTCGAGGCAGCCACGCGTGACTCGAACCCGCTCGCCGCATTCCAGAAAAGGGTGCGGTTCTACGCGACAAGGCGCTTCAACCAGCTTTCGGATCGCCCGAATTTCCTCTTCGGGGATAAGCGCAACACCCTCTCCGCTGGACAGGACCGAGTGAATCCCTGGCGTCGTCACGACCTCCAATCGGCGATTGAGTCCTCCGCGGACGAATACGTAGCAGGGGAACAGAGGTAGCGAAAGCTTCTTACTTCTGTCTTTCCAGTGACTTATCGACTCATAGAGCGGCAGAAACACCTCAAAGCCCTTTGCCGACAACCTCTCTGCCACCGCCTTTTCATGCTGGTGGCGAGTGTAGAGCGCCCACCACGGCAGCTGCTCTTCTTTTCCAGTGTCGACATTCTGTGAGATCAGCATCTTGGTTCGCCTCTTCTTACGACGGGTGGCATCTCTAATCTGCAGTAGAGAGGCATAGCTTCGCCCTGTGGGCTACAGCCCAGGTTTTACGCAATGGCTCAGGCTTCGAGCATTTCGCCCCTGACATCAGGGGGCAAGCACCATCTCGACTAGCAATGCTGACGCGGATCATCGTTTTGAACGATCACGCACTTGCTGCTCGATTTATGGCCTTCGCTGCAGTCAGATGAAGCATTTCCCGTGCCATTCCCTTAAACGCTGGAAATACCGCTCTACGCGCTCTTCGCGGCGATATGTGCAGCATCTTGCACATCGGGACGTAAAACATATCCTCCGGCAGAAAGTGCAATGTGTAATCTGTGGGCTTCATCTGACGCCGTCGCTGGAGTCTCGCCTTTCTTGAAGACGTGGATGGGTCCGCCGACCTTCATTTTGATCGGCGCGGAAGGCCGCATCGGGGTGCCTCCCAATTGATCCAGGTTCGGACTAGCGGCGCCCGGGCTTCGAGTCAATTCAGCAAATTCAAGAATGTCATTACATCCATCTCGATGGTGAGCTCGCCTGTAATCAAGTCCCGCTCTCTGATGACCCCGGCGGACGATTATGCAGGAGCGGTTCGTTCGTTTGGAGAAGGGGGAGCAAACCCCAGCTCTGCGGTTCGGCAAGTTTTCTCATCCGAGCTTTTCCGTATCCATTCTCTGGTCTCTGCAGGATGAGCAAGGTCGGGTCCGTTCAGGCTATTGGACGATTTTCCTTCTTCGACGTTGAGATTGCTTGACGGCCATTCGCCCCAAGGCCCACAGTTTGAGCGAGTGTGAGCCTGATGCCCGCTCGACAATTTTTTAGAAATATATGCGGTGCCCAGCAGGAGGCGCGAAGGCGATAGATGAAATGAATTCTCTTGAGCCGAAATGTAATGGCTCGTTTATCGGGAAGTAACAATAATTCTTAAGAATGAATACAAATTGTCCGAAATTCCGACAGAAATAAAAGGAGGTTGCATGAAATATCCGCAAAGGGTGATGACCATACTATTGTCGCTTGCCGTGACGCCGGTCCTAGCCGGGACGCCAATGTATGCTCAATCGCAGGCGACCGTTACCCCATTATCAGCGTCTGCACAATCGACGTTAAGCAAAGTAAAGACTGTCTTCGTGATAATGATGGAAAACAAGAACTGGACGGGTAATGACGCCGGCGCCTCCTTTGGTGACCCGGATCTCAAAGACAATCCGTTGGCCCCGTACATCAACGGCGAACTGTTCCATACATCGGCCCACCCGCAACAATATTTCAACCCTCCGGGGAACCATCCCAGCCAGCCGAACTATGTATGGCTGGAAGCGGGGACCAACTTTGGCGTGGTGGAAGATACCCAGCCTGGCCAACCCCAATTCTTCACCCACATGCACCTGGTAAGGCTTCTGCAAGATGCTGGCATTTCCTGGAAGGTTTACGCGGAGCCGGATTTTGGGAGCGGCGTGTTCGACACCTGCCCGCTCGATTTTAGCTTTCTTGACGTTGAACACCTCGCCCAGATCGTATTTCAACGATGTCAACGATGGCCTGAACCCAGAGTCGCCCGAATGTATCGCACACATCAGGCCTTATTATCAGCTGGCGACCGATCTGGCCAGCAATACCCAGGCGCGGTACAACCTGATTATTCCAAACCTGTGCCATGACGGACATGAGGGTATTTCTCCTTGTGATGATCAAGAACCCGAGGATAATACAGCACGATCGGATGCCTGGCTTAAGGCAAATGTGCCCGTAATTCTCCAGTCGGACGCATACAAAGACAATGGCGTCTTGATCGTCGTCTGGGATGAAGCGGAAGACAACGGCCCCTTCTCCGATGGCCCAATTCCCATGTTTTTACTTTCACCGCTTGCCAAAGGCGGGGGCAAAGCACCTTACAGCAATTCCATTCACTACACCCATAGCTCCACACTGAAAACCATAGAGGAGATTTTCGCCGTAAAGCCTCTGCTGGGAGATGCCGCAAATCCGAAAACAGCCGATCTAAGCGACTTGTTCCAGTGAGACGTGTCGAGAAAAAACCTCGAGAGTATTCGTCCGCTGAAATTTTGAGGCTGTTCCTGTAGAGCCGAATGATCCGGCGCTCGATCGTCACTGAACGCCGGACCTCCCCAAAATTGATGGTGGTGCACCAAACGCGATCGTCCGTCGGATCGGTTTCCGGGGGAAAGACTATGCACATTCAACAACAAGCCGGATGTTCAGGGCGGCACGGAGGATCGCACTGATGACTTCAATTGCGCGACCAACCGCTCTGATCGACTGCACTGGAGATTGATTTCTTGAGTACTCGTCGAAAATTTCTTGGCCAAACCGTGATTACTGCGGCAGCCGCATTCACTCCGCGGGCGTTCTGCGGTGTCATGCGGTTTGGCGCAACGCCCGCTACGCCGATCCTCGATCCAAACAGTCTCACTCCCTTCGTCGATCCGCTTCCCCTTCCGGTGGTCGCGCAGCCGCAGGGTTATCGTGCCGACCCGGGTAAACACGGTGTGCGTGTGCCGTTTTATCGCGTACACATGCGCGCTATTGCGAGCAAACTTCATCGGGATTTACCGCCGACCGATCAATGGTCCTTCGGCGGTTCGGTACCCGGCGTGATGTTCGACACACAGAGCAATCAGGGGATGTTCGTCGAGTGGGTGAATGATTTGCCGCTCAAACACTTTCTCCCCATCGATTACTCGCTGCATGGCGCGGAGCGGAGTAACCCGGAGGTACGCAGCGTAGTGCATCTGCATGGCGGCAAGACGCCTCCGGAAAGCGATGGCTATCCGGAAGACTGGTATGCGCCTGGGCAATCACGCACCTATTACTATCCCAACCAGCAAGACGCGGCGCTCCTGTGGTATCACGATCACGCGATGGGCATCAACCGGCTGAATATTTATGCCGGGCTTCTTGGCCTGCACGTGATTCGCGACCAGGCGGAACGCGAGTTGCATCTGCCCGAAGGCAAATACGAGGTTCCGCTCGTGCTCTTCGATCGCCATCTGCAGCCCGATGGCCAACTGAGCTATCCGGTTTCTACCGATCCCGCGCATCCCTGGGTCTCGGAGGTCTTAGGTGAAGTGCCGTTAGTTAACGGCAAGATATTTCCTTATCTCGAGGTGGAACCGCGCAAATATAGATTCCGCGTTCTGAACGGCTCGAATGGCCGTTACTATCGAATCTCGTTGCCGGAGGGCGTCGAGGTCTACCAGATCGGCACCGATCAGGGATTGCTGCCTGGGCCCGTCTCCTTAACGCAAGTGCAGCTGGCGCCGGGCGAGCGCGCTGATCTGATCATCGACTTTGCGCCACATCGCGACACACGGATTGTGCTGTCCAACGATGCCTTCACGCTCATGGAATTTCGGGTGAGCGCAACCCCGGTTTCAGACCCGAGCGCGTTGCCGGCCAATCTGCGTCGCGTGCCGCGTATCGCCGAATCCTCTGCCGTACAGACTCGATGGCTCACATTGGACGAGCAAACTCAGCGGACGGTCAAATCCATGGGAATGTTGTTGAACAAGACGCCCTGGCACATGCCCATCACTGAGAAACCAGTGCTGGGGACTACCGAAATCTGGCAATTCGCAAACATGACCGAGGATGTACATCCCATTCACCTGCACATGGTCCGTTTTCAAATTCTCGATCGCCATCGCTTTGATGCCTTCCATTACTCGACGAACGGCGAACTGCGTTACACGAGGCCGCTCACGCTCCCGGACCCGGAGGAGATGGGCTGGAAAGATACGGTGCGCGCTAACGGACTGTCGGTAACTCGGATCATAGTTCCGTTTGTGGGCTATCCCGGCCGCTATGTCTGGCACTGCCATAACCTCGAGCACGAGGATAACGAAATGATGCGTCCTTACGAGGTGGTCGCGGCGGCGACTTGATGCGGCGACGTGGAAGGAGCGGGACGCAAAGGGAGATTTTCGATTCTGACCTGGCAGTGGCACCTGATCGAGGCATTTGGGGGTTTCCCAATTCGACGAACTTAGGAGGCACGTATGCAAACACGTTTTTCCACTTCATTCCGTCCGCCGCGATTCCGGCGGATTCACCTTAGTCTGTTTCTTCTACCCTTGGCCTGTCTGCTGTTGCCGATTGCGGCGGGCGCGCAGGTGACCTTCAACGGGGTTAAGGGTCAGCAGAGCGTCAGCTTCGGCTTCCCCGCGATTGGGTCGCCCAGCGCAACGATTTCCCTGCCCTTCACGATCGCTTCTAAAGTTAGCACTACAGTGGGCAGCATCGGCGTGTTGACCACTGGCATTGCAGGCAAAGACTTCGCCGCGGTTAAGGGGAGCACTTCCTGCGCCGCTACGACTTACGCCGCCGCCACCAATTGTGTGGTCAACGTGAGCTTCAAACCGCTGGCTGCCGGCCTGCGCCTCGGCGCCGTGGTGTTTTATTCCGGCGCCAGTAAAACCAGCGCAGTGCTGGCAACTGCGCTGATTTATGGCTTTGGACTCGGGCCGCAGGCGGCCTTTGGGCCGAGTGGCGCGAAGACCAGGGTGGGAAGTGGGTTTATCTATCCCGCGGGCGTGGCCGTGGACGTGGCGGGCGATGTGTTCGTCACCGATCTCGACCTGCAGGAGGTGTTCAAGATAACGCCCACCGGCACAAAGACCACGGTGGGCACCGATCTTGAAGTGCCCGAAGCCGTGGCCGTGGACGGTGCGGGCAATGTGTACATCGCCGACAGCGAAGCCGCACAAGTATTCAAAGTAACGCAGGGCGGTGTCCAGACTACCGTGGGCACCGGATTCAGTTATCCCAACGGTATAGCCGTGGACGGACCGGGTAATGTGTATGTTTCAGATCCGTTTATTGACGAAGTCGTGAAGATAACTCCGGGGGGCAAGCAGAGTACGGTGGGCAGCGGATATAACACGCCCGCAGCCGTGGCCGTGGACTGGGTGGGCAATGTGTACGTGGCCGATACCTTCAACCAGGCGGTGTTCAAGGTAACGCCAGGTGGAACACAGACAACGGTGGGCAAGAATCTCGTGAGCCCCGCGGCCGTTGCCGTGGATGCGGCCAGAGACGTCTACATAATCGATGACGGTACCGAAGCTCTCTACGAGGTAACGCCGGGCGGAACGCAGACTACGGTAAGCAGCGATCTGGACACACCGGACGGCGTAGCCGTGGACTGGGCGGGTAATCTCTACGTCGCCAATTCCTACAGCGAAGACGTGTTGAAAATCGATCGCGCTGATGCCCCGTCGTTGCACTTCGATTCCACGAACATGGGATCGAAGAGCGCGGACAGCCCGAAGACGGTGAAGGTCGACAACATCGGAACCTCTCCGCTGAAATTCTCCGCAGTCAGCTATCCGGCGGACTTCCCCATGTCTGCCACTGCCAACAATTGCACCTCAAGCACGTTGCTGGACTCCGCCAGCACCTGCGCGCTGACCATCAACTTCAAACCGGTGACCTCGCTGGGCTCCAAAACCTCGGTGACTTTGACAGAGGCCGTGAAGTTCACCACCAACACACTCAACGCGCCCAATACGACGAAGGAAGTCGTCGTCTCGGGTACCGAGACCGCTAAGTAATCTATAGGCAAGAAAACACCCCCGGCAACAAAAGGGCCAGAGCTCACAAAGCTCTGGCCTCTTTTACAGTTGAGGGGCGTCCGGGGGCCGGGGCGGAATGAGTTTCCGACCTCTTCGCTGTTGCGCTACGGTTACGCTCAATAGCGCATTCGGGAAGAGTCGCAGCAGGTAGCTTCGCGGCTCATCGGGATTTCAATGTTTTATACGCCAATTTCGGCGCAAGTAGAGATCAAAATCGCTATCTCTCCATTACCTTGAGTAGTGGTGGCCCGAAATTGTTCAGTAAGATGAACGAATTATCCGCCATGGCTCCGTTTGTCCTTGCCCCATGCTTTGGGCTGGTTGTATGAGAGACAGTATGTTGCGCATGGGTTACTTACTTCTGAATACGTGGACAAGTAGCTGGGAGGGAATCTTCATGCAGTCTCACGGCGGCGGCAGCCTTGAGGAACGTGGCCTGTGATGGGACTTAAACCTGGGAATGATGTTAGTAGAAGAGCAATTGCCAGCTTCTGTTTCCCGTTGATATGCCTTGCCGCGACCCTGCAGAGCTTGCATGCTTCGAACGCCCCGGCTGCGACGGCTATTCGCCCCAAACCCTATCGGGTTCTGCTTGTGGTCGAACAGTGGGATGACCCATATGGCCTGGTGGTCAACAGCAATAAAGACAAATTCCAACCTGTCGCGGCCCTGCTCAAAGCGTGGTCAGTTCCTTTTGACATTCTCAGACTGGATCAGCAGCGTCTCGATGCCTCCTATCTGTTCGACCGCTCAGGAAACGTTCGCTATGGCGCTGTTATCTGGCTTGCTGACTCCTCTTCTTACGCTGACCAGGATCTAGCTTCTCTGGAACAGGCAACGGATGCGGGGACAGGCCTTATTGTTATCAACTCCCGCTCGCTTGACCCAGTGCTGAACAGGTTGTTGGGTCTGAGTTTCAATCAGTTCTACACGTCTAATGAATCACTCAGGATGGCCCACGATCATTATCTCGTTCGGGGCATTACAGGCACCAGTAATGACCTGCCTTCGCAGAACCGCGACTACTCAGTTCGGCTTTCGATGGCGCCAACAACAGCGCAGGTGTTGATCGCGCAAGGCGAGCATCCGGTTCTCACGGTGAATGAGCCAGTTCCAGGAGTCTCCGCCATATGGCTCGGGGCCTCTAACCTGTCTCAATTGTGTGACTCGGCATTCTGGAGGAATCTGCTCTTTCGTTCGCTTGTCTGGAACCTGGGTTATGCTGTTTTGCCGAATGTGGATTACGCGCATCGCGTGATCTTCGAACTCGACGACTGGGGCACGGCAGACAAAGGCTTCCTGTCTTATTGGCGCTATCTGGAGCCGAATGAACAAACGCTTCGCGAGAACTTTATCGAGCCGTTGAAGCGGCATCATGGCATTGCAAGCGCCATGGTCGACACAGGATACGTAGACCGGCAATCGAAACGGATCGTGTCACCGTGGACACAAAAGTTCACCGATTTATATGGATTGCATCAGGATTATGCGTCGACTCGGAGCGGCCTTGAAGATGCGTTAGCTGCAGGCGTGCTGGATATCGAGAGTCATGGATGGTCACATATGGAACCAGATCTGGAATCTGCTCCCGGCCCGTGGTGGACGGCGGACCTGGCTGGCGAGGGTTCGGTGGACGGATGGTATGTCGAATTTCAAGACAGGCTGCGCGATAAGGATGTCCCGGCGGTTGCACAGCTCTATCATATGGAGCGCTCGCTCACGGAACTGCAGCAGGATTTTGGGGTGCAGCCGCTGGAGCTGAAGCCGGGTGGCGACGCATGGTCGAAATCGCAATTCAATAATACGGCAGCGCTGGCGGCGCGCGTTGGCTTCGGACTCTTTCACGGCGATACGTCCACCTACTATCTCGACCAACAACTTGCGCTGGATATGGCGAATGTGGTGCCGGATGCCGATACTGGCTACGATCTTCTTGGTACGCTCCATCCGGAGTTGTGGCCCTATCACCCGGATGGGCCTGTCATTCTTGGATTTCACGACCGGGATATTTCTCTGGACCATAACTTTATGGAGCAGCTGTTCGCCGCTTTGCCGTCGGACTACCGGACATTGGGGACCAACCAATATGTGGGCATTCTCCATACCCGTATTAACTCGTCAGCCGACGGAAATGGCCTACGGCTTACTTTTGTGCAGGATCCTCATTACTGTGCCTACTTCGCGAGTCATCCTTCTTCATGGCAGCTGTGGCTTTCCGATCCGCTAAAGGAGCATCTTTCTTCTTCCCATCTGGAACTCTCTATAGACGACAAACCTGTGAAGATAAGTGCGGCCGATCTGCATCGGGAATCTCTGACGATTGACCTTCCTTCGGGATCAGGAAGCCACACGTGGAAGCTTGGAAGCAGCGAAAGGCAGCACAGGGCCCTGAAGGGAGGGCATATCACATGACTACCACTGGTGCGCACTTGACCGGAACAGGCGTGAGCGGCGCCACGCGAGAGGACGTCTCATCGAAGCCGCCCATTTCCGCTGGCCCGGAGCGGCTGCTTTCGCTTGATGTCTTCCGTGGATTCACAATGTTTTGGATCGTCGGCGGTGGCATGTTGATGCTCGGCCTCTCTGCCCTCGGTCACAATTTCATCATCGACAGCATCGTCCGCCAACTCGATCACACCCCGTGGATTGGGTTGCGATTCTATGACTGCATCTGGCCGAGCTTCATGTTGATGGTCGGAGTGTCTGTACCGCTTTCGCTTGCGAAGCGTTCTCTTACAGAAACTTACCGTCAGCAATTGGCTCATGCTGTTCAGCGAGCCGTAGTTCTGTTCCTGCTGGGTTCGGTACGCGAATCGATTTCTCTTGGTTCGCCTTATTGGATTGAATTAAGCAGCGCCCTTCAGCCGATTGCGATTGCCTATCTGGTGGCATTTCTGGTGGCAAGGAAATCCTGGCGATTTCAAGCATCACTCGCGGTAATCATCCTCGCAGTCTACGCATGTGTATTGGCATTCGTCCCGGCTCCCGGGATTTCGGCGGGATCTTACGCGTTCAACCATAATCTGGTTCACACCGTGGATATTGCTTTGCTCGGTCAGAAGCATTGGGACATCTGGCCGTATCGAGATGAGGGGTGGGGGACAGTTCTGGTTGTCATACCCGCGATCGCGACCACATTATTCGGCCTGCTCATTGGAGAATTGCTGATGACCGCGCGTTCCATGGGCAGCAAGGCAAAGATTATCGGCGCTATGGGAATGGGATTTCTTATCGCAGGTTTTGCGCTGAGCCCTGTTATCCCCATCGAAATGAAGCTGTGGACCACGTCGTATGGGCTCGCCAGCGCTGGCGTAGCCTGCCTCGAGTTCCTGTTCTTTTTCTGGCTTGTGGACATCGCCCGTTATCGAAAGTGGAGCATCGTCTTTCTGCCGTTCGGGATGAACGCCGTTTTTATTTACATGCTGAGCAGCCTGGTTTCGATCAGCGCGGGAACCGACGTCTTTACCGGCCCCATTGCAGTGCACCTAGGCAGAGGCGGCATGCTCTTCGAGGCCATCGGAACGATAGCTGTGGAGTGGCTTATTTTGTATTGGATGATGAAGCGGAGAATTTTTGTTAAGGCCTAATGGGCTGCGGCTCAATCATTTCGGCTTACAACCTTTGAGAACGTCTCCAGCTCGAGTGCCGCCGCCGTGAGAGCGCCTCTTCCACGGAACGGAGGCTCGTCGTCTGCGCGCACACATGAACACTGAAAGCCGTCACGATCAGGAGCGCCTCGCCAGCTGCGCCTCTTTTCTCACACTTCAGATTTCTTATTGCTGCGGGTTGTGCCGGCCTCGGGTTCACGGCGATCTCTGCCTCTTCTCATATCGGTCCTTTGGGAGGAACAACGGGCCTGCACCACCGTCAAAATGGCGCCAGCATAATAAAGCACTCTACTGCCCGACATTGCATGTCTGAGTAATCTTTACGGGAGATGCAAGCGCACTCAAGGAATCGATATCGAAATCTTTGTAGAGATCCAGGCAAAATAGTTCGGGCGCAGCGCGAAGGGGCACTGGCTTATCAAGCAGATAGGCAAAGCTTTTCATTCCATTCTGGACATCCAGGCCCGAAAATGCCTCTGGTTCGAGCGCCGCGGCAACCGTTGCTATGACCTGATTGCGAATCCCATTGGCTTCCACCTGGATGTCACGAGCCCCTTGTGTTGAACGGAGCCAATGAATTATCGACAGCAATTGCGCCGTCTGGAGCCCTAAGGAACGGTCTCCACTGCTATCTACCAGCAGTTCCCAATCGCTGGAATCCGGCACCTCAGGCTTTGTTGCGCCGTTGAACAGAAGATCCAGCGCGAGTACTTCATGGCCGCTGCTGAGACTGTCAAAGACTTGCTGTCCGGCAGCTTGATATCCATTGTCATTCAGCACGATTGTGACCGGCTCAGAAGCAGGAGATGCGTCCTGTTTGAACCAAATCCCGGTGGCGCTCAACCCATTCGAGAGGTCGAAGCGGTAAGAGAGGCTCTGGAAGTTCATTCCCTTGGAATTGGCCATTCTGAGCGCACGCGCCACAGATACAGCCTTATAGCGGACCACGGATTTCAGATGTGCCCTCTTAGATTGAGTCCACGCGTCTCTGCCAGTGCCAGACGCCGGAATCGGCTCGCGCCTGATTTTGGCAGCCAACTCCCTTGCCAATCCAAGAATGGTCAGATTGTCAGCCGGTACGCCGATTGCAAGCTGCTGCGGGGAGCGTATCTCGTCGTCACTGAATATCTCCGCATCGGCGGCTGGCAGATGAAAGTGCTCGGTAAAGAAGCGGTAGGCTTGTTCCCGGTTATCGAGCTGATAGTTATGGACACCAGGGTTAAAGTTTTCGTGCCAGGCGAGGTTATCGGGCATTCCGAACATCTGAAAGAACGGCTTTACGTTGTCGTATAAATATGGCTTGACTAGCTGAGCCCGAAAACAGCAGCTATCTACTGCATTGTGGGCGAGCAATGTTGGCCGCGGTGCGCGCATTGCGATGAACTCGGGGAAATCGAATCCCTGCAGGATATCCGGCGCGTCCTCCTCTATTTCGTAAGTATCCCGAGGATTAGTGAGGTTGGACTCTCGCGACCCAATCCCTGCCACTTCTACTGAGACAGCGACATGGGGATCGAGAGCACCGATTACTACTGTCTGCCATCCGCCTCCGGAAAGTCCTGTCGCCCCAATCCGGCCAGGATCAACTTCCGGCAGAGCTGCGAGGTAATCCAAACCGCGTCTCATCGACAGATAAAAGAGGCCTACCGCATTGGACCCTACGAGATCAAGGTCTGCGGCAAAGTCGTGATCATTGTCCGGCTGAGACAGTTCACCGAATCCCATCCACCCGAGATCCAGCGCCACAATGCCGCGTTTCGCAAAATTGATACAGCGCTTCTGCTCATATTCCACCGCTATTCCATCGGGCTCATGGCCCAGCAGGTTCAGAATGGCCGGCACGCGGCCGGAAATCTTTTCAGGCTCGTATAGAAGCGCCGTCGACGTAAAGCCTGGAATGATTTCATAGCGAAGCTTCCGGATTCTGTAGCCGTGGCCAGACTCAATGACTCCGACTTCTTCGAATTGCGGCGCGGAATCAACCCAATCTTGCGGCCAGCCATGAAAAACAACGTCGTCGAGGATGTGCTTACGCAGTCTCGCTTCCTCGGCAGTCCATTCCTGGGGAGTCGAGGGCTGCGGCAGCGGCGGGATACGCGCCATCAGGTACTGCTCCAGTTGAAACTGCGTGACGGCTGCCGGTTGTACGGGGCTGCCCTTCTCCAGCGTTTCAGCTATTGAGGGAAGCATGGTTGTTTGTGCGTAACTGCTGCTGTTCGCGATCAAGAACATGCTCCCCGCACACACCAGAGCACTTGCCCAGAACACTTTCATATCACTTCCCTTTGCTTTAAGTGTTTCGCGCTGGACTACTAGTCCGCCTGTTGCAGCTCCGCATCAAAGCGATCGCTGCTGAACTGTGCTGAGATATGTATCCTCAACATTGCGTGACGCGGCAACTCGAAAGTCCCGAACATCATGTAACGCAAATACCGGAGACTTGAGTCCCCGGGGCGTTTTTACATGAAAGAAATCGGCGCCATCTACTTGGGTCATCCAAAACACTGACCTTGCATCCGGCTGGCTGAACGCAACCTCAACGTTTGTGAACTCAATGTTATTGATGTGGCGAAGAAAAAATCCGCTTGCCGGGATATCGCCGAACATGTCAGGATCGGGCCACGGTTGATCTTGCTCCGCCTCCGGTGGATTGATGGCAGCCATTTCTTTTGTTCCGCCGCCGCGATGTTCGAGGTAAACATCGTGGATTTTGATGTCCTCGATTGCATGCCCGGGAATACCGCTGATTATTCCCCCTCCCCCGAGCCGAGAGATCGAGTTGTAACTCACAATGTCGCACATTGTGATACCTCGCAGAGTGCCAACCGGCACTCCTGCAGGCCCCCTCATCCTGCCGCCCAGACGCAAAAAAAGCGGCGTGTTGGTGCAGTCGCGCATGGTAATACCTGAAAACGTAATTCCCTCTACGATCGCGCCATCTGAACTTTCCAGCGCAAATCCCTTGCAGCCGTCAAATACACAATTGGAGATTGCTATATTTTTGAAGCCTCCGTTGGATTCGGTTCCGAGCTTGATGCTTCCGTTGAATTCTTTTGGGAAATAGGGGCGCACGCTGGAGCGTTGAACTTCGTCCAGGGAGGACCACCGCTTCCAGGTTCCATCGAGCATCGTGCCCATCTGGTAAGCGCCTGTAACGTAGCAGTTGGTGATCGTTAAGTTTTCCGTTGAACGGGCGTATCCCATTGCATACGAACTCTTCGGACAGATGGCGTCATCCCAGGGCGAGTTGATACTGCAGTTTGAAATGCGTACGTTGCGGCAGCAGTCAACATCGATTCCATCGCGATTGGTATCGATTAATAGATTGTCCAAGGTGAGGTTATCGACGCCCGTCGCGAGAATAGCGAAATGACCACCCTCTAGAATCGAGAAGTCCCGCAGCACAACGTTGTGACAGTTCTTGAGGCCGATGGCTTTGTTCCCCATACCTGGCGTCTCAGCCAGCGGCTGTTCCTCCGCGCCACGGCTCAGACCCTTTCCCCATATCAATCCAGTGCCAAGGATCGCAATGTTCTGTAACCCCTCACCCCAGATGAGGCTGTTGTGCCAATGATTATGTCCATAATCCTGGTAACTCTCCCATGGAGCATTCGATTCGGCAAGATCATAGGCTCCACTGGTTCTGCCTTCGACCGGTACGCTTGCGGCGAGAATTGTCGCTCCAGGCTCAAGATAAAGAGCCACGTTATTTCTAAGATGGATGGAATAGGAAAGATAAGTGCCGGATGGGAAGCGAACGGCTCCTCCACCACTTGCGCTTGCAGCCTCGATTGCCTTATTGATGGCCGGGGTGTCAAGCGTCGTGCCATCGCCCTTCGCGCCATAGGCCTTCACATCAAATATTGGGTTCGTACCGGCACCTGGCATAGCGGCAACTTCTGCATGCGCACCTGGAACAGCGACAGCTGCAACCGCCGCAGCCCCAGCCATCCCCGCGCTCATCAACTTGAGAAAGTCTCTCCGAAAGGGGTTCATCAACGTATCGTTCCTGCTCTCCTCAAACTCGGCTTTCTCGCTATCATTAACATTTCTCCTCAAAGGTTATCGAAGCAGTGCGGAGGCAGCCCACAACACCGGCGCTTCGCCGTGTAAGTCGCCCTTTTTACATCAACAGAACAATGCATATCGACGCAAAGACGCCAACGAGCTTCTTCTTGGACCTCACTCATCCTCCGCTTGAATAATCATCATCGATGGCCGATTGAGTAGGAGTCCAAGTCACCCAGTCACCATTCCTGCGCCACAAATCTGCGAACACCAGATAACGCGCTATCCAGACAGGCAATATTTGAAGCTCTCACCAAATAACTTCATGGCCTACGATTACCGCGCTCCTCAAGCCAAGTAAATCAAAGACGAACCTCGCAGTGAGTTGCTAAAAACTCGTCTTCACGCCGAACTGCATGGTTCTGGGCTGCGACGTTCCATAGGACGTTGGACCGCCGTATGCATTGGATCCCAAAGTTCCTCCGATTTGGCCGAACCCTGGACTGTTCTGATAATTAGCCGGCGCTGCAAAGTTGGGGTGGTTGGTGACGTTGAAGAATTCGGCGCGCAATTGGAGCGATACGCGTTCGCCGATCTTCGTGTTCTTAATTGCGGCCATATCCGTATTGAAATAACCTGGGCTGCGCAGCGCGTTCTTTCCAGTGTCTCCAAAGGTCCCAATGCCGTTCGGCCCGAAATCGTTCGGATTAAACCATTGCCCAGTCACGCCCGGATGCGGACGATGGCCCGTCTGAGTGTCTTTTATGTTCGAGGTGTTAATCAAGTCAGCCCGATCCGCTCCGATCCCACTGAAGGAATTATCAACGCCGCTCATGATCGTGAACGGATTGCCGCTAGGCCACCAACTGGCAATTCCGGACACTTCCCATCCGTTCAGAACCGCGTCGGCGGCCCGATCGATATGGATTTTTGGCGTCTGATAATCTCCGTTAATTTTGAAAACCTTGCTCAGATCATCATCCGATGGACCGTAGTCAAAATAACGACCGCAAGTGCAACTGTTCGTAAAGTACGGAGTATCTTTATTTGGCGCGAAGTCATCCAGCGCCTTCGCCCATGCGAAGCTGCTCAGCAGAGAAAAGCCGTTCGCGAAACGTTTCTCTACGGTTAACTGAAGTGCGTTGTAGTTACTGTTTACACCCGAATTGATAAATCCGATCGATCCGTAATCGGGATATATCCGCCGCTGCTGCGTATTTTCCTCCGTCGAGTTTCCCGGAATATAAATAGCTGGGTTCAATTGCAAAAGCCCGCTCTCCTGGTCACCGGTGCCATAAAGGCGGTGTGCGAGGTTCCCGATATAGGCGGCCCGCAGCAGCCAGTTCCGTCCGAGGCCGCGCTCGAGGGTCAGGTTGTAAGACAGGATCATCGGCAGGCGCAGATGTGGATCCTGGAGCTGTGAAAACGATATGGCCCCGGACGGAAATGTTGCATCCGGACCAGGATTTCGAGGACCGAACTCCTCAGGGAATGGATTCGTGACTCCGGCGCTTCCATAGGGATCTGCCAAGGTCACGGCGTTGAGAGTGATGACAGGAGCGAACGGCGGCACGCCCACAATCTGCTGGTAAATCAGAGAATTCGGCGGTTCGTAATAATATCCGGCACCACCCCGAACGCTCGTGTTCCCACTCTGGGTGAGCTGATACGCAAACCCGAATCTTGGGCCGAAATTCGCGTAATCCGCGAAGATACCGGCATTCGGGCATCCGGGGTCATGGTTTGAGCCGCCATAGATAAGGTCCGGGGGCGCGTTCGGATAGCGAACGGACTCGGGAGCACCAGGCTCGAAACATGCCACACGGCCAAGG
Organism: uncultured Acidobacteriaceae bacterium; assembly: GCA_963783805.1. Classification (GTDB taxonomy): domain Bacteria; phylum Acidobacteriota; class Terriglobia; order Terriglobales; family Acidobacteriaceae; genus Silvibacterium. Next base: position 5,860 of record CAWAPC010000010.1, on the reverse strand, counting down.
CTGTCTTTGGAAGGGATCCATGGATCCCAGCGAAGTCCCGCGCTGATCGTGAGGCGAGGAGTCGCCTTCCAGTCGTCCTGAATGAAGGCGCTCCAGTTGATTCCGGTGAAGTTGAGGTATAGGCCGCCACCCTGTATGAAGTTACTAATAGCCCCCAACTCAAAGTCCGCCATGTTATAGCCAGTTAGCGCGTTGTAGAACTGGAAGGTGCCGCCCTCCTGGAAAGTATTGCTCATGGGCTGAGTGAGTCGAACGGCCTCCCCACCAAATTGAATCAGGTGTCTGCCTTTGGTCCAGGTGGCAATTTCGCGCAAGGATTGATCGCCCCGAGTCCAGACTCCGTAGGTTCCACTGCCCAGGCCGAAAGTGTCGGTGGCAATGTTCAGGCCCCCGTTGTCTCCGCCGCCCTTGTTCGGCGGCTGGGCGATGTTAACTCCCGCATCGGCCATCGTGAATGGAGCAGAGGAATACGTGTGACCGTCGATCTTCGTGTAGCCGTAATAACTGCCTAATACGAAGCGCGGCGTGATCGTATAGAGGTCCACCAAGCTGATGTTGTTGTCGATAAGGGTCTCGGCGTTCCCCTCCATTTCCAGGAAGTTCGTGGAAGGCGGAAGGACGAGCGGCTGCGTGTAGCTTTGCCGAAAATAGTGGCCGCTCAGATGGTTCCTGGTGAAGTTATAGTCCAGTTTTACAAGGTATTCGTCTGTGTTCTGCACTGTGGGCAAGCCGTTGTAGTACAGATTGTCGTTCGGGTAGCCCGGGGGCGCTGGAATTCCCACCTGTGCTCCGTTTGGAAGCGGAATGCCTTTGAGAACGTAATCTGCGATAGGGCTGACAGGAATCTGATTATTGAGGAACGGCGCGCCGGTGAATGGATTGGTCAACTGAACGCACGTGCCGTACGGCTGGCAAATGGGCGAGCCGGGAAGCAGGTCGGAGAAATCGCCACCGCGCTCCGCCGCGTTCGGCACAAAAGCCCCTTGCCCGTTGTTAGTGGAGCTGAACCTTGTCCCCTGATAACTGCCGAAATAAAACAGCTTGTCTTTGAGTATCGGCCCGCCAACATCTCCTCCAAACTGGTTTTGGTTCAGCGGGCTGACAGACTGCGCAAACCAATTTTTCGAATCAAAAATCGAGTTTTGATAGAACTCGAAAAGATCTCCGTGAATCGAATCGGCCCCGGACTTGAGCGAGATGTTCACGACGCCACCAATCGCATCGCCATAAATCGCGCTCATATTGCTGGTCATTACATTGAAGTCTTGAATAGCGTCCGGATTCGGGAATGGAAGGTTTGTGTTGATGTAGGTGTCGTTGTAATCTGCGCCATCGAGCTGGTAACTCACCCCGTTTGCCCCGGCCCCATTGAGTTTGGCATATTGCTCGCTTGGGAAAACGCCGCCCTCGCAGTTCGCAGCGCAATAGTTCGCCGTGACATTTTGTGCTCCCGGGATAAGAAAAACCAGCTGTTGCACATAACGGCTATTCAAGGGCAACCCAACAATCTGCTTCTGGTCGATGAGTTGACCAAGTGTCGCAGAGTCGGTTGTAACCATTGTCGCGTTTTCGGTAACGATGACTTTTTGTGCAACAGATCCGACTTCTAACTGGACCGGGACAGTCGCAGTTTGATTAGTGGCCAGCGCTATACCATTCTGAGTGTAGGTATTGAACCCCGTCATGGTGACGGTAATCTGGTAACTCCCCACAGGCAGACTGGGAAACAGGAACTCTCCCGAAGCACCCGATGTCGTAGATTGGGTGTACCCAGTCCCCACCTGGTTTACTTTGACGCTTGCCCCTACAACCGCCGACCCGGAAGAATCAACTACTGCGCCGTTGAGTCGGGCGGTTGTAAACTGCGCCCATGCAGGCCCTGCAAATGCGATCGCAACAAGCGCCACGAGGAAAATAGGAATGCAGCAATTGGAAGCGAGGCTACGAAACCCGGTTGTTCTCAAGATATAGTCTCCATTTTGCGTGGCAACAGGAATCCTAAATCAGCAACAATGGAAGCTTTGATCGCCCGCCGACCAATGTCAACACGGTAGTGGGATCTCTATCGAAATGTGTTCAACGGGCTGGATGGGCCATGAAACGCCAGGCGCTCAGTCGCTGCCAATATTGCGTCGTACGCAGCAAATTATGCCGAATCAGAGCGCTGCAATCACGGCCCGTTTCCGGTTTCCGGGAAATACCAGGCTTGCTTAGGCGGAAGCGACCGTCCGGTTTCTCAATATCCCAATGCGTTCAATCTCTACCACCACTTCCTCGTTCGGTTTCAGCCACCGTTGCGGCTTTCGTCCCAGTCCCACGCCCGCCGGAGTTCCCGTGCTGATCACGTCACCTGGCTCCAGCGGAATCACCGACGAAAGATGCGCGATCAGTTCAGGCAGCTTGAAAATCAGGTGCTTTGTGTTCGAGCGCTGCAGCAATTCGCCATCAATCGACAATTGAATGTTCAGCGTATGCGGATCGCCGATCTCGTCCGTCGTCACAATCGCGGGCCCCATCGGCGCGAACGTGTCGAAGCTCTTGCCAAGCGTCCACTGCGAAGTCGCGAGCTGCACATCCCGAGCACTCACATCATTGAGAATCGTGTAGCCCAGCACATGCTGCTCCCAGTCTTCCACGCGAATATTCCTTCCGCCGCGCCCGATCACCGCAGCGAGTTCCGCCTCATAATCCGGCTGTGTTGAGTTCCGCGGCAGCACGATCTGCGCGCCTGGACCTGTTACTGTATTCGGCAGCTTCAGAAAAATCGTCGGCACCTCAGGAATCGCCATCCGCGATTCGATCGCATGATCCCGATAATTCAAGCCCACGCACAGAATTTTCCCCGGCTTCAGCACCGGGGCCATCAACGTCGCGCTCTCCAGCGGAATCGTCTCCGCATCCACCCGCGCCAGCAGAGCGCGGGCGGCCTGCAGCGCCTTCTCACCATCGACGAAAAAGTCCGCGTCGTTCGCATACCCGGCCGCAGCCAGCGGACGTATATGCCCCTCCCGCTCCACTCCAAACTCAGTCCGATTCCCTCTCCGGAAATTCACCAGCCGCATATCAAAAACTCTCCTTGATTCAATACTCTCATTCACTTCTAGGGTTAGCGGGCATGTACTTCTTCCCGTAGCTCATATATTTATTTTGCCGCAGATGATGATAGCCGGGCTGAAGATCGCGTCCAGTGGAATGGACAAGTCCATAGAGCCCGGCTGATAAGCTCACATGGCGCGAAGGGTGCGATGCGGCGCCAATACTGAAGCGGATGCCGAGTGCTGGACTCTATGCCGGAGTATCAATGAATTCTTAGCTTCGGACGCGGGCTATGCCGTCTTCTCACCAGGCGTCTCGAGATCGGAACTGCATCCAAGGTGCGCCGAAATCTGAATAGCCGCCGCCTTCACAACAGAGATCAGCTTCGGGACCCGCTCATTGGAGATTTGCGAAGTGGTTCCAGCAACGCTGACCGCGGCAATCACCCGATTGGCAGAGTCATAGAGTGGAACGCCAATGCAGCGAAATCCTATCTCTCCTTCTTCATCCTCGAATGCATATCCGAGTTCACGCACTTTTTTCAACTCGCGGGCCAACCGCTCTAGTGACGAGATCGTGTTCTTGTTGTGTCTCGCCATCGGCCGCCCGGTAAATCGCTGATCACAGTTTCCCTCCGCAGTAAATGCCAGAAGCGCCTTTCCAACTCCGGAACTGTTCGCGTCCAGCCGTCTTCCGACCCACGTTGCCAAACGCAGCATTCCCGGGGCTTCAATCTTTTCAATAATGACTGCCTCCGCTCCTTCCAGAATGGCCAAGTGTACGGTCAATCCAGTTCGAAGCATCAGGTGCTGCAGAAAGGGCCTCGCCTGCTCACGCAGGTCCAGATTTTCCAGCGCCATGTTGCTTAGGCTGACCAGTTTCAGGCCGAAGCAGTATCTCCCATTTATTTTGCTGCTCTTCAAATAGCCCATGACCTCTAACGTCTTTATCAGCACATGGGCGGAACTCTTCGGAATCCCGAGTTTTCTGCTTATATCCGAAAGTGTGAGGCCACGTTGTGATTGGGCAAGCAGCTCCAGAATTTTCATGGAGCGGCTGACGGAAGGAACTGAGTACGTATTTGGCATGGTATTCAATCCACGTCGTGTCCAATATGATGGACGAGGCTCATCTTACCAGTCGACCCACGATTTGAGAATGCGGCACCAGGTCAGCGATCGAGTGAGAGGCGAGCCTCGTAGCAGTACCGCAGCGTAGCATCTGGACAGTTTCATCGGCATCTCGAAGGCGCACACCACAAATCTCGCGGTCGTGGCCCCGGGCATCGCCGAGGCGCTGCTGGCGACCGCGCTCGGCCTCGTCGCCGCCATCCCCGCGGTCATGATCTATAACGTGCTGGCGCGCTCGACCGCGCATTACCGCGCGCTGATTGGGGATGCGTCCGCGCAGGTCATGAAGCTTCTGAGCCGCGATCTCGATCGCGCCGACTTTGCCAAGTCCGGACTGGCTTCGAAGCCTGACGTCGTCCCGCAAGCCGCGGAGTAAGCCATGGCAATGCGTCCCGACCACGGCACCGACGAACTGGAAGAAGTCCACGGCATCAACGTTACGCCATTCATCGACGTCATGCTGGTGCTGCTGATCATCTTCATGGTAGCGGCGCCGCTCGCGACCGTGGACATCGCCGTCGACCTGCCCTCCTCCAACGCCGAGCCGCAGCAGAAACCGGACAAGCCCATCTATCTCACGCTCAAACCGGATCTGACGCTCGCCATCGGCGACAGCCCGATCGCGCGCGACCAGCTCGCCAGCGCGCTCGACGGCGCAACCGGCGGCAATAGGGACGATCGTATTTTCCTGCGCGCCGATCGCAGCGTGCCGTACGGCGACGTGATGGCGGTGATGAACGAGCTGCGCGCGGCGCGCTATCTGAAAGTCGCGCTGGTTGGCCTGGAGATACGGCAAGCGAAATGAGCATGTCCGCGCTGAGTTGGCATGACGATAGAAGCCCGCGCGAGCTTGCGCGCTGGGCCATCGCCGGCGCTATCGTGCTCGGCGTTCATGCCGGCGCGCTGATTTATCTCCTGGCCGTGGAAGTACCCGATGTCGTCGGAAGCAACATGGACGTGGTGACGGTCGAGCTGGCGCCGATCGACTCGACCCCGGACGCCGTTGAGCAGAATCTGGCGCCGGCTCCGGAGACCACGGTCGAGTCAGAGCCCGCTTCCCGATTTGCCGAAGCCGCAAGAGCCGCCGAAGGAAGAAGTGAAGCTCGAGCGGCCGCCGGATGAAGCGCCGGCAGAAGTTCCGCTGCCGGTCGAAAAGCCGCCGGAGAAGGTTCAGGATTTGCCGCCGCCCGCGCCAGTTACAGCGCAGCGGGTCAAGGGCGGCGCGCCGAAGGTGGAACCGTCCTGGCAGACGAATCTGATGCGGCAGTTGCAGCGCTTCAAGCGCTACCCGGCTTTAGCGCAATCGCGCAAAGAAGAGGGCGTCGTGCTGTTGAGCTTCAGTCTCGACCGATCCGGCCACGTGCTCACCCACAGCATTGCGCGCAGTTCCGGCCATGCCGATCTCGACAACGAGGTCTTGGCCATGATCATGCGTGCGGAGCCGTTGCCGCCCTTCCGGGAGACTATGCCGCAAACGCGGCTCGATCTGACTGTGCCGATCCGCTTCTCGCTGCGCTGAGAGCGCGCGAGGATGATCGCGCCGGGCGAAGACAGTCTCTGTTATCGCCGATGACTGCCGTGTGAGGCCAAATGAACTGATGGACCAGACTATCAAAACGATATCGGGCATTATCGCCGCGTGTGCGGCGTTGCTACCCTCCGCAGCATCGGCGCAAAGTTCGACGTATTGGAGC
>CAWAPC010000009.1:0-344519 GCA_963783805.1 uncultured Acidobacteriaceae bacterium | reverse complement strand
GCCTCTTCCATCCCTCCGCGAAACTCTGCGCCTCGCGCCGCGCCGTCGTAATGCGAATCGTAAATCGATCTGGATCACCGTCTTCCCGGAATGCAGGACGATACGTGTACGGCACGTGGTGCATGAACAGCAAAAGATCGTCCGGGCAGGTCGCCAGCGATTCGAACATCGCGCGCCACCGCCGGGCGGTACTGGCCGATGTAGCCAGTGCCGGCGGCGACGGTGCGATCCATGCCGACGCCTTGCTCGTCGGCGCGATGCCACTGGCCCCAGCCGTTGCGCTCGGAAGATTCTACGTCCAGGCCGTAGTGATTGCCGGTGATATCCGTCAGCGTTTGCCAGCGCCGAGCGGCCCGGTGTAGTTCTCGTACGTGCGCCACGAGTGCAAGCTGCATCGCGCATGGTTTCGACCACCTGCGGCGTCGTTTCCGAATGTCAGCCGGGTCCACTCGTCGGCGATCTCTTGCGCGCTCAGATCGGGATTCCACGCCAGGCGGCCGTAACCGTACAGATTCGCCTCGACAGGTGATTGCCCAGCCAGTCGTCATCCAGGCCCACGTTCGCGACGCCGACGAATCCGCCGGCGGGACGATGGAAAACGTCTTGCCCGCCACCAGCGCCTTTACCGGCGTCGGCCGAATCACGCGCGTGCAGGTCGAAATCCAGCATCTCTTTCCACATCGGCACCAGAAACAGAGATGTGCGCTGCTGTCCCGTGTACTCCTGCGTGATCTGCAGTTCGATGGCTTGGTTGGTTTTTTCGCAGCGCGCCGAACAACGGCGAGGCCGGCTCGCGCACCTGAAAATCGATTGGCCCGTACTTGATCTGGATGACCACGTTGTCGTCGAACTTGCCGTCCAGATCGTGGAAGTTGTCGTAGGCGGCGCGCGCGCGATCGTTCTTCGGGTTGCGCCAATCCATGTGATGGTTGTAGACGAATGCCACGATAGAACATCAGGCCGCCGTGCGGCTTGAGCGCGCGCGCGATTACGTTGGCGGCATCGGCGTGGGTGCGGCCTATATGCGACGGCCCAACGCGGCCCTCCGAATCCGCCTTCAGCACGAACCCGCCGAGGTCGGGAATGCGCATGTACATTTCGTCCGTCTTCGTCTTCCACCAGGCGACCACGTCGCGGATCCAGCGGATCGAAAGTGTCCAGGCCGCCGAGCGTTTTCGGGCTGCCGAAGTCCACCGACACCACCACCTGCACGCCCCACGGACGAAACGCGTCGGCGATGCGCGCCATTTCCGGGAGAATCTCGGACGACAAGCATCGCGGGTTCGCGTTCACGTTGTTGATCGAGCAGCCGTTGATTCCGACCGACGCCAGCAGGCGCGCGTAATCCCTGCGCCCGGGTCAAATCGCCGCGCACTGGCCGTTATCCAAGAAGATCGAGCGGCCGCGCGTAGCCGCGCTCGATCGTACCGTCGAGGTTGTCCCATTGATTGATCCAGCGCACCGGCGCGTACGGCGACTCGCGTTCATCCAGCTCGGCGATCGGTTCGCCCAGCGCGATCCTTCGTAACAAGGCGAACGCTCCGTACAAAACGCCCCGGTCGTCAGGCGCCGGCGACCAACGTGTATCTTGCGCCGCCGTTCCGCACAGTTTTCAACCAATATCCGTCCGGCTTTAGATCCGCGGCGAGAGGCCTCAGGGCGCGCCTTGCGCAAGTCAGCCAACTTGGCGAGAACAATAGCGCTCTCGTCCGGAATCCCGGATTGTTCGCGGAGCGTCCGGCCGAGCATTCCGCGCAGGCCGCGAACGGTTTCGCTTCGTGCGCTTCGATCGTTTCGGAATCGTCCAGCGTAGCGACGCCAGCGGGGGTTGGACCGGGGTTGTCCAGGGGGCGTATCTCTGCCACGCGTTGTTCCCGTTTCGGCGAAAGCCCGGCAGCGGCAGTAGCGCGCAGAGCGGAAGTAAGACCGCTTCCTGACGGTCGCGGCTCGGTTCGGAGGCATCCTGCTAGGTGTTCACGCCTGACGCGAGATAGCCGCCGTCCACCACGATGCATTGGCCGGTGATGAAGCTAGCGCCGTCGGACGCCAGCAATATCGCGGCGTCGACCAGCTCTTCCGATCTCCCGAAGCGGGCCATGGGAGTGCGCGCGAGCATCTCGCGCCCGCGCGGAGTGTCGGTCACCATTTCCTTGTTCATCTCGGTGGGAAAGACGCCGGGCGCGATCGCGTTCACGCAGATTCCGTCGCGCGCCCATTCGCAGGCCAGGCTCCGCGTGAGCGACAGGAGCGCGGTCTTGGCGGCGCAGTATGCGGCCACCTCGTGAAAAGCCAGGAACGATCCCAGCGACGCGATATTGACGATGCGGCCGTGTCCGCTGGCTTTCAGCGCTGGATAGAAGGATTGACAGGCGCGCAGCACGCCGTGCAGGTTCGTGTCCATCAGGCCGTTCCAGTCCCCTTCCCCCACCTCCACCGTCGGCCGGTGTTTCGGTAAGACCAGCCGCATTCACCAGGATGTCCGCGTGGCCAAACTCCGCCAGAGCGGCCGCGCGAAGCGAATCAATGGACTCCCGCCTGTTGACGTCCACCGTGCAATAAATAGTTCGAGACCCAAAACTCCTCGATCGCGCGCCCTGTTTCACACACCTTCTCCTCGTTCCGCCCGCTGGCCACCACATCGGCGCCGTGTTCGGCGAGTCCCAGCGCAATCGCTCTCCCCAGTCCCGATGTCCCGCCAATCACAATGGCAACTCGCCCGCTGGCAGCGAAAACCATGCTCGGGGCGCAACACTGGCGGCGGCTCGTGGTGCATGGACCATTTATCGTTTCTACCTATAGGATAACCGTGAAAAGACGGCAGCCGTGACGCGCGCAAGCCGACTCACAGAATTGTAGCAGTTTGTTTGTGCTTCAAACTATACTCATCGAGCACACACCGCTTCTGTCAATGCTCTTGGGGTTACAACACCTCGCCGCCGCAGTGTTATCCTTGGCGAAGGAAAGGCGAAGTTCCGCGCGTGGGCGATCTCCAGGAACAACTCGGCTATCTGCGCCAACATCGCCCGCATCGATCGCAAATACGCTGACGGGTCCCCGCCCACCGCGCCGCCCGCCCCCAGAAAACCCGATCGATACTTCGTGGAAGAATTCCTCGGCGGCCAAGAAGTGGAAACCGCCTTCGGCGCCACTTCGAAACCGAGAAGCTGTTCGAGCGCCACCGCCGCCACGGCAGCATGGATATCTCGAACCTGCACGAGCTGCCGCCCGATCTGCTCAACTCGCTTTCCGACGGCGCCATCGCCTCCTCGCATCCCACGCGCTGGGCTTTTCTCGATACCGAAACCACCGGCCTCGCGGGCGGCACGGGCACCTACGCTTTCCTGATCGGCGTCGGCAGCATCGAGCCGGCCGGCTTTCGCCTGCGCCAGTTCTTCATGCGCGATTACGGCGAGGAGGCCTTCGCTGCTGCACGCGCCTCGCCGAACACCTGGCGCAGTTTCGACGTGCTGATCACTTACAACGGCAAGCCTTCGATCAGCCGCTGCTCGAAACGCGCTACCGCATGGCTCGCGCGCCGCCACCCCTTCGAGCGCATGGAGCATCTCGACCTGCTGTTCGGCGCGCGGCGCCTGTGGAAACTGCGCCTGGAAAGCTGCCGCCTGGTGGAGCTGGAAAACCAGATCCTGGGCGTCGAGCGCGAAGGCGACCTGCCCGGCGATGAGACTGTGAACGTGATGGCATTAACCCCGGTGATGGTGGGCGTCGTCCAGAATGCCAACTCGTGGCAGCCTTCGGAGGAACACTGAACGGATACGTCGGCGATAGTCGCATAAGAGTCTGCCTCCGAGTCGCCAACCTTTGGCTGTTCGTTAGCACAACCGGCGGCCTGGCCGAAGCAGCCGAGGAGCACGACGATGGTACTGCCCTTCACCACGTATATGCTGCAGGACCACTGGATGCTCGTGCCCCGTTCTCACAGGAGGCGCTCGAGAGGGTCGAGACGATGTCCACGGACGCGGTCTTGTTGGTCGACGCATGAGCGATGTTCAACGGGGAAACACGCAACGAGAAGCAGAGACAAAATCAGGACGAGGACGGTGTGCTCGACTCGAGGGCCTCGGGGGAATCCGTGAGTCAGCATTCTTTCGTCGTCGTTACGGCTTCCACGATTAATAAAGATTGGAACGTTGGAGAGGCGAAGGGTCGAGTGATGCGGTGTCTGGACTGAAGCTCGGCGAGAACGGCGAAAAGATTCACATACCCATCGCACGGACCTAGCCACCCAAGCCAGAGGCAAGCTGTGTGAAGAGAACCGTCAAGATAATCGTGGCGATAGTCCTCATCGTCATCGTGGCCTACGGCGCCCTCTCCGTCTACTCAATCTACCTGGCGCCCGCCATCGTCTGACACGCTGCGTCCCCTACCTCAGGACCGACTGCGGCGCAGGCGGCAACGCCATCGGCTACAATACCTGGACTGGTGACATCACCGTCTCGCATGTCGGCCAGTCCATGGGCGTGACCTGGTACAACGTCGCGGTCGCTTACGTGCCCGGCGACCCGAACCTCGAACCCACCGCAGCCTTCTTCACGGCGGACCCGGGCGACTTCTCAGGGAACATGCTCCAGTCGGGACAGGACGTGACGGTCAACAACCTCAACGCGACGGGACCGGCGACCGCAGGCCAGATGTACAACGGGAGCCTCTGGATAGCCTACACCACGACGAGCGGCGGGCAGGTCTGCGCGGGGGCCTACGAGGCGGTCTCCGGATGCCAGTACGCCCAGATAGGCACGATAACGCTCAAGGGCTAGGCCGTCCTTTGCTGACCCATTCTCAAAGCGCTTCAAGTCGGCGGATTTGCTCGACCCTCGCTCTCATGGCTGGGTCCGGCTGACACGCAGCGGGTTGCGACTGCTCACTCGGCGAGAACGGAGAAGAGATTACATCGAGCCAATCACAGGCACCTAAGCATTCGAGGCCCAGCCACTCTCGTTAATCTCAAGGGGGGCGTTTATCAAATCCGTTCTGGCTAGCGCCTTGGAGAATAGCACGAGCCTAGAGCCCACTGAGCATTGGAAGCGCAAAAGAAAGTACAGGCTGACAGTCACGGACGAAGCCATTCTTCTGACCATTGCTCGTGGGACAAGAAAAAGTGATGCGATTTGGAAGGGCGTGTTGAACGCGACCCTACGCGTTCCCTCGACGGGCCGAACACTGAAGGTCGTCTACAGGATCCTCGGTCCAGAAGATATAAGATTATAACTGCGTACTGGCTCGATTAGTTGACCGCCATGAGCGAAACCTGGTACGACGAGAAAGAAGACATCCTCGGGATACAATTGAAGAACCAAGACTATTGGAAGAGCGTAGAGATATCCGAGAACGTCGTAGTCGACCTATCGAACGAGGGCGAAATCATAGGAATCGAGATCTTTGGCGCCAAGCGCTCTTTCAAGAAGGACGCGCCGCTCATAGTATCGCGAGCGGGATCACGACCGTAATTGGCGGCTGTGGCTACGCACTCGGCGAGAACGGCGAAGATCTTACATTCGGCCAATCCGGGGACTTCGAAGGGACCCTATCCAAAATCATCAGATGGCACCATGAATGCGCCCGATTCCCTTGTTTGGCAGGAAAGCGCATGAACAAACTCTGATTTATATATGCGACTTCTGGAACATACGGGCACAGGTGCTTCGAGAATGCCAGAGAACAACGACAAAGAACAATTCGTTCACGTCATGTTGAGTTTCAAGAGCAAGGGCGGCGACCTTCAGACTGCCATCAAGCAAGCTGTGTGCGAGCTGATGGGCGAATCACCTGCGGCCGTCACACTGGAATATACCGGAGCCGCCGAGAACGGCGACATCACTACGTTTGTGAAGAGGACCGAAGAGATTCTCGAGGCCGGCGCGCCCGTCGTGTTCACCGTCATAACCCAGCGGGTAGAAGCGCTGGCGACCGTCTGAGAAAAATATCAGGGCACTCGTCTCCCAGAGGCCTGAGTCGCGCGAGTCTGCGAAGGCTAAAGCCGCTGCGTCCGAGTCTTTTTTAGAAAGGTCTCTTTACTTCTTCGTTGTCTGAGAGCCGCCCGAAGAAGGGGCCCCGGATCTTGCTAACTCCTTAGCGCGGGTCTGGAGGTACTCTGTCACCTTCTTGGTGCCGTATTCGACAGAGTCCTTTCGTTCGGACAGGTGCTTCTTCACGGCGCCCAGGAGCTTTTCTCCATCGACGGGCTTGAGTATGTACCCGTCGGCGCCTTCGTTGACCGAGCCGATCGCGTTCTGCATCGTGGGATAGCCGGTAACGATGACCTTTGCGGTCTTAGGGGTCCTTTCTTTCAGCTTTCCTAGGAGTTCCATTCCCAGCATGTCGGGCAGACGCATGTCCACAAGCGCCAGGTCGAAGACCCTCTCGTTCGATTTTCTGATGGCCTCCAGCGCCGTCTCCGGCGGTGTCCACGTCATATCCTTCCTGCTCCAGGATCCCTGCGAGAGATGTCCTGATTGTCTTATCGTCGTCGACGATGAGTATCAATGGTCGTTGATTCGTGCTCATGATATATCTCACACTGTGACCGGGGTTACCTTCATTTCTTCTCTGATGATCGGCAGGGTAATCGTGAACGTCGTCCCGCGGCCTGGCGTGCTCTGAACGGAGATAGCGCCTCCGTGCGCGCTGACTATCCGTTTGCATATCGACAACCCGAGGCCCATCCCCTTCGCCTTGGTGGTGTAAGAGCGGCTGGAACAGCTTTCCAAGGACCTCCTGCGTCATCCCTGTTCCAGTGTCGGTGAACGTCAAGTCCACAGTCTTTCCGTTTTCTTTGCTTCCTAGAGTCAACGAGCCGCCATTAGGCATGGCGTCGACAGCATTGTTGACGATATTAATGATTACCCTCTTCATCCTATCAAGGTCGACCTTGAACGTAGGCCCGTCCTGCGTCTCGTCCTGAACGATGACGTTCTTCGGGAGAGGGATCATCGGCAGAGTCAGTTCCATGAGCAAGCGCGGATTAGTCTCCGAAAGCTCCAGGGTCGAGCTTCTAGAGTAGTCCAAGAGGTCGCTTACGATCTTGTCTGAGTATTTCACGTCGTCTTGGATTAGCGTCAGCATCTCCTCATCCTTGGGGCTCGAGCTGCGGCTCCTCTTGAGGTAGAAAGCTGCGTTCGCTATGCCCTGCAGGGGATTGCGGAGGTCGTGGGCCACCATGGTAGCCAGCTCTCCGATGGCGGCGTATCTTTCGGACTCGCGGAGCTGGGTGCTCTTGGTCTCTATCTCTCCCAGCATGTCGTTGATCGACCTGCCGAGAGAAGAGATCGAGTCGTCGCCCTTCACTTCGAGCTTCGTGGCTCCTCCCTTTCCTCCTATCGCCTTCACGTCGTTGTCCAGTTTGCGCAGGCGGGAGAGGACCACCGTCTGCATAAGCAAGAACATCGCGGCGCCGAACGCTACGCTCGCCACGAGGAGCGACGCGTCGATGAAGTTCAGGGTCGTGACGCCCGCCTGATACATCGTCCTTGGCAGTATCGCCCCGATGACGAACGCGGGATGCCCGCTGACGTCTCTCACCACGTCATCTCCGAGGATGTAGCTCCCGTTGAGGGGGTGGATGTAGACCGACGGGTCCGTCGACGTGTAGGCCCCCGGCTTCGAGCTCGAGGCCTGCCAGCTGCTGTACAGCGTCATGTTCAGTGGGAGGACCAGGTTTGCGCTCGCCTGTTTGAGATACTGTTGGTCGACGTCGCGGAATATGACATCGCCTTGGATGGGGCCGGCGGGCTGACCGGAGATGTCCTGCAGGACCGGATACGAGACGAAGAACATGGGTTGCCCTGCGACGGAGAGCGCCCCATCAGTGTAGGCGCTGAGGTTATCTCCGAAGCTCCAGATCCTGCTGTCGGCCGATATGGCCGCCTTGAGACCGGTGGGGACCGGCATCTGGACGGCGTTGACCAGGTCGTAGCCAGACCCGTAGATCAGAGCCGCCGTTCGTCGAATTCACATAGAGAATGTAGTTCACCTGGAGGTCGGTGAACGAACTCGACACGATGTTGGCCTGTATGAAATCGCTGCTGTTGGTCTGCACGAAATTGTAGCTGTCGTTCCAGAAGGCCCAGTCGAACGCGGACGACCTCAGCTGGGCCAGCTCGTGCGTGTAGACGGTGTTGTTGACGAGCTCGACGTTGTGGGTCACGTCGGTGCTCTCGAGCTGCCCGTAGCTGGTGGAAAGGATATTGCTGGCGACGAGGTGCAGGGAAGCTATCAGGCACACCGTTGTAAGCACGATTATTCCGAACGTCTTGGTCTGAAGTTTCATTGGTCGATTCCTTTCGGGATGGCGGGGAGATGCGATTCAGCTCCTGGGAAGTGGGGGAGTGCCGTCTGGGCGATGTTATGCAATAATTGTGACATGGATGCCCTTTTTCCTAGTTTCTTCAAACGTAAAGCGCTGCGCCGCATACCGATTCAGACTTTACATAAAAGTCTACCTAGCATAGGGTGTCTTTTACTGACCACGAGGACTTACCCATTATCTACACGAGTAAACGTAGAATTGTGCGAGAATGATGTACATTCGCTCCCATTCACGATACTTTCGGAGGTCATCCCTTCCCGCTAAATACGATAGCCTCAATAATGGATGCGTTTGGCTTTCTGCCCATCTCGCGGGTCTGAGGTCGAATCAGAGGCGGCTTTTTGTCCGAAATGTGGTCGAAAGCTGCAATTGGAACAAGCTGGTGCAGCATTGCGCTCCGAGGGCTTTCAAGCGCACGCGCTTTCTGTTACCGGAATGATTCAAGATGAGATTGTATCTGTCGTAAAAACAAACAAAATTGATCTGGTCGTAATAGGGACGCATGGCAGACGTGGTTGGTCAAGGTTCTTTCTTGGCTCGGAAGCGGAAACCGTGATGAGGCACGTTCGTTGTCCCGTGCTCATGATTGGACCGGCAGCCGCAACTGTTACAAATCTTAGGTGTGGCATCCCAAAGCATCTGATCTGCGCGACGACATTTGATCCTGGCTCAGCGTGGATTGCGGCATATGCGTACCGCCTCGCCCGGCAGCACCAGGCTGAGTTCACGTTGCTCAATGTTGAAACGTCAATAGATACAGAGAATCCTGGAGCCTGGCTTCTCTTCGAAGAGTCGTGTAAGGAAAGCTTAGGCGATGACTTAGTCCTCGGCACTTCGCTGCAAACTCTTCTGTCCGATAAGGCTCAGGCAGGAATCGTGTACCTCGCGAAAAAGCAGAATGCCGACCTGATAATTATGGGTGCGCGCGGAGCATCAGGCATTACCTCTCATGGAAGCCTTGGAACAGTGTCGCAGGTTGTCGCGGAGGCACCTTGCCCTGTAATGACTTTTCTTCGATAGCCTGGTGCCGACGAGGAATCCGTTTAGCCACATCCAGCGGGTACTTGTAAGAGAATGACACCAAAACTGGTCTAGCCAACAATGTCTATACGCCGCCAAATTCGAGAAGCATATCTAGAGTTAGGACAAATATTAGAAAGCCCGTCATCGGTCGGCCTTCGCCATCTTCCGCGGCCGCTCGAAGAGAGGCTGATGTCATCGAGGAGCATATTGCACGAGGCACTGAGAGCGCCACTGAGCAGCTGTGAGGATGATCTTGACGTAGCTGTCGCAAGATGCAGACCATCGAGTCCTATCTTCGTCCAGGCGATCGGCCTGATGCGTCAACCTTACTAGGCGGCAATTACAAGCAGAGTTGCGTCATCCCGGAATTGCGCCTCGCAGTAGCAGGGTCAGGATTTCATTAAGGGGTACGAAAGCTTAAGCCTCACGGTTTATGACGCAAGCAAGGGGAAAGTAAAGGGTGGAGACTGGACTATCGGCTACGGTCATAAAACCACGAAAGATGCTGGTGCGATCACGCTGCCGGAGGCTGAGGCCCTATTTCAGGGTGATGTCGCGCGTATGGCCTCACACGTCTCAGCAGACCTGAATGTTCCAGTGAGTCAAAATCAATTCGATGCACTCGTCAGCTTGCGTTTCAACGCCGGAGCAAATGCAATAACGCCGCCCGTTTCTGATCTGAACAGGACGGGCCACGCAACGATGGGAGATTTCACAAACCACTACATTACCGGCGGAGGGGTCCCCATGAGAGGGCTTGAGCTTCGCAGAGCTGCTGAATGGAGAATATTCAGCGAAGGAGTTTATGATGCCTCGCATTAAAGCCTCACCGACATTGCGCGCCTCACTCAACGCGTTCCTCTTGCTCCTAAGCTTGCTACCGGCATCTGTTTGTTCCGCCCAAAACGGGACGGCAAATGGATCGACGATGGTCTATGGAACGTGGATATTGAAATCGATCTACCCGACGCAAAATGTCGAGGGGCCGAGTCGAGCGCAGCAAAAGAAATTACTCGGGACGACTATCGTTTTGAATGCCAGCGCATTGGAAGCGTGTGGTCAGTCCGTGCCGGTCAAGACCGTCGAAGTCAACCAAGTATCCTCAACTGATTTTCTCGAAGACAATCGAGTACGCTTCAGCGAGGTCGGAGTCGAAGGCGCGAGTATCACCGAGATCGTTATAAACCACAGACAATCTGGCACCTGTTTCGATGCATTTCCGCTCCCCGGCCAAGACATCTATGTCAAAAATAAGAATGAGATTTTGGTCTATTTCGAGGGTGTGTTTTATCGCGCTTTGAGAAAACATTAGAAAGCGGGAACCTCCTCTCGGCTGAGAGGAGACTTGTACGGTGCTATGACCCTTTGCAGAATGTTGGTGGTACTCGCCCTCTTCAGCGGATCAGTATTTGCTCAGAGCAATGCGAGTCATAACGGCTTGAACGACCTCTTGGTGAACTGGAAGACCGACTGTGCACCACGCGGGTGCTTGATGCGGACGGAAGTGTTACGAGGGGACTCGGGCAGCCCATCAGACCCGAAGGATGCCCGGGAGTATGTCGGTGTTAATGTCGCTCTAGCTCGAAACACTAGGCGGCCAGAATACATCGCATTTTACGTAGACCCACGAGCGATACAGGGCCAAGGAATATTCGTTGCGTTTGCAAAGGCGAGAAGCGACGGAGGCTCGTGGAAAATGGCGCTTGACGATGACGGCGCGATAAAAGTCCCTTTTACGAGTTGCGGGAAGCTGGGTTGCATGGCCCGTATCCCGGCAGGCTTGGAAGTGGAGCCTTCCACGAAGAAGCGGGTCGATCTGCTGAATAAGTTTTTAAACTCTGACGCGGTTCTGGTTCTGTACGCGAGGGGTAAGACCCCCTACCGAACGATGATCCCGTTGTCGTCGTTCCAGAAGGACTACCAACACGTGATGGCGGTAGACTTGGCACCGGCTCAGGCTCCACATGCCCCCTGACAGTCCCAGCGAAGCATCCCTGAAGCATCAGCGGGCCGTCCTTCGGGGCGGCCTCGCTGCGTCTAGGAGGCCCGTGGACGTGCCGGTGGGTGCTGTCCGGGTCTCTGCCTTGTCAGATCGAAGGCCACGCTGCTCCGCATCGGATTTAGGGTGACACGTCACCCCAGAATGGGAGCTGCGGAGTAACCGAAAGTTCCTCTGCAGGAACTTGCTGAAAGCAGGCGGCTAATAGAAAAGAGGTGCTGATTCTGCTGCGTTAGATCGCGCAGATGATCGACCATCGGACGGCGCCCCGAAGGCTTTAGAACTTTTTTCTCGAGCACGTCCTGCAGCATCGTCTTATCCAGGCTCAGATCGGCGACCAACTGCTTCAACCGGCTGTTCTCCTCCTGGAGTTGCTTCATCTGACGGGCCTGATCCGTCTCCATGCCAACGTACTGCTTCTTCCATCGGTAAAAGGTCTGCTCACTGATCCCAACCTTGCGAATCAACTCCGCCCAGACACACCAAGCTCTGCCTGCTTCAGCACGGCAACAATCTGCTCCGCAGAAAAGCGCTCCTTCTTCATGCAAAATCTTCCTTCAGATTTTGCCGAAGACTAACATTTCGTTTGGATCAGAAACGCCGGGGCCGATCAGTTGTCATGAACCTGTCTATTGGAGAATTCTTGGCCGCGCAGATCGGAGTTCATACTATCCCACTCAAGCCAACGGAAGGCTTGAATGGGGCGCCCGGCGCCGCTGTTGGACCTCACGCGCCGCCGATGGCCGGGAGCACGGGAGACTGAGTTAAATCAGAACTTGAAAGCAAATTGAAAGCACGACAGGGAATTCTGGCACTTTCCTCATCTTCCTCGTTGTTTAGAACGTGTAAGTTGCAGATTCTAAAAGAGCAAAGAGACTCCGATCCCGTCTCTGGCCACCACATTCCAAGGGACTTACGGAATTCAACCTCAGTCTCCGCGACCCACACTTGACCCACATTAGTTCTATTCGGTCACGAGAACCGCTCGAGGATCAACGGGGGACGGGTTGGAAGACGAAAGACCCGCAAGACGGTTCCGAAATCCTGAAAGAATTGAGTCGGACCGCGTCACTCGCTCGATGCTACCGACCTTCAGCAGCCGCCGCGGTTTTGTGGTCGTTAGCGACGAACGAGTTAGGAATGGCCAGACTGTCGTTGCGACGGACAAGGGCGGAGACCGACTATCCATGAGAGTTCGAATATGTTGGCGTTGTGATCTTGGAACTCGGGACTCAAGCCGCGCTAGAACGTATCTGTTCGACACCGCTTTAATCGCTTCTTACGTGGATTGCCACCATCGTAATATCGTCATCCAAGTCTTCGGCCGAGCCCTCTAGCCGACCAGCGGGACAACTCCTCAAGCAGTCGATCGGCAAAATGATCTGCCGAGGTGCTTTGTTCCGTCTCCAGAAACTGCCTGAAGCAGTCCGTGCCAAACTCGACTTCCGCCGGGTTCGTCGTTTCCGAAATTCCATCGGTGTAGAGCAAAGCTCGATCACCAGCCTTGAGCGGCAACTCCACCGAAGAATAAGTTGCAAACGGGAATTTTCCGAGAAACAAACCATTTTCCACCACATCACGCACGCCTTTGGATGATCCACCCCACAACAGCAAGGGTGGGTGACCTGCGCCCGCGTAAGTCAGCGTTCGCTTCTGCATGTCCACGAACAGGTATGCCGCCGTGACGTAATGGTGCTGGAACTTTCCGCACAGCGCTTGATTCAGGCCCAACAGCACTTGCGCCGGATCGGCAGCGTGCGCCACCTGGGCTGAGAGTGCAATCTTCAGCATCGAGGCGATAAGCGCGGCAGGCATTCCGTGTCCGGACACATCGGCTACCAGAATCCCAATGTGTTTCTCATCCACGACGATGAAGTCGTAGAAATCGCCGGCGACCGAGGTCATGGGGACGTAGCGTGCGGCAATGTCCAGACCTTCGATTTTCGGGATCTCGGATGGAAGAATCGACAATTGGATTTGCCGCGCTGTTTCCAATTCCTTCTGGATCGTGAGCAACTGTTGTGCGAGCTGTTCGCGGATCCCGCGAAGCACGAGGTGAGTTTGCACCCGCGCCTTTACGACCGCGGGGGAAAACGGCTTATGGATGTAGTCCACCGCACCGACATCGAATCCCTTTGTCTCCTCCTCGACATGCGTCTGTCCGGTAAGAAATATGACTGGTATGTCCTGCGTCTCCGCGTCCAGTTTCAACTGTGCACACACTTCGTACCCATCCATGTCGGGCATCATGACGTCCAGCAGGATCAGGTCAGGCGGAGGTGTAACTCTTCGCCAGTTCCAATGCTTTCGCGCCGCTGGTTGCGATGCGGATTTTGTAGAGGTCCTTCAGGATCGAATTCACGATTTGAATGTTGGCGGGAGCATCATCCACCAGGAGCACGGTCTTCTTCTGATCAGCCTGGTTCATCGAGTCATCCCCATTTCGTGCGCAACGTTCGGCGATCTCATCCAGTTTCACTAGCGCGGCGTCAAAATCGAAGTCGTTGATCGATGCGCTCAGATCGTCCAAGTGCTGCTTCTCAACAGCGCCCGCTACCGCGTCCTGCAGACTGCGGAATGACTCTTCGGCATCGCCGTCACTCGCTTCGAGCAAGATTCTGAGCTGCGCAATCGCGTCGGCCGCCGCCTCTGCATTGAAAGGCGAAGTCCGCAGCTTCCTCTGGCCGAGCGGCTGCCGAGTCGCGCAGTGCTTTCTCGATAGCATGAACTTGAGTGCCCATCAAGCTTGCGAACTCAACAAGCAGACGCCGAGACCTTTCCCTCATCGTCACGGATTGCGTTCTCCAGCTTTTGAGCCACGGACTGCACTTCAGTGATTCCAATATTGCCGGCAACGCCCTTCACGGTATGGGCGATGCGTTCAGCCAGTTTGAGGTCGCCACCTTCGAGTGCGGTTGAAATCTGAGCGGCTGCATTGCCTTGTTTGGCGGCAAACTGCGCTCAGCAGGTCACGGTAGAGCCGCCTGTTGCCGGCAACGCGCTTCAGACCATCCGCAAGATTGATCCCTGCGATTTCCGGCAGAACCACTTCGTCGGGCCCTTTTACGGGGGTGAATGATTCCTGGGACTCGACTGCTTGCTTAGGCCGGGGCTTCGCCCATCGCATCAAGGTCGAAAATAGGTTATCGGGATCAATCGGCTTCGACACATGATCGTTCATGCCTGCGTCGAGGCAGCGCTGGCGCTCTTCCACAAGGGCGTGCGCAGTCATGGCAATAATCGGAACTTTCTGCAAACGCGGGATCACCCCGCAGTAGCTTGGTTGCCGTGAACCCGTCCATCTCGGGCATCTGCAAGTCCATGAACACCACATCGAACGCCGGAGCCGGATCTCCTTCAGTCAGGATTTTCACGGCTTCACCACCATGGTTGGCCACGGTTACGATTGCTCCGGCGCTCTCCAGCAGTTCTGTCGCAACCTGCTGATTTATCTCGTTGTCTTCGACCAGCAGAACACGGATTCCCGTGGCATCATGCACCGTGCCGTCGTCCTTCCTCTCACGTGGAACGGTGGCCCTCGGGTCCCGCAAAGCCGAACAGGTCTACCAGAGTGTCATAGAGCAGCGACTGATTGACCGGCTTCAACAAATAGCTATCGATGCCAATCTCCTCTGCCTGCGTCCTGATATCTTCCCGCCCGAATTCGGTAACCATCACGATTTTAGGAATATGCTGCAGACGATCATTGCGCTTGATGATGCGGCTGGCCTGCAGTCCGTCCATTCCCGGCATGTGCCAATCCATCAACACCAGACGATAAGGATCCAGCGAATCTGCGGCGGCTATTTCGCGCACTGCGTCTTCCCCTGACGAAACCGAGTCGGCCCGGAGCGCAAATACCCGGAGTGCCTCGGTGAGGATCTCGCGCGCCTGCGCGTTGTCGTCCACAACCAGCGCCCGGATGCCCGCCAGATCAGGAATGAAGCGTTTGTGTTTATCCTCTGATCCAATCCCAAACCAGGCAGTGAAATGGAAGGTGCTGCCTGCTCCAGGCTCACTCTCAGCCCAGATGGCGCCCTCCATCATCTCAACGAGGCGTTTCGAGATCGAGAGTCCGAGCCCGGTGCCGCCATACTTTCGCGTCGTCGAAGTGTCTGCCTGTGAGAACGCCTGGAATAACTTGGCGCTCTGCTCGCGGTGTCATGCCGATACCACTGTCGCGGACGGAGAACCTCACCTTCACCCGGTCCGCTAACTGCTCCTCCAGTGCAACCGTCACTAACACCTCGCCGCGTTCCGTGAACTTGACCGCGTTGTTTACCAGGTTGATCAGGATTTGACCAAGGCGCAAAGGGTCGCCGACAAGATTCGGCGGCAGATTCTTTGGCGAGGAGATCAAGAATTCCAGATTCTTGTCGTGGGCCTTCTGGCACACGACAGAGGAGAGGTCCTCAAGTACTTGATCGAGGCGAAACTCTGTATTTTCCACCTCCAGCTTGCCAGCCTCGATCTTCGAGAAGTCGAGGATGTCGTTGATGATGCCGAGGAGGGCCTGTGCAGCCACCTTTGTTTTTGTCAGATAGTCGCGCTGCTTCGCTGTCAACTCGGTCTTCAGGGCCAGATGGGTCATTCCGAGGATCGCATTCATGGGGGTGCGGATCTCATGGCTCATGTTGGCGAGGAAGTCGGACTTGGCCTTGGTGGCGGCCACGGCTTCTTCTTTGGCAGCGACGAGATCTGCTTCGGCCCGCTTGCGATCGGTGACGTCTTTGGTCATGTTGAGGAGATACAGCGGATTTCCAGCAGTGTCTCTGATGACCGAAAAACTCGCCATCGGCAATGACGATGCTGCCATCGCGGCGGATGAGTCTTTGTTCCCACTCGTCGTTGTCGCTCTTGCCCTCGAGGAGATCCAGATATCGTTCTGCACCCGAGGCACGCTCATCCGGGTGGACAATCTGATCCCATTTCTCCACCGAGCTCAGATCTTCCGAGGTGTAACCCAGCATCTCGTGCAATGCGCGATTGGTGAAGTATTGCTTTTGGGCACGTTGTAAAGGCTGATACCAACCGGTGCATTCTCGAAGATCGAACGGAAGAGCTGCTCGCTCTCCTGTAGCGCGTCCTGGGCACGCTTGCGTTCCGTGATGTCTTCCGTTAAGCCGACAATGTATTGCGGCTTGCCCGCTGCATCCCTGAGCAACTGAAACTTCTCGTTGGCGACAACAATACGGCCGTCACGCCGGATGAAGCGTTGTTCATATTCGTCCGTGTCCCGCTTTCCCTGAACGAGTTCGGCGTATCGTTCCGCCCCGGAAGCGCGTTCCTCCGGAGCTACAATCTCATCCCATTGCCCGAGGCTACCCAGCTCTTCTCCGCTGTAACCCAACATCTCCTGGAGTGCGCGGTTGGAGCTATGTTCCTGGCTATCGATCTTGAAATAAGCGATCCCGATCTGGGCGTTCTCGAAAATTGAACGGAAGAGCTGCTCGCTCGCCCGCAGCCTTTCCTCGGCCCGCTTGCGCTCCGTGATATCGACAACCGTAACGACGGCCCCAGTTATCGCTCCGCCTTCAAGAATTGGAAACGAGGAGTATTCAACCGGAACCGGTGTGCCATCCCGTCGCCAGGTCACTTCCGAATCTATGCAGCAGCCCTCTCCGTTCTTGAACGCGCCGTAGAGCGGGCATTCATCTATGGGGTAAACGGAGCCGTCTGGCTTGTGGTGATGTATCAGGTCGTGCATTCGCCGGCCCGAGACCTCCTCGGGACGGTAGCCGATCAATTCACAGGCAGCCCGGTTAATGAACGTGCAGTTTCCTTGCAGATCGATACCGTAAATGCCCTGACCGGTAGATTCCAGCAACATCTCCATTTGCTTCGCCAGGCGATTTCGTTCCTCCTGGACCCGCTTGCGCTCGGTAATGTCCTCTGTCAAGGCGACAACGTATTGCGGCTTGCCGGTTGCATCCCGGAGCAACTGAAACCTGCTGTTGCAAACAACGACGCGGCCATCGCGGCGAATGAAGCGTCGTTCACATTCGTCTGTATCCCGCCTTCCGTCAATGAGCTTGGCGTATCGTTCCGCGCCGGACGCGCGATCATCCGGGTGAAGGATGTCGACCCATTTTTCAACGTTGCTCAGCTCGTCGGCGGTGTAGCCCAAAATCTGGTGCCATGCGCGATTAGAAAATACTGTGCGGCCATCTATATTGAGGAAACTGATCCCAAGTTGGGCATTTTCGAAGATCGAGCGGAACAACTGCTCGCTTCCCTGCGCGCTGCTCTTGACATCCTGCTGCACGGCCAAATCTCCAAAACCACGTTAGACACTTGTCCGAATCATTGCGACGCGTACTCTTTTACAATGCGGTGCTATGCGATGACACATCCCCATTCGCGCCCTAAGCTGCCTTCTGGGCAATGCCGCGCGACAACAAAGTTTGGGTCCTGGCATTGAACAAATCGACAATCAGCTGATTGAAGGGTGCCTTGAACTGGCCGGAGTTGCGGTCCAGTGCGTACTCATACATGGCCGCGTAGTTCATAACAATCGGCAGGCCGTGGATGAAGCCTTCCTCGGCGATAGCTTTGGTCTCGAAGATGCCAGTGCGGTCCTTTTCACCCGCCTCAGCTTCAGATATGACATCAGTTTTCATCCCGCACTCTCTTGTCCACCAGAGAATGCTTTCACGTGGGAACACCTGGCTGCTACTGGCACTTCTGACAGGGGAGGTAAGTGAAGCCGCAGCAGCGATTTCCCCCGGGCCTAATATAGGCATTTTCGACCAAAACACCGGTTTCTGAATGCCCAAGACTGTGGAAAAGGACCCTTGAAAAACACGCCTCTTCTTCTGGCCAACCCAAGATCAGCAAGTCGATCCAAACAATTGGCTAAATGCAACGACAGTTTTCTCTACTGATTGAGTATTTGGTCGTACCACCCATCGATGAGTGAATTGGCTTGTAATTGTCTGTCGACGTTTGCTATCTCCTTCTCGCTTTTGAGAACTCCTCTCGTGCAATCGCCGAGAGCGATTTGGTATGGTTGAGAGGCAGGTCATCTCGCGACTGCACCGCGCCAGTACCTTGACCGCTTTCGACCTCTGTTCGTCAGATAAAGGCTCACGATGCACGGAAGGATCAGCGCATGAAACCCTCTGAGACCACGATTGCGCTCGGCATCACCGATGACGAAGTCCCACTAGGCAGCCACGTCATCTATTTCTGGCGCACTGACGACGAATTCCAACGTGGAGTCCAGTTCCTCGAATTGGGAATTGATGACGAATCGCAACACTGCGTTCTATTCGGACACGATGAAGCGAATGATCAGGTGTTGGAGATTTTACGAAAGACAGGGCGTGACCCGGATCGCATTATCGGAGAAGGTCGCCTGGACATCTTGCGACGAGAGTCTTGTACATCTGAGACGCTGGCCAGAATCGACGCTGCGTTCTCGAGCGCGGTCCGCAAAGGAGCAAGGGCAATTAGGTACCTGGGCAACCTTGGCATAGGCCAAGCTCCGCTACCGGGGAGAGGTGCCGACGATGTCGTCGAACTCGAACGTGGTGCGACGAATCTCGCCCATCGCTACCCTTGCGTGATCGTCTGTGCGTACGACATCAATACAGTTTCTGGACGTCTTATTTTGGATGGAGGGTTTGGAACGCATCCGCTCGCCGTTTGCCGGGGAGCGCTGAGTCAGAATCCATACTTCACAAGTGGTGAAAGCACCGAAATCGGATAGGTCCAAAGCGTGGCCGCTGAGACACACACCGCAAAAGAGAGCAACCAAGGCCTTGATCTGCGGAATCTGATCGAAACGATTCCGGCGTTGGTGGTATGTACTCTGCCCGACGGATCGGTTGAGTTTGCGAACCGCGCCTGGCGGGAATATACGGGGGTCGCAGCGGACCAACTGAGTGGCTCGGGTTGGCAGGCAACGATCCACCCAGCGGACGCCGCCGCCTTCATCGACGAATGGAACGCGACCCTTGCGAGTGGAACAGCATTCACCACTGAAGCACGTGTCCGGCGCTCCGATGGCCAATATCGCTGGTTTCTAATCAGGAATGCCCTGGCGGTCACTCCAACCCAGGACAACGAGTTGTCCTTGCGCACTTTGATTGCGTGCGAAGACATCAACGACCGTAAGCAGACCCAACTCAGACTGCAACAAACAGAGGGCGAATTGAGACATGAGCGCGACCGGCTGCGCTTGCTTCTCGAAATCACGACCAGCATGACATCAAAGCTGGATCTTGGCCATTTGCTTGATGCACTGTCCACGAATTTGCTTAGCGTAACGCGATGTGACTTCTGTGCGTTGCTTTTGCCCCACGCCGATAGTGGCCAATTGCGGACCACGATTTTATATAACCCGGAGAGCCGAGGTTCGATTTGCGACGGCACGATAGTTCCGATCAAGGGATCGACGTGCGGCAAGGCTTTCCTGACCGGCAAGAATCAGCACATAGATCGGCTCGAAGACCTAAGACATGACCCCGAAAGCTTCGGAAGTAGCGAAGGACAACGTTTCTTTGAGCGGGTGACGGCCGAGGGCTTGAAGTCGGGGTGCGAACTGCCGCTTGTCGGTCGAAAGGGCGTCGTTGGCGTGTTAGGAGCGTTCAGTCGTTCGGAGCGGGCTTTCTCGGAGGATGAGTTCGCCTTCCTGGAACAAGTTGGCCGCCAAGTAGCCATTGCCGTTGAGAACGCGTTGGACTTTGAAAAGGCAACGGAAGACAGGCTCAGAGAGACGAAGCAGAGGCTCTATCTCGAGGAAGAACTCCACGCGGAGTTTGGGGCAATCGTTGGTGATAGTCCAGCTTTGAAGACCGCGTTGCACCTGGTGTCCGTCGTGGCACCTACGGATTCGAGCGTGCTGATTCTGGGTGAGACGGGAACAGGCAAGGAACTTATTGCGCGCGCCATCCACAATCTCAGCGGCCGTCGGCAGCGTGCCTTTGTCAAATTGAATTGCGCGGCAATCCCCCTTGGGCTCCTCGAAAGCGAGCTATTCGGACACGAAAAAGGAGCATTCACCGGTGCAGTTGCGCAGAAGACGGGCCGCTTTGAACTCGCAAACAAGGGCACCCTCTTCCTGGATGAAGTCGGCGACATTCCTCTGGAACTCCAGGCAAAATTGCTGCGAGTGCTGCAGGAACAGGAATTTGAGCGACTCGGTAGCAACCGTACACACAAGGTAGACGTTCGTCTGATCGCAGCCACTCATCGTGATTTGGCCAGCATGGTAAAGCAGACGACGTTTCGTGAAGATCTGTACTATCGGCTGAAAGTATTTCCGATCATCGTTCCGCCCTTACGGCAACGCACGGGGGACATACCGAAGCTGGTCTGGCACTTCACAGAACTCTACGCGCGACGAATGAACAAGAGGATCGACGAAATCCCTTCGGAGACCATGGATGCGCTGGTGCGATACCGCTGGCCTGGAAATGTCCGCGAATTGCAGAACCTTATCGAGCGGGCCGTGATTCTTTCTCCTCACACGGTATTACGAGCGCCGACTTCCGAATTGGAGCCCTTTAGTGCTCATAAGGAATCAAACACCCCCATCACGGGTCTCGAGGAAGTTGAACGAGATCATATTGTCCGTGCGCTTGAAGCGAGCAATTGGGTGGTGGGCGGCCGGAATGGCGCTGCGGAGCGACTAGGAATGAAACGGACGTCCCTGGTTTACAAGATACGGAAGCTTCGGATAGACCGCCCCGTCTCAAGCCGATAAAAGAGTGCCGTCGAGAATCGGGTGCGCTAAGACTCGCTCTAGTCCTGTACGGCGTGCCGCGGCAATTATCGCGACGAGAAACTGTCAGTGACGGCCGACGGTCACAAATCCGTCACTGGCCAAGCAAAGTGTGCCGATTCCTCTCAAGCGCATCTCTCTGCTGAAGACTAACTTAGTTGCTTTCCCTCCGTCGCATCGTAGTGTTCCTTGTTTTGGCAAGTTGCTTGCTTTGGAAGGTCGCACCTGACTTTGACAGGCACTGTCGTATCTCGAAGGAGAGTAATGATCTGAAGCATGCGCAGCGCGGTTATCGCTGTTATGTATGACGATCATCAGTGTTGATGCCAGTCATACAAAAGGAGACATTATGAAGCTGGCAGGCAAAAAGGCTCTTATTACCGGAGGTAACAGCGGCATCGGTCTGGCCACAGCCCGCCTTTTCATCTCTGAAGGCGCTGAAGTCGCAATTACGGGTCGCGATCCACAAACACTGGATGAAGCGGTCGGCGAACTCGGATCGAAAACACACGGCTATCGCGCCGACGTTACGGTGGCGGAGGATCGCAAGAAGCTCTTCGCTGAACTCTCCAAAGACTTTGGCAAACTTGACATCGTCTTCGCCAATGCAGGCATTTCTGGCAAGACGCCGACTGGCACGACCGACGAAGCCATCTTCGAGAAGGTAGTCCACACCAACCTCAACGGTGCTTTCTTTACCGTCAATTCAGCCGCTCCTCTGTTGAACGACAACGGCAGCATCATCTTCAACGGATCGGTGCACAATTATCTCGGTCAACCAGGCGTAGCTGCCTACGCTGCCACGAAAGGCGGGCTCGTCTCGATGGCGCGATCCATCGCCGCAGACCTTGCACCGCGCAAGATTCGCGTGAACGTGGTGGCTCCGGGAGCGACGAAGACTCCCATCTGGAAGCGCGGGGCGCGCGCCAATGCGACGGCAGAGGAATCCGCAAGAGTTTCCGACTTCTTCTCCTCCACGGTTCCACTTGCCCGTTGGGGCGAGCCGGAAGATCTGGCCAAGGCGGTGCTTTTCCTTGCCTCGGACGATTCGTCGTATATCAATGCGGTCGAGCTGATGGTTGACGGCGGATTGACAGGCGCTCCGTTCGGAGCCCCCATTCTTCGCGGCTGAAGGTAGAAAACGTCCACCACACGAGGGCACGGAGCAAAAGTAATGAGAGTTGAATTCGTTCCACCTGACTCGGTCACGGAGCCGCGTCATAGGGTGCGGCAAGATCAGGCTTTCGCAATGATGGTGGGGCCCGGCTCAACTGAATGGGGCGCGAAGCGTTCCTCGATGGATTGGATTTTTTATTGCTGCGAAAGCACGGAGCGCGAGGAAGGAACCTTGCCGCGCGATGTCAATCAGCAAATTTCCCGGAAGCACACACACTACGCAGAGTGAGGAGCAGTTTTATGAGTCCCGTTCTTTCCCAGTTCGCTGTACCTGTAACATCCGTTCATAAAGTCGAAGCAGATGGAGTCGAAGTCTTCTACCGCGCGGCGGGCGACCCGAGCGCGCCGGTGGTGCTCTTGCTGCACGGATTCCCTACATCCTCGTTCATGTTCCGCGAACTCATTCCACACCTTGCGGACCAGTTCCGAGTGATCGCACCAGACTTACCGGGTTTTGGATTCACGGAAGTACCTGCGAAACGAAAATACGCGTATTCGTTCGACGCATTGGCGCGCACGCTGGAAGCCTTCACAGATGCGCTCGGCCTCAACCGCTATGCGATTTACGTGTTCGACTACGGGGCCCCCGCAGGCTTCCGTCTGGCGATGCGCCACCCGGAACGAGTGACGGCCATCGTCTCACAGAATGGCAATGCCTACGAAGAAGGTCTCGGCGATGCGTGGGGACCGATCAGGAAATATTGGTCTCAGCCCACAGCTGAAAACCGAGAGGTGCTCCGGCAAAACATTCTCACTTTGGAAGCAACCCGCTGGCAGTACACGCATGGCGTAACAAATCCCGAAGCGGTTGCTCCTGAGTCGTACACATTGGATGCGGCCTTGCTCGAACGCCCGGGAAACAAAGAGATTCAGCTGGATTTGTTTCTGGATTATGCCTCGAACGTAAAGCTTTATCCGAGGTTTCAGGAATATTTTCGCAAATCGAAGCCGCCTTTACTGGCGATCTGGGGCAAAAACGATCCATTCTTCGTCCCAGCGGGAGCAGAAGCATTTCGAAAAGATCTGCCGAATGCGCAGGTCCAGTTCCTGGACACGGGCCACTTCGCCATTGAGACGCACCTTCTGGAGATCGCTGCCGCGATGAAAGAGTTTCTCGAAACCAGCGGTGCTTCCCGCAGCGGGGAGAAAGTGGCACCGCGATGAAACCCTCTCCTCAAGTGGGTACGGTCGTTTTGGTTCATGGTGCATGGGCCGACGGATCGTGCTGGAGCAATGTCATTCTGCCTTTGCAACGCCAGGGGCTAAAGGTCGTCGCGGCGCCGGTTCCTCTTACTTCGCTCTCGTAATGACACGGCAGCTCTTCGACGCGTGATCGAGAGAACTACTGGGCCGGTGATCCTAGTGGCACATGCGTATGCCGGTGTGGTGATCGCCGCGGCCCATCATGATCGGGTTGACTCGCTCGTTTACATAGCAGCATTGGCGCCCCATGAGGGTGAAACAGTCGCCGATGTCTTCTATCGAGCGACTGCGCATCCGGAGGCTCCGCACCTTGAAGCAGATGCCCATGGGTTTATCTGGATGCCGGAAGAAGGTTTTGGCCGTGCGGTAGCGCATAAGGCCTCTTCGGACCAACTTGCCATTATGGCTGCGGTGCAAAGGCCAATCGCGCTGCAATGTATCCAGGAAAAGGCTCCCGCACCTGCATGGAAGACGAAACGCTCGTGGTATCTCATCGCCGAAGAGGATCGCATGATTAGTCCGGAGACTCAGCGTTACATGGCCAGTCGCATGGGGGCCAATATTCGATCCCATCCAGTGGACCACTCCCCCATGCTCACCGCACCAGATCTGGTGGTCGAGATAATTCTCGACGCTGGGCGTCACACTCCAGTAATAGCGCTAGCGAATGAGAGCGCAGTGCTTCTCTGCGCTGGAAAAAGCGAAAAGTCACAGAACTAGGGAGATATGAAATGAAAAGGTGGAAGATTGTAGTACCCGTAGCCGCGATTGTGCTGTTCGTTGCCTGGTACGCATTTCGTCCAGAGCGCCTTATCGTCAATCGAAGGGTCGAGGAGAAACTTCCGGCTGCCGAAACCAGCTCAACCAATCTGCAGACCCTCGAGTCCGGAAGTTTCCACAGCATTCTGCATCCGACCCAAGGCACAGCAACCGTCTATCGCGTTGGGGACGGCAGCCGCGTGCTTCGCTTCACGAATTTCAACACGTCGAACGGTCCGGATGTTCGCGTCTACATGGTCGACGCCGACGATGCGAACGACGCGGCAACTGTGTTGAACTCTGGCTTCATCGATCTGCGACTTATCAAGGGAAACGTCGGCGATCAAAACTACGCGTTGGGTTCTGATGTGGACTTGGCAAAGTATCGTGCTGTATCGGTATGGTGCAAGCGATTCAGCGTGAACTTCGGAACTGCCCTGTAACTCCAGATCACGCGATCTCGCAGAAGTAGCTTCGCTCGGCCGATTCCCTGGCTTGCACCAGTGGCGATAGCAACGGAGCTGGTCTTCATGACTACCTCTGAAAAGGGAAGCGAATCGAAGCTGATCGCCGCTATTCTGGCTGGCGATATCCACCTTTATCACGACCTGATTCGCCCATATGAGCGGAGCGTCTACAGCATGTCTCTCTCCTACATGAAAAACGAGGAGGACGCTGCAGATGTCGCACAGGAGACATTCATCAAGGCCTTTAGAAATCTTTGGGCTTTCCGCGGCGATGCGAAATTCAGTACGTGGCTTGTCAGCATTGCGCTGAACGAGGCTAGAAACCGGCTACGGCGACAGGCGAATATCCGAATCGTGCCTCTCGATGAACCTCAGGGTGAAGAGAGGTCTGTGTCTCCAGCACTCCTGCGCGATTGGCGGGAACTTCCTTCCGAGGTGGTTGAGCGCGAGGAAATTAGGAAGTTACTCCAGCGGGCAGTCAATATGCTTCCAAATATTTACCGGCAAGTATTCCTTCTGCGTGACGTAGAAGAATTCACTATAAATGACACAGCGAAGATACTGCATATCAGCACCTCGCTGGTAAAAGTGAGATTGCACCGGGCCCGAAAGATGTTGCGAAAGCTCCTGGAACCAAAATTGAAACAATCAACACAGCATCGAAGAGGATGCAGTTCCAGGAGGCGTAAGCTCGCGGACTCCTTCTGAAATGAGCATGTAGGGGGCTTGCGAAGGTGCCAGGTGGAGTTCGCGACAGCGATCACGTTATGGTTCGCAGTGTTTGGCGTCGGTGCAGGTGACAGTATGGGCATGTGCACAGGGATGCAGAATAGACGGATGAGCATAATCCAAGAAGTACTCCGAGATGTATCGCTCACCCCGATTAGTGAATTGCTTCAGTCCTTGTTCTGCATGATTTGGCGCAAGCGACTCGTGCTGGTGTCCACGTTTATGTTTCTGGGACTGTGCGCACCCGTCTTGACTGCTGCTCCTATCGAGGTGACGCAATGGCGGTCCGGCCTGACTGAACTGAATCAGGGGTGGCGCGAACAGGACGGCGACGGGACGGAGTGGTCCCGCCCAGAGTTCGATGACAGCGCATGGAACACAGTGGACCTGGCCGATCTGGGCCCTGCTCGACAGGGTTGGCATTGGTATCGGCGCAGAGTCAACTTTGGACCAGATCAACCTGAACTGCGCCTGTTAATTGCTGGAGGCGATGGGACGTACGAGTTGTTTGTCAACGGAGTCCAAGTATCCGGCCCGACCCTCCGCTCGTCCCTCTTGGTCAGCCGACCCGTAGAGGCCGTTTTCCAAGTAAGTGACTCCAAGGGCGTTTTCGAAATCGCTCTGAGGACGCGAATTCCGCCCGGCTACAGTGCCTGGCATCTGCCCCAATTCACGAATGTGACGATGGGGCTTCCCACCGCAATTGAATATGAGAGGCAGGCGCTCGAGAGCCAGCGCCTTTACGGGCTGGCGCCTTCCATTTTCATCAATTTGTTGCTTTGCCTTGCTGGCGTAACCGCTTTGGGTCTCTATGCTAACCAACGAACCCAGCGCGAGTATATCTTCCTCGGGTTTTACCTGTTGCTCGTGGGGATCTCCGACGGCCTTTCAATGCTCCAATCCTCCGGACTCGTGCCGCTATCTGCAAATTTCCTCATTGCCGATCCGTTGATTTATGCATGGGTCATCGCCCAGATCGAGTTCACCTACAGCTTTGCTGGCCGGAACGTGGGCCGGATTTGGCGAATCTATGAGGCATCTCTTCTCGTGGCGCCGATGCTTGCTACTCTCGTCTGGATCGGCCGGTTTCCAAGTGATACCTATGTGTTGATTGAGGCGGCCGCGACCGCCCCGATTGGACTACTCTTATCAATCCTGCTGTTCATTTGGTATCGCCAGGGCAATCGCGAGGCCGGCTGGCTCATCCTCCCCAGCCTCGCTCCCGCCGTTTCGACTGCCCTCTTCGACCTTGGGACCGCATCGATCACTCTGGGCTGGCGGCCATTCAATTTTTTAGTCGAACCGATCCAGGTAGGTCCGATCGGGCTTCAACTGGTAGACGTCGGGGCACTCCTGTTTTTGCTCTCCATAGCGGCTGTGATGTTTTTCCGGTTCAGCCGCGTGAGCCGCGAGCAAGCGCGCTCCGCGGCGGAATTGGCCGCTGCGCGCGAAATCCAGGAGAACCTCGTTCCGGCTGTGCTTCCGTCTCATCCGAATTACGCGATCGAGGCAGCCTATCTTCCAGCCCATGAAGTGGGCGGTGATTTTTACCAAGTCCTTCCTCAAGCAGATGGGTCCATCGTGGTTGTGATCGGAGATGTCAGCGGTAAGGGGCTGAAAGCTGCAATGACTGGCGCCTTCGCGATCGGTGCGCTCCACGCGATAGCAGCCGAGATCTCGGACCCGCCACAACTTCTTACCCGATTGAACCGCGAGGTCCTTCGCGGACAAGACAGCGGATTCATCACTTGCCTTTGCGTCAAGCTGAGTCCCAATGGGCAGATGACGATTTCAAATGCCGGTCATTTGTCACCCTATAAAAATGGCGAAGAACTGACAATCGACGGGGGACCTCCGCTGGGATTGTTCCCCGATTTGGTTTATTCAGAATCGCGCTTCGAAATCAATTCCGGTGACAGCCTTACCTTGCTGTCGGACGGGGTCGTTGAGGCCACAGGTCCGAAATACGAACTATTTGGATTTGAGCGGACACAAGCCATCATCAGTCGTTCTGCCCACGATATCGCCGCCGCCGCCCAACAATTCGGTCAGTCGGACGACATCACGGTCGTCAAACTTAGACGTACTCACATCGGGCCCCGCATTCCCTAGCGGCCTGGACCGGGTTCAAATCGGAATTACGCAGCTGAGCTGATCCGATTCACATCTGACCTTCCGCGTTCTAACCATCGTGCCCGCCGTGAGAGTATTAGCGGAACGGCTGACCCGCGCCCGCCCCGATGGCGCGGTTGCAGGTATCCGAATAGAAGCCTGTAGCACTGCCCAAAGCTGTCTCTGGCCACCACATTAAAATCAATAAGTTATAGCGCAAACTTCCAACGACGCTCACAAGCACATTCTCGCCGTTTCAAGAGGCTTCGAAAAACGAGGGCGCTAAACCACACAAAGCAAACAGCCGGATCTACACGATTCCAGCCGTTCCAAAAGGTTTTGGCCAGGAAGCAGTCTCTCAGACTATCTCTCTTTTATGGCCGGTACTGTCTCTATTGCCAGTTGTGTCCAATTCGAAACCCGTTCAGCATTGGGAATCAGCGACATCAGCGCCCCGAATCTGGAGATGTCGCAACTCGCTTGCTGGTGCTCGTAAGAATTGCAGTGACCCATGATCTGAAGTTGGGCATGAAGATTCAATAAGACCATCACCACCACGTCAGAGCGGGGCAGCGTGTCAGGCATTCTCTGCTCGCGCTGCTGTTGCCTGTCGCAGGCAGTCGTAGCTGGGAGCGGTTACAAGGAGAACAGATATGGCAACCGAAGTGATGACAGGCGTGACACGAACAGAAGACGATTGGGAAAAACCACAAGCAATGGCAATCCCGAAAGAGGGATATTTCAAATACGAGCAGGGAAACTATGGCCCGATCTTCCCGAGAACACCTGCATGCTACGGGTTTTCGGTCGTCGCGAAGGTCAAACCTGGCAGGGAGCAGGCGATACGCGATTACGGGAAGAACATAGAAGAGGCGGTAAAGGCCGATCCCGTCTTCCTCGCCTCGCTCAAGCTCCATTACCTTCGCTGGGTCTTATTCGATGTCGGCTCGGGGATGCACTTCATGTATCAAGGGATCTTCGACACCGATTTCGACAAATACCTTGAGGATGCGGTGGCGATCTTCAACTCAAGACCGGTATCAACACGGTTTTCGACAAACCTCGAAGGATGGCCGGAGGACTGGAAGGAGAACGTTCAGGCGTTAACAAGTTCTTCCGTGACCACCAGTGTCCGAGCTTCCTGGAATATGGGGAATATCCATATGTGACTGGCGACGAGATTAAGAAAGCTCTCAAGATAAAGAAGGCTCTGGGGGAAATGCTCGACCAGATGCAATAGCATCCAGAGGATTTGCCATGACGGATGCCTACGACCTTGTCGCGATCGGAGCGGGTCCGGCCGGAGAAAGCGCCACTGAGCTAGCGTCATTCTTTGGCCACCGCTCGGCGGTATCGAGAAGGCCAGTCCAGGCGGAACGGTGACGACCACCGGCGGTGCGCCGACGAAGACGCTTCGCGAGGCGGCGCTTTATTTTTCTGGCTTATGTGAGGGCGATGTGTACGGCGTCCGGATGTCAACACCGCCGGACATCGCCACTGACATCATCCGCAAGCGAACATTAAACGTCTGCGATTTGCTTCAAAGAGTGACGGCGGAGAACATCGCCAACAACAACGTCGATTACATTCAAGGCTCAGCCCGACTCGATCAAGATGGCAGCGTCATGGTCACTGCGGATGATGGGCGCAAGCGCACGCTGCGCGCAAAAGCGATCCTGATCGCAACGGGCTCTCGGCCATTTCATCCGGCGAATATCTCCTTCGACATCCCAGGTGTCTGCGATACGGATACGATCCTGAATCGCGGCCGGGTGCCGAAAGACATCCTCATCGTTGGAGGTGGTCCGGTCGGTGTCGAATTCGCGACGATCTCTCATGCTTTGGGAGCAAAGGTGACAGTGCTTGACCGTGCAACGCGCCTGATTAGCATGATGGATGGCGAGTGCTCGGATTACATGGAAGAGCTCTTCAAGAAATGGGGCATCGCAATCTTATTCAGTTCGACGGTGGAAAGCATCGCCGCAAAGGGCGATGCGCTTGAGGTGAAACTCTCCAACGGGAACAGGCTTTTTCCGGATACTGTACTCTTCGCCGCGGGCCGTGTTGCGAATACGGAAGGCCTGGGACTCGAGACCGCCGGCGTTGCCGTGGATTCCCGCGGGCGAATCGTCGTGGACGGGCACTTTCGTACCTCTGTCGAGGATATCTATGCCGCCGGGGATGTGCTGGCGCCCACGCTGGCATCGATTGCGATGGAGCAAGGGCGAGCCGCTGTCTGTCATGCCTTTGGAATTCCGTTCGAAGGGATCGTCGATCCGTGTCCGGTCTCCGCGGTCTACGGCATGCCGGAAGTTTCTGGAGCGGGGCTCACTGAGGAGCAATGTCGTGAGAAAAGACTCGACTATGAGGTTGGCCGTGCGAATCTCGCTCTCAGCCCTCGCGGGGCCATTGCCGGCCGCGGTGGACTTCTGAAGCTGATATTTCTGAAGGCCGATCGCAAATTGATCGGCGTTCATTGCATAGGCGATCTTGCGTCGGAGATCGTCGGGATTGGTCAGATGGCTATTCGCTGCGGCGGAACGATGAACACCATCGCGAACATGTCCATGAACACCCCGACGTACAGCTATGCGTACAAGTATGCGGCGTTTGACGGCTTGCGCCGGCTGATTTCTCGCGAAAGGGAAGCGCTTGTTTGATGGATCCTTTGATGAATCCAGGGAGATGAGACATGAGTGAAGCAACGCGTTCCGGTCGAACTTACAACCAACTGCATGTTCCGCGGAAATACGTTCCAGGAAAGCGCCGGTTCAGCGTTTATTGGGCCTGGAGCTATCCCTGGGAGGCAAATCGCGACGTCACAGAAATGGATAATCGCTTCTCGACGATGACTGAGGTTCGCCGTGTAGTGTGGCCGAACTATGAGTCGGTTGAGTATTCAGAGCAGATGTTCCTGCAAGGAATCGCCGGAACGCTGGAACTTTTTCACCTGTCGCTGTTGAGCTTCCAGAACGTTGTCGGCGAAGTAACTGGACAGCCCGTGGCCGTGTATCAGCGGATCGATCAGGCTGGGCAACGATTACCCATCGATGAACGAATACTCGCCGATACAGACACGCTCATGGTGTTTGGACTTGACCACATGGTCACCGAGCAGGAAGCCTCTCCCGACGAGATTGACGCGTTGAGACGTTTTCTCACTCGCGAGGGCACCTGTCTGATCATCGGACCTCACCATGACGTCGGTGTCTCACCGGATCTGAAAGAGCGTCAGGAGGAATATGCTCCACCACGGTGATCCGCTCGTTCCGCGACAGCAACGCTTTGGCAAGTACACACGATCCATCATGAAGGGTCTCGGCGTGCCCATTGAAAATCGGTACGGTCTCCGGCCAGCCACCGTTCCGGGGACCACGCAAACCGTTCCGCTTTCAATCACAGCCGACCTGGATACGCGCGGTTGGCTTACCGATGTCAAGACTTTCGTTTTTCACATGCACCTGCCGCATTACGCCGTGACCTCTGAAGATACCGGAGTGATTCGCTTGCTGGCGCGGCAACCGATCGATATGTCCAAGCCTCATCCTTTCATCGAAGCCGGGAACCGCGAGTTCAATATGTTCCTCTGGATGCCTCCGAAGGGCGAACGGGCTGGTGACATATTGCTGGCGGATTCCACAATCTTCACCACGTTGTTCGGCGGTGACGAAAGCCTGACACGTTTCTGGAAGAACCTCGCGAGCAAATGATGCGTATTGCCGGATTCCGGCTTCTGGTCTTTGTCGTAGTCTGCATATCGATCTCAAGCATGAGCAGTCAAGCCCAAAATCGTGGTGTCTACCCACTCGGCATGACTGCAACGAATTCCGGTGTCACGCCGGCACCGGGCTTTACCTACGTTAACCAACTCCTGTACTACTCCCGCGATCACGCCAAAGATGAGGCCGGCGATACGCTACCGGTCACCGGCCAAAACTTTGTCCTGATGGACATGAATACATTGGCTTGGGTATCCAAGAAGAAGTTTCTCGGCGGAGCGAATTTCTCTGCGGCAGCCACTCTCCCGTTTGCCAGGAACAATCTCACTTCGGACATTCAGGGAAACATAAGTGGCGGTGGTGGATTTGCAGACTCATACTACATGCCATTCATTTTGGGATGGAATCGCGGGCGCTTTGCGATCCGCGCCATTTACGGTTTTCTTGCTCCCACCGGCCGCTTCGCGGCGGGCGGAAATGACAACGTTGGTTCGGGCTACTGGACGAACGCCCTGTCTTCAGGGCAGACGTTTTATCTCAAGCAGGACAAGAGCCTCATCCTGTCTGCGTTCCAAATGTACGAATTCCACGGTGTCCAGGAAGGCACCGGCACCAATCCGGGAGAGAGCTTTGATCTCGACTACTCGCTGATGGGCTCGCTTGTGCGGACTGACTCTTTTCAGCTGCAGGGCGGCCTGGTCGGATATGAGCAGCGGCAGACAACCGCCACGACCGGGCCCGCGATTTCCGAGGTGGCATCCCAGGATCGCTATGCCGTCAACTCCCTCGGTTTCGCTGTGAACTCAAATTTTCCGAAGCATAAAGCGTCTGCGGGATTTAAGTACTTCAAGGAATTTGCGGATCGTTCTACGTTTCAGGGATATTCCCTGCAGTTTTCCGGTTCGATCAGTTTCTAATCGCTGGAAAGAGAGAAGAGCTCATGGCTTCAACGAATCTTGAACTCGAGGATATTCAGAGCGGAGTGCTTCGTCCGCGGCCTACGCCGTATGCGGCAACTTATGTGTTGTTTCGTATCGACGAACGCAAGGCAGGCCGCGAACTCATGCGACGGTTTAGCAGCGTCGTAGTCTCAGCTGCTCACCCCACAAGCCCCACGGGTGATACCTGGGTGAGCGTCGCACTTACTTTCCAGGGCCTCAAGGCTTTGGGTGTCCCGCAAGCCTCACTCGACAGCTTTTCCCCGCAGTTTCAGCAAGGGATGGCAGCACGCGCGAAAGTGTTGGGGGACAAGGGTGAGAGCGCTCCCGAGAACTGGGAAAAACCGCTTGGGTCATCCGAGGTTCATGTGGTGGTCACTGCCGTTGCGCCGGATACGGAACGTCTTGAGGCTGCCATGGAAGGCGCGAGGAAGACATATCGGGAGTTGCGAGGAATCACAGCGATCTGGCGCCAGGACTGCCATGTTCGCCCCGGTGAAAAAGAAGCTTTCGGATTCAAGGATGGCATCGGGCATCCAGCAATTGAAGGCTCCGGTATTTCCGGTACCAATCCCAACGAGCGGCCGCTCAAGGCAGGGGAGTTCGTACTCGGATATCCCGACGAGATGGCAGATACCCCTTCGATACCACAGCCAGAGATCTTGGGGCGCAACGGAAGCTACGTTGTCTTTCGCAAGCTTCATCAGCGTGTCGCAGCGTTCCGCCGATATCTCAAGGAGAACGCCCCCAGCGCTGAAGCCGAGGAATTGCTGGCAGCAAAGATGATGGGACGTTGGCGCAGCGGAGCTCCCCTGGCTTTGTGCCCGATGCATGACGATCCCGCACTCGGGGACGATCCAGGACGCAACAACGCCTTCCTCTTCAAGCAAGATGACCCTATTGGCTATAAGACACCCGCAGGCTCCCACATTCGCCGTATGAATCCCCGCGATGCGGATGTCGCGGGCGTAGTTCGCATCCATCGCATGATCCGGCGCGGGACTTCGTACGGCCCCTCCTTACCGGAGGGCGTTGTAGAAGATGACGGACTGGAGCGGGGATTGATGTTCGCGTTTGTTGGATCCAATCTAGGTCGACAGTTCGAGTTCGTCCAATCCGAGTGGATGAATGACAGTGCGTTTTTCGGAGGCTCTGCCGGAAAAGACCCGGTGGCGGGTGCAGGCGATGGAACTGGATCCTTTGATATACCCAGGCGGCCAGTGCGAAAGCGGCTGCAAGGCTTACCCCGGTTTGTGGTCACACGAGGCGGTGAGTACTGCTTCCTTCCTGGCCTGCGCGCCTTGCATTGGCTGGCGGAACTCAAGACATAGGAGCTGCGGAGTTACTCCGAGCCGCAACGCCTGTGTAGATCAACCCCACATTGTATGTTGCGAATCGAGGCGTAACGATGAACTTGCGCTTCGGCGGAAAGGCCGTACCCACCCGTTGGGCCTTACGGTGCGAGAGTGGGTTGCGATCTCTCTTTCTATTTACATATCTCAGATATATACAGTGCGATAATCCTCCCTATGCAATGACGAGCACGGAAAATTCCTGCTAATGGCTCCAAGCGAAGATCGCTCTGGAACGGTCGGCTTCCGTTGCGTGATGGATACCGAGTAGATAGGGTATTGGCGCGCCGGATGGACCTATTGAGAATTCGTCCTTTTCTTTTGGCTGCGCCACGCTTCGGTTATTTGTTGCCAAACGTCCAGCTGAGGCCTGAGCTGGACCCGTAGTCGCTGCCCGAAAGGTCATCAGGCGGCTGGCTATCCCAGTTGTCATAGACCGAGATATTCCACGACAGATTGCCGGTGAGCTTGAGGTAATAGGTCGCGTTCATATTGAACTTCACGCGACCAGGCTGGGAGATGATTGGCAGAAGAGTAGCCATGACGTTCGCATTGGTTTTATTGAACCGGAAGAATTGCAAGTTCGCAGCGATCAAACCAGACGCCAGGTTTTGCGGGACGATGTTCTGCTGATAATTCGTGTTCTGCCCGACGAAGCCGCCGAGCACTGAGATGCGCGCCAGGTTGGTGTTCTTCAAGTAGCGTCCGATACCACCGCCGAAGGTGGTTTGTCCGTTAATAGACTGCTCGGAGCTTTGCAGGAAAGTTCCAAGACCCTCGTAGAACCAGTTGTTCCAGCGCAGGAGACGGAACGCATCGAGGTCCAATTGATTCCGGGTGGAGGCAGTAGCGCCGGTACTGTCGGACAACGTGGAGTTGAAGCTGGCTGCGGCGGCCCAGCGTTCTCGCGGGTAACTGATCTGGGAACCCAGGCTGTACTGGGTCGATTGGTTGCCTTTAGAGTAGATGATTCCGGTATTTATGCTGCCGTTGAATCGCTGGAAGAACTTCGTTGAGGTCACGTCCATTTCAACGATCCGGGGGCGCTCGATCACCACTCCTCGTCCCGAAGTCTCTGCGATCTCAATCTTCACAGGACGGCTACCCGGAGTGTTCGCGGTGTTGAGGGCTCCGGTGTACACCGAGCCGTCCTCCGTCTTCACAAGGAACAATTGCCTGCTTTCCAGACGGGCCACTTCCGACCATTGAAGTGAGCTTGTTCCCAGTATGTATTTCATGCTGACGTAGAGCACACCGGCGTTGAGACCCTTAATCTCGCCTGTGAGATGGTCGCCGTTGTTCATGACAATCACGTCCGTGCTTTCTCTCGCGAAGAGAGGCCCAACCAGAAGAAATGCCCAACTCAGGATGGCGGCGGCTCGCAGGCTGATAACCGGTTTTGTCTTCATTTTCACCCTCTCCTATCCGAACAACTTCAAGCGAGAATACTCGCTCTAACCAGAAAGCGCGCAGGAACGGAACGAACATATTCAAACCTCGATTAGCCCCGGAGATGCAGCGCACTCGTGAGCCTTGCCTTGATTAAGGACGCGACGTTGGTCCCCCAGTGGCGCTCTAAATGTCCGGCTCAAATGCTGAGTGACATCATAATTTCCCCCTTTTAAGTGCCTGCAAATCCGCACAGTCCGCACCTTGCTCCCGACGAACGTTGCCCGCAATGTTCCGCGTGTAGATTGCGTCTGTATTTTTTCTGTATTGCTAAGTAGCTAAAGAAAAGCAGGATAACTCGGGGGCGGATAGCCAGTCGCGCAGGGTGACGTGTTCCGGTAGGCGGAGCGGATAGGAATACGCGAAATGAAGTTTGTCTTCGGCGGCCGGACTCACGTCATTCACGACCCAAATGCGTCTCTACTGCGGATCAGCAAAGACCAGGAGACGTTTTAACCATATATTCCAGTCGTTTTATCGATGTGCTATCGTTTGAACAATTCCCGCCGGACCTTGTTGCCGGATCGATCCAGGAATTTCAGGTGATGCAGGTGTCAACGTCGCTCCAGTCAGCAGTGGAAAATGATCTTATCGATGATCCGCGGTGGCACCTTATTGAGCGAATTCTGGCTACCGGACCCTTTCAGAAGTCAGGTCGGTTGCGAGAGCTTCTGCCTTATTTGGCCGAACGCTCGATTCACGGCCATAGTCACGAGCTGACAGAACACAATATCGGCATTGCCGTCTTCAGCAAGCCGGCCGATTACAGCCCGGTCGATGACAGTTCGGTCCGCGTACACGCCCGACAGCTGCGGCTCAAGCTGCACGAATACTTCGATGGCGAGGGCCGCAGCGAGCTGATGATTGTGGAGATCCCCAAAGGCTCCTACACTCCAGTCTTTCGCACTGCTCGGGAACCGGCGCCGGATGCGGTGGCCGCTGATCTTCCTCTGCCTGTCGTCGTTCCTCCCGCCAAAACCCGCAACTGGAATGCAGTTCTTCCCTGGAGCCTGGTTGCGGCGCTGGCCATTGCCTGCGCGTGGCTGTCGATTGCAGAGTTTCGATCGACCTCGCGCCCGGTTGTTCCGTGGCCGCTGGCCGAGATTTTTGACGGAAAGACGCCGACCCAAATCGTCACTGCCGACGTGAACTACGGCATGCTGCGTATTATCAGCCAGCAGAACGGATCGCTCGAGGAGTATCTCCGGCCGAACCGGCAGCAGATCCTGACGCCTCCCGGACTGAGCGACCGTGAAGCGCGCATCATGAACTACATCGCGAGCTCGAACCTGACCTCCTACGCGGATATTGTGGTGGCGACGACACTCCTGAACCTGGTTCCGGGCAACCGGAGCTACCTTACTGTGCGGTCGGCGCGCGATCTGCGGCTGCGTGACCTTGAGGAAGGCAACTACGTGTTCGTGGGAAGTCCCGGCTCGAACCCGTGGGTTTCGCTCTACCAGAACAGGCTGAACTTTATCGAGAGTGAAGGCGTGGTCGGCGAGAGCATGAAGTATTTTGTGAACGAGCATCCCCGGCCGGGAGAGCAGAAGAATTACCAGGGGCTGGAGTTCACTGGCTCGGCGGGCGAGGACTACGCGACCATCTCCCTGCTGCCTACTTCCAGCGGGCGCGGCTTGGTGCTTATCCTGCAGGGACTGCAGCAGGAGGGAACGGAAGCTGCCGGTCTTTTCCTCGCTGATGAAAGCTCCGGAGAGAAGATCAGGAAAGCTCTCGGGCTCGATTACAAAGCAACAAAGCCGATTCATTTCGAGATACTTATCCGAACGCGGACCGTAGCCGGAGCTCCGAACTCCACGACGATTGTTGCTGCGCGCCTGCTGCCCTAATCTCCGGACCGACTTCAAGCGTGATATCCGTAATCGACGGCCACGCCATCGCAGAACAGCACGCCCTTTTCCGTCTTTCTCTTTGCGCCTGCCGGAGCGACCACCAACACCTTTGAATCTCCCGGCGGAACGGAAATTGAGACAGAGCCGCTCTGGCTCTCTTTGAACAACCTGTGCCGCTTCAGGTCATAGAGATCGTGCGATCCGTCTTCAAGCCTCAGAGTCACCTGCCTGGGCTGATCATGCGGGTTGTAGTAAAGATAGGTTGGATAAGCCTTTTCGCAGAGAAAGTCAGTGCGGGAGAGGCTCATTTGCAGAATGAATTCTTCCGCCGTGGGCTTTACCACTTCGCCCCAGATCAGGGCATACGCTCCGCCATAAATGGAGCGGTCGCTGTCATAGTCTCCAGAAGCGTAGGGAGAATGTCCATCGAGAGTTTTCGTGAGCCGCTCGTATGGAACGGCAGAGGTGAGATCGGGCCGACTCTGGTTTTGGCGGGGAATGCAGTCGGAGTAAAACAGCCGCATGTTCGCAGCGGTATTCAGCAGGTATCGGCCAATCTCGGTTGCGTATTCCGGGCGGTAACGCAGCGCAGGCAGCAGATAGGTCAGCGGCATCAGCGATTCCATGCTGTAAGCCTCGCCCTCCGGCTCGGTTGAAAAGCCCGCCATCAGCCCGTTTACCTCGTAAGTTCCCCATTTGCCTGTCTGCATGGGACGACCGCCGGTACTTAGCGCGAAGCTCAGGATTTTCTGAAAGTCGATGTCCCGTTCGTGGACTGAAAGTCGCGCGGCCGCCAGCGTGGCCAA
Organism: uncultured Acidobacteriaceae bacterium; assembly: GCA_963783805.1. GTDB lineage: Bacteria > Acidobacteriota > Terriglobia > Terriglobales > Acidobacteriaceae > Silvibacterium. The sequence continues at coordinate 306,884 of CAWAPC010000009.1, read as the reverse complement.
CGCTCCGCTAGGAATCTCATACCACGGGTTTTCTGAGAAGGACTGATAAAGGCTAAGCGCGTGGCGGGCTTCTTCAAGATAGTTCGCGTCGCCGAACATTTCATGCGCAAAGAGCATGAGGTAGGCGTAGCCACCTATGGTGTCCGGCTGGCGATAGATGTCTTTATTCGTAAACGGAATCTTTGTGTTGAAGCGGTAGCCCTGGTCGTTGAAGTTGTATGAGACCTGATGGGCCAGCTCGATCAGGCGGTCTGCGCTCTTCCGCACCCGGCCGGTCCAGACCGGGTCGTGGGCCAAGCGGGTTCGAATAATGCCGAAGGCCAGCGCATTGACGTTCATCAGGTACCAGTACTCACACAGATCGGCGTGAGTCCCATCGAGAAAGATGCCGGCCTCGTCGCTGAAGTAGGCGGCCATCGAGGGAAGTAGCTGGTCCACGGGGTCGCCGCGAAGGATTTTTCCCAGGGTCAGCGGCGCGAATGTGGTCAGGCCACCGTCGCCGGTGCCTTCGAGGGCCGAGGCAAAGTAGGTTGTTCCATCCGGACGGACTCGGAGCACCTTATTGGACGGACTCATCACATACGCGTCGAAGGCATCGGCACGGGCTCGCCAACTCAGGGGCATCTTCCTTGGGCGCGCTGGCAGGCTGTTGCTCAGTGGAGTCGCGGAAGCCGTCTGGGCGGCGAATAGCCTGGGGGCAAAGCGGACGGCAGTAGCGGCGGCTGCGGTCTGCAGGGAGCAGGTCAGGAACTTACGGCGATTCATCGGATTGGGGTCTTCCATTTGCATTTTGGAGATGCGAAACGCATCGTTACGGATTGAGTTAAATTGTGCCTGCGCGCGGATCGCAAGGGCTTTACCTGCTAAATCAGGCTACGCAAGGTGAATAACGTGTGAATTACCTCTACGCTTCAATGATTTATCTTGTATATCTCTTGTGCGTTGTTGTCTGCCGCAAGGATGGTTACACGTGGCTGGCAGCGAGGCTTTTCTTTCGGGTGTTTTCGGGCTTATCTCTGCCATAGCTTACTTCTACAGGGAAGAAATCTGTAACCAATGGGAGATCTGGCCCACCGCTTTACCGAGAATCCGCTGCTTCAGCCTTCTGACATTCAACCAGGGTTTCCCGGAATGGAAGTGGAGTGCCTGCTTAACCCCGGCGCGTTCTGTTTTCAGGGCAAGACATGGCTGCTGCTCCGAGTGGCCGAGCGCCCCCGGCAGAAAACTGGCAAGACTTCCTTTCCCGTTCTTGGCGAGAAGGGAGAGATGAAGATTCTCGAGTTCGACAACAATGACCCCGACCTCGACTTGAGCGATCCACGGGTTATCTCTTATGCGGGCAAAGACTACCTGACCACCATGTCGCATCTCCGTCTGGTGTCGAGCGAAGACGGCCGGCGATTCTCAGAGCCAGAGGGTGGAGCGCCTTTGCGCGGCGAGGGCGAGCTTGAGACTTTCGGCATCGAAGACTGCAGGGTGGCAAAAATCGGCGACGTGTACTACCTGACGTTTACCGCGGTTTCCGAATGCGGCGTAGCGGTGGGAATGCGATCCACGGACACCTGGACCTCCTTTGAGTCTCACGGATTGATCTTCGCTCCTCATAACAAGGATTGCGCCCTCTTTGAGGAGCCGATCGGCGGGAAATATTATGCGCTCCATAGGCCCAGCAGCCCCGAACTGGGAGGGAACTTCATCTGGATTGCGGAATCACCTGACCTGGAGCATTGGGGGAACCATCGCTGCATTGCGAAGACCCGCGAAGGCGCGTGGGACAGCGCGCGCGTAGGCGCCGGCGGGTCGCCGATCTGGACGGAGCGCGGCTGGCTTGAGATCTATCACGGAGCCAATGAGAAAAACCGCTATTGCCTTGGTGCTTTGCTGCTGGACCTTAGCGAGCCGTGGAAGGTGATTGCGCGCTCCCAACAGCCGATTATGGAGCCGCTCGCAGAGTATGAACGGAATGGCTTCTTCGGAGAGGTCATCTTTACGAACGGCCATGTGGTCAATGGGGACGACGTGACTCTCTATTATGGAGCGTCGGACAGCGTGGTCTGCGGCGCACGGTTGTCCATCCGCGAAATTCTGGCATCGCTCTCGGGCGGGGACGCGCGCGCATGAATCGCCTGACCAAGGAGTATCACGTCTTCCTGGCTCAGCCACGGGACACGCGGATTCTGCTGGTGACCAACGCCGTGTACGCGCTGGTGCTGCCGGTCATCGAGATCTTCATGGCGGCGTATGTCATGCGCAACTCGCACGATGTAAGTAAGGTGGTTACGCTCCAGCTCGCGGTGTACGCGGGCGATCCGCTGGCCTTTTTCCTCAATGGAATCCTGCTGGGCCGTGTTGCGGTGAAAAAGCTTTACGCGGCTGGTATGCTGCTGAGCGCGATTGCGTTGCTCATCATGATGTCATCGAACGTGATTACGCCAACGGCGATCGGAGTCTCGGGAATTTTGATGGGCACGGCGTCCGGGTTGTTCTGGGCCAACCGGGGATACCTCGCTCTTTCCACCACCAACGACCTGAACCGCAACTACTTTTACGGCTTTGAGACCTTCTTCTCAACCATCAGCGCGGTTGTGGTGCCGGCGGCGATCGGATGGTTCATTGCGGCGGGCGCAGCGCACGGATGGGCCGGCGGAAGCCGCAACCACAGCTACCGCATCGTCGCGGTGTGCTCCGTGGTTCTCACCGTTTTCTCATCCATCATCATCAGCCTCGGCACTTATCGGAACCCGCCGAAGACGCGCTTCCTTTACCTGCACTTCAACAAACTCTGGAACAAGATGCTGGGGCTGGCTGCACTCAAAGGTCTGGCGCAGGGCTATCTTGTGACGGCGCCCGCCATGCTCATTCTGCTTCTCGTGGGACAGGAAGGGACGCTGGGATTGATCCAGGCCGTTGGGGGCATCGCGTCTTCCTTCATGGTGTACGCCGTAGGACGGATGACGAAGCCCGAACACCGGGTGCGCGTGTTCGCGGTGGGCCTGGTGCTGTTTGCAATGGGCTCGCTCGTGAATGCTGCCCTGTTCAACGCGACCGGCGTACTCATCTTTATGGCATGCCTGATCCTTGGACGTCCCGCGATGGACGTCGCCTATTTCCCGATTCAGCTTTTGCTGACGGATACCGTCTCGGAAATTGAAAACCGCAACCAGTATGCGTACATCTTCAGCCATGAGCTGGGCTTGTTTGCGGGGCGGCTGGCAGGGTGCGGACTTTTTATTCTGCTGGCGATCTATGTGTCGCACACTTTCGCGCTGAAGTATGCGTTGCCGGTGATTGCCATTGTTCAAATGGCCTCGATCTGGGTAGCAAAAGACCTGTTGTCGTCCGTTCCAAAATTTGGATTGCAGCCTGCGATGGCGGGAGCGGACATGAGCGAAATCATGCACGAGCAATAAACCTGAAAAGGAAGTTTCATTTGGAGGGGTAGAGAGTATGCGAACAAGAACATATCAAAACAAGGCGCGGTTGTTGCTGGCCGCAGCCTTTGCGGCAATCCTTTGCGTCGTTGTACCGTTTGCTGCGGCGCAGTCCGGTAGAGGCACGCTCACGGGGTCGGTCAAGGACAACAGCGGCGCCGTGGTCGTGAACGCCAACGTCAACCTGACAGAGACCAACACGGGAAGCATCTTCAGGGCCGTGACCAACGGGGAAGGCCTCTTCAACTTTCCCGAGCTGCAGCCCGGCTCCTACACGATCTCCGTGTCGACTCCGGGCATGAAGGCGTTTACGCAGACCGGCATCACCGTGAGCGTGGGCAGCACGGCGAAAGTAGGCGTCGTTCTCGAGGTAGGCTCGTCGACCCAGACGGTTACTGTTATGGCCGATGCCTCTCAGCTGCAAACCGAGTCGTCGGATATCGGCACGACTGTGCCGACCAAGCTGATCGAAGACCTGCCGCTGGAGTTCAACGGGACCGTGCGCAACCCGCTCCAGTTCGTACAGCTCACGCCCGGATTTTCCGGTATCGACAGCAACTCGCCGACGGAGCAGGGCGGCTTTAAGCTGAACGGCGGCCAGCAGGCGGGCACCGACATTCTTCTGGACGGCGCGACCATCGAACTCGCCTCGGCCAACCTGCAGATGAACTACGGCGTGAGCGTCGAGGCGGTGCAGGAATTCAAGGTGATGACGAACACCTTCGACGCCGAGTACGGACGCATGAGCGGCGGCCTTGTAAATTTAGTCACCAAGGCGGGCTCGAATGCTTTTCATGGCTCCGTCTATGACTTTTTCAAGAACAAGGCGCTCGACGCAAACAGCTGGGTAAACGACTACAACAATGTGCCGAAGCCCATTGATACCCAGAACGACTTTGGCGGAATCGTTTCCGGCCCGGTCTATATTCCAAAGCTGTATAACGGCCGTGATAAGACATTCTTCATGTTCAACTATGAGGGCTTCCGCTTTAACACCGGCGGCAACAGCCTTCAGTCGGCCCCCACGCAGGCCATGCTGGGCGGCGACTTCTCGTCGCTGCTGCAGCCTACAACGGTGAACGGCGTCACCTTTCCGGCGCACATCCTTTACGACTACACCACCTGCACCGGCGCGAAGGAAGGTCAGGTTTGCCAGCCCTATCCGGACAACAAGATTACCCAGGCACCCGATCCGGTCTTTGCCCAGGCCTCGAAATACATCCCAGTTACGTCTTCCAGTATTCCCTATCTGAATTACATCCAGGAGGCGCAGAACCCGGTCGATGCCAACCTGTGGGAGATTCGCATTGACCAGAACATCGGCGCGAGGCAGAAGCTCTCCGGCAGCTACGACTACGACAACCGCCCCAACACCGTGTATTACAGCAACCAGCCGCTGCAGACCAGCGCGACCAACCAGCGCACGCACTACGCGCGCCTGGGCTATGACTTCATCTTTTCGCCGACCCTCCTGAACCACTTCAACTTCGGCTTCAGCCGTCGCTATCGCCAGGAGTTCAGCGGCGAGGGCAGCTATGGCGGAAACTGGCCGGAGAAGCTGGGCCTGAAGGGCGTGGCCAACACGACCTTCCCCGTCTTCGGATTCAATTATCCCGACGGCACCAATCTACCCAGCGACGGATCCAACCTCTTCGCGGACAATACTTATCAGTACAATGATATCGTTTCCTGGCAGCGCGGACGCCACAGCTTCAAGTTCGGCGGCGAGGCGCGGCTGCAGGAGTTCAACATCGACATCCTTACCGGAACCTCTGGCGAATTCAATTTCTCCACCGGCCCCACCAGTGGGCCAACCTCCGCGAACATCGACCCCAACTCCGGCTTCGGCTTTGCCAGCTTTTATCTTGGCGCTGCCTCGAACGCATACATCGCGCTGCCCGAGCGCCTTGGCTGGCGCGTGAAGTACTATGCGGGATTTGTGCAGGACGACTGGAAGGCGCGCTCGAACCTGACGGTCAATGTCGGCTTCCGCTATGAGGTTCCCACGCCTGTGACCGAAGCGCACGATCAAATGTCGTTCATCGATCCAACCAAGCCGAATCCGGGCGCAGGTGGCCTGCCGGGCGCGTATGTCTTCGAAGGCAGCGGCCCCGGAAGGCTCGGCGGCTCGACACCGCAAAATACGTTCAAGGATTCCTACGGCCCGCGCGTCGGCTTTGCCTATCAGACCACACCCACCACGGTTCTACGAGCGGGCTACGGAATCTACTATTCCAACCTTAAAATCGGCGGATTTGGCGAGAACGACAGTGCCGGTTTCTTCGGCAACTACAACTATCCCACCCCGGTCAGTCAGCAGACGCCGGCCGTAATCCTTTCGCAGATCACCCAATATCCGGGCGCCACGCCACCGTTTATTGACCCCACGGTGCAGAATGGGCAGCAGCCGACATTCATTCTGTCGAAGACGGCAAAGCCCGGAATGATCCAGACCTGGACGCTGGACGTGCAGCAGCAGCTACCCGGCGGCGCGGTGCTGGATATGGCGTACGTGGGCGACAAGGGAGATCACCTGCAGGCGTTTCTGCATGACCCCAACCAGGGCAACCCCGCGGATCAGGCGCGCGGCGCGTGTCTTGAGGTCAGCATCGACAACCAGGCCGGCAATCCTGCCTGCGCCGGGCAAACTCCGGTCGCCGCACCTTACCAGGGCTTCACCGGAAGCGTCGCGCAGGCGCTGCGGCCGTTCCCGCAGTACTCAAATGCCCAGGTCGACTCTGTGACCATGTCCGACCCTTTCGGCTCTTACACGTATAACGCTCTGCAGGTGCAGGTGCAGAAACGCTATTCGAAGGGGCTCACCCTTCTTGCGAACTACACCTGGTCAAAGAACATTACCAATGCGGACTCCGAATATCCTCTGCAGGCGGCGTGGGAGGGCAACGGCACATCCGGCGCGCTGAACACCTACAACCTGAAGGCGGAAAAAGCGGTGAGCCAGTTCGACATGCCGCAGCGCGTGGTGCTGAGCTATACCTACGAGCTGCCTTTCGGCAAAGGCAAGCGGTTTGCGAGCAGGGGCGGAGTTACCAACGCGGTTGTAGGCGACTGGCAGGTGGCCGGAGTGCAAACCTACGAAAGCGGCACGCCACTGGCCGTGACCTCGCCCAATTGGGACTCGGGCATCTTCGCCGGAAACCTGTGCTCCGGATGCAGCCGGCCCGACGTTGTTCCCGGCATGAACCAGAACGGGCTGCAGGGCGGTAACGGCAGCTTTGTCTACGGGCAGAGCAGGCGTCTGAACCCGGCGGCATTTATACCCGCACCAAACTTTACCTTCGGAGACGCGCCGCGCGCCCTGAACATTCGTGAATTCGCCAACCTCGACGAGGATTTTAACTTCTCGAAGAGGATTCCGACAGGCACGGAGAAAGTCACCAGCATCTTCCGAATGGAATTCTTCAACGCCTTAAACCGGCACCGATTCACCGGCTTCAATACGTCGGCGGGCGATCCCGGATTCGGACAGGCATCCAACACCACGGCGGGACGAAGCATTCAGGCCAGTCTTCGCGTCTCGTTCTGATTGCAGTCATCGTACCCGAGTCTATGCGGCTCGGGTTACGATGGCGGGTTGTCTTCTGTTTTTTTTATGCAACAGTTCCGTTTCTATCGCATAGCTGTCGGCGCTCCCCTGCTCCTCCTCGCTTCTGCCGTTCCCATGCGCGGACAGAGCGCCGACGAGCGCCTGCAGCAGCACTTTGAAACAGCCCAGAAGGACCAGCAGGCTGGCGACCTTGATGGCGCGGCGCGCGAGTATCAGGCGGCCATACAAATCAATCCGGAGATAGCAGAGCTGTATGCCAACCTCGGCCTGGTTTATTACGCGCAATCGAAATTCAGCTACTCGGCATCCGCGCTCGCCAGGGCTGCGAAGCTTAAGCCGGGGCTGCCCGGCGTGACCCTCTGGCGGGGTATTAACGACGTCAAACTGGGCGAGCCCGCGAAGGCGGTTCCCTTGCTGCGCGAAGCTGTCCATGAAACTCCGAAAGATATGCAGGCAGAGCGTTTTTACGGTACTGCGCTGTGGGATTCCGGAGAGACCTTTCCCGCAATCGACCAGATGACGAAGACCTGCGCGATGTTCCCGTCAGACATTGATAGCAGCTTTGCGCTGGCGGAGATGTATCGAAAAGCCGCCAATCACCAAATGGAGACCGTTCTCGCGGCATCGAGCGGAACGCCATTTCTGCATCTTGTCTACGGCGACATCTACAGGGAACAGCACGCGTGGGTACGGGCATCCGCGCATTATCGGCAGGCCATCAAGCAGGACCCGACTTCGAAGGGTGCGCATCTCGGACTGGGTGAAGTGGACCTCGCACAGAATAAATTGGCGGAAGCAGAAGCGGAGTTCCAGGAAGAGCTGAAGATCGATCCAGATTCTGTAGAGGCCACGGCGTGGCTGGCAGAAATCGATCTGTTCAGTGACAGGACGCAGGCTGCCATGCGGTTGCTGAAGGACGCCATTCAGCGTTCTCCCTATCGTGCGTTGGCGGCCTTCCAATTTGACCGCAGCTCCGCAGCAGCTCCCTCTGCGACCAGCAACGCGAGCACAGCGCAGTTGAGACAGGCCGATGCCGAACTGAAGTCAATGCCCGAGAGCGCAGCGCACAGCCTCGCGCTGGCGATCCTTGATAATGAGCTGGCGCTCCCCGCGCTTCCATCGGATTTGAAGCGCTATCAAGAGCTTCTACCGAACGCTCCGTCTGCACAGAGTGGCTTTGTTGAGGCGGAGAGGAACGCGGCGCTCGGCAGATTTCAGCCTACGGCGCAGCAGCTTCGGTCGTGGCTCGATCTTCATCCGAACGATGTAAAGTCGCGCTATCTGATTGCGAAGGTTCTGAAGCAGCTTTCCCTCGCGGCTTCTGACCGGGTCATCGCAATCGATCCCGAATCGCCGCGTGTGCATCAATTGATGGGACAGATTTACGCGGATCGCAGCGAGGAAGACAAAGCGCTGGCGGAATACAAGCTGGTCGAGCAATCGAACCCGGCGTTACCCGGCATTCACTACGAGATCGGACATCTTCAATGGCAGTTCGGTGACCGCGACGATGCGCTGTCTGAGTTCCACAAGGAACTGGCCATCGATCCCTATCACGCGGAGGCAAACGGAGAGATAGGCAGCATCCTGCTGGTCGAAAATCAGCCGCAGACCGCCATTCCGTATCTTGACACCGCGCTGCGCATCGATCCGAGCCTGACTGTGGCGCATCAGCAGCTCGGAAAAGCCTACGTGATGCTCAAGAATTATAAAAAAGCAGAGCCCGAGCTGGAGAAAGCCGCCGCGACCGACCTGGATGGAAGTGTCTACTACCAGTTGTGGATTCTCTATCGAGCCGAAGGCCGTAAAGACGATGCCGCCCGCGCCATCGAGCACTGCCAGCAACTCCGTGCACAGAACACCGGCGAGGCCCAGAATCTTGCGCGGGGGACGGTCGCTCCGTGAAGCGCATCGCCGCACTCGCCCTCTGCTGCGCTGCAGCATGCGCGCCGTGCCGTGCCCAGTCGCCGCATCTCGCGCAGGGAGCGGCAGACTTCCGGCAGGGAGACTTCAATGGCGCGCTCACCGAGTTCCGCGCGGCTCAATCCGAAAGCCCGCACAATGCAACGATCATGAACCTGATCGGTATCACCGAAACCAAACTCGGACAGATCGACGAAGCCAACGAGGAATACAAGAAAGCCATCGCCGCCGATCCTGCCCTGCTGGCGCCGCATAAGAATCTCGCGGTGAATTATCTCGCCGCGGCCCGCTACCTCGAAGCAGAAAGCCAGCTCAACACGGCCCTGAAGCTCAACAGCTCCGATCCATTTCTCCACGCCTATCTCGCTCAGCTCTACCTCGCAACTGCGCGCGATAAAGAAGCAGTGCAGCAGCTTGAGCCGGCGACCTCCCTGATTGAGAGCAATCCGGCACTTCTCTACGGCATGATCATGGCATGTCTGCGCCTGAACGATGACGCGAAGGCATTGCCGCTCATCGCTGCTGGAGAGCACAATTCATTCTTCACGGTGGAGCAGGAGTACCAGATAGCGTTGCTGCTCACCGCGCACAAACAGTATGCGGCGGCCACGGAGCGCTTTCAGCAGATCGTAAAAGCCGCACCGGATTCATGGGGCGCGAAAGAGGACCTTGCGATTTCCCTGTTGAACGAAAACAAGCAGCAGGAAGCGATCCCTGTGCTCGAGCAACTCACTCAACAGCACGCGTCTGACGCAAATGTTTGGGCGCTCCTCGGCTCCGCTTACGAGCTTTCTGGAAATCAACAGCAGTCGCTCGACGCGTACCGCGCAGCTGTGGCTGCCGATCCAGCCAATCCCGATCGCTACCTTGATTACGCGCGGCTGCTGATGGATATGGACCGTTATGACGAAGCGGCGCAAATTGTTCAGGCGGGCATCGCGCATACCTCCGACCCTTATGCGTTGAACATACGAAAAGGTTCCATTCAGATGCTGCAGGGCAACTACGCCGAAGCCCGCGCGACTTTTCAGAACGCAATCGGACAGCATCCTGAAATCAGCCTTGGCTATTACGCGCTGGCGCAGTGCGATCTGAAAAATGGCCGTGTCCAAGACGCCGAGATGGTATTGAGCGATGCACTGGTCAAAGCTCCCGGCGACGCAAAGATAGATTTTCTCAACGGCGTTGTTCTCTCGCAGCTGGGAAAAAACGATCAGGCCATCGCGGCGCTGAAGCGATCGATCACGCTCAACGATCATGTTGCGGACTCGCATTACGAGCTCGGCAAACTTTTGGCGCAAGACGGTCAGCTTCAGCCCGCTAAGAATGAATTCGAGCAGGCCGTCGCACTCGCTCCGAACCACGCGAATGCTTTTTATCAACTCAGCAAAATCTATAGCAGGCTCGGCGACAAGGCTGCGGCTGACAAGATGGCGCGTCGCACGCAGGAGCTGCTCGCGCAGTCCCGGGCGAACGCGCTGCAGCAGCAGAAGGCTATGCTCGGCGACCTCAAAAGCCCAGCTCAGCGCTAGCGCTGATTGATATCAACCACAGCGAAGACCGGTTCAAGACTCAATACCGGCCTCGTGCATCACCCGGGAAAGGACCGCATGAACAAATCACTGCCCCGCAGCAACCCAAGTGATTTCAGGATAGACCGGCGCACATTTCTAACCCTCTCCACCTGTGCGGCGCTCGGAAGCTATCTGCCAATGTCGCACGCGCAGCGAGTTTCCGACGGGGGGGATTTGCTATCCAGTCTCACTCTTAAGGCTCAAGGAGACGCGGCGCACGGATATGTTGTCGTAATTTTCTACAGGGGCGCACCGCTCACTTCAAAATATCCGGGAGAACTAAACGCAGTCTTTCAGAATGAAGACCGAAGCCTAGAAGACCGCATTCAAAACTGGAAAGCGGCCTCCTGGAGCGGCGATGAAAAGCAGATCGTCCTGAGTGGAGACGTCTATCTTCCCAACCTGAACGCCACTATCCGCATGGACGTCAGCTACCAGGTCGTATCCAGCAACGTCGTGCGGAAAACGATTCGCATCCGGCAGTCAGATATGTTCCTGCTGTGGTTCCAATGCTCAAACACGGTGCAGCCGCAGGATCGCCCTGCGAAGTTCTGGAGCTTCGATCAAGTGGACTGCCGCGGCGGAGCCTTGCGGGAATATTTTCCCGCCGCAGGATTTCGGACCCAGCAGGGTCTCGTTGTCGGGGTGCTGACCGATGCGGGTTTTCGCAATGGCTGGAGCAGGATGTATCGCAGAGACGGCAAGCCAATCAAGCCGGCACCGGCTGCCATTCCCGATCCTAATTTATATGTCGTAGCTTCTGAAGAAGAGCGGCAGCGCGGCGAGTGGTACATTCGGCAAACTTTCGGAGAGGAACTCCGGTCGCAACCTCAACAGGCCGATACTCCGCTTGAGCTGCCTCCTGCTGCGGAGTGGAAGCAGGCCGGCTCTTTGCATCTCTCGACGTCAAACGGCATAGCAAGCATCCAATCGTCTGATCCGGATTCCGCGTTCCTCATTCCATTTCAAGCCCTTCCCAACACGACGTACTCCGTCGAGTTCGACTATCGCTGCGATTCTCAGGTCGCCGCTGCAATCTGGGACATCGACGGCACAAACCACGCCGTGCAGAACTTCAACCAGTTCGACGACCGTACCCCCGCCTCGCCACAAGACTGGACGACCTTTCGCAGCACGGTGTTCGTATCAGATATGCTCGGCAGCGGAGCCGCGCTTGCCTTTTCGCTGCCGGATGCCGCACCGGGAGCCGCAAAACTCCTCGAGCTTCGTAACGTGCGACTCTTCAGCGTGCCGGCAATCACGCGGCCCTATCATCGCCTGGAAATGGACAAGGCCGCAGAGATCGCGACCTTCGTCTTCGCCGACGACCAGGTTCCGGACACGCATCGTGGCTACCGTCTCTCCAGCCAGTTGCACCTTGCTGATGGGCTGGGCTTTCAGGGAGGCGAGACGGAAAAGGTTCTTTACGCAGACCTGATGATGCTCTGCTGGAACGCGGATGTTGAATTATCCCGCCCCATGCTCGCGCCCAGCGTTTACTACTCCGCGGCGGGAGAGATGTATCTTCGCGACAGCTTTTTCGCGTTGAATGGATGCCACGACAAAGATTTGAACGAGCGGGTGTTCAACCTGTGGGCTGAAAATCAAGGCGAGGATGGAGCGATCAATACCCTTATCGAACCGGAGATGACCAATCTGGAGCGGAAGTCGAACGACTCTACGCCGCTGTGGCTTATGTGGGCTCTGCTCAACCAGCGGCGTTTCCGCATCGCTCCGCCAATGGACAAGATCAGAAAGGCCGCGCAGTATTGCCTTGATACCTATGGCCCGAACGGTGACGGCTTGTGCCACGCGCAGTTCGTCATGGGACAGCTGGACATCGTCTCCTACCCTGAAGGCACAACCACCATCTGCCAGAATCAAGGTCTGCTTGCGGTAACGCTGCGTGTTATCCGCGAGCTCGATATAGTCGGCATCAGCGAAACGGTCTCCGATGCGCATATCGAACGCGCCGAAGAGCTGTACCGTAGTTACTATGATCCGACGCGTGGTTTTCTTCGACCCACCCGCGATGTAGATGACGCCATCGGCTTCGCTGAGCTATTTCCGGAATACCTTTCGCTGTGGTTGTTCAAACGAAAGATACTGACAGACGAGATGGTCGTACATCATCTCGACCTGATTCCCGTGATGTTGCCGCGTGCGGATTGCCCGTTTCCGAAGAAGGCGGAACCGTGCGTCCGGTTTTTATCGGGCTCACGGACAAGCCCGGAGGATGGCGCTTCTTTACCGACAAATGGCATCCGCTCGCCTACGATTCCTACGCAAAGGACTATGCGAACGGCAAGATGGACGGTATCTACTACAACGGCGGAAGCTGGATGCGCATTGAGATATGCTCTTATGTCGCAGGCCAGCTACATGGCTGGAAGCCGGCGGAGAAAGCAATCAAAAACCGGCTATGGGCGGAGATCAACATCGACCCCGATTTCCCGACGAGCCAGGAATATCTGGCCACCGATCCGCGCCACCCGTTCTTCGGCTATCACCGGGTGTTTGCGTGGAACGCCGCTGTGCTGCAGGCATTGGAATTAGCAGGAATGCGAACACCGGAGATGGACCCTGATTCCCGGCGTCGTTGATCTTTCCGGCAGGGTAACAACTCGAAGAATGGAGGGACGGCAAAGTCGGACTCTTGAAGCCTACGCAGGCGCTGCCGTCGGAAGGGCTGCACAAAAGGGTTAACGCGGTAACTGATCGGTTTGATCTCCGATTCGTCGCTGTATCAACAAATACAAATGGGGAGGCCGGAGTTCACGTTGCAACTCCGGCCTCCCCATAGGCAGATTGGCGCTTGCTCAGCTTGCAGGGAAATTGAAGAGGCTGAAGAGATCACCGATTGCGGGGCCGTTAGTCGGTATATAGGGTTCGTCGGACCTTGTGATTGGATTCGGGAGATTGTCGCGACTGCGGCTCGTGACCGGACCGAGTCCCCAGTTTCTCTCGATAAATTTCAGGATCGACACATGGTCAGAGTACACATGAGAGATGTGACCTCCCGTAGAATACCGGGATACCACGATCAGCGGGATCCGTGTGCCGTCGCCGAAGAAATCCAACGGTTGCACATATCCGGAGTCATAATAGCCGCCGCCTTCATCGAAAGTGATGAAGATCGCAGTGTCCGCCCAAAGCTTTGGATTACTCTTCACGGCATTCACAATCTTCAAGGTGAAGCCTTCGAAAAGATCCAGTTTGGAAGAAGACGGGTGACCGTCGACAAGACCACTTGGCTTGACGAAGGAGACCGCCGGCAAAGTTCCGTTCGCGATATCGCTGTAGAGATTGGCTGTGTCTTGAATATGAGCGGTCCGAACAGAAGCGTTGGCCATTATTGATGTGTCGTACTGGAATGGATTGCAGATGTTGCAATACTCATCAGTCTTTTTGCCTATGGCGCCGTAATTGAGCTGATAGGGATCGGGCACATAGTTGTTCCACTGGTCGCCATAGTATTTCCAGGAGACATTGTCGGCGATCATTTCGTCACCGATGCTGCGCACGGAAGACGGCGGAATGGTAAAGACCGTATTCGCCGGATTGGTATCGGTGTAGGCATTCTTGCCGTTGCCGAAGTATCCGGGGTTGTAGTTGTTGAGCAGATAGTAGCGCCCAGGTTGGCAGCGAGTATAAATCGGCCTCGGCAACGAGTGCAGGTAATGGACGATTGGCGCGACGCCGGGTTGCGAAGCGTCGGAACAGTTGGTGTAAGAGCCGCCTCCGTAGGAGGATGATCCGAAAGAACCGCCGCCGTATCCGTCCTCCGTATACCAGTTGTTGGTATGGGGAGCCGGATTTGGATTCTCAACTTCGTCGACAACGCCGCCGTTGGGAGTGCCTTTGTCGACTTCCTGATTATGAGGCGGGGTTGCAACATGTCCCTTTCCATCACTGAACCAGATCATGTCGCCGTGGCCCAACATGATGTGATTGGCGCCTGTGCCGCCATTGACTGACTGGTGAAAGTTGTCACTCATCGAATATTCGTCTGCGAGTTGCTTGAAATAAGGCACATCGCCGTTCTGGACGTTATAAAAGCCCATCGCGGTAGAACCCTCACCTGTGGTGACGGAGTTCGGAGAATATTCCGTGCTGAAGTTCGCCGGCTGCGCAAGACCATTGGTTCCAGCACCCACGGTCGTTTCCACCCAGGGAAATAGCCGCGCGTCGCAGCCGGAGGGATTCGAATTCGTAGCCCGGTCAGCGTCGCAATCCAGTTGTTGCCACATCTGATAGAAGCGATGCACGGGGCTTGCCGCATACGAGTTATATGTGAACATGTCACCATTGGTTAACTGAAACGGCCCTGGAGGAAGATCGTTCACGTTCTTGATGCGCGCGTCCGGAGTACGTGAACTCTGGCCCGTGCCGCCTGTGACGAGATAGGCGTAGTAGTCTGTCGGAAGGCCGTTCTCAGACTGAGTTGCGAGAGCAAGGTTGTCCTCTGGCACGTAGGAATCCTGCGGGCCGCCGACCAGGGGAGCCGGAAGCGCGTCTCCCTGAAAGGTAGTCTTGGCAGGGCTTAACAAGAATGCGTCGGGCTTCTCGTTATAGGCGGCGGTCTGTTCGGCCTTGGAGAAGTTCGGACCGGGCGTTCCGTCGGCCTTGATGATGCCCTCGGAAAGAAGATTCCAGACTTTCTCTCCTTTCTTCGGTACATACGTCGCGAAAACGTGATCGAAGCTGCGGTTTTCGCCAATGATCACAATCACATGCTTGATCGGCGAAGCGGTTTTGCTGTCACGCGATGATGCGTCTTCGAGCTGGGCGCCCGCGAAGGCATTGCCGATTGAGAGTTGGAAGATGGCGGTCGATATCAGTCCCGTGCGCATTGCGCGCATGGCCGCGGATGCAACTTGCTTTGCAGTCATAGTCCCTCCTGCGTTGAGGCGATTGGCCCCAACGCGATTGAGATTAACCCCGCATCGATTGACGAAGCATGTTTGTCGCGTGAACGGATGATTAAATCTGAGGTGTTTTGCAGATGCGCAGCTATCTCGCTCCTCACCATCTCAAGGACTGGCAAGTTAATGCCGCAATTTTTGTTGGAAATTCCCGCAATTTGCGGATGAAGATGTTCCGCCCGAGCTGCAAGCGGTCTCCGTGGAGTTCGTCCGAGTGGGCGGCACGACCTGGATGGTCCCCATCATGCCCTTATCTTCGTGTTCCAGGATGTGACAATGATAGGGGAACGTCCCAATAATGTTGGGATCGCGAAAATCCACCCGTATGCGAACGCTGGGATATGTAAGCAGATGACCATCGTAGTAGGGCACGTTGACTGTGTCCCGCAGAAAGTTCTCATTCACCGGCCTGCCCAGGTAGTCGAGCAGGAGAAAATGTAGTTGATGAATGTGGAAGTCGTGCAACTCTTGAGAGCGATTTTCGATGATCCAATCCTCGACCGTTCCCTGCTGGGCCACAATGTTCGGAAGTGGTGAATTCATGTCGAACATCTTCGGCGTCTGGCCGTCGACGGTCAGATAGAACTCGACTGCGCTGGTCGGGTCGTTGGGGTTGTCCAACTTCTCGGAGAAGTACAGCCGCCGGACGCGCACAGGGGCTACATCTCCCAGCCACATCCGGCCAGGAGGAGCGAGTGGCTGCGAGGCGGTCTGCAACTTCGATCGAGGTTCGGGTGCATCCGGGTCCGCGAAGATCTTTGCCAGCATACGATTCGGATCATTTTCTCCACCCGGACCGGTATCTACCGTGCGAGTCACCAGCAGGTTCGTTTCGCCGGCCGGCGGCCCTTGCAGTGTGAATTCCACACGCGCTCCCGGCGGAATCCCAAGGTGGGTTTGGTAGTTGACCGATTCCGCGAGCGCTCCATTTTCACCGATAGGAACGCCGTCCATTCCAACCAGCCCGAGCGGCTGTGGCACACCGTTGGATAAGACCTCTAAGTCAAGGTAGGTGATCGCCGATGCGTTTAATACCCGCCACAATTGCCGCTCTCCGGGCCTCATCTTGATCACCGCAGGTGGATAGTCAGGGTACGGGACGGGAACGTAATTGATGGAGAGATCCTTCGCCGGCTTGCCAAAACCGGTACCGTTGTTCGCTGCGTCCCCGTCGCGATCCACCAGGAACCTGGGAACTATTGGCTCCGATTTCGAAGGGGGCGCATTTGGATTCGTGAGATCCTCGTCGCGAATGATGAATACGCGCTCGGGCAAACCAGCTAACTCCGGCTTTGCGCGCTCGATTCCTTCCACGATCAATGCTCCTGAAGCGCCGCCGAGCACCTGTTCCTTGCTGAATCCATGGATATGCGGGTGATACCAATACAGACCTGGAGGCTCATCCTCCGGAATGCGAAAACGATATTCAAACGGAGAATCCCCCGGCTGCACTGATGTCTTTAAAACGTCATCCTGATGACACGTCGGAGGGATTGTTAATCCGTGAAAATGCAAATTAGTGGCAACAGCGTCTATCACTCCGCTGCTGCACGAGCTGTCCACCTTCATGTGCATATGAAAGGCTGACTGCGCCTGAGATATATCGGCCTTGCTGGGACCGACGTCGGTCATTGCATTCTTCAGGTGAATGATCACCAGATCACCTGGCGTCACTCGTAGATTGGGAGATTCTTGCCCTCCGCGATCGGTAAAGCAGTAGCGAGTACGTCCGTCGCTTTCTTTGGCGTTCTCGGCGATCAGGCTGACGTCCAGCACTCCATCTTTACTGCGCAGATCTGCCGGCTCGGTGACAACGCTCCCTGCCTGAGGACGCGGACAGATTTCTTGAGCTCGTTCCTGGGAGCGCAGCGTTACAGATGAGAGTGCAAGGCCCAAAACAGTGAGCGCTATCAGAGTGCGGTTGATGAATCCGGAGACGCACTTAAAGGCGCAACTAGGGGCGGGTGACCTCATCATGATTCTGTCCGTTATTGTTTCAATGATTGCTGGTCAGGCGCATTAAAACCTAATGAAATGGTTTGGTTCCGGTGGATATGAATGCAAGCATCTCTTACAAGATAAGATTGGCCTATTATGCCGGCTTCCGAAACGCAGCCCGCTGACGTCACGCTTCACGGTTCAGTGTTGGTATTGCTGCAGTATGACGTGTGTGAAGCCATTCACCTTGACCAGTTGAGGGCGCTCATCAGCGCGCGCACGGTCGAGCAGCCTGCCTCAAAACATCCTGCTCCGGGGTACGTTCGCTATCAACGGCCGCCTATAACAGAGCCAGTGGAAACTCTCGTGCTCGAAAGCGGCGAGCGGCTCCAGGGCGAAATCAAGTATTACGATTATGGTGTTCTGAGCCTAGTCTTCGAGCTGGACTTTGCGGGCGGCTGGGAGAGATTGACGGCCCTGGCTAGCCGATGGGTGTGGGATGTCGATTTCGCTGCGCAGGCCACGGAGATCGTCCGGGGCAGACTGGAGCGCGCCGCCCCTGCGCTGATAAAGCCATACAAGGAGTGGCTGAGCGAAGATTACCTGATCTTCCATATCCGTGAAATCAACGGCTCACCATCTGTTACCGACTTAATTCAGCAGAATGGCTCGCGTATTGCGCAGGTGGTTCGCGGAGACACGGGACAATTGGCTGAAAGCGAGTGCAATGAGGTTCTGCAGTCGCGCATCTCTTACTATGCGAATGATCTCACTGTGATCGGATGGAACGCAGCTTTCATTTATGACAGTACGTCGGGCGCAGAGACGGCGATTCAGTTACTGGAGTATGCGAACTCGCAACTACTCGAGTTCCGCCACTATGACGCCCTGCTGACGAAAGAGCTGGAACGGGTATATATGTTGCTTGATGAAGGAACGGGCCTCTTTGCTCGATGGCGGCTGGCGCGGTCAGCCAGCCATCTGCATACAGTCCTACTCGATGTGGCTGAGCTTACGGAGCACGCAGATAATGCCATAAAGTTTCTCAGTGACATGTTTTCCGCTCGCCTCTACAAACTAGCAGCCTCGAAAGTTGGCGTACCCGACTACAAGGATCTCGTGACCCAGAAAGTGCGCACCGCGGAGGAACTCTACCGATTCATGGTGGACCAATTCAACCAGAGTCGAGCATTTTTTCTGGAAGTGACGGTTGTCGTCATTCTCGTAATTGAACTGATATATCTGTTCCGTGGCAGACCGTTCTAGGCGATGGACACACAAAGATCGTAGCGGCCCCACTGGTTAGTCAAACTCCAAGTATCGAATCTTTACCATCGAGCAGGATAAAGGGATTAGCGGGCAGCTGTGCACTGCGTGCGAAAAAATACAAAAAGGATATTTTTACTGCAGAGAGAATTCATCGGATATCGAGGACCTCGTGCTTTGGGTTCTTGATCTGCTCTTCTTTGATAGCGCTTACTCTGGCAAATTCCACCTTTGCCTCTTCGGTCCGACCCATGGACTGATAGAGCTTCGCGAGACGCCAGTGCGAGTCTACGTCGTTCGGGTCAAGCGCAATGGTTTTTTGAAATGCTGCGATGGCCTGACTGTCGCGCCCCGAGCTTGCGTAGATGATGCCAAGATCAAGATAAGGAAGCGGGAGGGTCGGATCGGCAGCGATAGCCTGCTTTAATTGCGGCTCCGCAGAGACGTAATCGTTCTGACGAACGAGAACGTCACCCAGGTATGCTCGAGCTTGTCCATGCTGCGGGTCGAAACTCAGCTCGGCCTCGAATTCCTTTTTGGCTTCAGGATATTGGCGTTGCTTCCAGAGGAGATAACCGAGGCCAAAGTGGACGTTAGGCTCCCTGGGGTTCGCGCGCTCGGCGGCACGGAACTGCTCGATAGCTCCGTTGGTGTCTCCCTGGCCATCCAATGCCTCGCCCGCAAGTATGTCTGCCTCGGCCGACTCTGCGTTGAGCGAGAGTATCTGCTTATAAACCTCCATGACGCAGGCAAACTGCTTGGCCCAGAGGCAGCTGTGAGCGAGGGTGAGTCGCAGGGAAAGATTCTGCGGGTCTCTTGCAGCTGCGCTTTTCAGATAGGGAACGGCGGTCGAATAATCAGCCATTCCGTAATAGGACATGCCGAGCAGGATCGTGAGCCGTTCATTGCCCGGATCTTTCGCGAGCTGAGCCTTAAACGCTTGGGCTGCCGCACGAAACTGGCTTGTTTTGAACAGCGCGAGACCGAGATTCGTTTGCACGCCGGGAAATGTCGGAGTGATGGCGAGCGCCTTGCGATAGTAGTTGATTGCCGCATCATAACGGCCCTGATGCGCTTCGAGAAGACCAAGATGTGCAAACGCCTCCGCATTGCGAGGGTTGCCAGCCAGAATATCGTGCCACGCCTGCTCGGCTTGCTCGTTTTGTCCCTGCTGTTCGAGCGCGAACGCATGGAGGCGCGGGTCACTTTGCGCGAGTGCGGAGTGCTGTCTTACGGGAAGGGAGCAAATGAGAAACAGGAGAAGCCAGAACCTGATAGAAAACTTCAATTGATTCTCCATGCGAATCAGTTGCTTTACGGTACGCCGGCAGGAATGCAAGCGGCAATCCGAGCAGCGAAATAGATGCGTCGCGGCAGAAATTGAAAAGGGCCTGATTTGCAGGCCCTTTCGCTGAGGTAAAGCAAACCAGCACCGGGCTAGAAAAGGAACTTTCCACCAAACTGCCAAGTACGCGGGTCATATGTGGAGGTTATCTGCCCAAAGTTCGAATCTGTAAATCCGGTGTCGATATTGTTCCATTCCGTGTGATTGAAGGTGTTGTAGGATTCAGCGCGGAGCTGAATCCGTGGGCCTTCGTGCGAAGTCAATTGGAATTCCTTGAAGAGACTGAGATTCCAGTTGAAAAGACCAGGACCGACGATCGTATCTTTGCCTGAATCACCAAAGCCCTCACCTCCACCACCATTCCACGGGGCCACTGGAGCGGCGAATGCGGTGGGATTGAACCATGCGAGCTGCTTCTTTGGATAGTTCACTCCGGAGACCTTGTCGGGACGGTTGGTTGTGCCCCCGCCAAGTCCAAGAGTATCCGGAGAATAAGTAGCATTGACCGGGTTCCCGCTCTGCGCCACGGTGACGCCGGAGATCTGCCATCCACCCAGCACCGACCGCACGAATCCATTGCTAGAGTGCAGGAAGAACGGGAGGTTATAGATGTAGTTTGCGCTGAATACATTCCGTCGATCGATGGTACCCGAACCACGGTCATATTCGATGTTGAATGGATTGGAGATCTGTCCGCCGGAACCCTGCTGGTTCGTTGAGGTAAGATCGCCGCTTTGGATGTCAATTTCGTGCGACCATGTGTAGGCCAGCTCGAAAGTGAGTCCGTGACGGTTCTCCATGCGCAGAGCTGCCTGGAAAGAGTTGTAGTTGCTGTTGGTTATATTCTCAATCTGCGTGATGCCACCGAACCCCGGATAGATCCTGTAAAGGTTCGAGTTTGCCCCGTGGGTAGCAACAGCTTGCCTATCCGTCACGTCGCTGAGCGGGAGGGTATTGATCGCCCGTTCATCGTTCTGATGCCATGCCGTCATGCCGACGTACTGGATTGCCGCGATGACGGAGGGAGCCACCTGATGTTGCACTCCCAAACTGAACTGGGCAGTACCGGGATGGGGATAGTAATAGGACAGATTGGTGAAGTTGCTAGGGAAGAATGGGGCTGAAGCGGTCTGCCCTGTCTGGTTGCTGGTATTGGGATTAGAAAAATACACAGCGCTGACGGAAGGCTGATACGCATACGGCGGGTTTGTGTCCGTGCCATAGATATCGTTACCCTGTATGCGCTCGAAGAACATTCCGAAGCCGCCGCGAAGGATGGTCTTGCCGTCTCCGAAGAGATCGTCGGCAAAGCCAACGCGAGGCTGGACTGTTCCCCAGGAGTTTTTGACCAGCCCCCTCGGAAGTCCGTTCACGCCCGCAAGCTGCACGCCGTTCAGATAAAACGGCACGGGCGCGCCGGCAGGCTGCCTGAAGCCGGGGCCCGTCGGGTCCAGCGCGCCGGAGGCATTCGGAATTTGTTCGTCGGCAGCGTTGAAGTCAGCTGGAATAAAGTTGGAAGTTCGATTGTTTTTTTCATAGACATGCGGCAGTGCATCGTAGCGTATGCCGAGGTTGAGCGTCAGCCGGGGAAGGACGTGCCAGTTATCGTTGGCATAAGCGGAGTAGGTGTTATTCACCCAGTGGTCGGTGGCCAGACTTTGAAGTTGCTGATAACTGCTGGCGAATCCCAGCAGGAAGTTTGCATAGGCATCCTGCGCGTAGGACGAACCATTGAAAGTAAAGTCGCCCTGTGTATCGGCCTGCTGCTGTTGGTTTTTGTCCGAACGCATGTAGCCGAAGCCGAACTTAAGCGAGTGCAGTCCTTTGGTCCAGGACAGGTCGTCGCGGATCTGGTAGTTGAGATAAGAGTTGTGCCAAGGCCAGTAATTGATTGTCCAGTTGGTATTTGGTGCTCCCTGGAAGTCTATCGACGGAAGTCGGTTCAGGGCGTTATTGCCGCTGAAGATTCCTGCCGCGCTCCAGCCGGAGGGCTGCGCATAGATGCCGGCGGGCGTGATATCGATGGTGTTTCCATTCACATAGAGACCAGTTTCGTTCAGCACAGTTGGAGAAAGCGTTTGAGTAAGCTTAACCACCGTACCCCACGACGGATTCGCGAATACGTCGCCAGTCGTAACGTAGCTGTTATTGCCCCACATATCCGGATAAATGGTCTGGGACATCTCATCATGAATCCAGTGACCCATCAGGGTGTACTTGTCGCTGAGGTGATGGTCGATGCGGACTACATCCTCACGGACATAGGTGGGCTGCTTTGGTGATGCAATGTACTGGGTACCATTCGCGGTGTTGGGCTTAGGGATGGCTCCAGTGCCCATGAAGAGCACCGCATTGGGATCAATAAGATTCGCCGGGATGGTGTAGACGCCAGGAGACGATTGAGTAAACGGCTGCCCTGCCACGAGTCCATCCTGGCTATAGAGCGCGAGCTTTGCGGGATCCGACGTGTTCGGGACCGTGAGCACCGACCCGCTTAACGGGGTATATTGCAGGTCCTGACCAGCCACTGGAAAATCTGCGGCCGGGATCGTATTCGTAACGGACGCATTGGCTCCCTGAATAAACTTGCGCCACTCTTCGTTCACGAAGAAAAAGGTTTTGTTCCGGTCGTTGTTGTATACGTGGGGGATCCAGACTGGACCGCCGATGTTTCCGCCGAAGATATTCAGCCGGAGCTCAGGGCTGGGCAAATGCTCCTTGTTATAGAAGTAATAGCCGGCATCGAAAGCGTCGTTGCGGTTGAATTCCCAAAGCCCGCCATGAAAGTTACGCGATCCGGACTTTAGGACCATTAGAACGGTGCCGCCGGAAGCGATTCCATAATCGGGCTGATAATTGCTGCTGAGCACCTGGAATTCGGCCAGCGCATCCGGGCTCACTGCGACTCCCAGTTTGCCGCCACTGCCGCGGTCGTAGATTTCGCCTCCGTCAACCATCCAATTGTTGTGGTCGTACCGCGAACCGTTGAAATTGATCTCGGCGCTGCTGCCCTGGGCAGTGACGCCGTTAAACGAAGGCAGTGTATTGGTTACGCCGGTTCCCAACGTAGTCAGGGACATCACATTGCGGCCATTGGTGGCAAGCTGCAGAACCTGTTGCCCGCTAATGAGCGAACTGACTTCGCTGGTTTCCGACTGCGTCTGCAGTGCGTTGGCTCGCACGGTGATCGTCTGCGAGGCCGCTCCAACCTCGAGCTTGGCGTTCGCCCGCAGTGTCTGCGCTTCGTTGAGAACGAGTCCGGCCTGGGTATAGGTCTTAAACCCGCTCGCGGCAACTTTCAGGTCATAGGTGCCGATCTGCAATTCCGAGAAGTTAAAGAGACCGTTACTATCGCTCAATGTAGAATGAACGGTCCCTGTGGCCCCATGCGTTACCGTAACGGTAGCGCCGGGCACGGCAGCGCCCGATTGGTCGGTTACGACGCCGCTGATACCGGCGTTCTCCTGAGCTCCCGCGATTGCCGCAAACAGCAATGTGATAAGAGCCACGACAAACACTCTGGATAATGAGTATCCTGCACGATTCATATGGCCTCTCCAAAAAGCTAGATACAGGCGCAATCACCTGTACGGTTGTTTCGAGCAACACCTGGGGCTCAAAACGATCTACTGCCGGTGTTCCATACTTATCCGGGTACTTTCGGCAGACTGAGGTGCGACAGCGCCCCGACGACGTGTGATGACAAATAGGGGCAGGGTGTTGCCCAGAGATCGGGACGCAGACCGAGAAAATTCAAATGCATTGAAGCGCGAACCGGAAAGGCGGGCATCGGAGGTTCGATCCATGCTCTGGTCACCACATTCCAAAGGACTTACCGGAATCGGCGTGAGCTACGACAACGGGGCGAAACATATGTCAATTAAGATCTCGCCGCACAATGCTGCGAATGGCTTTCGGCCCGGCCTCAAGAAAAGACGCACTTTGCCACGATCACCTGTGGCAGTAGAACTGAACATGCTCCAAGGCAATCACGGTTCTGTCTTGAACGCTGGGATGAGCTCAAAATTCGCAAACAGGACATACACGCTGATCACCAGCGTCCACAACGGAAAGACTAATGGAGCCCAGCCGAAGTGTCCGATGCTCAGGAGCAGAAAGAGCGCCAGCGCATAGCCAAGAAACGCCATCCAGCGCGGGAAGATCCCGATTCGGATCGCGACCGTGCAGGTCGAAAACATGAATACTCCCGCCATCCTTAGCGCATAAATGTTGACTAACTCATAGGCGAGGGTGCGGGCAAACGTGTAGATGCCGAAGTCCATCATCTTTCCGGGAATTGCTTCGTATGCCGTCAGGAGACCACCTGTAACCGCCGAAGAAGCAAAGATCAAAGCCAGAAACAGCAGGCCGCTGCCAAGGAACACGGTCGCTAGAAAGCGGTCTTCGAGTGCCCCCATCCGGTCGCGCAGCACGCCCATGAACCACAGGAAGGCAATTCCTGCGAAGGGCAGCAGGGTCAGGGCAAGACCGACAGACCGCGCACTATGAGCAAGCCAGGCCCCTGGATCCTGCGGACTGTCGGGAACAGAAAGACGGATAAGTACCACACTAACGATGAGCAGGATCGAGAACAGGATACCGGCGATCGCACCGGCACGCGGAGCCTTCAGTTGGGCGGCGATGATGGTTTTCTTCTCCTCTTTCATCATTCCCTCCATGAGCTGAGCGAATCACTTCGCCGTTCGAATCCCGCCTCGACTCTCCCGCCGGGATCGCACGTTCGTGCGAAAGTGTGGTCCCTTTCGTTCTGATCGGCATACGCGCGAGCCGGTGCCGTTAGCCAGGAAGGAATCGAATCATTGTCCGATAGAAAGTTGCTTATTTTTCGCCGGCGGCGAATACTTCTCGAACATCTTCGAGACTCTTTCAATCAAAGAGACATCGTTGTTGCGTTGTGCTTATTCTTGGCAGGGACAGCGGTTTTTCAGGAGAACAGGACGCGTAAGTCCCCGTCACGTCAGAGATTAGGGCTCTGGCTTCAGCAAGGCAACTGTCAGTTTGGACAGTGTTCGGGCTCGCGTACGGCTGTTTCGGCGCGGCAGAATGGGGACTTGTATCCGCCGCGATATTGCGCGTCTAACGGAATGAATCTTCCATTGCATTGCCGAGATGATGTTGGACGCGACGCGGGCTGCGATCAGCAGCTCACCGCCGAAAGGCTGTTTTCCTGGCATGCATCCCTATTTCAAACGGGGCGTAGCGGCATGACCAAAAATCAGGACCGAAGTTTGGCGTGACGACAGCACCGGCCCCAGCGGCAGAGCGCGCCCCTATTTCCAGGCGCCACCGGCGAAACGGCTCGACGGCGAAATGCAGGCATTCCTGGACAGCGCTGCGCTAGATCAGAAGAACGTTTTCACCGTCAGCTTTACATCGGCAGAATGGCTCAATATCTCACCTTGCCCGGATGCTGTACCGACAATAGAAATGCTGTAAGTTCCCGGCAAAGTTCCTCCCCCAACGGGACCGGGACTTCCGCAGGCGAGCGTGTTCATCAGCAGAAAAATGCCTAGCGCGAGCATGAAAGCTGCACCGCGCTTCCGAGAGCGACGCGGAAAGAACAGGAACGCCAGTGAGGCGAGCAGCCCGGACCCCGTGGTTGTCCACGAAAATGGCGTCGAATTGTTCGCTGTCCTGGTCTGATGTGGAGCGGAGGTTTGTATCACAACTACCGAGGGACCTTTGCCCGCAGCCATTGAGCCTGGATCGAAGCTGCACGTGGTTTCGGCAGGTAGTCCCGCACAGGAAAGCACAACGGTCTGATCAAACCCACCCGTGGGCGAAACTAACAAATGAAAACGAGTCGCCGCACCTGTATAAACGCTGGTGGATTGCGGCAACGCCGCTATCGTGAAATCTCCAACGAACGGTACGATGACCTCCTGCACCGCAACGGACAAGCTCGGCAGAACGCTAGTGTTTCCTGAATAGGAGGCGGTCATCGTGTGCATCCCAACTGCAAGGTACGTGGTGCTGTAGGTTGCTGTGCCGTTCGCATTCAGCGCGGCCTGACCGATCACGTGGTTTCCATCTAGAAAGCTTACCGTGCCAGTTGGCGCAACCAGGCTTGATATTGACGCTTGGAGTGTGACGCTGTTGCCAACGGCTGCAGGGTTTGGAGTCGCGGCTAGCGTGGTCGTACTCGGGCCTTCATCTACGATCACGCTTAAGGCTGGAGAAGTGCTGCCATCGTAAGTCTGATTCCCGGCGTAGACTGCGGTGACGGAGTGCGTCCCGGGCGCGAGCGAAGACGTGGCAAATGCAGCCGTGCCGCTGGCGTTCACGCTCCCGATGCCCAACGGCGTCGTTCCCTCCACGAAGCTGACTGCGCCAGAGGGCACTCCTTCATGGGAAGTCACTGTTGCCGTGAACGCTAAGCTCTGGCCAGCATTGACGGGATTCGGCGTCGAGGTCAAAGCGGTAGTTGTGGGGTCGCCTTGCACCACCAGATTGACTGCGTTCGAAGTACTAGGTCCATAGGTTGCATTACCGCCGTAAACCGCAGTTATGACGTGCGTGCCTGGCAGGAGAGAGGATGTAGAAAAGCTCGCGGGTCCACCGCGGCCCACGCTGCCAGTGCCTAAGGAAGTCGAGCCATCCTGAAAAGTTACAGTTCCATTGGGCACAGCGCCACTGGACATCACTTGCGCGGTAAAGGTAACGGTAACGCCCGCATCGGCGGGATTGGGATTTACCTGCAAAGTTGTCTGCGTGGGGGTAGTGACTGCCACAACTGTGTGCTCGCCTGAGAATGTGCTGCCATGGAATACAGAATCCCCGCTGTAAAGTGCCGAGATGGCGTGGGTGCCTGCAGCCACAGAGGATGTATCGACAAAGCTTGCTGATCCGCTGGTCAGGGGGACAGTTCCAACAGTAGTACCATCGACCGAAAACGTGACGGTTCCGGTTGGGGTTCCTGCTCCGGCCACCGCCGCGCTCAGATTGAGATGAAGGGTGAACGGTGAGCCAAAGTCTGACGGCTCCGGAGTCGCAGTGAGATTTCCCAACACGTCGCCGTTGTCAGGAATGTTGAGCAGGACGGTTACGGTCGAAACGCCATTCCCGTCGTTGTTCGCGACAACGATGTCAGGATAACCGTCGCCGTTCAGGTCGGCGATAAGTGGCTTCGTTGGTGCATCTCCGGCCAAGTAATCGACCTGGTCATCGAAGGACTTATTTCCGGCTCCGTGAAGCACACTGATCACGGAAGCGAACGATGATTCATACGACAAGACGACGTCCATTTTGCCATCGCGATTGAAGTCCGCTGCATTGATAAATTCTGCGCAGCAGTGACCCTCCGCGCCCTGCGGCAACGTATACGGAATGTAAACCGGAGCGTCAAATGTGCCATCGCCATGGCCATAAAAGATCTCGACAGAGAGCCCAGCCGGTGCCGCAATGTCGAGATTGCCGTCGCCATCCAGATCCACTGCGACCGCATCGAACACGCCCCAGTTGTTCCCCCCGGGAATATTTGAGAACTGAAACCCCGGACTGAGTGTTCCATCGCCATTGCCATTGAACACCTGGAGAGTTCCGTAGCCAATATTCGCGACGTCCAGTTTGCCGTCTTTATTGAAATCTCCGTATACGAACGCGGACGCGAACTGGGCCGCCACATTGGGGGTTATCGTTCCGCTCTCCCGGAAGCTGCCGTTTGTTTGGCCGAGAAAAAACTGGTATTCATTGCCGTACGTACCGTCAGGCTGCATGATGTCGCTTCGCTCGTCGTTGTTGAGGTCCCCCACCGTTCCGCCCGCGGCAAACGCACGATAGCTGGATGATAGTGAGGTGAGCGGGCCAAACGTCCCGTCGCCGTTGCCCAACTGGAATAGTGTGCCCGATTCGTCGGTGGTACTGTTGCGTGCCGTAATCAGCACATCAGCACGGCCATCTCCGTTGAAATCGCCAGAGGTAACGGATCCATTTACAAGTCCGCTCGTGGAAGAGGTGTTGGTATCGGGCAATAACGTGAATGTCCCATCGCCCTTCCCGATGAGGACACGCAGGTTCGGCGCATCCACTGCGACAGCGACGTCCGTTTTCTTGTCTCCATTGAAGTCGGCCAGCACGGCCGAGGCAACGTTGTGTCGCATGTCGTATGCGTCGGCCGAGGAGAGCGAGCCATCGGCTTTGCCGTATAGAATCGCCAGCCCTTCAGAGTAGGGGAAGACTATATCGATGTTGCCATCGCTGTTTAGATCGCCAATGGCCGGTTTGTAGAATCCGAGATAAGTTGAACCTACAGGGGCCGGAGAGAGCGGATTGAATGTGAAGCTTCCCTGCCCGAGGAGAATGTGAACGCCATCCGTCGATACGAGAGCTAGGTCGAGAACTCCGTCATGGTTGTAGTCGTCGACGTCCAGAACCGTTGGATGCATGCTGGCTGAGCCTACATTTACGGGAGCAGACACCGTAGCGGTAAACGTACCGTCGGAATTTCCATGCAAAATCTGTAAGTTGTTATCGGAGTCTGTAATCACCATGTCCGGATGTCCGTCCCCGTCCATGTCTTTCACAGACATGCTGCCGATGTGATCGGGACCCGTGTAATTTACCCCGGTCGCAAAGGTCCCGTCTCCGTTGTTGAGATAAACCGTGGCGCTGGCTGAGAGAGAATCATGGACAATGAAATCCGTCTTTCCGTCTCCGTTGTAGTCGTTGAGAAAGACTTGACTCGGCTCGTTATAGTCCCGAATCTGAGTTACCAGGTTGAAGTGCCCGGTCTTATCCCCAAAGCATATCCCGATCATGCCGTACTGAATGTCCGTGAAGATCAGATCCGGCGCCCCATCTCCATTCAAGTCGGCAACAGTAAGTGATCTAATCAAAGCAAAGACGCTGTTTGAATAGGCAGGCAAGGTCGATACAACTAATGGCTGAAACGTGCCATCGCCATTTCCGAGCGCAACTGCAAGCTCCGCCTGAATGCCGCTGGTCGGCGCCAGGACCAAGTCAAGCTTCCCGTCCCCATTTACATCGGCCAGCGTAAACGCTCCGCTGTAGTTTGCGGGAAAAGATATGTCCTGCCCCGCACTGTACTGGTCACTGCCCTGGTTGAGGAGCACATGCATGATAGTGGTGTAATTGGCGCCGCTGGAGATCAGGTCGCTGTAGATCAGATCGGGACGGCCGTCGCCATTGACGTCCCCTTCGACAACCTGGTTGGGAGCGCTGCCGGTAAGTATCCGTTGCGGATTCTTGAAAGTCTCCGCATGGCTCGAAAAGGTCAGCGCAAACAGAAAAAGCAGCAGAGGTAAAGGTCTTCTCATCAAGGCATGATCACCGAACAATCAACCGTAAAGCCTCTTTTCAAGAGGTGATGGCAACTAAATTGATTAATAGATCTTTGAGGCCAAGACTAGCACGAAGACTTGCCGGTAGCCCAAATTATTTGCCGGCTGCGAGCTGGCTGTTTGTCCCTTAACAATTTTCGGCGGAACTGGGCTTTTCATTGGCGTTGCTCGAACGCTCCTATTAGCTCTTCATACACTTCGGCGCTCGAAGCTAGTCGGCCCGCTTGCTGCTGGCTCGTTGTGGCTTCGGCTTGGGCTTAAGATTGAGCGCCACTGCAGCGCGGATGAGATCCTTCAAGGCCGCGTCATCGACCTCGTCGCCTTCGTGGATGTCGATGGCGCGGCGGACATTCCCGTCGAGGCTGGAGTTGAATAGACCCGACGGGTCGTCCAACGCAGCTCCCTTGGCAAATGTCATCTTGACGACGTTCTTGTAAGTCTCTGCGGTGCAGACGATGCCGCCGTGGGAAAAGACGGGAGTCCCCATCCACTTCCACTCTTCGACGATCTCCGGATCTGCCGCGTGTATGATTGCGCGCACTCTCGCGAGCGTCTTCCCGCGCCAGTCCCCGAGTTCCTTGATCTTCTCGTCGATGAATGCAGCGGCAGATTCCACCGGGACGGGCCCTTTCATGTGCAGCTCCAACTCTCGCACCTAATTTAGCTGCGCGCAGCGTAACCTGCAACCTCCGCTCAACGAACGCATGACCGCAAATGCACTCCCCGAAGCTGGATTCGTAACGGGAGATTGGCGTCCCGTCGGTGGTCTATCGCGGACGAGATTCGCGCTTTTCTCGGTAGCTATCCGGAATCACTTCCGAGTGGCCGGTGATTCCCTCGGAACTCCACAATCCTGGATTCACACCTCCACGAGTGAATTGGCGATTTAGCGCCCACTGGTCGATTGGCGTCAATCGGCTGTTTTGCTCAAATTTGGATAGTAAGCAAACCGCACGACCCGGTTCTTAGCGTGGCACTCTTCGGTGTCTTCCAGACAGGCTGGATACAACATTCCCCATGGCACTGCCAGCAGGATCTGATCCTCCGGAACGCCCTTGCGTATCAGAAGTTCTCTGACCCACCACGCTCGTTGTCCCGAGAGGTTCAGATTGTAGGCCTCGCTGCCAGTCGCGGAGGCGTAACCTTCGATGAAAAAGCGATCACCTGGATGATCCTTCAACCATTGGACATCAGCATTTAGCGTATTCTCGTCCAAAGCATGGTCAAAGCGATCATGGGCAAACGTGATTTCGTGCATGTTTTCGTTGAAGGCTTGCTCCTCGGGACCAAAGAGAACCACTCTTGGTTTTGCCCAGTGATCAACCCAATCGGCAGCATCAGCGGATGCTCCTGAAGGACCTTTTGCAAATAGCGGGATACTGGTCACAAGGAGCATTGTGACCGCAACGAGAGCAAGTCGGCATTTCATTAGGGTAACCTCCGTTCAGTTGTCATTGCCACCTTGGTGAAGATGTTAGACCAGTTTGTGGTTCCAGGAAGCTGTCACTTTGGACAGCGGCGGTCGATTGCTCCATCGTCAAGACGGGCTATCAGAAAATAAATTTTGGCAGACGGCTCAACCCCGCGTGGCGGCTCGCCGCGGGATGGCGGCACCGAGGCCAAAATGCCGGCCTGCACCGGCCGGGTAATCTGTCCGGCCGGGGGATCCTGCTGAACGTCCCGCCTTACCAGCGCTTCAGCTGCGTAATCTGAAGGAGATTGCCGCAGGCGTCGTTTAACTTGGCGATCTTCGAGGCGGTCACGTCGGTCGGTGGCATGGTGAACTCGGCGGCGCTCGCTTTCATACGCTCGTAATCGGCCTGCACGTCATCCGTGAAGAACATGGCCGCTGGCTGGCGTTGCTGGGACATGGCCTGCTGGTGGGTTTTGGCCGCCGGGTTGTTGTTGAGCGCGAAGCTGCAGCTCCGTGCCGTCCGGCTCCTCGGGTGAGGCCACCGTGAGCCAACGAAACGGCCCCTGGCTGAAGTCAGTCTTCTTCACGAAGCCCAGCACTTCGGTATAGAAGCGCAGGGCCTTATCCCGGTCGTCCACATATACGCTGATCACCTTGATTTTCATTTCGGTTCTCCGTTTTGTGGTGGAAAGAGGATGCCGATCCTACGGCTTTGGGGTCGAAGCGCCCACGATGCCACAGTGAGAACAGCAAGGATGAGAGGGGCGACGATGTGAAAGGCGTAAGCGCCGTAACCGCCGACTGCAGCGCTGGATGCGGCCGCGCCTGTCAGGTCAAAGAAGATGCCGGCATACGCCCATTCCTTGAGCCGGGGAAAACGCGGCACGAGGATGGCAATGGCTCCAGCCACCTTCCAAAATCCCAGGATGGTCACAAAGTACAGCGGGTAGCCAAGGATGTTTACAAAGCCTTCGACAGTGCCCGGCAAACGCGCCAGCTGAGCAACGCCACCGCTTCCGATAGGAAGCGCGACGAGGATGGTCGCAGTCCAATAAGCAATGTCTTTTGCCTTCGTGGTCATTCCAACCCCCCAACGACACTCTCCAGGTTGCCGATGAACTTCTGCCAGCCGTATTTTGCACCCTGATAAGCTGCCTGCTGATCGGGACGGAAGCCGGACTGCTCCATGCGAACGCGGGTCCCACCCTCCGCTGGAGTCAACGTCCAGAGCACTACCCATTGAAGCCCGGCTTCGCTTCCTCCAACACCCCAGTTATAGGACAGGCGTTGCAATGGGTCGACGATCAGCACCTCGCAGTCGACGACACCATTCCAGTTCGGCATGGGCTCGGCCCGGAAATGGAACTTCCGCCCGACCACCGGCTCGAAGTCGTTATTCATCATCCACTGCGCGAGCAGCGGGCTCTCGGTGAGCGCTCGCCACAGCTTCTCTGGCGGGTGTGGGAATACCCTCTCGATCACAAGGGCACGGGGACTCTCTGCTGGATTGCTCATGTATCCATCCTTTGTAAAAGATCTTCAAGACGGTCAAACCGGTCACGCCAGAAGGCGCCGTAGAGATCGAGCCAGTCCACCATCGGCGCCAGCGCATCGGGCTGCGCGCGATAGTGAGTTTCGCGTCCCTCGCGGCGATGCCGTACCAGCTTTGCCCTCTTCAGCACCGTCAGGTGCTTGGAGACAGCAGGCTGAGAGACGCCCGCATGGCGAGTCAATGCGTGGACGGTCTGTTCGCCCTGCCGTGTCAGCTCCTCGAAAATGGCCCTGCGCGTCGGGTCGGCAAGAGCCCGGAACACGTGATTGGCATCGGCCGGCTTCACGCACAAAACCATAACCGTACGGTTATGATTATGTCAAGGGAAACGTAACACAATTCTGTAGGTGGAAGAATTAGAAGAATTAGATTCTGAGATCCGCAATGCTAGAGATGGACGAGGCCACGTTGCAAAGCGACTACGACGGCTTGCGTGCGGTCACTGGCGTTGAGACGCATGAGGATCACGCTGACATGACATTTGACGGTTGCTTCCGTAATACCCAGTAGGGTGGCAATCTCTTTGTTGCTCTTGCCACCGGCGAGGAGCGCGAGAACCTGACGCTCCCTCGAACTCAGGTCGGAATTCGGAGTTCTGGACGCCAGCGCAAGTTTGACTGGCCGCGGAAGAAATCGTCCGCCGGCGTGAACCTGCCTCACGGCATCGATCAGAGCCTGGTGCGGCATACCCTTAATCATGTATCCCTGAGCTCCCGCTGCGAGCGCCTGATGAATATCCTCGTCGCCCTCGTAGGTGGTGAGCACCACAAAACGGGCCTGCCCATGTCTGCTGCGAATCCTCTGGATGGCAGTCACGCCACTAATGCCGGTCAGGCGCAGATCCATCAGCGTGACATCCGGCAAGTGCTGCTCGAACAGATCCACAGCCTCTTCACCACTCCCTGCCTGGGCCACTGCGATCATATCCGGACGAGCATTAATGATGGCGGCTATGCCGACGCGCATCAGCGGATGGTCATCGACAACAAGCACCTTAATCTGTTCCGTATTTTCCATTGTTTTGCGTACCCGGCCTGACCGTCATGGATGGTGTTGCGAAACAATATCGCTGCATTGGGCATTCTGTCGTGGGATCATCTCCTCTATATGTCCTTCACCTTACCCGTTGCAGACTTCACTCCCTCATCCGAGGCGCAGCTCTTCCTACTATTCTTGCAGGAGAGGCAATTGCCCGCATCCCTTGTCGGGAAGCCCTCCAATCCTATTCCGGGAAACATTCATCTGGATCCGACTAAAGTCGGATTTCCGGACTAAGTTGGACATGCCACCGCGCTTCTGTATGGCTTGGCGCTTTTCATCCGCGAAAGCGAAGCGGAGTGTGTGCTGCGAAAGAAGAGTTCAAGTTGAGTGGTACACTTCACACACCTGAACGTCAGCAGTGTTCCAAATGCTTCTTTCCAGAGCTTCTTTACCGGCTGCCAGCGCGGCAAATCTCATGGAGGTGATGTCGAATTCCGTGTTCTTTCGCCGGCTGCGAGCAAGAGCATTCATTGGCTGCGCAGCCGCTCTTGCTGTGCTGCTTGTGCAGCCAGAGGCCAGGACGCAGACGAAGTTTCGGACGCAATACACGCGGCGCATCTGGCACATTCAGGACGGACTGCCGGAAGAAACTGTCCAGGCAATCCGGCAGACTCGCGATGGTTATCTCTGGGTCGGAACAACCGGCGGTCTTGTGCGTTTCGATGGCTCCCGATTCGTTCATTCCTTACAGCCCTGGTATCGAACGACCCTCACTGGCGACAGCACATTCTGTATTCTGACGGCCCGTGACGGTAGTTTATGGCTCGGCACAGAGGGCGAAGGGCTACTGCATTTGAAGGACGGCGTGTTCCACGCCTACACCGCGGCCGAGGGCCTCACCGACGATTTTGTCCGCAGTGTGATGGAGGACAGCCAGAACCGCATCTGGATTGGCACCGATAACGGTCTGTTTCGCATAACGAACGGCAAGATAGAAGCAGTGGACACTTCCCAGTATGCTCCGCTGGCCGTCCATGCAATTTTCGAAGATCGTGACCATCGAGTGTGGGTCGGCGGTTCTCAGCTTCTCGCGTTCGGAGCTGGCGGCATGGAACGGTACAAACTGCCGGGCGCCTTTAGCGAGAGCCGAGTGAAGTCCATCTACCAAACCAAAGACGGCACGGTGTGGGTGGGCACGGTTGGGGGTTTGAACCGATTGGTCGGCGATAAGTTCGAGCCGGTGGCGGGGATCGCAGGCACTGTGCGCACTCTAGAGCAGACCACGGACGGCACGCTTTGGATCGGCACGATCGGACATGGGCTGTTTACTTACAAGAACGGAAGCCTTGAGCGGATGGGCGGCAACGGTCTGTTGCCCAGCAAAACCGTGCTCAGTATTTTTGAAGACGGCGAGCAGCAGGTTTGGGTAGGAACACAGGACGGCCTGGTGCGGCTGAGCAAAACGCCGGTCAGCGTGACTCCTCTTCCGGGCGGATCCGATCCTGATTATGAGACCATCTCATACGATCCGAATGGAACAATATGGGCCGTGGCGTCGAGCGTTTATGCGATTCGCGACGGTGTCGCGCATCCGCAAAAATTCTCCTGGATGCCGAACCTTCCAATACGCAATGTTTTTCGTGATCGTTCCGGAATGCTCTGGATAGGCACCGACGGCAGCGGCGTCTACCATCTGACGCCTTCGGGGGTGGTCCAGTATTCGGCTCCGCAGCGCCTGGTCAACAATTTCGTGCGCGCATTCATGCAGGCGCGGGACGGGACGATGTGGATTGCGACCGATGAGGGCGTCAGCCGCATCAGCGGAGAGCATGTTCAAAACATTGGAGTCCGGGACGGCCTGGCATATTTCAGCACGCGCGCTTTGATCGAAGATCAGCAGAATGACATCTGGATCGGCACCGATCATGGCTTGAGCCACTGGCGCGCGGGCAGATTCCTGCACGATGCGGTCACGGAGGCGCTGCACAATGAGAAGGTGTGGTCGATTCTACAGGACAGCGATGGCGACATCTGGTTTGGTACGCGCGACCACGGGCTGTACCGCTATAGCTCGGGAAAACTGACGCAATATACGACGGCGCAGGGACTAGCAAGCAACAGCATCTACCAGATACTCGAGGACAGGCACGGGGAATCTGTGGCTGAGCGGGCCGAATACTATCTCCTCATTTCAGCTATCTAGGCTTAACACCGCATCTTTTCAAAAAACGTCCTTCCTTGGCGTGACCGTCTACGATATGCCCTACGGAGCGGATGGAGCGCAGATGTATGGTGGACGCCAGCCATCTGGCTGCCTGGGGCTGGATGGCGGCGTCTGGTTCCCGAGCAATAAAGGCGCAGTTCACATCATGCCGGAACCTCCGCAGACCTATGCGGCTCCCCGGATATTGATAACCAACGCTATCTCCGATGGCCGCGAACTAACACTCGGATCGCTGCTTCGGCTTCCTGCTGACGCCTCGCGCCTGGAGCTTGCTTTTACGCCGCTGATGCTTCGGCCTCAAGAAGGAATACGCTTTCGCTACCGTCTCGAAAACTTCGATCCGAGCTGGAGCTATGCAGGCGCGAACCGCGAGGCGACCTATACCAACCTGCCCGCCGGAAACTACCGGTTCCATGTTGTCGCGTTTGAAGTGAACCATCCCGACGTTACTTCCGAT
The DNA here is from genome assembly GCA_963783805.1 of uncultured Acidobacteriaceae bacterium. Taxonomy (GTDB): domain Bacteria; phylum Acidobacteriota; class Terriglobia; order Terriglobales; family Acidobacteriaceae; genus Silvibacterium. The sequence goes on along the minus strand of CAWAPC010000009.1, from coordinate 270,966 downwards.
GTTTCGCTGGATATCGTCAAGAAGCCGTACTTTTATTACACGTGGTGGTTTCTCAGCCTGTGCCTGCTGGCGTTGTTGTTCCTGGTGTGGGGTATCTACCGGTCACGGATACGAATTGTGCGCTCGCGCTTTAAGGCGGTGCTGGAAGAGCGCAGCCGGCTGGCGCGCGAGATGCACGACACTGTGATTCAGGGCTGCACCAGCATCTCCGCTTTGCTTGAAGCGGTTTCAAGCTTACAACGCGAAAACCGTACGCTCGAAGAGGATCTGCTTGACTACGCGCGCGCCCAGGTCCGGACCACGATCGACGAAGCCCGCCAGGCGGTCTGGAATCTTCGGCATGACGATGAACCTCTGCAGGATCTCGCGACCTCCATTGCGGCTATCGCCGAGCATACTCATAAGGAGTTCGGTGTGGAGGTGGAGTGCGCAACGACGGGGCGGCCGCTCGGGATTCCGGGAGCGATCGCGCGGGAACTGCTGATGGTGGTGCGTGAAGCGGTCTATAACGCGGCGCTGCATGGGCACCCGCGCCGCATTGCGATAACGCTTGCTTACCATAATGACGAGATACTCATCACCATCGCGGATGACGGGACCGGGTTCGATCCCCTGATGCCCGCCAGTGACGGCAAGCCGCATTATGGCATTGCCGGTATGCGCGAGCGCATGGAGCGCATCCATGGGCATATGGAACTGAGCAGTATAAGAGGGAAAGGAACCATAGTTCTGGCGCGGCTTGGAAGACATCACCTGCTGGCTTCGTCTCGAAAGACTGTCATGAAGCTGTAAGCGCATGACGGCGCCCGACCGGAACTATCCATTCAAAAGAAAGGCAGTCCGACTTTTGTCGGATTCGCCATTGCGGCTGACTGCTTATAGTAGCGATTGGCCAACAGAACGTGCGCTCAAATGCGCTGGATTGGTGATTTGAATTCCGATGAGGTGGCCGTTGCGTCTCTCAATCTTGACCGGTGCGGGATTCTTTTCGATTACGGTTTGTTGCTTCCTCAGCCCTGACGTATCTTTCCTGTCGCAAGCGGAACAGCGAGGCGTGGTTCTTGAAGAAAAGGGCGCGGCTATTCATCCATTTCAGTCTTGATGTCGCAGGAAAAGGGAAATTATCGATGGCAATCTCGCGTAGAAATTTTCTGGAATCCGGCGCGCTTTCGGCGGCGGGCCTCGTTTTTGGGAACCTGCTCGCACCCGCCAGCGCCGCCGGAGAACAAACTGTTCAGGAGGCAGGCGAGCAGCAGCATGGATGGCCACGCAAGCCGCAGGCGCGCGTGGTTCTGAGCTTTGATCAGGACTGGCGATTTACAAGGCCGGAAGGCGGAGCAGCGGGTGCGCTCTCTGCAGCGCGCGGGAGCGGGGATATTGCTGCGTGGAATGATGCGAGCTGGAAGCAGGTCAACCTTCCTCACACGGTACGGCTTGAGCCTCTGAATGCAAGCGGCGGCCGCAACTATCAGGGGGTCTGCTGGTATCAAAAACATTTTGCGGCTCCTGCGGAGTGGTGCGGGCGGACGGTTCATCTGGTCTTTCAAGGAGCGATGCAGGTGGCCGATGTCTGGCTGAACGGCAAGCATCTGACGACGCATTATGGCGGCTATCTTCCTTTTACGGTGGATATTTCGCAGCACGCGCACTTTGGCGAGAGCAATGTGCTGACGGTGCGTCTGGATAACTCAGATAACCCCGACGTGCCGCCGGGAAAGCCGCAGGATCAGCTCGACTTTGTTTACTTTGGCGGTTTGTATCGAAGCGTCCAGCTTGAGGTTCTGGGGGATCTGCATATCAGCGATCCGGTGCTTGCGGGTAAACCGGCGGGCGGCGGAATTTTCGTTACGTTTCCTGCTGTAACTTCAGACGTTGCTGTCATTCAGATACAGACAGACGTGGTCAATGCATCGGGTTCGACGCGGCGCGCGAAGGTTCGGCAGGAGTTGACGGGGCCGGATGGCAGCGTTGTTGCGACATCGGATATTGCGGCGGAGATCGAAGCGGGTTCGTCTAAGACGGTGACGCAGCGCGTCAGTGTGCGCGGGCCGCAGATGTGGCATCCGGAGCATCCGCATCTTTATCTGCTGCATACGACTGTCTTCGAGGAGGGGAAAGACGATCCGATCGACGATCAGTACGCGCGTATCGGGATCAGGACGTTTCATATCGACAAGGAGGCGGGATTGACGATCAATGGAGAGGGGTTCTTTTCTCTCGGCGCCAACCGCCATCAGGATCATCCCTATGTTGGCTATGCGCTGCCGGCGTCGGCGCATTTCCGCGATGCGAAGAAGCTGCGCGAGGCCGGCTTCACGTCGTACCGGTGTCACTATCCGCAGGATCCGGCGTTCATGGATGCGTGCGACGAACTTGGAATCCTGGCTATTGTTTCGAATCCGGGGTGGCAGTTTATGGGGGGCGACGTATTCCGGAAGCGGGTTTACCAGAACGCACGAGAGATGATTCGCCGCGACCGCAATCGTCCGTGCGTGCTGCTGTGGGAAGCGCAGTTGAACGAGACGGACAACAGCCCGGTTGCCGCTGAACTGTATTCCATCGTGCATGAGGAGTATCCGGTGGAGGAGTGTTATGCGGCGGGCGACCATATTCGAAAGCCAGTTCCGGGCTTTCATGGATGGGATGTAGAGTATTCTCGCAACGACGGCACGAAACCCTTGTGGATCCGCGAGTGGGGAGACCAGGTAGACAACTGGACCGACCAGCAAGGGAAAGTGCGCGTGGCCCGGGAATGGGGCGAGACGCCGATGGTGGCGCAGACGGCGGGGCATATTGAGGCGCTCGATGGGATCTATGCGAAGTTGAGCCGGCCGCCGGCTCCGGGGACGGCGCGCGCGGCCGGAGCCGATCTGTGGGCGGGGATTGACTACTACCGGGGATATCATCATCAGCCGTTTTATGGATCGCCTTTGGATTTGTTCCGGCTGCCTAAGTTCGACTACTACATGTTCCAGAGCCAGCGGCCTTTGAAGAAGACGGTTTTGGGTGTGGGCAGCGGACCGATGGTGTTTATCGCGAGCTTCTCGACGTTTCAGTCTCCGCAGACGGTGACGGTTTTCAGCAACTGCGAGGAAGTGCGGCTCTCACAGAATGGCAAGGAGATCGCGACGCAAAAGCCGGACTCCGGATTTCCATATGCCGCATCCGCCATTTACTTTTCGGCTGACGCAGTTCAGTGAACTGCATTCGATGCTCTTTGCAACCGGCGTGGCGAAACCGGGAACGGCGATTGGAAATGTGAAGGCGGAAGGGCTCGTGGGAGGAGATGTGGTTGCCGTGCATGAACTGCAGGCTCCGGGAGTGCCGACGCAGATTGCGCTGGTTCTGGATGATTGTGGTCGAGAGATGATTGCCGATGGGTCGGACTGGGTGCGTGTGTATGCGCATATCTGCGATGCGCGGGGCACGACCTATCCTTATGGCGACGACGAGGTGACGTTCACGGTGAACGGGGAAGGCGCGGTGATCGGAGACGCGAGCATCCTTGCCAATCCGATGCGTGCGAGTGCAGGCATTGCCACGGGATTGATTCGCTCGACCACCAGAGCGGGCACGATCACAGTGGAGGCTTCGGCATTCGGACTTAATACTGCGAGGCTGCAGTTTCCGTCGCGAATGCCCCGCGCCTGAGCAGGATCGGTATGATCAGCAGAAAGCAGCCGTGCGAGGCCTGCGGCTGAAAGATCAATCCAGCTCGCCCGTTGTTTCGGGACGATGGTCGCCCGATGACAGGCTGTAAACGAAATGAGACCAACTTATGGCCTTCGTTTCGCGGCGTGACTTTTTGCAACGGGGGCGGTCGCAGCGACGGCTTCTTCTCTGGTCGCTTCTTTTCCTCGCGCGGATTTGGGCGGCGCTTCCCGGAGTGCCAATCGGGATTCAGCTCTATACCGTTGGGAAAGAATTGAAGCAGGATGTTGGGGGCACTTTAAAACAGATTCGCGCCATTGGATATACGGAAGTGGAAACGGCGGGTTTTGCAGGTCTGACGGCGAAGCAGTTCCGCGGCGAACTGGATAAGGCTGGCCTTCACTGTCACAGCGCGCACCTCGAGATGAATGCGCCGGATCTAAGTCCCGTCTTCGACGATGCTCATGCTGTGGGGGCGCATTTCGTTGTGAGCTCCGCAATGTTTGCGCCGGGCGAGCAGGCTCAGCCGACTCTCGATGACTATAAGAAACTGGCTGCGCGACTCAACGACATTGCGCAAAGAGCGCAGAAGACCGGATTGCAGTATGCGTATCACAATCACAACTTTGAATTCAGGGCGTTGGGTGATCACAAGATCGGCTATGACGTATTGCTCGATGAAACCGATCCCTCGCTGGTTGACTTTGAGCTGGATTGCGGCTGGATGGTCGCAGCGGGATACAACCCGATTCAATACTTCAGGAAGTATCCCCGCCGCTACACGATGCTGCACATTAAGGATTTCGTCGCGGGCAAGATAAGCACCTCTCTGGCGGCGGCGCTCAGGCCACAGGGCACGGAACTGGGACGAGGCCATATCGATTATCGGCCCATTCTCGATGCGGCCGCCGGCACGGCGGTCAAATACTATTACGTGGAGCAGGAGCCGCCATTTTTGGATATGACGGCGCTTGAGGCTGCAAGGGTGGACTACGACTATCTCCGACATGTTTAGAGGTTACGTCGATTCGGGGTTATGTCAGTCGAAGAGAAGGCGGGCAATCTGCGCAGCGCGTGGAGCGTCATGAATCGTCGCGAATTTGGCCAACTTGCCGGCGGAGCGGCGCTGGCGCAGACATTGCTTCCCGGAGCAGCCGGTCAGGCGGCGACTCCGTCTGGTGCGTTCAAGTATTCGGTCATGTTGTGGACGCTGGAAAAGCACGCGCCGTTCGAGCGCTGCATCGAAATGGTTGCGGCTGCGGGTTACAACGGAGTGGAGCTTGTTGGTGAATTTCAAAAGTGGTCGAGTGAAGATACCCGCCGGATCATGGCCCGGATGCACTCGCTGGGTCTGGTGTTCGATTCGATGAGCGGAGTGCAAGCGGGCTTTTCCAATCCCGCCGACACGGCGCTGTTCATGACGCAGCTGGCAGCGCAGATCGAAGCGGCGAAACGTCTTGAATGCCCGCAGATCATTCTGCTGTCCGGCAAACAGGTGGACGGATTAAGTCCGGAGGCTCAACAGCGGACTTCGATTGAAAATCTCAAACGCTCCGCAGATCTTGTCTCTAAAGAAAATATTCAGATTGTTATTGAGCCAATCGACGCTTTGGAAAACCCGACGATCTATCTGACGTCGGTTACCGAGGGATTCGAGATTGTCCGGCAGGTCGGAAGCCAGAATGTCAAAGTGTTGTACGACTTTTATCATGAGCAGCGCGGCTTCGGTAATTTGATCGAGAAGTTGTCAAACAATTTTGGTCGAGTTGGGTTAGTTCACATTGCGGATGTTCCGGGACGCCATGAGCCCGGGACCGGCGAGATCGATTATCGGAATATCTACCGAAAACTTGCTGAGCTTAAGTACGACAAGTTCATCGCAATGGAATTTTATCCAACGGGGGATCCGGTGGGTGCGCTTAAGAGAGCCAGGTTGGAAGCCATGCAGGCTGCGCGGATGCAGATGTGACTCCCGTAGTGAGCGGAGATGTGAATCAACTGCGGCCTGCACTGCATTATGAAGGGCAGTCTGGCTGAAAGGCTATGTCGTATACTGAACCACCGATGGCGTCTGCCGGCAAATCCACGGAACGAACCGTGACATGGGCTTTTGCCGCAACCCTCTCAAAACTGTTCTTTCGCGGAGCATGTCTTCGGGGCCTGAGAAGGACGAATCAACTATTTCCGCGGAAGATTCTGTTGGCATCTATTCTGATGATCGCCGCACTGGGCGGAGTTCGCAGTGCCTGGTCCGTTTGCACGCCTCCTGATTCGATCGCGGCCCAACTGAAGACGCGACATGATGCGGCAATCTATGCCGAGCTGGGAACGTGGTTTGGAGACCGGCATGAATATGCCTGTGCTGGCGAGGCTTTCAAGAAAGCCGTCGCAAGCGATCCGACATCCGCTCATAATACCTATCTCCTGGGCCTGAGCCTTTACTCGGCCGGACAGCCGGGGGAGGCAGTCAAACCATTGCAGGAGTCGATTCGGCTCGACCCAAAATCTGCCGACGGCTATCTGACATTGGGTGCGGCGCTCGATCAGACGGGGAAGACAGCGGATGCGGAAGCTCAGTGGAGGATGGCGCTGGCCATCGATCCGCACTCCGCGCTTGCGCTCGAAAACCTGAGCAGGGATTTGCTGGCTGACGGGAATTACAGCGCGGTGATTGCGCTGCTGAAGCCGATGGCTGATGGCGGGCATCTGGCGGTTCCGTTGTCGGTGGATTTATCGGTTGCGTATAGCAAGTCGGGTCTGCTGGATGACGCTTCTGCTTTGTTGCACGCCGAGCTACGCGAGAATCCGAGATCGGTTCCGTTGGTTGAGGCGCTTGCGGGAGTGCTGATTTTGCAGATGCGCGTCCAGGAGGCAACGGAGATCGTAAGATTGGCAGCGGCGCAGCACCCGCATGATATGGGCGTGCAGATGCTGTATCTTCGGACGCTGGTTCTGGCGAACGATAGTGCGCAGGCAGAGGCGCTCAGTCACACACTTCTGGCTGCGAGTCCGCATAGCTGGGAGGTGCTGTACCTGACGGGTTTTCTCAAGCTCAATGAGGGCGACTACGCTGCTGCGCGAGGTTACCTTGAGCAATCGGTGGCGCTGAAGCCGGATGTTTCCGACTCGCATTTCTATCTCGGAGTGGCGCTGGCGCGGACCAAAGTGAACAGCGAGGCGAAGGATCAGTTACAGAAGTCGATCGCGCTCGGATACAGCAAGCCGGAGGTTCATTTTGAACTCGCTCGAGTGCTGCAGGCGCTGGGCGACGCGGGGCCGGCGCAGGCGCAGCTGCAGATTTATCAGCAGGCGCTGAAGGCGCAGTCGAGTCAGACTCAGGCGGCGGGGCAGGCGGCGCTGGCTGATCAGGCGATGGCGGCGGGGCATGTGGAGCAGGCGGTCGTGTTCTATCGAAACGCGTTGGCGACCGATCCCAGCGAGCCTCTGCTCGAGTACAAGATGGCGATGGCGCTCAACAAGACCGGAGATATCGCGGGTGAAAGAGCGGCGCTGGAACGAGCGATTGAGCTGAATCCGCGATTTGCGCTGGCGCAGAATCAGCTTGGTTATCTCGACTCGCAGGATGGCAAGACTGAATCGGCGGAGCGGCATTTCCGGTTGGCGGTGGAGGCGGACCCGGGATATACGAACGCTTGGATAAATCTGGCGGCGACGTTGTGTCTTGAGTCGGAATGGCAGGAGGCGAGAGCCGCCATAAATCATGTCCTCGTGCTGGACCCTGCCAATCTTCAGGCGAAGCAGTTGAACGAGCAACTGGATGCGATGGAGAGAAAGAATTAACGCGGGAACGGTGCCGCCTTGTCGCAATTGGACGCGGCGGCGCGTGTTGGGCACGGCTTCTGCGGCGTGCGCTTTGCCGATTTTCGATCGCGCGGCGAGAGCGCTTTCGTCTTCTGCTGGTGGACAACCTCCCTTCGCGCGATTTACTGACATAGCCCAGTCGGCTGGATTAACCGAGACCATGGTTTACGGGAATCCGGATAAGGCCACCTACATTTTCGAGGTCATGGGCGGGGGGTGTGCGTTCTTTGACTATGACAACGATGGCTGGATGGATATTTTTATCCTCGGCGGCAGGCAGCTTGATGGGACTCCTCATGGCGCGAGCAACCGGCTTTATCACAACAACCGAGACGGCACATTTACTGATGTCACGGAGAAAGCGGGCCTGATCCATGCAGGATGGGCAACCGGAGTTTGCGTCGGTGACTATAACAACGACGGGTTCGAGGATCTTTTTGTCACTTATTACGGCAACAATCGGCTTTATCGAAACAACGGAGATGGAACCTTCACCGATATAACTGCCGCCGCCGGACTTGCCGAGGTAACGCCGCGATTCGGCACCGGCTGCACATTTGTTGATTACAACCGCGATGGCTGGCTCGACCTCTTCGTTGCGAATTACGTCGATGTCAATCTGGCCCGTATGCCTTCTTTATCGACGCCAAACTGCAACTTCGAAGGCGTCCCAGTGAATTGCGGGCCTCAGGGATTGCCCTTTCCCAGGCACTCCCTCTACCGCAACAACGGAAACGGAAACTTCACGGATGTATCGAAAGAATCCGGGATTGCAGCGCTCACAGGATCGTACGGCCTCACCGCGGTGACCTTCGATGTGGACGAGGATGGCTGGCCCGACATTCTGGTAGCGTGCGATTCCACGCCGAGCCTTCTGCTGATGAATAACCATGACGGAACCTTTCGCGAGGAGGGCCTGATGCGTGGTTTAGCGTTGAGCGGTGACGGACAGCAGGTGGCCGGTATGGGGATTGGGGTGGGCGATTACAATCTCGACGGGCATCTCGACGTAGTCAGGACACATTTCATGAACCAGGCCACCGGCCTCTATCGCGGGGAGGGCCATGGGGCATTTGAGGATGTGACCAGCCAGGCCGGTCTTGCCGGCGAACGCCGATTCATCAGCTGGGGTACGGCGATGATGGATCTGGACAACGACGGATATCCGGACCTTTTGTGGGTTGCGGGCACAGTTTATCCCGAGTTGCAGGCGATTTATCCGGAGAAGTATCCGCGGCGCGGACCGAGGCTGGTCTTTCGCAACCTTGGAGGCGGACGATTCGTCGAACTGGGACCGGAAGCGGGTTCAGGGATTATGGCGGCGCATGTGAGCCGGGGCTGCGCATTTGGTGATTTTGATAACGATGGAGATATGGATGTTCTGATCATGAACCAGAACGAACCGCCATCGCTGTTGCGCAATGATGCTCCGCCGTCTCACAACTGGTTGAAGGTGCGCCTTGAAGGGACGAAGAGCAATCGCAGCGCCATCGGATCCCGCGTCCTGGTTCGCTACGGCGGGAAAATTCAGGCGCAGACGGTGATGAGCCAGACCAGCTATCTTTCCGCCAACGATCCGCGCCTGCACTTCGGCCTGGGGGCTGAGAAGACAGCAGAGATCGAAGTGCACTGGCCTTTGGGCGGGGCAGAGGTAATCAAAAACGCATCTGCCAACTCTCTGGTGACCATCAGGGAGGGAATCGGTCAGGTAAAGGGACGTCCATTTGCCCCGGCCCAGCCCCGGTAGCGGCCAAAAACCCGGTGCTAACCGGATGTGCCTCTAAAAGTACCCGATCCGACTTTCGTCGGATTACACCTTTCATTTCCGAGGGGTAGTATGCGTGACGGAGTGAGATATCTCTGTGGGCAGACACGTGTGAAGAGCGTGCGCGACTCACAGTTTTGTATGAGCAGATATTTGAATCTGTGGAGTGCTGTTTTTCGGGAGACTATGAAACCGTTTTCACGAGAACGGGCACCCGCGTTTGAAGTGGTTCGCTTTATTGAGGAGGCAACTATGCGTTTCCAGTTTTACAAGCATGCCGTCCTGGTGGTGTTTCTGGCGGTATTTTGTTGCGTTGCGCCCCTGGCGTCCGGGCAGGCCATAGGTGCCAGCCTGAACGGCCTGGTTACGGATCCTGCGGGGGCTGCCATACCGGGCGCCACCGTTACGGTCAAGAACTTGGATACGGGACTCTCCCAGACCGCGACCTCATCCGACCTGGGAGCATACAGGATTGCTCCGTTGCCCCCGGGCAGATATTCTCTCACCGTCCAGATGCAGGGCTTTCAGAGCTATCTGCAGGAGGGAATCATTATCAATGTCGACACGGCGTCCACCCAGAATGTCGCTCTGAAAGCCGGCAACGTGCAGCAGACGGTCACGGTTACCGCGAATGCGGAACTGCTGAACACCACCAACGGCTCACTCGGACAGACCATCAGCGAGACAGAGGTTACGCAACTGCCGCTCAACGGCCGCCAGCCATCCACGCTGGTCTACCTCGCACCAGGTATGACGTCGGGCGGCAATAACTACAACCAGACCGGTTTCTCCTTCCCGGATGCAACCACTGTCTCTGCAAACGGAGGGACTCAGGGAAGCACTTACTTCCTGCTGGATGGCGTTCCTAATATGGATACGTATCTCGGTCTGCCCGCCCCGTTTCCCAATGCGGACGCTACCCGGGAGTTCCGCGTGATCTCGAACAATTTCAACGCGGCTTACGGGTTCGCTCCGGGAGCTGTAGTCAGCATCGAGACGAAATCCGGCACCAATGCCCTTCATGGCGGAGCTTTCGACTTCTACCGTGATCAGATATTCAACGCGAAGGACTATTTTTCCGATCACGTCAATCCGCTGCACCAGAATCAGTTTGGCGCGTACGCGGGCGGGCCGATTTTCAAGAACAAGCTCTTCATCTTCGGGAATTACCAGGGCACCCGCAACGCTACTTCCTCGACGGAATTGAATTCGTACCTGCCTACTCCGGCTATGCTCGCCGGCGACTTCAGCGCTTTGTCGACAAACGGACAGCAGACGATGTGCACCTCGGGCGCATCCTCGGTCTGCCCCTTCGGCGTTGTGAACGGCAAGCCCAACCAGCTGCTTCCCGGATACAGCTACAACGCAACGGCGGTGACTGTTGCCACAACGGCGCTACCGACGGGCCAGCAGCCTGACGGTCTGACGTATTACACCTCCGCCCCTTACATTGCGCAGTATGACGAGGGGCTGGGCAGGCTGGACTACAACATTTCCGAAAAGCAGCGCGTGTTCCTGCGCAGCTTCGTGAGGAGCTTTATCCAGCCGTCGGGAGATGTTCCGGGCAACCTGCTGGCGATGAACAACAACTACAACTACGACTTCTCGATCAACGAACAGTACTACAACGAAACCCTCGGTCATACGTGGACGATCAGCCCCACCATGGTGAATGTCGCCTCCATCTTCTGGGCGCAACTCGCGGCGCATAATGGATCACAGGCGACCACCAGCACCAACCAGCCCTTCTGCTGGTCGAAGTACATTAACATCACCGAGCTTCCCGGTTCGTGCTATGTGGAGGGCTTCTCGGTGGGCGGAAACGGCTTTAACGTTGGGTACTACGAGCCGTCGCAGGAGGAACGGACGACCTACGGACTGTACGACGACCTGACCAAGACCTGGGGGAACCACACGGTCTCCGTCGGAGTTAACATTCAACACCAGTTCGCCGAGGAATTCACGCAGTATCCCACTCAGCCGATCCTCAACTTTAACGGCCAGTACACGGGAGTTGGATTGGCCGATTTCCTGGTCGGGGATCTGTCTTCCATGTTTCAGGGAGCCGGCGAAGTAGCCGATGTCTCAGGATGGCAGCCCGGTTTCTATGGGCAGGATCAGTTCCGTGTCCGCCCAAACCTGACGGTTACGGCCGGCCTTCGCTGGGATCCTAATATTCCTCCCAAAATTGCGAGCGGAAGAGCGGCGACATTTGTCCCAGGGCAGCAAAGCAGCGTCTACCCCAATGCGCCAACAGGATTGGTATTTCCCGGAGACAAGGGCGTCGGCGGCGGACTCATGCGCACAACTTACGGGTACTGGGAACCCCGCATGGGCGTGGCCTGGCAGCCTCGCGGATTCCCGCACACGTCCGTTCATGCCGGCTTCGGTCTGTTTACGTTTCCTATGATCTATTCGTATTACAACCACACCGCTGACAACGCACCGTTCGCGCCAACCTTCAACCTGCAGGGCACATCCACTACTCCGCTGAATCTCAACAATCCATGGTCAGGCTTTGCGGGAACCAACGGACTGAGCCCGTTTCCTCCGTTCGCGTCTTCCACTTTCGTGCCGCCGGCAACCGCAACGTTCACTCCGGGACTCAGTATTCCGGCGACGATCGATCCCAGCTTTAAGCTGCAAATCACCCAGAGCTGGAACGTAACCGCAGAGCAGCAGATCGGTCGGAACATGGTCTTCCGCCTCGCTTACGTCGGCAGCGAAGCTTATCACGCGCCGATCATTCTCGACCGAAACCCCGGAATTTACGCCACTGGCGGCACCCGCAGCTCGTATACGGCTTTTGGCGAAATTCTCGACATGTTCAGCCTGGGTACATCCAACTACAACGCAATGCAGGTAAGTCTCGAGCAGCGTCTCCAGCACAACCTGCAGTTCCAGACCAACTTCACATGGTCCAGAACCATCGACACAGCATCTTCCGCGAATATCAGCTTCGGGACAAATCAGCTCGGCGATCCATTCAGCCTTGCGTGGAGCCGCGGTGTTTCCAGCGAGAATGTTCCTCTCCGGTGGGTGTCCAACATTATCTATACAACGCCCGATCTGCGCGGCCACAACGCGCTGCTCCGGGAGGCGCTTGGCAGCTGGGAGGTCAGCGCAATCATCACGGCCCAATCCGGCTTCCCGTTCACAGTGGGCGCCGGATTCGGCAACAACCAGTCCGGGGCAGCACAGTATGAGGACCGGGCTGATGTCGTCCCGGGTGAGTCACGCAACACCCGCACGGGAGGCAAACAAAACTGGATAAAGAATTACTTCAACATTAATGCTTTTGTTGAAAACGCTCCGGGAACCTTCGGGAACTCCGGCAAGAACATTATGCAGGCGCCGCCGCTGGATTACACCGACGCGGGCATCTTCAAGAACTGGACCTTCAGGGATCGCTATGGCATGCAGTTCCGCTGGGAGATGTTTAATGCTCTGAACCAGCCGAGTTTTTCGGCGCCGAACGCCGGCAATCAGATCTCCAACACCGGCATCAATGTGGGCGGCAGTGAGGGGCAGATCACGTCCACCGGATCCGAGCCGGCACGTATCGGGCAGATGGCCGTTAAACTCACGTTCTGACCGATCGTACCTACTGAAACGCCCGGGTTTCGGCCCGGGCGTTTTTGTTGCAAGGTGGTAGCGTCGGCAAGCAAAAAGGCACATCGGGGCAAAGGACTCTAGCAGGAAGGCGAACAGCGCGACAGCGACTATTCGTTATGGCGCCGTTTGCATGATGGCGATCTATGACGTAATCGGATAGGTCAGACGTCTCAACCCAGACGCATTGCCAAGCGGTACAAGCTCGACAGCTATGTGCTCCCCATCCATTTTTCGAACCATCTGCCCGCGAAGCACGACGGCAGGCGTATCGAATGGCCGCAGCAGCTCTGCCCCAGTGAACACTTGCAAGGGATCAAATCCGAATCCCTGCCATCTGGACTCGGCGGGAAACATCAGTTCCTCCTGCTGTGCCAAGGTGGGCTCGTAATGCGTATCTTCGAATCCTGCAACCGGGTACGTCCTTATCACAGCTTCGCTCGCGGCGATTGGTTTTGCGAAAACAAGCGCTCCATACTGCAATGCAACTTCGCCGCTCACGGCGCTGGTTTCCTGTACAACGGGGGCAAATTGCAGTTGCACCTTGTCTCCCTGTTTCCATTTCCTGGTGACTCGCCAGTAGTTCCCCTCGCGCGAAATTCGAGCATTGGAACAGGTCACAATCGTTCCTCGTGACCACGCTGGATCGCGGAGTAGAAGGGAGAACTCCAGCTCCCGTTCCGGGCTCAGGATAATCTCAACGGTATTGCCGAATGGATAGTTGGTTCGTTCTTCTAGATTGACCTTTACTCCGGCAACCTGGGTAGACACATTGCAGGGACCATAGAGCAGAGCTGCCAATGCTCCCTCCTCGTGCCGCATCCACATTCCGCGCACAAAGATCGGAGCCACATTCGCGGCATTTGGATTGCAGCAAACCGCTACATCGGCGTGGGTGGGAGAAAATTTGTTGCGAGGCTCGGCGCTCTTGCCATCCGGTGTCAACCCGTTACACCGAAGACGATTGTCCGGCGTCAGATAGGAGATGGCCCGCCCATCTGAGGTGCGAGCACCCTGCGCATCGTTGAACCAGATTTTCTCAATCTTGTCGCCGAGCGACGCGACGCCCGTCTTCTGCAGCGCAGATTCCAGCGTGAACTGCGTTTCCTTCGTTGCGCAATACTCATATTCCGTAAACGTGGGATCAGGCGCAAGGTTGCTGATAAGCTCCTGACTTACCTCTGAACCGCCTGGCTCGGTATACCGGCCCATCTTCTCAAGAGCGTTGCGCGATGCTTGACTCAGGTCTTCGCGGCCTGTTGCGGCGGAAAGCCACAGGGGCACGCGGATTGACTCATAGGTATGCACGCCGTGCTGCACGAAGGGAGCATGACGGTCGAGCAGGGAAGAAAGGCTTGTATCCGCCCCGCTCATCTTTTCACTCCAGGCCTGATAGAACCAAAGAGAAAAATCGCGATACTTTGCGTCCCCAGTCCGATCGAACAGACGCTCCATCACGTCCACAATCATCAGATCGTGATTTTCTCCCCAGGGTACCGGCGTCTTGCCCGAACCATAGACGGAAATCGTCAGATCGGCCGAACGCTGGACAGCCCTGGTCACGTCAGTATTGCCTGTGAGTTCCGCGTAATCCAGCAAACCGCGCAGCAGACATGCCTGGGTCCAAAGTTCGCCCGGATGCTTAAAGCGGGAGTCGGCAGCAAATGCGCCAAGATATCCGTTTTCCTCTTGAGACGCCAGGATATGACGCACGTATTCGTCCGCTTCGTGCATGGCGCCCGCATCCCCGGTTAAATACGCCAGCATGATGAACCCGGCTCGCCAGTTCCCTTCGGTTTCGCCGTTCCACCACGCCACGCCCTCCTGATTCGCCACATTTTGGGAGTGAAGTGAGTTGCGGTTGCTGACGAAAATATCGGAAGATGCCTCGTGGCATAGTTTTCCCAGGCAGCCTGCAAACCCCTCGTTCAGATCGCGAACCATCTGCTCCTTGATCCAGCCAGCGGGTTTCACTTCTCCGAGAGTCAACCAGGAGAATACCGGCGCTATGCCATTGGCGCGCTCAACTCTTGTTTCTTCTGGCTGTTCTTTAGGGGAGACTGTGTGTTCAGGGTTCAGTGCGAATACTGGCGAGGATGCGAGGACGCTACCTCCCGCGGCGGCAACGAGCAATTTGAGTGATTCACGACGATTCATACTGGAGATTCCTCTTTCCTGCTCGCCAACAGCAGACTGTCACTTCTGCCAGTCCACTTCCAGGGCGCCGGTTCCACTGTCCGGCACCATATACAGATGATTTCCGCCGCTTGCCCAATGGACCGATCCATCTTGGGCAAGCTGAAAGAGTTTGAATTCAATCCGCTTGCCGGCAGGCACGGAAATATCGAGGAAGCAAGTGGGCGCATGAGGACAAAGAAAAGGGCCGGGCGCCGTGTTAGAAGCAGCCTTCCATTGGCCAATCTCGACTGAGTTACCCGTTAGATAGACAGCGGCTCCGGCTGCTGCCGGAACATTTTTCACTGTGAAAGTAACGGGAACCAACTTCCCTTGAAGTACGGTGAAGGGAATCGTATTGGCCGCTTCTCCCGTTGCCGTCTTTAACTGAACCTTGTAGTGTCCATTGGCAACCGCGGGCACAGCCAACGTGACTGTTTCGTTTGACCAGGAGCGAATCGCCGCTGCCGTATTTCCCCACAAGACATTGCCTTTCGCTGATCCGAACTGCTCGCCGGCGAGCGTGACCTGCATACCGGGTTGGCCGATCGCCGGGCCGATGGAACCGACTTCCGGTTTGCCTGCAACTCTGGCCGATTGCCATACGGCAACGCTATGGGGCGCGAGCGTGAAACTATCCACATGCTGCCCGCCGTTGTCTGCGTCCCCGCGGACATCAATGCGGGAGCCGCTCATCATTCCGCGCAGATAGTCGCGATACTTTCCCGGGGGCAGGCCAGTTTTCAGTTCAGGAATTGAAGCCGATGAGTATTCGCTCTTGTTGATTGCAACCATGACGACATCGCTTGCAAACCGCCGTTCAAAGACGAACACATCCGGTTTCATCCACAGAGGCTCCATGTTGCCGTACGCGAGCGCATCATTGGTCTGCCGCAACGCTGCGAGTCTCTTCACCAGACGGAACCCTACGGTATTCGTATTGTAGGAAGACATCCAAACGCGCGTGTACGGATCTCTGCCTCCGTTGGTGTCATTGTGCAGATACTGCTCGTCTCCGTAGTAAATGATTGGGATTCCTCGCGAGGTAAGTACAAACGCCGTCGCTTCATTCAGGCGGTTTTCATTGTGATTGAGGGTCAGCAGGCGCGGAATATCGTGGTTGTCGACGAAGGTTGCCAGGTCGTTGGGCCTTTCAAAATCACGGTCTTCCGCCTCCATAGTTGTCTGGATTGCCGAAAAGCCCTTATCGTTCGCAAACACGTCACGGATGGCAACGGCAAGAGGATAGTCCAGCAGCGACATGCCGCTCTTATTCGCGAATTTGCAGGCATCCGGGTAAAACTTCTCGCTGACTCCGCCCATGAACCATTCGGCAAACATGAAGCTCGGCTTGTAACTGTAAAGCGAATTTGCAAAGCTGTAGGACCATCCCCATGTAATGTGTTTCACGGCGTCGAGCCGAACCGCGTCCACGCCATGGTCTTGAAATTGATGGATCGAATCCTTGATATAGCGGTCAATCGTGGGATTGTCCTCGTTCAGGTCAGCCAGCCCGAAGACGTTGTAGTACTGCACCTGGTAGGCATCATTGATGTCGGTCAGTGTTCCCTCGTGGTGAAACATGCCTTGCGGATCATGGCCATAGGTAGCCAGCAGTTTGCCATTGTCATACAGGTCGCCGTGCGCGGCCGTATTGATGAGATTTGAATCGTTAGGAGAGAAGTCGAGGATAATCTTGATACCGTCTGCGTGAGCGGCCGCAGTCATCGCATCGAAGGCCTTCCAGTCATTCCTGCTGCTGCCAAAGTGTTCTTCGACCCGCATAAAGTCGCGATTGATATAGCCATGGTAGGGCGCGAAAAGATACGGTACCGGCTTCCCATCCGGACCCATCATCGGAACATTGATATTGTCCACCGAGGGGAGATCCAGATTGCGGTCACGCCCATTTTTTTCAGGTAAGACAGCTTGGCCTGAATACCCGCAAAATCGCCGCCCCAATACGCCTGCCAGTTCGTCTTTGTGCCGTCGTACATCCCCCTGCTTTGCGGCGGATCATTATTCGAAGGATCGCCGTCGTAGAAGCGGTCTGTGATGATCTGGTAGATCACCTGTTTTTTGAAATCCTGCGCACGCAGAAAAGAATGGCTGACCCCTGTGCTCATCAGCAGCAACGCAACGATGCGACACCAGTAGTGGATATTTGTCTTACTGAACAGGCAAGCAGGCACCGGTTACCCCGCGCAAAAATCAAGCTGGTTCGTTTGCCAGAACGCGCGCTTTGGATATCGTGAATCGAGACGCGACCAGCGTAAATTGGAGGGCGGGCGGAAGTCCTCATCGGAATTGATGATTTTGTGTATTGGATTTGCCAGGCGATAGTCCGCAAAGCACTTCAGGCTCGCGCTCCTGGGTCAAAAGCAGCGATGCGGGCCGAAGGTCGCATTGCGCGGTCTTTTGGTTCGCTATGCGAGTGGAATTGTTGCCGCAGCATCCGGGGACCGTAACCTTTGATCCGCTTGAACTGGCGATTGAAATTCGAATAGTTTCCGAACCCGACTTGGAAGCCAATATCGAGAATGCTTAGATCGGTATCGGTCAGGAGCTGAGCCGCGGCGCCTACGCGCATTTCGTTCACATAGGCAGTCATGGTGCGTCCCGTGGCCCGCTTGAAGAACCGGCACAACGCCGCCTGATCCATGTGGACCTTTTGCGAGAGCGCGGCAAAATCAATCTCCTGGTCGAAATGATCGTTCAGGTGAGAGCAAACTGCCTCAATGCGCTGTTGATCCTCTACACGGCACATGGGGCGGACCCGGTCGGTAGAGAGCACCTTTGCATCCGTCTCTGAAGCCATATCCAGCAGAATGCTCATAAGGTTTACGATTCTGCGGGCCGGCGAATACGAAGAAAACGCCACCATCTTCTGAGCAACTGCCTGGCCTGTTTTCGTGTGTCCAAAAGACAGGCCCGCGGCGGAGCGTTTCAGTAAACGCACAATCGGCTCCATTTCCGCAAGCCTGAAGAACTCTTCGCCAAGGAAATTCTCACGGAACTGGATCACGACTGCGCGGTGCCATTGCTCCCGCGGCAGCTTCACCGGACCCGAACGCCAGCTATGGGGCAGGTTCGGACCGAGCAGCACCAAATCGCCAGGACCGTAGTCTGCAATTCCGTCACCAACCAGCCTCTGCCCGTGGCTGTTGACGATCAGCGTAAGCTCAAATTCCGGATGATAATGCCAATAGAAGGGAAACTCCAGGTCAATACGGTCAAAGGCCAGCAATGAAGCGGATCCTGAACTGACCTTTTCGAAATGAGCCCTCATATAGGTATTCTAGCGCTGCTTTAGCGGTACACAGCAGGAATCTTGTCCAACTGATGCCAATGAAGTACATAATCCGGTCAATCTCTGAGAGGATTTCGCTCGTGAAGCGGCGATATCCTCCTGAGGCAGGGTTACGGTCATCCGCGGACGATGAGATTTGATAACCGCGGATGAGCGGACTTCCAGATGACACAAAGCTCGCTCCAGGATGAGAAGGCACAAAATCCACTCGATTCTTATCGCGGCTACAGCACCACCTGTGAAAACACCCGCACGGAGATGAATCAGGTCTCTGGCTAAGTTACCTCGCTCTCTTAATTTCTGAATGCATTCTCGCAGAAATCGCGCCCAATTCTGTGCTCCTTAACCGCGAGCAAATGGTGTCGTTCGATAACCCCGCATTACAGACTCGCTGTGGATCGATATGGTCTCCTACCGTGAGTTCGCCATTGATGCGATCGTCCAGGAAAGTATATCGGCAAAGTCCTTTTATCTTGCCCCGGGAGATGATGGTCCTCAGGCGAACCCGCGACTGATCCTCTGCCTGCAGCAATGGAATACAAAATGGGGTCAACCATGGCGGAGACAGGAATGTATCGCAGCGGTAACTTTGACCGGGGATACGGGAAATGTTTGTGTCCTCGTCTGCGTGTATAGAGTTGCCCGTGACGATTGCACAACTTCGCTTCTTCTAAGGATGAATCGCAATGAGTAAAACGGATCGCCGTGAGTTTCTCAAGGGAATGACCTTTTGCGGATTAACTTTCCCGCTGCTCCCAACCAGAAAAGCACGTGGTGCATGGCATTCCGCTGGCGTGGGGACTCGGCAAACCATCGATCTGGGCACCTCGCATTGGTGCTTCACTCAATCCGATCCCTACCCTGGCGCAAAAGATGTCGCTTTTGACGACGCATCCTGGGAGAAAGTTGGCGTTCCGCACTGCTTCAACGATCTCGATACCTATCAGAATATTTCGCAAAACAAGGCATTCCGGGGAGCGGTCTGGTACAGAAAGCACTTTACTCTGGATCTCCGGAATAAGGGCAAGAAGGTTTTCCTGGAATTTCAGGGAGTAAGTGTTGCGGCCGCTGTTTACATCAACGGGCGCTTCAAGTCAGGAAATACCGCCGTGCCGCAGCCGCAGGACGTGACTCACGTCGGATGCTTCATTCCCTTCGCTCTGGATATCACGGATGACATTCAATACGGCGAAGAGAATGTCCTGGCTATGCGCGTATCCAACGCGGAAAACAGTTTTTATACCTGGCCAGGATTTGGAGCATTCCTAGGCCTGGGCATGGGGTTCGGCGGCATTGTCAGCCCTGTTTATCTCCATATCACCGATCCCGTGCATATCCCGCTGAATGTATACTCGCCGATGCAAAAATGGGGAACATATACAGCAACTGTTTCCGCGACGGATGATCGGGCAGAAATACGCACACAGACAAACGTAGAGAACGAGACAGATTTTCCCCAGCATGTAACTCTTGTAACAAGAATCATTGATGCAGACGGCAGAACCGCGCTCGCAATGCAGTCATCGCAAACTGCTGTGCCCAGATCGACATTGTTGTTTGAACAATCCGGACAAGTTCCCCACCCTTACCTCTGGTATCCGAATAACAGTGACTATGGAACGCCTTATCTTTATCGCGCCGTAAGTACAGTGGAAGTCGATGGCAGAGAAGTCGACGCAATCGAGAGTTCGTTAGGTATTCGATCCCTGACCTGGGATGACGATTATGGCTATGTGAATGGCCGGAAGCACTTGCTGAATGGATTTGGTCAGCGGAATACGTATCCGGCCCTCGGATCGGCAGTTCCGGCGGAATTGCAGTGGAACGATGTCAGGTTGATTGCTGATTGTGGAGGCAATACTCTGCGTGTCGGGCATTTTCCGGCAACGGCGGAAACCGTGGCGGCCTGCGATGCTTATGGTGTTTTGGTGATCCAGGATAGTGGGGACGATGAGTGGGCGCTCTATGGCGAGCCCGCGCTTACCTATAAGAAAGAATATGATCGGGATACGATCATCAGTTTCCGCAACAGTCCCTCTATAGCCGTGTTGGAGTCCAACAACGGGATTGCTTCCATAAAAAAAATCAAGGACTTCTACTCACCCCGCTGCACCCAGGAACTTGCTAACCGGTGGGATCCGCTGGGCGGACGCATCGTGGAAAGCCGCGATACATCCGACTACTGGCCCGAAGATAAGAAGATCATGATCGGCTACACGGCACACTTCAAAAAGATAGCCGGGTCTCCGTCTATTAACCTTGAATGCTATTACCGCGGAAATGCCCGCTTCGATTACGCCCACGAAAAGGAATCTGCCGATTTCTTCACCCGGCAGTATGTGTCAAACATCCGGGACCGCGCGTGTGGCTGGATATTCTGGATGCTTGCGGAGACGATGGAGTCCCCGTTTATGCCCTATCTCAACGGCATGACAAATCAGAAGTCGCTGGGCTCGTGCGCCATGGACGGCAATCGGTTTCCTAAACTGCCATACCGGATTTTCCAGAACGCACTCTGGGTGCCTTTCTCCAGAAAACCAGGAGTAGCGCTACAAAGCAGTTGGAACCTGTCCGGCATTCAGAATGTGGATGCTTGGAGTAATTGCCCGCAGGTGGAGCTGTTCGTAAACGGTGTCAGCAAAGGTATTCGCATTCCGGACGCCGAAATGCGCTGTACCTGGCAGGCGCTTCCGTGGGAGAGCGGCACACTGAAAGCGGTAGGGCTGAATCATGCAGGCAACCAAGTTTGTTCCGATGAACGGCGCACCTCGGGATCAGCACATAGCATCCAGTTAAGTATCGAGCCGCAGCTGAACAAACCGGATGGCCGGCAGTTTCGTGTTCGCGCGAACGGATCGGATGTAGCGCTTGTTACCGCAAGAATAGTTGATCGCAACGGAGTTTTGTGCGTCGATGCTAACCCGAATGTCCATTTCTCCGTGTCTGGCCCGGGTGACTATCGCGGCTCTTATAATTTTTACGTAGTTCCTGATAAGCTACCCTCCTATCATGCGCCGGGAGATCATGAACTCCAAGCCGAAGGAGGTCTGATGAAAGTTGCGGTTCGATCTACCTTTAAGCCCGGCACGGTTCACGTAACCGCCGCCTGCGATGGCCTGCAATCAGGCCATGCATCCTTTCGAATCTTTCGATCATAATCATCCTGGCTGCGAACACTCATTGCGTCTCCTTGGCCTGGAAGCCGCCCCATAAGTGGCCTTGAGGCAGGCGAGATGGTTGAATGCGACGAAGTTTTCGATGCGAGTATCGCGCTCCTCAATCCCAGACTGTTTAGAGTCGCCTCGTCCGAAATTCGCAAAGCATCTCCAGCTTGGCGGCGGTCAAACTGCCCCTGAACGCCCATCAGGCTATGATCCCGAGCGCCGTCTGCGGAGTCTGCAGCGTAAGCGGAAATGGTGCCGCATAAAAAGCTCTTGCGGGGTAGACTGCGCCGACTGTGTCATCAGCAAATTCAATACATAAAGCCGTCAATTCCAGCGAGGACAATGGCTTTGCTGGCAGCCTACGATGCATTCGGCTGGGAATAGTACGACGTTCTGGCGACATTTATTATTTATCGGAGAGCATCGATGCTCACTCGAATTCCTCATCCGGATCTGCGCCGGGCAATTATACGCAGCATTTGGATTGTCATTGTAGCTTGCCTGACGCAGTTTACTCTTCATGCTCAATCTGATTCCGGGCGAGTCGCAGGAACTGTCACAGAGCTCACAGGGGGCGCCGTACCCGGAGCGACTGTAATTATCACAAACATGGAAAACGGCATTCAGCTCACTGCCATATCAGGTGCCACTGGAGAGTTCAGTATTCCTTCCATCCCTCGTGGAAATTACTCAGCCGAGGTAAGCGCGAAGGGTTATGATACGGAAACTCAGGCCTTTACTATCACCGTCACCCAGGTTCAAACGTTGCTGTTTAAATTGCGGCCGGGAACGGTCGTAACTTCTGTCACAGTAACCGACGCCGCTCCGCTCGTCGACACCTCGACAAGTACCATCGGAGAGACAATCAGAGGCGAGCAAATCACTGAACTGCCACTCAACGGGCGCAATTTCACTAATCTGGCGCTGCTCACTCCGGGGGTAACCCGTGGCGCATATGGGGACAACGCAAGCGGTGTTGGCGGTAATACGGAAACAATCCGGAACAACGAGAGCGGCGGCGCTGCACTCTCGGTCAACGGGCTGCGACCACAGGCGAATAACTATATTCTTGACGGCATAGATAACAATGAAGGGCTGGTCAACACAATTCTGTTCTTTCCTCCCGTGGATGCCACCGAGGAGTTCAAAGTAAGCACCAGTGTTGCCCCGGCCGAGTTCGGTCGCGCCGGAGGCGCCATCGTTGTCAGTTCAATCAAATCAGGAACGAATTCCATCCACGGTTCGGCCTTCGAGTTCTATCGAAGCGGAAAATTTGATTCCAACCCGAACTATCAATTTATGGGAGCTCCGCCTACGCCGCCAACCCCATATAACCGTAATCAGTTTGGCGGCTCTGCGGGCCTGCCAATAATCAAGAACAAGCTCTTCATATTCGGCGACTATTCCGGATGGCGGGAAGTAACGCCGATCAATGCATACTATATGACAGTTCCCACCGCTAAGATGCGGTCTGGCGATTTCTCAGAGCTTTTCAATCCTTCATTTACCAACGGCGCATATGCGACGGTATACCCTCTCTGCGACCCGAGGGCTGGAACTACGAGCGCGGGCCAGATCTTTGACCCGATTACATGTCAACCGTTCACTAACAACCAGATTTCGAGTTCCAGGGGAAATCCGGCGGCTTTCAAATACCTGAATGCATTCCCGCTTCCCAATAACACCTCGCGAGCGTTCGACAATTTTCTGGTTAATAACCAGTCGCAATCAGTTAAATACAATACTTTTGATGCAAGAGTGGACTGGAATCCATCTGCGAAAGATCGGATGTTCTTCCGCGCCAGCTATGACAATTCCGTAACATTCAAAACAAATAGCTTTGTTAACGTGCCCGGGCTCGGCGGCGGCGACCTTACGCACGCCCGTGGATATGACCTCGGCGCCACGCACACCTTTACTCCGAACCTGGTAAATGAGGCGCACATTGGCTACAACCGCATCAACTATGCTTATACGCCTGTCCTTTATGGGGTGAACGTCTGTCAGCAGCTGGGCATCGTAAATTGCAATCGCAATATATTGACCAGCGGCGGCGCCCTCATTGGAGGCGGCGGGTACGAGATAAGCTATACAGGGGACTACGGAACTTACACCGTTCCACAAAATACATATGAAATCGCCGACACGCTTAACTGGGAGCACGGCGCGCATTCGCTAAAATTTGGCGCGACGCTTATCCGCCGCCAGGTATCTTACTTCAGCGCTGAGGCAGCCAAGGGGTTTTTCAATATTGCCTATGATGGTGTTGACTTCACCGGATTTGAGGATACAGAACTGCTCGCAGGAGGAGTAGATCAGTACCTTATCGGAACTCAAAATGGTTTTTATGGCCAATGGAGTCAGGAAGACGGCTTTTTTGGTCAGGACGACTGGCGAGTGAACAATCGCCTGACGCTTAACCTTGGGCTTCGTTACGACTTTCTCCCGTGGCCTTATGAGATGCACAACCGTGCATCTTCCTTCGATGTAAACAGTGGAACCGTCCTACTGGCTGGTCAGAACGGAGTCCCGCGTAGCATCATGTACACGGATTACAACAACTTCAGCCCGCGTGCCGGCTTTGCCTATCTTTTGCACAATGACGGCAAAGTAGTATTGCGCGGCGGATATGGGCTCTACTATTTTGTGGACGCAGGCGGTATAGCGAATCAGCTCGACTACCAGCCACCATTCGCCGGTGCTGCGGATTACCGGGCGCAGGACGGATACTGTATTACATTTACAGGCCAGACGGCTGCGCCCGGTGCGCCTTACACTTGCAGCGTAAATACGGGCTCTTCTGCCGTGACGAACCCCCTTCCATTGCCGGGTGCCGAGTTGGCCGATTTCAATCCTCAGAACCCGCCTGCCGGGCTGACCATGAACTCCGCGTATCAGCACAATCAGAATAGCCAGGTCCAGGAATACAACCTTCAGCTGGAACAGCAGCTAAGCCCGCATGATGTTGTCGATATAGCTTATGTCGGAACCAGGGCCAGTCACTTATCAACTTATTACCCATATAACAATTATCAATTTGGCACCGGTCTTCAGAATTATCCTCAATTCGGAGCTATCACGTATAACGTTTACAACGGCATATCTAACTACAGTGGTTTGCAGATTCATGCGGAACATAGATCTGGAAACTTTCTGGCGACTGGATCCTATGCCTGGTCGCATACACTCGATGACTCAACCGGCACGTTCACGGGGTCGACAGCGCCTCTCTATTACGATCCAATGTCGAATTACGGAAATTCCAACCAGGATCAGCGACACATTTTCAGCACATCGCTTGTGTATCGGCTTCCTTTTGGCCGGGGCCAGCGTTACGGGAGCGATATCTCGCGCTGGATGGATGCGGCTGTCGGGGGTTGGCAGACTAATATCATAGCGCTGGTTGCCAGCGGGCAACCCGTTGATCTCTCCACCTCAACATACAATCCCGCTAATCGGCCGGATCTCGTCGGTTCAATTACGTATCCTAAGAGCATTCAAGGCTACTGGTTCAATCCCTGCGCTTTTGCCGGCTATAGCAGTTCCGCCTGTAACGTGACTCAAACAATTCCGTACTTGCGCGCTCCTAACGGAACTCTTGTATGGGACAGGCTTGGTACTCTGGGACGCAATCAGCTCTATGGGCCTGGAAGCCGAACTGTAGCATTCAGTCTTCAAAAGAACATTCATCTCACCGAGCGCTTCAATCTTGAGCTGCACGGCGATGCGTTCAACGCCTTGAACACTCCTCAATTCACAAACCCGGGCAGCAACGTCAACGATTCCTCTACATTTGGGAAAATTTCGAGTGTGGAACAGTACTCCAACCGGCAGATTCAGCTAGCAGCACGCCTGACGTTTTGAGGCTGTCTTAAATAAGGGCGCCGTGTTTACAGAGAGCACGGCGTCCTGTTTCTTTTGCAGAAAGAGCGGCTATAAGGAAAAGAGGAATGGCTCCCCGTGCACAAGCTCTGCAAATCCGGTATCCGGAGCCTGAATTGTGAGTGCGGCTTTGAATTGGGCAGGATCCGCTCCATTGTCCTTAAACATGTCGTAGTGGCAACCGACAGCCAATTTTGGCTTGATCACCGATACCAAATCGGCTGCTTCCCAATGCGAGAGATTGTTAAACCCGCCGTTAATGCACGTAATCACCAGATCGGGCGCATGCTTTGCGACCGAATATAGAAGCTCATGGTCGTCGGTATCGCCCGTTATGTAGACTCTTGGGCCGTTTCCAAATTGCAGAACGAAGCCCAGGTGGTTGAGATCGCTCGCATCGGTGGGAAGCGCGAATGTGCCTGTGAGCTTGAGATCGCGATGCTTTATCGTGCCGTCTGGCCACGCCGCCATGATTCTCCCCGCTTCGACTCCATGCTCTCTGAAAACGCTGCAGCTGGGTTGGGGCCCGGCGAATAGCATGGTGTCTTTATGCCGCAGATGTTCAATCGTTTCTGGTATCCGTATGGTCCTGGTGGTTGTGGGTGCACGCGAAGACATCGACTTCAACCTCGCCGGGCTCCAGGAGAATGGAAACCTGTCGCCGCAGATCGACGTCCTCGCGCAGTGTCGCGCAACTGTCGCTGAGGTAGAGATCGATGGAAGCGAGTGTTCCCTCCGGCGACTTGAAGATGAAACTGTTCTGGCCGAACCAGAAGAGGGCGACACTATTCCCGGGGACAGGATAGTCACGGATGTTCCGGACGATCTCTATGCTCATTCCGATTGACTTCTTCTGTGCATGAGTGCTCGGCTAATTTTTTCAGAGTCATAAATGCAGCCGCCCCAGACTCCTCCGCTCGCATGAACCAGTGCGGCCCAGAGCCGTGTATCCTCCGGCAGGCGAGGATCCGGAGCCAGATCACTTCGCAGAGAACGAGCAGCTAAACGGCGAGATCCTTCTTCCGCGTCAAATCTTTCTTCCCCTTCGCCAACAAAGTTTACCGAGGCTTCGAGGCTGACCTGATCAATCACAATGTCAAGAGTATCTCCATCGAGTATCTTCCCGACAGCGCCTCCCTCGAGCGCTTCCGGTGAAACATGTCCAATGCATGCACCCGTTGAAACCCCGCTGAAGCGGGCATCGGTAATCACAGCTACATGTTTCCCAAAAGGGAGATGCTTTAGAGCAGATGTAATCTGATAAATCTCCTGCATGCCTGAGCCGGCCGGTCCGCCACAAATAAGGACAAGAATGTCTCCTGCCTGCACCTCGCCCCGCTTGATTGCATGGATGGCAGCCGCTTCTGAGATGAAGACTTTTGCCGGACCTGATTTTCGATAGATACCGGACTTATCCACTAAGTCAGGATCGATGGCCGTGCTCTTAATTACGGAGCCCTCCTCCGCGATATTTCCGACCGGAAAGCAAACTGTAGACTTCAGGCCGCGTGTCCTGGCGCGATCGGGATCCATGATGACGTCGTCCGGATCAACGCCGTCCAATTCTTTGAGTCTTTTTCGAAGTCTGTAACGGCGCTTGCTTTGTTCCCACCAGGTCAGGTTCTCATCAAGCGTTGCTCCTGAAACCGTCTTCACGCTCGTGTCGATCAGACCGGCACGCCGCAGGTGCAGCATCACTTCGGGAACGCCGCCCGCCATAAATACCTGGATCGTCGCATAATTTCCGGGCCCATTCGGCAAAGCGTCAACAAGACGGGGCGTCATGCGATTCACTCGGACCCAATCCGCCGCTGTTGGCCGCTCGAGGCCTGCGTGATAGGCAATTGCCGGAACGTGCAGGAGCAAATTCGTAGAGCCGCCGAAAGCGGCATGCAAGACCATCGCGTTTTGCAGTGATTGTTGCGTCAGATGATCGTGAGTACCCCAGCCGATTTCAAGCAGCCTCAGCGCCGCTTTGGCTGAACGCTTTGCTGCGTCCAGCCAGATCGTATGCCCCGAGGGCGCCAGCGCAGTATGTGGAAGAGAAAGCCCGAGCGCCTCGCCGACGACCTGGGAGGTCGCCGCGGTGCCCAGGAACTGGCAGCCGCCTCCGGGCGTGGCACAGGTGCGGCAACCGGCCTCGGCGGCGTACTCGACCGTAATTCTGCCGTGAGCAAAGCGCGCGCCTATGGTTTGTACGGTACCGGCATCTTCCCCTTTTTCGGGCAGCAGCGTAACTCCGCCGGGTACCAGAACCGTTGGAATCGCCTGCGCCGAAGCCAGGGCCATCATCATCGCGGGCAGCCCCTTATCGCATGTCGCGATTCCGATTACCGCTTTTCTCATGGGCAATGAGCGCATCAGGCGGCGTAACACCATGGCAGCATCGTTCCGAAATGGCAGCGAATCCATCATCCCAGCCGTTCCCTGGGTGCGCCCGTCACAGGGATCTGTGCAGTATGCTGCAAACGGGATCGCCCCGGACGACTTCAATTCACGCGCAGCTTCCGCCACCAAGAGCCCTACCTCCCAGTGACCAGTATGGAAGCCAAGGGCAACAGGTGTGCCATTTTCCGAGCGAACTCCGCCATGCGTACTCAGCAACAGCACTTCCGGACCGAGCAACTCCTGTGGAGACCATCCCATTCCCACGTTCTGGCTCAGGCCGAAAAGGCTTCCCGAGGGCCACTCCATCAGCATTTCGGGAGTCAGTGGCAGTTGCCCTGGCGGGCCCTGTGCGTGGGTAGTCACATTCAATAGTTCGGCCGTTACCGTCTCGAGGACCGACTGAAGCGGAATTTCAGTCATGCGCATATGTCTCATGCATTGTTCTAGCCTTGATATTTCTCGTGAGGCCAGCGTGCCTGGGTAAATGCGGCGCCATCGACCCAGATTGTCTGGCCTGTAATGAAGGAGGCCTCTTTCGCCGCCAAAAACACCACCAATTCAGCCACATCCTGGGGCGTTCCAATCCGCCTCAAGGGCGTGATTTCTGCCCATGCGTTGCTGTAGCCGGGAGCTTCCTGTTTTGTACGTTCGATTTCTATGGCGCCAGGCGCGACACAGTTTACGCGTATTCCGTAGGGCCCAAGCTCGACAGCAGCCGCCTTTGTAAACATCTCCATTCCGCCTTTACTGGCCGTGTAGGAAGCGAGGTTAAGAAAAGGAACCTTGTTGCTGCCCGATCCGATATTTATGATGACCCCGCCTGAACGTTCTTTCATGAGTCTTGCGGCTGCCTGTGTACATAGGAAGCATCCCTTGAGGTTCGTATCGAGTACTCTGTCCCATGCTTCCTCTTCGAGTTCCAGAAGCGGACCCCAAGTCTGTATTCCAGCGTTATTCACAAGAATATCCAGATGCTGGAATTGCTCCATGACGTCCGCGAACATCTTCCGGACGTCGGATGCAACGCCAACATTGCCTTGAACGGCAAATGCATCCGCTCCAATGGTGCGAAGTTCTGAAACGGTCTCCTCAGCGCCTTGCGCATCGGAGAAATAATTTACGGCTACCCGGTAACCGGCCCTACCCAGACCGAGCGCAATTCCTCTTCCTACACCTTTGCTTGCCCCGGTAACGAGTGCAGTCGTTTCTTTCATTAACATTGAGCGAATCCATTGCCGGAGCTGCCGGACCAAATCACTGAATCAAGGATAATCAATCCTGGTTATCGCATAACGCGTGGGAGATCGGGTTGCGGCAGCGCCGTTTATCTCACTGTTTCCTGCTCGCCCATGGCATAAGTGCTGCGGGGAGACGTCTTAAGCCCCCCAATCCCTCTGCCTGTCCAGTCTTGAGTGTGCGAAAAGGAAAGGTTATCCTCCCGTCAAGAATCTTAAGAATGCTTATGATGATTGTCTTCCCCGGCATTGACTGCAAAATATATTTGATTTGCCCCGCTCTTTCCCAACGTCGCGTCGCAGACGGCGGTGTTGCCAGAGCAAACATCGCAGCATTCATCAAATTCGTTGCCATTCAGGCTTTCCTCGTGAAAAAATTCGGAATTCCGGATTTTAAGGCTTTACCCTCTGCACGCAGATGGGAGACGTACGCAAAGCTTTCCGGTTCACGGTCCCCTGAATGCTCGATCTTAAGATCTCAACTGGCTGGATGTTTCATGGCCTTCGCGCAATTCTTCTGGAGAACCGCCTGTTGCATCTGGTCATTCTTCCGGAGGCAGGTGGCAAACTCTGGCAGATCAGGTACAAACCCCACGACACTGATCTGCTATGGAATCATCCGCGCATTCTGCCGTCTCGGCACGCAATAAACACGCGATATGACGACGTGTGGAGCGGCGGGATGGATGAACTCTTTCCCACCGACGAGGCCGGTACGATTGAAGGCGAACTCTACCCCGATCACGGGGAACTGTGGACCGGCGCGTGGGATGCCGAGACATTTCAGGATGCTGAACAGGCGGGAATTCGACTGCGCTTCCTGACACCTATCAGTTGCTTCGCGGTCGAAAAGACAATTCGGCTTCGCCCGGAGAGTGCGCAGGTAGAAATTAGTTATCGACTGACCAATCATGGTCAGGAACGCTTTCCATTTCTCTTCAAGCTTCATCCTGCGTTTGCAGTGTCTCCCGCGCACCGCATCGATTTTCCTCCGATGCGCGTGATTCGTGAGCCGGGATTTCCCGGCACACTTAGCGCTGCGCCGCTTGACTTTCCGTGGCCACATGCCCAAACAGGGCAGGCGACGACCGACCTTCGACGCATTCCCGATACCTCTTCGGGCGCCGTGCACTTTTTTTATGGAACGGAACTCGCCGCAGGTTGGAGCGCTGTTACGAATACCGCGACAGGATTATCCAGTTGTCTGCGCTTTGATACAGCGATCTTTCCCTCATGCTGGCTCTTCGCCAGCTTCGGTGGATGGCGGAATCTGAACGTGGCTGTTCTTGAACCAAGCACTGGCTATCCATATCATCTGCCGTCGGCAATCGAGGCAGGACGTGTACGCTGGCTCAACGCGGGTGAATCACTCAATACCAGCGTTATGCTGGCGTTTCAGGAAGGCCTGACGTCCGTGGGAGGGATCAGTCCTGAGGGAACGATTCTGCCGGGCGAAGACTGGTCCTGAACATCTCACACGATTCACGCAGCCTTCGGGCCGGGCTCGATGGAAAGCAGAATAGCCGCAACGATTGCTACGCCCGCTCCAGCTGCCTGCGTCCAGGTCAGGCGCTCGTGAAGGAACAGCACCGCGAGGATAATTGTGAGCAGAGGATAGAGAGAGATCAGGGAGATGACGATTGAGGCTTTGCCTCCCGACTCGAGTGCGCGGAAGCTGGTCAGCGCGCCGAGGCCGTTCAACACGCCTCCGGTAACGGCGAAAATCACGATCATCCACTTAAGGTGCCATTGAACGTGAGTGAAAGCGAAGACCACAAGTGAAATGGCGACCATGGCCCACGCAAACCAAAGGAAAGACCGTTCGCTTGATATGCGATTGGTGGATAGCTTTTGAGTGACACCCGTGGCACCCCATAACAGAAGCGCTAAGACTGAATAGCCAAGCCAAACCGGCATTTTGATCTCCACCCTGCTACGAACTCAATAGATAAATCGCCACAAACGCCAGCGCGAGGCCGGCCCATTGCGTTTTCCCGACACGCTCGCGCAAGAAAGTTACGGCCAACAGAACTGTTACTACAGGAAATAGCGCGGTCACCGGCGTTACGATGGACGCCTTTCCTCCGGCAACAAATGCCTGGAAGAAGGCAATATTTCCTGTACCGCCGAGCACGCCCGTCAGAAAGGCCCAAAAAAGACCCCAGCGAAAGGCCGGCGTTCCGCGCGGATCGCTGCGCAGCCGCGGCGATCGCCATACCAGAACGACGAGCGGCAGCAGTCCGACCGTGTAGAGCAACTGATTCGTATATGCGTCGACGCCCTCGGAGGCCAGTTTGGATACAAGTCCCCAGACGCCCCAAAGCGCGATCGTTACGAGCGACCATAGCAGCCACGCTGAATTGTTTGGTTGACTTCTGGAGTTTTGATCGCTCATAAGGTTCCGATTCTACCAAGCGCTACCGGCAATTCTGCCGGACTCGACAACAACAAAGCTCAAGCGAATCCATTTTGCCGAGAACTTAGCTCTTTGCTGCTGCGCCTGGCGATTGCTTGTGAGCTAAAGACCGACGTTTTATCATTAGTCCGATCAGCAAGAGGCGTCTGCATTGAAGATTACTGCTATTGAAGCATTTCACCTTCGCGTAGAAGATCCCAATATCAAGCTGTTCGACGGTTCTTACGATGACTGTGTGGTTGTGGTCCACACGGACGAAGGTCTGGCGGGGATCGGCGAAACGGAATCAATGGCTCCCGCCATTCAGGCAATTATTCGCGGCCCCTCCGCGCACAATCATGCCCGGTCGCTCTCTGACATTCTGGTTGGAAGCGATCCCGCAGATCCGGAGTTGTGGCAGCAGATGTATGACGCCACGGACTATGTAGGAAGACGCGGCTTGATGATGCACGCTATCGGCGCTGTCGACCTGGCGTTGTGGGACCTTCGCGGCAAGATCGAAGGCAAACCGATCCACCAGCTATTAGGCGGCGCCCGTCGTGAGCGACTGCCCGCCTACGGCACAATCTATCCGATGGAGCGCACGGCGGAGGGAGTCCGCCATCAAATCGCCGCTGGAAAAGAGAAAAACCTGCGCGCCTTTAAGTTCGCCGCTGACCCCTGGTGGATGGAGGATCTGGCGCTCACCTCTCGTTTGCTGCAGGCTGCCCGGCACGAAGCAGGCGCGGAAGCCCGTCTCATTGTGGATGCCGCGCTTTCTTACCGCACCGCCGAGGAGGGTCTCCGGCTTTTGCCCGTTCTGCGGGATGCGGACATCTGGTTTCTCGAAGCGCCGCTTCCTCTGGACGATGTGGAAGGACACGCAGTGATGAGCAGACATGGTATCCCGCTAGGCGTGGGGGACCTGGGGTTGACTCATGTACGCGAGTTTATTGAAATGATGGACCACGGCGGGGCGACCATTTGCCAGCCCGACATTACACAAGTTGGCGGCTTCAGCGGAATCCTGCAGGTCGCGGAGGCAGCATACGCAAGAGGCAAACGCCTTATAACGCATGGCTACAAGACCAATATTGAAATCGCCGCGAATTTGCACTTTCTTGCGGCGCAGCCGAGAGAAGAGGTACTCGAGTTCTCGTTGAGCCACTCACCGCTGCGATGGGAAACCACCTGCGAACACTTTTCGGTCGAGGAGGATGGCTGTGTGCGCGTCCCGCAAGCTCCTGGCTTGGGAGTGAGCCTGAATTGGGACACAGTTGAGCGGTATCGCTGGCCACATTAAATAAGTCTTTCCGTTTTCCGACAACGGCTACATTCGACAACGGATGCCATGCGCCGCTGACTGAGGTTCCGGGAGAGATCAGGACACCCGCAAAACCATCTTGAGCGTCGCACCCGGAGACTGCGTAAGTTTATCGAAGGCGCTCTGTCCTTCTTCGAGAGGCAATTCCGCGCTCCACGGAGTCAGGTCGATTTCCGCAGCCTTCAGCAGCGCAAGGGAGCGCTCGAAGTCCAAGGGAGTATATGCAAAGGACATGACGACGCGATGTTCTTTTGCGGATGCTGCTGACAAAATCAATTTCGCTTTTTTCCTCCGCCATTCCTAAAAGCACTACCTGTCCGCCGGGACGGCAAAGGTCAAATGCGGCTTGACGAGCGGGCGAGGAGCCGTTGGCATCGAGCACAAGATCGAGGCCCGTTCCGGCGAAACGGCGTGCCTCATCGCGGCCCTCGGCGGTGGATACATTAACGGCTAATGTTGCGCCCATGTCGCGCATTGAAGCCAGGCGCTCATCATTAACATCTTGCACCAGCACCTCACGCACGCCGATTCGATGTGCCGTGAGCAGCGCAAGTGCGCCCATTGTTCCTGCACCCACGATCCCCATTCGAAAAAATGGTTGCGGAGTCGCGAGCCGCAGGAGATGCACGACATTCGCCAACGGTTCGACGAGCACCGCCCGGACGGTTGGCATCTCCTCAGGAATCTCATAGATCTGCTCGGTCGGAACGGATACGAACTCGGCAAAGCATCCGGCAGTCTGGTCCATCCCAAGGAGCCGCCATGTAGAACAAAGGTTCAATGCGCCGCTCAGGCAGGCGCTGCATTGACGGCAGCTTACAAGGGGATTCGCTACCACTCTGCGGCCATCCGCAAGCCGCCCAACAAGTTCATGCCCCAGCACCAGAGGGGGCAAGCGGCGCCGGCTATGTCCCAAAAAGCCGGACATGTCGGAACCGCAGATGCCAGCGGCCTCTACTGTAACGATGGCCTCACCTGCCAGCGGCTTTGGCCGTTCACGTTCCTGCATCTCCACGGTTCTTACTGCGGTGTAGACAAGTGCGCGCATCCGATCGCGTTGGCTGGAGCTGATCATATTGAGGTGGTGCCGGCATAAGGCAACGGCACGGCGATAGAATACTCCCCTGCGTGGATGCTTTCCATAGAGTCCAACACCGGGGATCGACGGCAAACTTATGGCGAGTGTAAATACATGTACATGGAATTTCCAGGTTCGACCTTCAGGGATGAGCTCGTATGGTCAATCCCCCATCAAGCACTAGATGCGCGCCCGTCATAAAGGATGAATCGGAATCCGCCAAGAACAAAGCTGCACCTGCGATATCTTCCGGCAGGCCGCGACGGCCGAGTGGATGCAGCGTTCTGGTTTCTTCCGCGAGCCGATCAGGATCCTCCACGCTTTTCAGATAATCCTCCCAGAGCTGCGTGTCGATATAACCCGGGCAGATAGCATTTACGCGAATCTGACGGCTCGCCAGCTCAAGCGCCAGATTGCGCGTTAGAGCCAATAAACCGGCCTTCGAACAAGCGTAGGAAATCGAATTTGGGAATGCGCGGAAAGCGTGGATCGAGCTGATGTTAATAATGGCTCCGCCTGATGCTGGGAAATGCGGCAGCAATACTTGCGTCAGCAACAAGGGTGCACGCAGATTCACAGCCATCACCTGCTCCCAGCCGTCGACGGTCACGTCGTCAACGGACTGCTCCAATTCGATGCCCGCATTGTTCACCAGCACATCGACGCGCCCGGAAAGTGTTCCCATCTCTCCGGCAATCCGGCGAATTGCAGTTTCATCGCTGAGGTCGGCTTGGATCAGGTTTACCTGAGGAAATCCCGGCCGCATCATCGAATTCGCGGCCTCTCGGCCCTCCTGAGCATTTCGATCGACAAGATACACGGAAGCGCCAGCAGAATGAAACCTTTCGGCAATCGCCCGGCCAA
This sequence comes from uncultured Acidobacteriaceae bacterium, assembly GCA_963783805.1. Classification (GTDB taxonomy): domain Bacteria; phylum Acidobacteriota; class Terriglobia; order Terriglobales; family Acidobacteriaceae; genus Silvibacterium. The sequence goes on along the minus strand of CAWAPC010000009.1, from coordinate 236,301 downwards.
TCCCTCGCGCACCACCGGTGACCACTACATTTTTCCCGGCGAACTTCCTGCCAGACGGTTCAGGCTCCGCTGCCATCTTTGTTGCCTCCTATGTGCATCAGAGTATCGTTCTGGCGTTCGCGGTGGCTATCGCTCGCCAATAAAGATCAGCTCGGAGCTATGTGGTAGCGACGGACTTACCAGCAGCTAATAAGCTCATGGCCGAAGAGAATGGAGTCCGTCGAGTTGCCGTCCTGACAATGCAAGTTGTATGTGAGACCCTCCTCTCGATGAATGACCCAGCGCGACATTTCAGTTCTTGGATTTTTCGACCTGACTCTTCTCTTCAGGCTTTATCGTGGAGCGAACGACCATAAACTTGTTCAGCAGATCGAACCAGAATGGCGCGCCCATCGATAGCGCAATAGCGGTCAAAAACCAGCCAGTCAGGGATATGAGGAAAAGCTTGATGTGGTCTCCATGCTGAGGCGGAGTGAAGAAATGGCCTTCCCATAAAGGGTCCCTCCACCCAATCGGAAGAAGGGTCTTGCTTTCTGCGTCGCTCACCGCGTTAATCTTCTTCCTGAGTAAATCCAGATCAGCCGCCGTTTGATCGGCGCATGCCTTGGCCTTCGCCGAGTCCTTCGGATCAGCGGCGGCAGCAGCGCAGGCCTGGGTTGTTTTTACATTGTTATTCGGCACCGTTGGGTTGGCCTTGAGGTAGTCGCTAGCACTTCTTACCGTCGCCTCGCGGATGCCTGGATCAACCCACAGGACACGAGCTAAGGTGATTGAATTGGCATTCACAACTATTGCGACGAGCAGACCAAGACCGAGTAGGATCCATTGATTTTGCCGCTTGTACCAGCCGGCAGCGCGATCCATGGCGTCGTTGTACCAATCTTCGAAATTGTCCTGCAAATTGGCAACTTCATTATTGGAACTCAGGAGCAAGCTTTGCAGCGCCTGTTTAGCGCTGCTTGACGGTAAGGAATCCAGAGTATTCTGGATCGATGCCATGACGGGGTTGGAGTTCCCTGGAGGCTTAGCCTCGGCCGGCGCAGGGATGGGGTTGGCATTTCCCGAGCCAGCAGATGCATTGCCGGACGCCAATATGTCCACAAGAGCTAACCCAAATGTTCGGGAAGGAATATAAGACGGAAGCTGTCTTCCCGCGCTGCCGGTTGGCTCCGTGTATAGGGTCGTCACCGCAACATGCGGTGCCGGTACCAGGTCTATTGCTTCATCCCGGTATAGGGCGCGTACCAATCCATGTTCATAGATCTGTCTGACGAAAGCATTTCCACCGGGCCCAAAACCGTCGGAGAACAGACTCCGGATTCCTGCTTCGAGATTCTTTGCGCGAAGGTTAAAGATACCGGCGATTACTTCTGCGGCTGCCGAGCATAGCAGGCTTAGAAGGAGGTAGACAAAGACCATTCCGATCGCAACATCCAAAACGGTAGAGCTAAACATGGAATACCTCCACTTGGTTGACCTCTATCCCAAGTCCCTGATCCAAAGTGCGACGAATGCTACCACAATTGAAGTGGAACTGCGATCTCATTTCCGAATGGTATTAGGACATTTCAGACAAACAGGCCATCGCCGAAACCGGATGAAAAAAGTTAAGAGGGCCTGCCACGCGAGAAGCATCCCGGGCTACAGCCGTTCCGCGATGTGGGCCGTCGTGCATAACCTTCATTCTGCTTTGGCTTTTACAAATACGAGCAGGCGTCCATCTTCCGAGAGTGACGGTTGTCCGCACTGCGCGCCGTCGCACTGGCTGACATCGACCGGTTCCTGATTGCCCACCTTGAGAAATACATCGCTCCACTCGACGATTCCCGAGAGAGCTTGTTTAGACTGGTGCTTCACATAGACGTGCTGGTCGCCGTACGTGCGCGACCATCCCTGCAAATTTTCCACCATCTGCAGGTCCTGGCTTGAAGCAGGATCGTAAGGGACAACTGTGACCACTCCCGTACTGACAGTGAGCAACGCTACGCGCGGACGGCCACCAGTTTCTCCCCGCAGGAGTATAAGGACCTTTCCCGGGTCCTCCGATCCGAAGCCTACCAGCTTGATGATGCCGTCAACGGAGTAGAGTCTTTTGCCTTCTCCGCCTCCGGACAGAACCTGCATCACGTCACTCCCGCGCAGCGCGAGAATGTCCTTTGTTCCCGCCAGGAAAACTGGAGAGCGGTAGCCAGCGCTGGAGGTCAAGGCCCGAGTGGTTTTGGAATCTATGTCTCCCAGCCATAGTTCCCCGCTCGTGACTTCATCTCCGGGGCCTTTGAGGGTGCTCGGACTATCGGAGATCCCAAAGAACTTCAGCAGCTTCTCAGTGAAGCTGGTTGATGCACGCTGCTTGGTGGATGCACCACCGGTTGTGTTTGTCTGGGCCTGGGCGTGGATGTCACTCACCGTGAACGTCAGTAGGAAGATGAGGGTGATCAATTTATTCATGGCTTTCCTTCCCGGGGGCAAGGGCGGGAATCGGTGTGGTTCGCACCGAAGAGCACGCAAAATATATCGTTGTAATCCACGATCTCGACTCTGGCGTCCTTTCTCGGTATTGTCACCAGCATTCGCTGGTCTCTGGAATCACGAACGAAGTAGGTGATCGCATCTTTGGAGTCCCATACCAACCAGTCGCGCTGCTCCGCCGCAGCCTTGTCGTCGCTGCTGAGTCCCGCCACTCGCGGAAGTTGCTGCGTGGAAATCAAAACACCATAGTTGACCGGCAGCAGCAGAAACTCCACCGCAACCAGGAAAACCAGGATCCCAACAAAGAACTGAGATGCGGAGGTTGTTGCGGTTCGATAGTGAACTATATAGAGCAGTACCAGGGCGGTAAGCAGAGTGCCCGCAACCAAGCCGCTGAAGTAGAGCGAGAGTTTTCCATCGCTGGCAAGCAGTACGGAGGTGATCCATTCATCGGGCAACTCTTTACGCAGAAGGACATTGCCAAAGGTGAAGCACTTTCGCAGGACGAACTGGATTAACGCCACTCCAAATACCACTCCCAACAAAGGAAGACGGAGCGGTGCCGCGCACCAGTCTGAGACCCAGCGTTTCAGGCGATCTTTGACGGAGATTGGCACCAGCCTGTACGGCACATAGCCGATAGCAGCCAGCACCAGAACGATAACCAAGATGTTGGGCACGGACGAGACCAGGTACACCATAAAGCGGCAGCCGGCGAACAGATACTTTTCGTCGAAGATATCGAGGTTTGTTGCCACCCCGTAGGTGCTGAGCTGGAAACGAAGGGTGAGGTAACCGAGCAGGTATAACAGGGAGGAACCGAGAGCGGCATACGCCGTCCATTTTCCTGCCAGGCTGCCCAACTGCTCCGTGAAATCGTTCCAAAGCTCGGCCATTTTATTTCCCGGTCATGACAAACGGCGCCCAAAAGAAGGGATGACTGTACTCTGGACGAGACTTCACCGCAACCAGGGCCTGCCGTGCCGCTTCAGCCGGGGGGTTGGCTTGTCCCTCCTTGTAGAAGGTCTCCATCCACAACCTGGTGGATCCGGCATTCACCTCCCAAGATGAAAGCACTAGGTTGCCGGCCCCCGCATAAAGGAGCGATCGCACCATCCCCAGGACTTCATTGGCATGCGTGGCCTGAACCCGTCCCGTTTCGCAGGCACTCAAGACCACCAGGCTGTTTTTCTGCAGCGGCAATCCAAACATCTCGGCCGCGGTCAGGCGTCCGTCGTCGGGAGAATTCTCTTTGAACTGGAGATAAGACAGCAACGGGTCGCTGGCATTGAACTTTCCATGCACTGAAAAATGGACGACATTGTAGCCGCTCACCCATGCCGTAACGTCAGCCTTGTTCACGGGGTACTGCGTCACGACTTTGCTTCGGCCGGGATACAGACTTCCGATGGCGTCCACTTCTTCCCTGGCATCGTGGATCTCCGGATCGGCGACTGCCAACAGCCGTCCGCTCTTCATCGGTGATTTGTTGTCGAGGGTCGCAAGCACCGTGGCACTAGGCACATAAGAAATCGCAAAGCTCTCGCCCAGATACTTTCCGGTATCTGGATTCTGCAGCGCCTGGAATGGTATCGAATTCAGCTCTTCTTGCGGCACGATGATGAGGTGGTTGCTCTTGATGAAAGAGAGCAGCGGCTGGATGAGATAGAGAAACAATTGGCGGGAGGTCTGTTCGTCAAAGGTTGCCTCCGGATCGTCCCTGCGGGCCACGAGGCTGTCATGTAGCGCAGTCGTCTTTTTAATAAGCTGACTGTGCGGCAGAAATACCTTTCTTACCTGGACCTCGTTGCCGCTGATATGCCAGAGAACCATGTCAGTGTTCTGGACCACGTAGTAGAGAACGTCATAGTCTCCTTCAGCAGCCGAGCGCTGCACGTTCGCCAGCGTGACTGGCTCCGCCGCCGTCAGTTCCTTCAGCTTGGGCGCCTCTTTCGCGATGTGCGTCTCGATCTGGTCATACTGCTGCTGCAGGACGGCGATCTGACTCTCGAGCTGCACGATCTCTTTTGCATGCTGGTCACGATCTTGACTGCCGGTCAGGTTGAAGAGCTTCCCCTGGAGCGCAGCAATATTGGTCCTCGCCGTCTCCAATTGCGAGAAGAGGGTCCGTTCCGGGGCTGTTCCCAAGGTCAGCGGCCGGCTGGCGAGCAAGTCAGCCATGGCCCGCGAACGCGAGCGCTCAAGGAGCGCAAAGGCCTCGGGATATCGTTTCTGGTCCAGCAGGATCAGTGCCGGATAGTAGTAGTAAGTAATCTTGTCTTCCATAAACGCGCCGCGCGCCGTTTCGTCGCGAAGATTCCGGCGGTCCTTCTCCAGCAAGTCAACCGCTTGCAGGTATTTTGCCAGGGCCTCGTCAGGATCGCCTTTCATCTCTGCCAGCAGGCCCTGGTTGTACAAGTCTGAAGGATCCAGGTCCAACACAATCAAGCCCCGTTGTTGCATTTGCGTCATCCAATCCCGGAGCTCCTTGGTTGTGCTCGTCGCAATTGCAAAGTTCTTGGCATTCATGCCGCTCGTGGCGAATTGCTCAGTCACCAAAACATCTTCGGGCTTTTGCGGGCTGAACATCCTGGCGTCAGTGATGCTCTGATCGCCACTCTGCATCATCTGAATCAGCGCGTTGCGATCATCGACGGTTTTTACGAGACCCTGGAACAACTGCGAGAAGAACTCGTATCCGAGCTCCTGGGTCAGAGCGAGCGCCTTTTGATAATCAGTGCGAGCCATCTCCAACGACTGGTAACAGATGTCAAAGGTCCGTTCGTAGTCGCACCTCAAGGCGAGTTCGTAGTAGATGTCACCGCGATCGGCATAGCCAAGGTATAGTTGCTGCTTGTCTTCGATCTGGGCGCTCATGGCCAAAGCACGGTCCAGGTATTCTCCAGCAGCCACCAGATTGCCGCGCTTGACTTCGATCTGGCCTGCAACGTCGAGGGCCTCGAAGTAAAAGACTTTATTGCCGCAGTTCACTCCCAAACGCACAGCTTCGCGGATGTGGTCTACCGCGGCACCTTGGTCGCCGATGCGCAATTCGGCAAAGGCCAGGCGGGCCAACGCTTTGGTTTGATAGTCCGTACGGTTGGCACGTTGGGCAAGCTCGATCGCAGTCTGGTAAATCGGCACAGACTGCTGCCATTGGTTCTCCAGTCGCTGAATGTCACCCATCTTGATGGCACTCAGCGACGCGCCGGCAAAATCTTGCTGCTTCAGGAACAGGTCGTAGCTGGCTTTCAGTTCGGACTGAGCTGTTGCCAGCTCACTAAACGTACTTTTGGCGTCACCGGTACGCCGCGCGTAGTCCATCCAGTGATCGATTTTGGCTATGCCGCTCTTTTGAAGCTGCTGCGGATCGTTGCCGGGCTGACCGAATGCCGGCCGAAACGCTGCTGTGAGAACGACTAGGCACCACAGCACTCGGAAAACACGCTGTATGTTCGGATCCTGAGTGTTCATCCCAGCCCCCTGCTAACGGGCTGCTGTTCGCTGTCGCAACAGAATCTTCAACTCAGACAACGACGCGCCGGTCGATCTGAATAGATGGTCTCCGGTGCCTCTGGACAGCCTGACACCCTCGTTTACGCACCGCGATCAGCACAAGTTTACGCCCAATCTTACGATTCCTGACGCAGATTTCCGATTGAAAGCGGGCTCTCGGATTGGCAACGAAGAGTTGACATAGTGAAAGCAATCGGCGCGAGACATCAGAAATCGCGGGGTTCTTCGATTGTCAGGGCACGGTCGACATCAACAGCATGGATTTCCTGTCTGATTCCACTTGGCCAGCGAATTTGGATCTCCCTGATGCTACGGTTCGCCCCAAGTCCGAAGTGCACGCACCGCTCTTTTTCTTCAGGGTGCGCATGACGCAAGCTGGGACACGCTTCGGATTATGGGAATCCTCTCTCCAGCTGTGTCGCAGTCGCGAAGAACTCCTCCGGGGTCCATTTCGATCAGCCGGAGTACGCCTTTCCCGCAGAGAGCCCTTTGAAGCTGGTGAACGGTGTAGGCAGAGCAACTTCCGCAGTCAGTGACGGCAACTTGCCACGTGTCGATCACCGCATCAGTGTGACATCGTGACGGGCGTCTTCAGCGCCTTCGTGAACAGATCAAGGGTGGTGTTACTGATTATGAAATCGGATCAGCCGAACGGATGGCTTGATGTTTCAGCCAATTTGCCCGTCACTCATAAGTGAAAACGGTGCGGAAGCAGCGACATAAATGGATAGGGTTCTGCTGGTGCAATGGGTTCGGGCCTATAATATTCGCCATCCGGAAGGGCAAACATGTCTGCGAGCGGGCGAGAAAAAGAACCCGAGCTGCCTTTAGCTTTGTTGCCCGAAGGACACCACAGCTTTGCGCCCAGCCTGTATCGGGAATTGCACAAGCTGGCCGCTCGCAAGATGCGTTTGGAGCGCGAAAACCATACTCTTCAGCCCACCGCGCTGATCAACGAGGCGTACATCCGGCTTGCCGAAGCATCAGGTTCGGTCTGGCAGGACCGCGCACACTTCCTCGCCGTGGCCGCGCACGTAATGCGTCATGTTCTGGTGGATCATGCCCGCGCACGCCGCGCCGGGAAGCGGGGAGGAGTCCAGAACCAAGTCACGCTTGATGAGAATATTCTTCCAGCTCCCGGCCAGTCGATCGATATTCTTGCGCTGCACGAAGCTCTTGAACGCCTGACTGAGCTTGATCCCCGACAAGGCCGCATCGTCGAGCTTCACTTCTTCGGAGGCCTCTCATTCGAAGAGATCGCCTCAGTCCTCGATCTGTCAGAGAGAACCGTGAAGCGCGATTGGGCCATGGCGCGCATCTGGCTGTTCAAAGAAATTTCGGCGATGAGCGCAGGCCGTGGCGCACGAGATTTCGGAGAGGGGACGGACTCCGCGCTGGCTGGAGCCGGTTCCCCTGCTGAATTGAACGAATATCTAAGCACTCATCCGCCTCTGCTGAGGTGGTTGACTGCCCTTAGTATTCATGGCGCTTAACAGTTATTACAGGGCCGGATGTATGCATGCACTGGTGGGGCAACGGGTTGCCGGTCGACCAGTCCACTAGCGTCTGCTCGTGACGGTAATCATGTAATCTCCGCTCGTGTCCTGGCCGATATTACACGTCAACGGCAGTTTGCCTTGCGATCGGGTCTTGACACCGCTGCAGACTTGGACGTCGTGCCCCATCTTGGGAAAATTGAATCGTATACATTGTGTCTGGCGAACTTGACCCGTCGCGGCTTCAATGGTCAAAGTGCCACCTTCGTCGGCAAACACCGTCGGAGTATCTGTGTAGGGCTTGGCATTGTCATGTGTCTCGTTAAGATCCCGTTGTCGGGTGATCCACCGTGCACGAATTTCACAATTGGTTTACTGTTTGCAGCCCGACACTGCGCCCAGAAGCAGGCAGGTCATCCATATCAATAGCCTTTGCTTTCTCATGAAGGATTCCTCCTTTGGGAATTCCGTGGGGGCTGGTTCTCAGCCCCCGGTTGAATTGCACGGCGTTTGGCTGGTCATTTGCAGTTGTTGCAGGGCCTGATGTATGCCTTTACGTGCTTGGGGGGAAGCGTATGGCCGTCGGCGGATTCAGTAATGGTGATGTCGTACTCTCCGCTTTCAGCGACAACATGGCAGGTGAGCGGTGAGGAGCCGTTGAGCGGATTAGGTTCGCTGCAGACCGGAACGGGGCCTTGAGAATTGGAAAAGCTAACCTCAAGAGTCGCGTCCGACGGAGCGCCGGACTCCGTTTTGAAGGTCAGAGTACTGCCATGATCGATGTGCACCGACGATGCATCAATGTAGGGTGCGTTGATCGCTCTGGGGTATCACGATTACTTCGTTAGTGGGGGTTTGCTTGGGAGCGCAGCCGGAAACTGCGCCCAGCAACAGACAGATCGCCAATAGAAACGGCCTTTGTTTCTTCACGTGGGGTCCCTCCTTAAGAGATAGTGTTTAGCACTGCATTCCTGGTTTTAAGTTGACTGCTGTATCTTTTGATACCGTGGATCCCTGCGAAGCGAGTCCATATCAGGGAAGGGCGCGAACTGGAGGGCGGATGCGCCCCTTCGAAAGCAGGATGCGAGCGTAGCCAGGGCCTGGTCACGCTGCCCCAGCAGTTCCAGGATTCGCGCCTTGAAGAGCTGCGAATCCATGTCGTTCGCTCCCAATAATTCGGCTTTCTTGACCAGCGCCAGGGCATTCTGCGAATTGCCAGATTTCACCTGGTAGAGAGCAAGCAGCATTACGTTTGCGCCATTCGTTGGGTCCGTTCTTAGATGTTTCTCTGTCTCTTGCGCGGCCCGCACATAGGCGGCTTTCGCATCGTTCTCGTGATTGCGCAACGAAGAGTAACAATCCCCGAGTTCCAACCAATTGGTGTCTTCCGTTGGATTCAGTTCGACGGCTTTCTGAGCATAGGGCAGCGCCTCGGCGGGTTTGTCTTGAAGGCGAAGCGCAAGGGAGGTGTTCACCGCGGCCAGATCGTCCGGCGCGAGGGCCAGACTTTTCTTCAAGGATTCCGCAGCTTGAGCGAAATCACCAATCTGAAGATATTCGCCGCCGAGGTTGGCAAACGCCTGCGCGTTGCCGGGTGCGGCGAGCGTTGCGGCGCGGAATTTCTCGATCGCCTCCTGGTACTTGCCCTGCATATTTAATGCGGCTCCCAATTCGTTGTACGCAAGCCAGTTGTTGGGGCGTTCCTGTAAAACCCGGTTAAAGGTTCGCTCCGCGTCCACCCAGCGATTGAGGCGTGCGTAAGTCTGCCCCTGCCAGACGAGGGCTGTTGGGTTGGATGGATCGAGCTTGAGCACTTTGGCGAACTCGTCGAGTGCACCCCGCTCATCTCCACTCTGCTTTAATACGCTGCCCAATTCGAGATGGCCGTCCACAAGATCGGGTTCGAGCGTCAGCGCGCGCTCGCAGTTTCCGCGGGCCAGCTCGAGTGCGCCGGGATCGTGCCGTATCGCATACAAACGGCCATAGGCGAAGCCGAGTTTTGCATGGGCAAGGGCATATTGCGGGTCGAGGTCCACGGCCTCTTTGTATTTATCGATGGCTGCTTCGAGCCCCGTGTCGTTCGGCTGCTTCATTGAGGTCTCCGCCTGCTGAAAGGCGGTAAATGCGGCAGTGGACTGTGTCCCGGGCTGCATCTGTTCCTTGTTTTTCAGATAGCGGCTCACGCCGAGGAGAGAGGCTGCGGCCTGAACTGCTTTGGCGGGAAGCGATGTAATGCTGTGGAGGTCGCAGTCAAAACTCTTTGCTCGGAGCGCGTGACCTGAGACAGGATCGAGCACACGCAGAAGCAGCTCAAAATGGTTCACTCCCGGCAATCCCGAGGCAGCCATGACTAAATTGGCCCCCAGGGGATCGCAGACCTCTTTCAAATGCGCAGCCGACGACACATCCTGGTGCGCATCCTCGGGCGCGATTACAAAGAGGTTTCGATCAAAGGCTTCCAGACGCGCGAGCTCGCCTTTGATTGCCGCAAGGACGCCGGTGAGCATCGGAGTTACGCGATTGTCAGAAACTTTGGGCCAATCCAGCAGCGCCACAAATCGCTTTTCGGGCAGCGGGTGGAGCAGGTCGTAGATTTGCTCCCGCTCGACCCACCCGCCTACGGCAAGAGTGCAAACACCCGCAGCGGTAGTGCTAATAAATTGACGTCGAGTCCACAGTTTTCTCGTCTGGCGCTTCTGGCCGAGCGATTCCAAGGCAAGCTCGAAGGCCTGGCACCTTCGTTTGGGATCAAGGTCCAGACATTCCCTTATTAAGTGGGAACAGAAGGAAGGTAATTTCGGGCTGTTCATGCGTGGACTAACGATCACGGAGGAACTGTCCGGCGCTGCGATCGGTCTTTGGCCAGTAAAGACTTCGTGCATCACAATGCCGAACGCGTAAAGGTCGCTTCCCTGCGAATGAGGATGCCCCTGGAGCAGTTCAGGAGCGATATAACTGGGCGTGCCCGCCACGGCTCCTCCGCCGGAAAGTGTCGTGTCGCCTTCAAGCGCGCGGGCAAGTCCAAAGTCCGTGATCCACAATCGTACGTCTGCACCTGTGCCATCGAGCATGATGTTGTTGGGCTTGATGTCCCGATGAACAATGCCTGCATCGTGGATCGCGACCAGCCCGGCTGCCATCTGCCTAAGAATCGCCAGGCCTTCCTTTACCGGTATCGGGTTCGGTCCTCTCAGGCGCTCTGCCAGAGTTTCGCCCGGCAGAAGCTTCATGGTTAAGAACAGGAAACCATGTGGCGGCTGCTCAGAATGAAAGATTTCGTAGATTGGGCAGAGATTTGGATGAGCAACTTCTCGGGCAAGCAATACCTCCCGCTCGAAACGATTCTTTAAGGCCGGATCATCCGCGATGTGAGGAAGAATGGTCTTTAGCGCAACGTGGACACCTTGCAGGAATCGGTCCTCCGCTTCATAGACTTCTCCCATTCCCCCTTTTGCGATGAAACGAACTATGACGAAGCGATCGATCAGAATCCGGCCAGGTTCGAGTGCCCATGCGGGTGCCCGTGCTGGCGGGCTTCCATTGCCATCAATCGGAGGAATCGTTTCCGCAATGAAAGTAGAACTCATGATTGCTCCGTCAAGAAGATCAAGGGGAGGATGTTGAAGAAAGCTGCCAGCACGTGCATCCTCGGCCAGGAGGTCTTCAACCATTCGCTTCAGCTCTGGGTCAGAACTGCAGGCTTTATCGAGGAAGGCATCACGCTCGGCTGGCTTGAGCCCGAGCGCGGCCTCGAACAGCTGCGCCACCAACTCCGGTTGACTAGCCATAGTTCCCCGCCCAAAAACACGCCTTCCGGCCCTGACAGCAAAAAGCAGATTCTACGCGGCCATTAGGTTTCCAGGAGTCGGGATCTCGTCTGCGCTTGGGGGAGCGTAGCGAAGCTCTCCTCCGGCGGCTCCAAGGGTGATATTAAGCTTATACCCATCTCGGAGTTGGATCGGCACTTTTCAGGGCCAACCCTATGCTGCGTAGGGACTCCAAAGGTAGGACGACCCGGAAACTTTGGTCTCCGGGTCGGTTTTTGGCGATTAGGTTAGTTTCAGTTACTTTGTTGCAACCAGAACCTGGCCGCCGTCATTCGGGATGCTTGCTTCCTCCATGCGAGCTCTCTTCTCCCACTTCGTAGAAGGCAGGTTCACGTTCATTGCGCCGGATGATTCGCAAAGAATCTCGCGCAGAAAGTACTGTCCGGCGTATTTGTCGAAAACCAGCTTGCCGCCGTTCTCTGACTGGTTACCGTCCGGGAACGCGAGAGCCAGCACCGCGACGTGTTTTTCCCGGTTCCGGATCTCGATTCCGTTGTTCGATACCGAAGTAATCGAATAGTTGCCGGCGGGAAGCAGTTTGTTTCCCACCGTAAAGTCGAAGGGCACCGTAGCCCGGACTTCGTCGCTCTGCGCCAAGGCCTTGCCGGCGCCGAGAATACTTGCGAGTGTAAAAAGCGCGATTGCTGTGATCCGTTTCATGACCTGTCTCCTTTGGTGAGGCATCTTGGTTCCGACTGCCTTCACTCTCTAAAGCGGAGACCGGCACAATTTAGTGCCAAAGTTCTGCTACCCTCCGATTTTGGCGGCTGGATGGGGAGTTCCCACTGGCATGTTCGTAAGAGCGTTGTGAGCCAGGAGCGGTGAGGCGATTCGAGAAACTAATTTGGAATGGCCAACTTCTGGCAGCCTTAGAACGTCCAGGGCGTCAGGTTCGGTTCGCTCTTGCCATGGAGGCGGCCTTCTAATCCCGTTGCAGAAGCGTTGCACAAGATTGCACTCGTGCTTATGGGCTGCCGGGCGTTTTCGGCTTCTGTTTTCTAGCGATGCAGTGGATCAAGCGCATCGAGGGCAAGGTTGAGCTCGAGCACATTCACCCGCGCTTCTCCAAGCAGACCGAATTGCCGTGGAGTAATGTGGGCGTTGACGAGATCGCGCACGGCGGATTCCGGCAGATGCCGTTGCCGCGCGATGCGCGGAACCTGGTAGTAGGCTGCAGCGGGCGAGATGTCGGGATCAAGGCCAGAGCCGGAGGCAGTGACGAGATCAACCGGAACGTCTCCAGATGGCTGTTTTTCGGCGGCTACGCTTTGGCTGACACGATCGATCAGCACACGATTCGTCGACGCGAGATTGGAGCCGGAGGATGCGGTGCCATCGTAGCCGTTGCCCGCAGCCGAGGGGCGGCTGTGGAAGTAAGCCGGTCCCGTGAAAGGCTGACCAATGAGATCCGATCCGACGAGCGTTCCATTGCGAACGATCAGCTCGCCTGCTGCCTGCCGGGGGAGGAGGACATGAGCGATACCGGTTATAGCAAGCGGATATCCCAGGCCGAGCAGCAGTCCGGTGAAGATTGTGTAGAGAACGGCCGTGCGCAAATGCTGTTTCATGGTCCTCCTATGCGAGTCCGATTGCGGTGATGGCGAGGTCGATAAGCTTGATGCCGACGAACGGAATTACCACCCCGCCGAGCCCGTAGATCAACAGATTGCGCTGCAGCAGGGCCGCGGCTGAGACCGGCCGATACTTAACACCGCGCAGCGCCAGTGGAATAAGCGCCATGATGATAATGGCATTGAAGATAACGGCCGAGAGTACGGCGGACTGCGGTGTGCGCAGGTGCATGATATTGAGTGCGGAGAGCACTGGGAAGGCTCCCGCGAACATGGCCGGAATGATAGCGAAGTATTTTGCTACATCATTCGCAATGGAGAACGTTGTGAGCGCGCCACGAGTCATGAGCAACTGCTTGCCGATGGCCACGATCTCGATCAACTTCGTAGGGTTCGAGTCCAGATCAACCATGTTGCCTGCCTCTTTCGCGGCCTGCGTTCCTGTATTCATGGCTACGCCCACATCCGCCTGAGCAAGTGCTGGGGCGTCGTTGGTGCCGTCTCCAGTCATCGCGACCAGCTTGCCCTGCGCCTGTTCGCGGCGAATCAGGTCCATCTTGTCCTTGGGCTTGGCTTCGGCGAGAAAGTCATCGACGCCAGCCTCGCGGGCGATAGCTGCAGCCGTGAGCGGATTATCGCCGGTGATCATGATGGTACGGATGCCCATCGTGCGGAGTTGCTGGAAACGCTCCTTCATGCCGCCTTTGACAATATCCTTCAGATGAATAACTCCCAGCGTAGTGCCATTTTCGGCGACCACGAGCGGTGTGCCGCCGCTGCGTGCAATCTGTTCCACTACCGCAATTACTTCGCCGGGCATTTTTTCGTCGTGCTCCTGCAAATAGCGGGCGATCGCATCTGCCGCTCCTTTGCGAATGCTGCGTCCGTCGAGGTCGATGCCGGACATGCGCGTGGTCGCGCTGAAGGGAACAAAGTGCGCGTTGAGCTGCGAGAGCTCGCGGCCGCGCAGGCCGTAGCGCTCCTTCGCGAGCACGACGATGGAGCGGCCCTCAGGAGTTTCGTCCGGCAGTGACGAAAGCTGAGCCGCATCAGCAAGATGCTCCGGCGAAATGTGCGGAGCAGGCACAAACTCCGCGGCCTCGCGATTGCCGAGCGTAATGGTTCCGGTCTTGTCGAGTAGGAGTGTGTTTACATCTCCTGCCGCTTCGACGGCGCGTCCTGAGGTCGCCAGGACATTGTGCTGTACGAGCCGGTCCATTCCGGCGATGCCGATGGCGGACAGCAGCCCGCCGATGGTTGTGGGGATAAGGCAGACGAGAAGTGATACCAGAACGAAGACAGTCTGCGGCGCTCCGGAGTAAACGGCGAAGGGCTGCAGCGTGACGGTCGCGAGCAGAAAAACGATGGTGAGTCCGGCGAGCAAGATGTTGAGCGCGATCTCATTCGGAGTCTTCTGCCGCTCGGCCCCTTCGACCAGCGCGATCATGCGGTCGAGGAACGTTTCACCCGGATTGGAGGTAATGCGGACAATGATAATGTCGCTGAGAACGCGCGTTCCGCCGGTCACGGCGGAGCGATCTCCTCCAGCCTCTCGGATGACCGGAGCAGACTCGCCGGTGATTGCCGACTCATCGACTGAGGCTACGCCCTCGATGACCTCGCCATCGCCTGGGACCATCTGGCCGGCGATGACTTGCACCTTATCGCCAACACGAAGCTGAGAGCTGGCGACTTCTTCGACGCCGCTGGTCGTCATGCGGTGTGCTGTCGTTTCAGACTTGGCGCGGCGCAGGGCATCGGCCTGAGCTTTGCCGCGGCCTTCGGCCATCGCTTCCGCGAAGTTGGCAAACAGAACCGTGAACCAGAGCCACAGAGTAATCTGCAGATCGAAGCGAAGTGCGGCATGTGCGCGCGCCGATGGCAAAAAGAGCAATACCGTGGTGAGCACGCTGCCCACCTCGACGACAAACATAACCGGGTTGCGCATCATCTTTGCCGGATTCAGCTTGATCAGCGAATCGATCGCTGCCCGGCGCACAATGGATCCGCTGAAGAGCGAACGAGCCTTGCCTGAAGAGGTCACAGTCACTATCTCCTAAAAGGTGTGGCCTGCATGCAGCAGCAGGTGTTCGAGTATTGGGCCCAGGCTGAGCGCCGGAAAGAAGGTCAGCGCGCCGAGAAGGAGCACGACGCTGGTCAGCAAAACCGAGAAAAGCGGCGTGGTAACTGGGAAGGTTCCGGAAGACGCCGGAACAATCTTTTTGCCGGCAAGGTTTCCGGCGACGGCCAGCATGGGCACGATCATCAGGAATCTCCCCATGAACATGGCAAGGCCCAGCGAAATGTTGTACCAGTGCGTGTTGGCGTTCAGTCCGGCGAAGGCGGATCCGTTATTCCCAGCGGACGAAGTATAGGCGTAGAGAATCTCGGAGAGTCCGTGCGGCCCATGGTTGGTGAGGCTGGAAAGACCAATGCCTGGCGATAGAACGGAGATCGCCGAAAAAGTGAGAATCACAATTGGGAAAATCAACAGGTACAGCATGGAGAGCTGTACATCATAGGCCTGAATTTTTTTGCCAAGGTATTCCGGCGTTCGCCCCACCATGAGTCCGGCAATGAAAACGGAGACGATAACGAAAATCAGCATTCCGTACATCCCCGCACCCACACCGCCAAAGACAATCTCGCCCAGCATGATATTGACCATCGGAACCATGCCGCCCAGCGGTGTAAAGGAGTCGTGCATGGAGTTAACGGCTCCGCAACTCGCATCGGTTGTCGTGGTGGCGAACAGGGCCGAATTTGCAATGCCGAAGCGGACTTCCTTGCCTTCCATATTGCCGCCGGGCTGCAGGCGCGAGACCTGCTGATCGACTCCGTGGAAAAGAGGATTCGGCCGCGACTCTGCCGAATAGCACATGAGCACTCCGGCGAACCAGAGCAGCGACATGGCCCCGAAAACGGCCCATCCGTGGCGCGGTGATCCGGTCATCTGACCGAGCGTGACGGTGAGGCCCGCCGGAATGAGAAAGATCGAAACCATTTCCAGCAGATTGGTGAGCGGCGTGGGATTCTCAAACGGATGGGCACTGTTCGCATTGAAAAATCCGCCGCCATTCGTGCCCAGCATCTTGATGGCTTCCTGCGAGGCAACCGGGCCCTGTGCAATTGTCTGAGTCGTCACGGTGGTCGTGGTGGTTTTGCCATCCGCCCCCGTTGCGCTCTGCTTTTGCGCTTCAACAAGATGAGCCGTGTCGTAGGAGCGGAAGTTCTGTACAACTCCCTGCGAAACCAGGGCCAACGCGAAGACAGCCGAGATCGGCAGCAGAATCCAGAGGATAGCGCGAGTGATATCCACCCAGAAGTTGCCGAGTGTGCGGGCCTCGCGCCGCGCGATACCGCGGATGAAGGCCACGGCCAACGCGATGCCCACGGCGGCTGACCAGAAGTTGTGTGTGGCGAGCCCGAGCATCTCCGTGAGGTAACTCATTGTGCTTTCGGGCGTATACGCCTGCCAGTTGGTATTCGTTGTGAAGGAGATGGCGGTGTTCCAAGCAAGATCAGGGGCAACGGCGCCGAGATGCTGCGGATTCAAGGGCAGGTGTTGCTGCACCCGTTCGATCACATAGGTCAACAGAAGCGTCGCGCCGCTGAAGATCAGCATGGAAACGCAGTAGGCGGTCCATCGCATTTCCTGTTCTGGATCGACTCCAGTAAGCCGGTAGAGCAGCCGCTCGCAAGGCATCAGAACCGGATCAAGCCACGTCCGGCGGCGCTCGAAGACGCGCGTCATGTAGCTGCCCATAGGCTTCGCGCAGAGCAGCACGAGAGCGAAGAAGACAGCGATTTGCAGCCATCCGTTCAGCGTCATCAGAATTTCTCCGGTCGAAGCAGGCAGACAAGCAGGTAGATCATCAACGCTGCGGCGAGGATCAAAAGGATTATGTTCTCAAGCATGATTTCGTTCTCCCTTGATTCGCTCACAGGCGCGAACGTAAAGCACCCCTGTGGCGAAGCAAGCGAAGGTGAGGAAGATAAACAGTATGTCCCACATAGGGATTCTCCCGGCCAGTTTTTGGAAAATCACGAGGGTGGCTCCCGTCCTTCCGCCTGGACGGATTGTGACGGCGGGATGACTTCGGGACGCGTTCTCGCGATTTCTCCAACTCTCAGTAGAGGGCGGAAGTCCGTAAGAAGTCCGCGAAGAAAGTATAAAGAAAGCGTAAAGAAGCGGAGAATTTAATCGCCGGGACGGAATCGATAACCGACCCAGGGTTCGGTCTGGATGTAGGGGTGAGCAGGGTCCCGCTCGATCTTGCGCCTGAGCTGACCGACGAGTACGCGGAGGCTCTCCGGCTGGTCAATGCCGACGGCCCCCCAGATCGCTTTCAGCAAGGTTTTATGCGTGAGAACGCGGTCCGGGCTCCGGGCGAAAAGCAGCAGCAGATCAAATTCCTTAGGAGTGAGGTGTACTTCTTCGCCGCGAACACTCACCCGGCGCTTCTCCGCATCAATTTCAAAATCACCGGCTTCCACGTGCGTGGCGGGCGGATCGCGATCCAAAGACCTGCGGAGCTGAACCCGCACACGGGCGAGCAGTTCCTGAATGCCGAAGGGCTTGGTGATGTAATCATCCGCTCCTTCATCGAGCGCCTGGATTTTGACGGTCTCCTGATTGCGCACGGAAACAACAATGATCGGAGTGGGAGCGCGCTGACGTATCTCGCGCGTAAGTTCAACGCCATTCATCTCCGGCATTGAAAGATCAGTGATCACCAGATCGGGCGAGGTTTCCAGGTAACGCTCCATTGCTTCGAGCCCATTTCGGGCAATGGAAACCTCGTACCCATTGCTCTCAAGAGCGGCTCGCAACACGCGGGTGATCTGGACTTCGTCATCGACGACAAGAATGCGCAATTCGTTATGTCTCCTGAGTAACGATGTGCAGATCGCAATGCGGAGCTGCCGACATGAATCGTTGGATAGCGAGAAAGTAGAGATACTTCTTGAGCCCCCTCAGGGCTGATCGTCCGAAGATGACCTGCGAGATGCGATGCTGCGATGCGAATTCAGCTGTGGCGGCAGCGATGCTGGAGCCGTTCAGATGCACAACCTTCCCGCCGAGGTTGGCGGCAAACTGAAGGTTTGCCTGCAGTGACCGCTGCCGTTCCGCGCTCTTGTCCTGCTCGCGGTTGACGTAGAGCACATAAAACTCGGCATCCAGGCGCTCAGCCATGCGGGCTCCCCGCGCCATCAGTTCGCGCGACCCGGGATTGGCGCTGATGCAGACCGCAACTTTCTCGGCAACCGTCCAACGAGCACCCAGTCTCTTGCGCGCAACGTAATCATCAAGAGTGCGATCCACCGCGCGAGTCACCTGCTGGAGCGCCATCTCGCGCAGAGCGATCAGGTTTCCCCGGCGGAAGAAGTTTGCCAGAGCCCGCTCGGACCGCTCCTGCGGGTAGATGTCTCCCCGGCGCATGCGGGTCACAAGTGCTTCCGGGGTGAGATCGCTGATGACGATTTCATCCGCGCGTTCAAGCACCCAGTCCGGAACGGTCTCGCGCACCGGAATGCCTGTCAGGCTCTGGACGCGGGGCGTGAGGCTCTCGATGTGCTGAATATTGATCGTAGAGAGCACGTCGATCTTCGCGCCGAGGATTTCCAGGATATCTTCGTAGCGCTTCGCGTGGCGGCTTCCTTCAATATTAGTGTGGGCCAGCTCGTCAATGAGAACGACCTGGGGCGCGCGGGCGAGGACCGCGCCGAGATCCAATTCATGGAAGATGGTTCCCTTGTAATCGATCTCCTTCCTGGGTAACTGCTCCAGCTGGGCGGCTAAGTCAGCCGTGCCGGCGCGGCCATGCGCTTCGACAACTCCGACCACGACATCCTCGCCGCGGCTGCGGCGGCGGATACCTTCGCTGAGCATACTGTACGTTTTGCCGACACCAGGAGCGTAACCGAGAAACACCTTGAGGCGACCGCGCTGCGGTTCGTTCTCAGTTGAAGCCAGCCACTCATCGGGAGACTTCCTCGGTATGGGTTCAATGGGCATCTCGTACAATCCTATTCGTGAACACAGGGCGCCTCATCACGCTCGTGCGTTGGATCACTGCTATCGTCGCGCTGTGCGCAATCGTAGCGGTGTATCACTTATGGCTGCACGTCAATCCTACGACGGTTGCCCTCTCGCTGCTTTTACTTATTCTTGTGCTGGCTGCGCGTTGGGGACTTCGCTATGCCGTTGTGACATCGATCGCAGCAGCTGCATTGTTCAACTACTTCTTTCTTCCGCCTGTTGGGACATTCACGATAGCGGACACGCAGAACTGGGTTGCGCTTTTTGCCTTCCTGGGAACATCGATTATAGCCAGCCAGCTTTCCAACCGAATCCAGGTAGAAGCGGAGCAGGCCAAAGCCGGCAAACGTGAAGTCGAAATCCTCTTCCAGCTCAGCCGCGAGCTGTTGCAGACCGAGAACATAGCGGAACTGCTGAATGCGATTCCCCGTTGCGTTGAAATTGCAACCGGAGCCTCTGCCGTGGCGCTTTATCTCGATCAGGGAGAGAAATTGTATTTTTCGAAAGGTTGCCGCGCGCAGGATATGGAAGGAGTGGATCTGGGAGCAGCGATGCATCTGCCCCGGATGGCAGCCGCACAAGGCGAGGGATGGAACATGATCCCGATGCGAGTGGGCGTGAGACCCCGGGGTGTTCTGCTGCTCAAAGGCAGCTCTATCTCGGAGGCCACTCTCGAAGCGCTCGGTGGCCTGGTATCCATTGCAATCGATCGCGCCGAAGCGCTAGAAGGCGTAGCTCGCAGCGAAGCGGCCAGAGAAAGCGACCGGTTACGGACTGCGCTTCTGGATTCCATCACTCACGAATTGAGAACTCCTCTGACCGCGATCAAAGCTTCCGCGACGGCTCTGCTCTCGACCGAACAGATGAGTCCGGCGAATAGGCTGGAAATGCTGACCGTAATCGATGAGGAGAGCGACCGCCTGAACCATCTGGTCGCGCAGGCAGTGCAGATGGTTCAGCTCGACTCTCACGAGATTCACATGGACTTCGCGCCGCATTCCGTGGCGGAACTGATCGAGAACGCAAGACAGACATGCGCCTCCGCCCTTGCTGCACATCCGTTCGAGGTACGTTTGCCTCAGGGCCTTCCGCAGGTAATAGCGGACCCCATCTGGATAGAGCGCGTGCTCTGCAATCTGCTTGAGAATGCCGCGAAATACTCACCTGCTGACCAGCCGATTATTGTGGGCGCCGAGCGGCGGGCGGGTGAGGTTGCAATCAGCATTGCAGATCGAGGCGCAGGAATCGAACCGGCCGAGCAGGATCTAATCTTCGATAAGTTTTACCGCGGCCAGGGTCAGAGGTATCGCGTTTCGGGAACCGGCATGGGACTCGCGATCTGCCGCGCGATTGTTGAAGCGCACCGGGGATCGATTACAGTGACCAGTCAGTCAGGGTGCGGCTCCGTGTTTACATTCACTTTGCCGGTCATACAAAGCAATCTATAAGTTGCACGTCGATACTCTGAGCTGGGACGTTTCCAATTGAGCGGTATTGGTCCGGCTCCCAATGCCGCGAGAAAAACAGGAGGAGAATTATGAACCTCGAGCAGTTCCGAGCGTCAGTCGCAGAAGAGGCTCCGCAGGAAGGGCTATCAGCCCCGCTTGCAGCGCTGTGGTGGGATTCGAAAGGGGATTGGGCCCATGCCCACGCCCTGGTTGACGAACTAGAGACTGTAGACGGCATGGCCGTCCATGCCTATCTGCACCGTAAGGAAGGCTCTATTTCGAATGCTGATTATTGGTACCAGCGCTCCGGGCGTAGCTTCCAGCGGCCCTCGCTAGACGGCGAGTGGGCGGCATTGGTCGAAGCCCTTTTGTCCGGCGACCGGAAAGAGTGAACAGCGCGACAATTGTTCTCGCGTATCGAGGTCGGATTTGTATGCACTTGAATTTGGTGTATCGCTTCTACAACGCATGGGAGCGGAGACAGTTCAAGAAAGAAAGGCTACGGTTGGCTAAGTTGCAGGATCTCGCTGGCCTTGCGACTCACTTCCTGAAAACGGCGAGCATTCTGCGGTAGCTTGATGTCCTCATCGTAAGTGGGGATCATCTCTCTCATGCGAGCCTTGCCGGCAGAGGAGGCCAGCAGATGCGGAAGGCAGGTCTTGATCACTTCGAGCACGATATTGACGGAAACGGAGGCGCCGGGTGAAGCACCGAGGAGCGCGGAAATACTGCGATCGGAGTTCGTGATCACCTCGGTGCCGTAATGGACGATTCCGGCTTCGCCGTCAGTTTTCTTAATCGCCTGCACGCGGATGCCGGCGTCGATGAGCTTCCAGTCTTCGGCTCTTGCCATCGGATAGAACAAATGCAGCACCTCGATGCGATCCGCCATGCTCTGGGTTCCCTGTTGGACCAGATATTTGATCAGATCGAGATTGCCAATGCCGATCTTGATCAGAGTGGCAAGGTTGTTAGGTTTCACCGAACCGGGCAGATCCGTCCAACTGCCTTTTTCGTGCAGGAATTTCGAGGTCCACGCCGCGAACGGCCCGAAGAGAAGAGCCTTTCTATCATCAAGTACCCGGGTATCCAGATGCGGCACCGCCATAGTGGGTGCGGCACCGAGCGCTGGCCCATAAACTTTAGCCTGG
The DNA here is from genome assembly GCA_963783805.1 of uncultured Acidobacteriaceae bacterium. Lineage (GTDB taxonomy): Bacteria > Acidobacteriota > Terriglobia > Terriglobales > Acidobacteriaceae > Silvibacterium. The sequence goes on along the minus strand of CAWAPC010000009.1, from coordinate 214,780 downwards.
TGTCTTTTGACGATTTCGGGGTTGTCACAGACCAGCCACTGGCCGCCGATTGGGAAACCGCCGAGCCCTCTGCTCTCCTTAATGCCGGACTTTTGAAGCAATTTGAGACTGCCACCCCCAGCTCCGACGAAGACGAATTTTGCAAAGTTCTTGAGGATCTTCCCGCTCACAAGATCCTCGCTATACACGTTCCAACCGGTGTTCGTTTTTTTGAGGTTCACAGTACGGTGGTTGGTCGCGATGCCGCAATCAGGCTGATGGGATAACCACGTAAGCAGTTTGCGGGAAAGGTTGCCGAAATTCACGTCCGTACCGCGGTCCATCCTGGTTGCGGCGATGGACAACTCGTTTCGTCCTTCGACTAAGAGCGGAGTCCAATTTGCTATGGTCGCATGGTCAGTCGTGTAGACCATCTCACGGAAGAAGTGATGGGCCGACATTGCCTCGTGGCGGGCTTTAAGAAAGTCAACCTGTTCCTGGCCATACACAAAACTGATATGCGGGACGGGATTGATGAACTCTTTCGGGCTATCTGCCATGCCGTTGGCCACGGCATAGCTCCAAAACTGCTTTGAATGCTCGAATTGCTCGAAGATCTGGACCGCCTTGGCAATGTTGATGATGCCGTCCACCTCCCGCTTTGGCGTATAGCTCAATTCGCACATGCCCGCATGGCCCGTACCGGCATTGTTCCAACCGTGTGAACTCTCTTGCGCGAGTTCCTCCGTTACTTCATAAAGCTGAATGCGAAGGCTGGGGTCGAGGCGCTTAAGCATCGCGCCCAGATTGGCCGACATGATGCCGCTGCCAATAAGGATAACGTCCGGATTCTCTACGTGGGTGGATGCCCAGGCCGCCCGTTTGCGAATCTGACCCATTCGTCCTCCTTGGCTATCTTCTCAAAAGCTACTTCTGGCCACTCTGCGGCTGCATCTGCAAGGTTAGTTGCGCGAACCTTCGGCACCCGGCTTCCGGTTGGCGTCCGGTCCCTTCGAGTTGAGGGATGGCTTGGCACAGCGAGACGGGCACGGCTTTTGGTGTTGTCGTATCTTCCATGCGCGAATAGAATTATTCCAGTTGTACGTTATTGCATATAAAAAGACATTTTAGCGTATAAAAGAAGAGGCAAGAAGGGGTCTCTTTCTGGAGGGTGGAAGTGATTGCCACGCGCTTGTTGAAATGGTTTGCATCAAGCCTGCTTCTGGGTGCCGGGTTGGCGGCTATGGGTCAGCAGCCGAATCAGGATGACCTGATCTGGCAAAAATCTGTTCAAAAATATGACAAGCAGCGGAATGCAATCCTGACCACCGTAGATAAGGATGCGCATGAAGGACCGTTTCAGCCGGATTGGGATTCGCTGAAGGGCTACAAGATTCCTGAGTGGTACCAGGATGCAAAATTCGGAATTTTTATTCATTGGGGCGTGTATTCAGTCCCGGCCTTCGGCAACGAGTGGTATCCGCGCAACATGTACAGGCAGGGAACGCCGGAATTCAAGCACGAAGTCGCGACCTATGGTCCACAGACGAAGTTTGGGTACAAAGATTTCATCCCGATGTTTCATGCGCAGGATTTCAATCCCACGGCCTGGGCTGACCTCTTTAAGGAGTCGGGCGCGAAGTATGTAATTCCGGTTGCTGAACACCATGACGGCTTCCAGATGTATCAATCGGACTTGAGCGACTGGTGTGCGACAAAGATGGGACCGCACCGCGACATCCTCGGCGAACTGCGGAAGGCGATTCTGGCCGATGGGCTGCACTTTGGTGCTTCTTCGCATCGGGCCGAGCACTACTGGTTTATGAATGGAGGGCGCGAGTTTCCTTCCGATGTGCAGGACCCGAAATATGCGTCATTCTATGGTCCGGCGCATGTGGGCATCGATCCGGAAAAAAATGGTACCGGGCATCCTGATGCGGCGTATTTAAATGACTGGCTGGCGCGCAGTGCGGAGTTGGTGGACCGGTATCATCCGGAGCTGGTGTATTTCGATTGGTGGGTGGAGCAGGATACTTTCCAGCCATATCTGAAGCGCTTTGCGGCCTTTTATTACAATCAGGCCGCGAAAAATGGGCAGCAGGTGGTGCTCTTCCGCAAAAATGACGCTTTCCCTGACGGCACGACAGTGCTGGATATCGAACGCGGACAATTGGACCATATTCGGCCAGTGCATTGGCAGACAGATACCTCGGTAAGTCAACAGTCATGGGGATACGTCCAGGGCGATACATATAAATCCCCGGAGAGCCTGGTGTGGGACCTCATCGATATCGTGAGCAAGAACGGAAATCTTCTGCTGAATATCGGACCGAAATCAGATGGCACGATACCGGAAGAAGCAAAGTCGATTCTGCAACATATGGGAGCATGGCTGAATGTGAACGGCGAAGCCATTTACGGCACGCGGCCATGGACAACCTATGGCGAGGGGCCGACAAAGGTGGCGGCCGGGTCGTTCCAAGATGCGGCAACCAAACCTTATACACCGCAGGACATTCGCTTCACGACCCGGGGCAAAACCCTGTATGCCATTGCGATGGGTTGGCCAACGGACGGAAGTTTGTTGATTCATTCGCTGAGCAGTGGGGTCAGCTTCAAGGTGGGATCGGTTTCTCTGCTTGGATCGGATGAGAAGATTCACTTCGAGCAGGAGGGGGATGGTTTGCATCTGGAACTCCCGGCGCATCACCCGGATATGTATGCATACAGCTTCAGGATTCTGCCTGCTGGCGAATAATGGTAGGCGCAGCGAAGATGCGTTCAGCGTGAGACCGGTGATTTTATCGACAACATTTTTCTTTCATATTTCGACACCTGAAAGTGCCAGCAACGAACCAATCACATTGCAGTGTGGTACATGTCCTGATGATTGAAGACCTGAAATCCCGAATACAGCAAGCTGTTCGCGAGGCCGCTCCGCCGCTGCCAAAAACTGCGCGACCGATCATTGTGGTTGGAGCAGGGGGCATTGTGCATGACGCCCACCTGCCCGCGTATCAGAAAGCTGGATTCCCTGTGGCAGCGCTGGTAGATGCGAATCTGGGAAAGGCTGGGGCGCTCGCGGCAAGTTTTTCCGTTCCGCTGGCTACGACTTCACTGGACGAAGCAATCAGTAAATCCCCTAAAGACAGCGTGTTTGATATAGCGGTGCCCGCGGGCGCGATTCTGGATGTGTTGCCGCTGCTGCCGGATGGATCTGCGGTGCTGATTCAAAAGCCGATGGGCAACACGCTGGAAGAGGCGGAGCAGATTCTGGCGATCTGCAGGAAGAAAGGCCTGACGGCAGCGGTGAATTTCCAGCTACGCTACGCTCCGGTAATGCTGGCGGCTAAGCGCATTGCGGATGCCGGTTTGCTGGGTGAGTTGCACGACATGGAAGTTGTGGTGAGCGTCTATATGCCTTGGGAATTGTGGACGTTTCTGGCGACCGCGCCACGGCTGGAGATCTTGTATCACAGTATTCATTACATCGATCTGGTACGTTCATGGTTTGGCAATCCGGAAAAGGTCCTGGCGCGGACAGTACGCAATCCGCAGACGGCGGGACTATCGGCAACAAAGAGCGTAATCATTCTGGACTATGGAGACTGGAAGCGCGTGCATATTGCGACGAATCACGGCCACAAATTTCAGGATTCGCAGCGAAGCTACGCGCAATGGGAAGGGACCGAAGGCGCTCTGCATGCGGTAATGGGACTGAATCTGGATTACCCACAAGGGCAGCCGGACTCGCTGAAATTTGCGAAATATGATGGCGGCTGGCAAACGCTGCCTACTGCAGGGGAACTGGCTTCCGGATGCGTTTGTTGGCTCGATGGGCTCACTCCAGGCCTACGCAAGCGGGGAAACCGAAACATTGCCGACGAGCGTCGAGGATGCGATCGATACGATGCGTACAGTTGAAGCTGCATACATTTCAAGTGAGCGGGATGGAGTTCTGCTAAACGGGTAATTGACTATGTCTTCCACATGCCTGCGGGTTGCAGTGCGACAGTTTGTCGATTTCGAGAACGCCTTTGCCGAACAGATTGAACTGTATCGTAAGGTGCATCCCGACGTGGAATTTGAAGCTATCCCACTCGACCTGCACGAATTGCATGCGGAGATGTTTGAGAAAAAAGGACTACGCACGGGAGCGTGGGACATTGGCTTCATCAGCACGGATTGGATTGCCGAAGCAGTCGACGAGAGCGCGGTGGAAGAGTTGACGCAATATCTGAAGCAGAAGCCGGTTGCCGATTGGCCGCATGGATGGGCCCTATCGATTGTAGAGCCGCTGCTTTTTGGAGAAAAACTCTACACGCTGCCCTGGCATGATGGGCCGGAATGCCTGATATACCGGCGTGATCTCTTTGAAGACGTCGGCGAACAACAAGCATTTTGTAACCGCTATGGTTACGAATTAAAACCCCCTGTCACGTGGAATCAATTTACGGACATTGCACGATTCTTTACCCGTCCGGCTGACAATCTATATGGGACATTGTTTGCCGCGTTTCCAGACGGACACAACACGCTCTATGATTTTGCGCTGCAGCTATGGAGCCGTGGAGGCGAGTTTGTGGATAACGAGGGCAATGCGGTTTTAGATACTGCGGAAGCTGCAGCCGCGCTGGATTTCTACCGCAATACGATTCGCGATGATTCGATGTGCTATCCAGGGGCGGAGCAGCTTGACTCGACGCGCTCGGGCGACGTGGTGCTCTCCGGCGCCGTTGCGATGATGGTGAACTGGTTTGGCTTTGCGGCGCGCTGCGACCGGCCCGGATCGCCTTTGAAAGGCAAGATTGCGATTGCGCCGATTCCGGCGGAAGAGGGCAAGCCCGCTGCATCGCTCTCAGTTTTCTGGACGCTGGGAATTGGCGCCGGATCAAAACACAAACAGGCTGCCTATGACTTTCTGCACTTTCTCACATCGCCTGCGCTTGATCTGGGAATCGTGAAACATGGAACGGTGGGCGTGCGCTTGTCCACCTGGCGAAATGCAGAGGTTCAACGGGAGATACCTGCGTACAGCAAGATTGAAGAAATTTCTCTGAGTGCGCGCAAGCTTCCCCGCAGCAGGAACCTGCCCGCATTTGCGGAAATCCTGAATGACGTGGCCATGCAGGCACTGACGACACAGAAATCATCCGCCAGCATTCTGGCCCGGGCGCAACAGCGCATCAACGAGCAAAGGATTATTTTGCAATGACAACGGAAGCATTTCGTCTGGATGGAAAGCATGCGCTGGTGACTGGCGGAGCGAGTGGTATCGGTGAGGCCACCTGCAAAGAACTGGCGCGGGCCGGAGCATCGGTCATCATCGCGGATATCAACCTGGAAAAAGCGCAGGCGCTGGCGGCGGCTCTACCGCGTGCCAAAGCCGTGCATCTGGACGTGACGAAGCTCTCCTCGATTGAAGCCGCCGACGCAATTGAAGAAGTCTGGACATTCTGGTCAACAACGCCGGAATTGCGCACGTGGGTGACATTGCGCATGTAGAGCCAGATGACTTTGATCGTTTGATGGAAGTAAACGTGAAGTCCGTCTACCTGGTAACACGCGCGCTGCTGCCGTTGCTGTTGAAGAACCGCGGCTCCATCGTCAATATTGGTTCGGTTGCGGGACTGGTGGGGATCAAGCAGCGCTTCGCCTATTGCACGACTAAGGGCGCAGTACTGGCGATGACGCGGCAACTCGCTGTGGAATATCCCAAAGAGTTGCGCGTGAACTGTATCTGCCCGGGAACGGTGCAGACCCCGTTCGTTGAGGGGTATCTCGACAAATATCACGCTCATGAGAAAGAAAAGATCCGCGCCGAGCTAAATGCACGCCAGCCAATGGGGCGGCTGGGAAAACCGGAAGAGATTGCTTCACTGATTCGCTACGTCTGTTCCAGCGAAGCGGATTTTATGACTGGCTCGCTCTTGCCTATTGATGGCGGATGGACTGCTGCATAGAGTGCTTCTGAGCGAGGAGAACAATTTCGATTGAGCGAATTGAAGATCACAAATGTGCGCGTCATCGATCTGCGGTTCCCCACTTCACGGGAACACATTGGCTCTGATGCCGTAAATATCGATCCGGACTATTCGGCTGCGTATTGCATTCTCGAGACGAACCATGGACCTACGGGTACGGGCTTACCTTTACGCTGGGACGCGGAACGGAACTTTGCGTTGAGGCCATACGTTATCTCTCTCGCTTTGCCGTAGGGCGCTCATTGGCATCGATCACCGAGGATCTCGGCGCGTTCTACCGGCAACTTACTTCGGATAGTCAGTTTCGCTGGCTTGGTCCGGAGAAGGGCGTGATTCATCTTGCGACTGGAGCCCTTCTCAATGCGGTATGGGACCTTTATGCGCGTGTTGAAGAACAAACCGCTTTGGAAGCTGCTGACCGATATGGATGCGGAGGAGATTGTTCGCGCGATTGATTTCCGGTATATCACCGATGCGCTGACTCGCGAAGAGGCAATGCAGATCCTTTGCGAACGGAAAAGCGGGATGAATGCGCGGCTCAATGAGTTGAAGCAGAATGGCTACCCTGCGTATACCACCTCTGCTGGATGGTTTGGCTTTAGCGATGAAAAGGTTGCGCGTCTTTGTGATGAGGCATTGGCTGAAGGCTGGACACACTTCAAGTTGAAAGTTGGAGGTACTCCAGAAGATGATCTTCGGCGCGCCCGCCTGATGCGAAGCCATATTGGCCCGAACAACAAGCTGATGGTGGATGCGAATCAGAAGTGGGACGTGCAGGAGGCGGTTGAGCGCACACGGCAACTGGCGGAGGTGAATCCGTGGTGGATGGAGGAGCCGACCAGCCCGGACGACATTCTGGGACACGCACGCATCCGGCGCGAGGTTCCGCAGGTACGCATTGCGACAGGAGAGCACTGCCACAATCGAGTAATGTTCAAGCAATTGATGCAGGCCAACGCAATTGATGTATGCCAGATTGACAGCTGCCGGCTAGCCGGCGTGAATGAAAACCTCGCTGTCATTCTTATGGCGGCTAAGTTTGATATTCCTGTATGCCCACATGCCGGCGGCGTTGGCTTGTGCGAATACGTGCAGCACCTTTCGGTATTCGACTACCTCCGCGTTTCGACAACACTCGAGAATCGAGTGACGGAATTCGTCGATCATCTGCATGAGCATTTCGTAGATCCGGTACGGATTCGCAACGCCCACTACATGTTGCCGGAGAAGCCCGGATACAGCGCCGAGATATATCCGGAAACATTGCGCGACTATAGCTATCCTGATGGACGCGTCTGGAGAAACGCATGAAGCACTCAAATACGCGAGAAGCGATCTTCAAGCTTCCAGATCTGACCGCATATACCGCATCGATTACTCCGCCGCCAGCGGGAAATATCATCAGCACCGGCACGCCAGGTGGCGTGGAATTAGGGCGCATTCCGCAATGCCGGGTGCGTGCGTGCGAGGCAATCACGATTGAAATGACGCGGTTGGGCAAACTGGTGAACCCAGTTGTAGACGGGAAATAGCCGCCATTATGGAAGTAACGCGGAGTTCTTCGCGCTCCACTCCTCCTGACGGGCGAGCCGCTTACGGAGCGGCGTTACGTAGTACCTCTCATTTTGATCACCAGCTTGTTTTTCCTTTGGGCGGTCGGGGTCAATCTGAATGACATTCTCATTCCGCACCTTAAAGGTGCATTTCACCTTACAGATTTTCAATCGTCGTTTGTGCAGGTGGCATTTTTTGGCGGATATTTCTTGGCCGCCTGGCCTGCGGGACGATTCATGGAGCGAATCGGCTATCAACGCGGCATTGTCTGCGGATTGCTGATTTGCGCGGTCGGCGCCCTTCTTTTTATTCCCGCGGCTTCGATTCGCACATATTCAATGTTCCTGCTGGGCCTGTTTATCATGGCCTGCGGACAATCCTTTCTTGAGGTTTCAGCGAATCCCTACGTTACGTTCCTGGGGCCACCACAGACATCCGAACAGAGATTGAATCTGGCGCAGTCGTTTAACGCGGTGGGCTCGGTGGTCACACCGATTCTTGGATCGGCATTCATTCTTTCACGCGCCCATACTGGGGCAGCGGTGTCGGAGTCAGACATAGTCCGTGTGCCCTACTTGATCATCGCCGGCATCTTCGTGTTAATGGCGCTGATTCTATATTCGGCGAAGCTCCCCGTAATTCAGGAAGAGAAGGCGGTGGAGGAATCGCCTCGCTTCTCCGGTGTCCTTGCCTTTCCACATCTTCTGAAAGGAGTTGCGGCACAATTTTTCTACGTCGGCGCACAGGTGGGCGTGGCCAGCTTTGTGATTCGCTTTGCGCAACACGCTCATCCCGGCACGCTGGACACGCAGGCGGCTAATTATTTGAAGCTCCATTTGCTCGGTTTCATGATTGGGCGTTTTGCTGGATCGGGACTAATGAAGAAAATTCAGCCGGCAAAAATGCTTGCGGCATTTGCTATCGGATCGGTGTTTTCAGTATTGTTTGTGATTTTTTCGAGTGGAACGGCCGCACTGGCCGGCATTGTAGCGCTCGGCTTCTTCCACTCGATTATGTTCCCGACAATCTTTGCCCTGAGTATTCGTCACCTTGGTTCTTATACGAAGCGGGGCTCGTCTCTGGTAGTAATGGCGATTATCGGCGGCGCGGTGTTTCCCGCCATAATGGGGCTGATTTCAGACGCTTCAAATATTCAGCGGGCGTTCTTTGTTCCGCTGGTTTGTTATCTCTTTGTGCTTTACTTTGCCGCGTATGGATATCGCGTGAAGCAAGCCGCTTGATTCGCTTCCCAGGGCGAATTACAGGCTAGAACAGTTGTTTAGCTGGTTGCATGCCGAGCAGCAGTGGATGCCGCCACTCGTTCACTGGAGATTCGGCGATCTAATCTAACCGACGCACGCCGCCACAGCATTTTCTTCAGTTGTATAGACGGTGAACAGGTTCAGGATGGCGACCATCTTGAAGGTCTTCGTTGCGAAAGGGGAGGGGTTCACAAGTTTAGTATCTCCCCCCAGTTTTGTGCTTTCTCTCAGCGCATTCACGATCGCGCCGATGCCACAGGAGTCCACGTAGGGCATGGCTTCCAAATCCAGAACCAGAAAAATGTGACCACTGGCAAAAGCGGATCGAACCGCGTTGTCAAATTGATTGACGGGGTCGCCCATCTTGAGCGGTCCTTTGAGCTTTAGCGTGCAAATATTGCCGTTCTGCCTTATGTCGAGATCCACGAGTTCCCTTATCGGCTGGCAAAAATTCGCTTTACATCAGAAGAGGACGCTTGTTAGGCTCCAGCTACTTCAGAATCCATCCCCCGAACGCCGCTTGTCAAGAGGACTTCTTTCGAGAACGCCGTAACGCAATATGATGCCTCTGCCAAAAGATGCCATTGGTGAAATCGCCGCGCTGCTTATGGGCGCGCCCGATTCCGCTGCGCGCGCTGCGTTGATTGCGTCTTCTCTCGTTGAGTTACTTCCGGACTCTGCCTGTGTGATTCACCGATTTCTTCTGACCGACGGCGATGCAGTCTGGAATGCCATCGGAGTAGCAGGGGATATTTCGGTCGAGCAGGCCTCGCTGCCGGTTGACAGCCGGCTGATTGCCCCTTTGCTCTCCGCAGCGCCGCCAATTCTTATTTACTCGAGCGCCAACATCCGGCGCGAGGATTTCTCCCATCTCCACGTCGCGCGTTCTGTGGCTTCGCTCGCATATGTCCCCTTGTTGAACCAGAATCGGCTGACGGGCGCAATCGAGATCCTTACGTTTTCCGGGGCCCTGCGACAGCAGGATCTGGCGGAGATTGCGCCGATTGTTCAGCTGGCGTCGCCCGCGATCCTGGCAGCCGAAGAATTCGAGCGGCAACGCGATAATCTACTCGATTCCGTCCACCGGATGACGCAACTCTACGATCTTGAGAAATCGCTCAACGCGACCCTCGAACTCGATGCGGTCATCGCCATGATCCCGGTGAAGGCTTCCGCCATGCTGGCGTGCCAGGCCATTCATCTCTGGCTTTTCGATGGCGTTGTGCTGCGCCTCGTTTCCAGCAGCGGAGAGGACGACACCGTCAAAATCGGCGGGACGCAGAGCCCCGGCGAAGGTTATGTCGCGGATATGGCCGAAGAAGGCGAGCCGCTCTTGATCACCGATGCCGGGGACGAGCGATTACGCCGCCGCAACGTTGCCGGAGCCGCCAGCACGCCGCCGGTTACGAATGCGTTGGTCGTCCCGCTGCTTCAGGACGAGGCCGAAGTCGGAGTGATCGAAGCTATCAACAAAGAAGGCCAGCCATTCGATGAAGACGATCAGTTCTTTCTCGCCTCCATGGCGGAAACCGTCAGCAGCGCGCTTAAGAACGCCGGACTGATGATGGCCGAGCGCAAGCTTGAGATTCTTGAGGCGCTGGTCCGCGTCAGCTCCGAGATCACCTCCACGCTGCGTCTGGACCGACTGCTTCAAATCATCGTCAACAGCCCGCAGAACGTGCTGCCCTTTGAGCTTTGCGCCATTGCGCTCGACAATCGTGGACGCCTGCAGTTGAAGGCGGTCTCAGGAATGTCCAGCCTCCCGCTTGGAGATGCGCAGGTTGAGCAGGTGCAGGAACTGGTGCGCTGGCTTTCTTCTCAGTCTGGTTTCCAGCACCTTCGCCAGCATCACGAATCGGGTGCGAACGCAGAGGTCGACCTTCCGGCGGAGGTTGCCCGCCACTTTGAAGCGACAGGCTACCGCGCCCTCTATTCTCTTCCGCTCACCGACGACCAAGGCCGGGTTGGCCTGCTGCTCTACGAAAGCAGCGAACCCAATTTCCTCGACCTGCCGCATACCGAGATGATCAGGATCCTCGCCGGGCAGGCCACTGTCGCCATTCGCAATGCGCTGCTTTACCGCGAGGTTCCGCTCATCAGTCTGCTTGAGCCGCTGGTGCAGAGGAAGCAGGCCTTGTTGCGAAGCAGCCGCAGCCGGCGTATAAGTTTCGCCCTGGGAATGGCTCTGGTCACGCTCTTTCTTGTGTTCTGCCCGTTGCCCATGCGCGTCGCAGGAGATGCGGTCATAGCTCCGCAGCATCTGGTCACGATCGCCGCGCCGGTCGAGGGCAATGTTGCGGCGGTCTTTGCGCACGAGGGGCAGCGCGTCGCCGCAGGAGATGTGCTGGGCGCCATGAATGACTGGCAGTGGCGCACGGACATGGCGGCGTCTGAAGCCAAATATCAGGAGGCGATGCTGGTCATGGAGGCCGATCTCGCTCACGGCGCGGCTCAGGCCGGAGCTGACCGGGCTCAGGCCGAGTATCTACGCTCCGAAGCGGCGCGTTCGCGCACTCGCCTCGACAGCGCGCAATTGCGCTCGCCCATTGCGGGCGTCGTAGTCACTCCCCAACTACAGAACGCCGCAGGCGAACACCTCGATGCCGGCGCACCTTTCGCCCAGGTGCTTGATCTCTCTTCTGCAGTCGTTGATATCTCAATTCCACAGCAGGACGCCGCGCTGCTCACTCCTGGTCAGCCTGCAGCAATCAAACTTGACAGCTATCCGCAACGCTCCTGGCGCGCCGCCGTCGCGGTTGTAAGCCCCGAAGCCCAGCCGGGTGATGGAGATCGCACATTTACCGCCGAAGTTCCGCTCTCGAACTCTGACGCTACTCTGCGCGCCGGTATGACCGGCCGCGCGAAGATCTTTATCGGCTGGAGACCGGCGGGATATGTCCTGCTCCGCCGCCCTGCACTCTGGGTCTGGCAAACTTTGTGGAACTGGATTGGCTGGTGACATCCATGAATCTTCATTTCCGAACGACGCTTTCTTCTGTTGTCACAGTGCTGACGGCTACCGCGGTCTCGCTGTTGATCGCGGGCTGCGAATCGCGTCCCCAGGCTCAAGCCGTCGGCGTTCGGCCATCCACGACGCCAGCGCTTCCTTCCCCTGCCGCTCCCGCATCCACGCCGGCACCGACGTCCAGCACACCCGACCCAAGATCCTTCACCACCAACGGCCCGCTCGTCGCCGAGCAGCAGGCTGATATTGCCGCCGAACGCGATGGCCGTGTCATAAATATCGCAGTTGAGATCGGCGATCGGGTGAAGCGTGGTCAGCTCATGGCTCAGCTGGATGACCGAGCTCTTCGCTCGTCATGCGATTTGCAAAAAGCGCACATCTCCGCGGCCCAGGCAGAGATTCGCGACTGGGAGGCCGAAGAAAAAAGTGCAGAAGCCGATCTGCGCCGAGCGGATGTTATGCGCGCCGATAAAATCATCAGCGAGGAAGACTGGGAGCACGTTAAATACAAACTCGATGAGACGATCGCCGAGGCAGCCCGCTATCGCGATGAGGAAGAAGCCGCCGAAGCGGACCTCAACACTGCCAACCTGCAACTGGAGCAATCGCGCATCGTCGCGCCGTTCGCAGGGGTCGTCGGACGCAGTTCCGTGCGGTCCTCACAGGAAGTTAAAGCGGGCGACGTCCTTTTCTGGGTTACCGCCGAAGCGCCGCTGCGCATTCTTTTCACGGTGCCGGAATCCGCCATGGCCGACTTCTCCATTGGCAAGCCGCTTGAACTCACGACTGCGGATTATCCCGGCCTTCGCCAGTCCGGCCGTATTCTTCGCGTCAGTCCGGTCGTCGATCCGGCCAGCGGAAGCATCCAGGTCATTGGCGCGGTTGTCCGTCCGTCGCCGCTGCTCAAGCCCGGAATGTCCATGCAGGTTCGTCTCGCGCCATGAACCTCAGCGAAGCCCTCGATGCCGCGCTTCCGGAAATTCCACGGACGCGGCTGGCGCGCGGCCGCCCTCCGCGCCTCGATCCCAACCTCATCGTCCGCGAGGACGTGCTCGATGGCGAACCGATCTTCGGCATCCTTCAGCGCGGAAAGGCCAACTTTTTCCGCTTCCCGCCCGCGCAATGGCAGCTTGCGCTTCTTTTTGACGGCGCCCGTTCTTACGAGGACATTGCCAGCCTCTACACCCAGCAAACCGGCGCGCCGGTGGCTCCCGAGGACGTGCGCCTCTTCGCCGAAAACATGGAAGAAGCCGACTTCTGGTACAAAACGCCGCAGGAGAAAAACCTTGCGCTCAGCGAGAAGCTGATTGCCCAGCGTGGGCGCCGCGCTGGGCGCAAATCAAAAGTCGACCTGTCACACATCAGCTTTTCTGCCTGGGACCCCGATCGCTATCTCGGATGGCTTGACCGCGCCATTGGCCGCTACGTCTACAGCCGCTGGTGCGTCCTTGCCGTCGTGCTGCTCTTCTTCTTCGAGGCGTTGGTTTTTGTCAACAAATGGAGCTTCCTGGGACCCGATATTTCGCTTTACTACACCTTCACCCGCAAAACCGCGCTCGACCTGGTTCAGTTCTGGATACTCTTCCTTATCCTCGGCTTTTTCCACGAGACGGCACACGGCCTCACTTGTAAGCACTACGGGGGGCAGGTCCACAGCATGGGCTTAATGTTCCTCTATCTCACGCCGGCCTTTTACGTCGATGTGACTGAGACCTGGATCTCCGCGACCAAGGTGCAGCGGCTAGCCACGATCATCGCCGGTATCTGGATCGAAATGACAATTTGCGGCTTAGCGATGATTGTCTGGGCCAACACCCAGACTGGCCAGTGGCTGCATGATTTTTCCTACCAGATCATCCTTATTACGGGTATCGCCGTCGTTCTCATCAACCTCAATCCGCTCATCAAACTCGACGGCTACTACTTCCTCACTGAGGTAATTGACATCCCCGATCTCAAGGAGCGCTCCACGGCCTTTCTTTCGGGATGGTTCCAGAGCCGGATCCTTCGCCTGCCTGTCGAAACTCCCGTGGTGCCCCGCCGGCGCGCGCCGCTCTTTGTTCTCTACGCCTTTGCCTCCGGAGCCTATAGCTATCTGCTGCTCTTCTTTGTCGTCCGCTTTTCTTACAACATAGCGTCACATTGGCTGGCCGAGTTCGCCCTCATCCCCGCCGGTGCGCTGGCCTTTGCCATTTTTCGCGCGCGCCTGCGCTCCCTGGGCAACGTGGCAGGGCGGCTTTGGGATCAGAGCGTCGGCGGGAGCGTCCGCCAGCGTCCGATCCATACTCTCGTGGGTGTCGCGGTGCTTGCGATCCTGTTCCTGCCGTTCTGGCGCGACCGCGAAGACGCCTTTTACGTCATTGAGCCGATGCATTCGGCCACGCTTCATGCGGCTGTGCCGGGACGGGTCAGACGCTGTGCTCATTCAGGAAGGCGAGGTGGTCCGTGCGGGCCAGCCGCTGCTCCGCATGAACAGCGCCACAGCCGCTTCGATGGGCTCCTCTGCTACCGCCCAGGCCAATAATGCCAGCTTCCAGGCCTTCGCAGCCGAACTCCATGGACGGAGCATCGGCACTGCGGCTGCCAAGCAAAACGCCGCCACACGCTCCGCAGGATTTGCCCGCGAAGCTCAATCCTCGCTCGTCATCGCCGCCCCGGTCGATGGGACTGTCCTCACATCGAATCCGGGCGCGCTCCTCGACCAGGATGTTGCCTCGGGCCAGACGCTGCTTGACCTCGCCGATGCCGGGCCGCGTATCGTGAGGGTTTTTGTTCCCGCTTCCGCGCTCGACCGCATCCCCCCCGGCGCCGAGATCGCTCTCGTTCTGCCGGGCCGGTTTTCTGTCCTGCACATGACCCTCCCACCGATGGGAGGCGAGGCCGTTAACCTTCCTCCTGGTCTGGTCGCCCGGCAGGATTACAAGGGCATTAAGTTGCCTGTGTTCTATAGCGCGCGCATGGCTCTGCCGGCCTCGGCCGCAAACCTGCGGTTCGGTATGGCGGGTACGGCCAGGATCTTCGGGACGCGGCGTAGTCTCGCCGAACGATTTGTGGCCGTCCTGGTCAATCTCGTCAAAGCCCACGTCTGGTAAAACAAAACGGCGACCGCGATGGCGGCCGCCGTTTTCCGTAGAGTAGATCTGAGAAACAAGGCAGATTTTAACTTGCTCTTTGCTCAAGAAGCGTGGCGCGGCCCATTGATCCTGACCTGCGTTCCCACTCTTGAGAAGCTAGCAACAACTATTACAACAGACCGGACGATTACCAATCCCAGGGCGCTAAACAATCTTCTTGGCGCTCACCAGTTTCGCGTTGATGCGTTTCGCGCTCACCAGCTTTGCGGTGACCTGTTTCGCGGAGATAGCGCGCATCGCTGGAACCATCTTGCTGGTTGCAATTGGGCTGCTGGCAGTGCCCGTGGCAGTCTTTGCAGTGACGGACTTCGTGGCGCTGTTGCCCAAAAGCGACTTCTTTGTGATTGCCATTGCGATATCCCTCAATTTCGTTTTTAGATTCTTGTTGCTATGCAACTCCTAGTGCATCCAGGGTGCCAAACTTCGGCAACATTTCGGAATCTCTGTAACTCATTGCATTGGATAGGGTCACCGGCCCAGGGAGGTCTTTTTGAGCGATCCTGTTTCCCTCCAATAGGTTAAAAATTTAACCTTCAAAGGGTTAATAATTGACCTATTCCGTCTAAAGAGAGTACTTGCGGCATAGATACTTCATGCGTTGGCCATCGAGCCGTAGCAGGCGGGCGGCGGCGGCCTTGCTACCCTGTGTCCGGCGAAGCGCCGCCGCCAACAGGGCCGTCTCTACACTCTGCACTTCCGCGTCGAAGTCGGTGCCATCCTCTGGCAGCAGGACAGCCTCCTGCACCGCAACGCTGTTGGCGACCAGGGTCGGCGGCAGGTTGCGGGCGTCAATCTCCTCTCCGCGGACGGTGATTACCAGGCGTTGAATCAGGTTTTCAAGCTCGCGAACATTGCCCGGCCAGGAATGCTCCTCCAGCGCAGACAAAGCGTCGGCGGCGAACCGCTTTACCGGAATGCCGTTCGCCACGCAGTGGATCTGCAGAAAGTACTCGCAAAGCAGCGGGATATCGCCGACGCGCGCCCGCAACGGAGGCAGTTGGATCGGCACTACGTGGATGCGGTAATAAAGGTCCTCGCGGAAGCGACCGGTCCGGGCCATCTCCTCCAGCGGCTCGTTTGTGGCGCAGATCAGCCGGAAGTCAATCTTCCGTAGCGCGCGGCCACCCAGGCGCTGCACTTGATGGTCTTCCAACACGCGCAACAACTTGGTCTGTAGCGGCAGCGTGAGCGCCGCGATTTCGTCCAGAAAGAGTGTTCCGCCGTCAGCCAGCTCGATCTGTCCGGGGCGCGCCTCGGTTGCGCCCGTGAATGCGCCCCGCTCGCTGCCGAAGAGTTCAGACTCGATCAGATTCTCTGGCAGCGCGGCGCAGTTCAGGCGAATGTAGGGCTTGTTGGCCCGGCTGCTCAGGGCGACAATCGCACGCGCGGCCAATTCCTTTCCCGTGCCGCTCTCGCCCCGGATGATCACGTTGATGCTGCTGCTGGCCACCTGCTGAATGGCGTCATACACAAACCTCATCGGGTCGCTCGCACCTACAAAATCCTGGAAGCGGCTCACCTCGAGCGCCTGTCGCCGCATTTGTTCGCGCGCGGCATCCTCGCTGCGGCGGCGTAATAAGTCGGCCAGCATCAGGCGCAGTTCGGATAGGTCGACCGGGTTGCGAAAGTGCGCGTCTGCCCCGGCTGCCAGCGCCTGCTTCTCTACAGAGCGGGTTCGCGACCGGCTAAGCGAAATCAACACATAACTCTCGTTCAGTTTGCGCAGCTCGTTCAGAATGGGCAGGCCCCCAAACGGATTCTTTCCCTCGGTATCGATATCGAGCAGGACGGCGACAGCATTGACTTCTCGCGTCCACCGCGCAAGATCGTCGTAGCTGGTGCGGATGACCACCTGGAACCAGGGCGCCAACTCGGGAACCAGCTCGTCGAGGAATTCATCTTCCGCCGTGACAATACAGACAACCGGCATCGTCGAGTGTGAGGGCGAAGAGGATCTCGACTCCGCTGTAATCCGTCGCGAGGGCATATCGAATTCTACCGATGGAACCGCCAGTTGTTCGCTATCTAACAGAAAACATCGCTACTTGACGTGGTTCGCTTACACCTTAACATGGAGCCGTCCCGCCGTCCCCAGCCCGACCGTGTCCATCCAGAACCCGTCAAGGGATACAGCCGCTCCGCAACCGCCGATAAACTCCGGCAACGCCGCTTCGTCAATGTGCCGAGATCGATCGTCGCGAGAGATCCAACAGGAACAGGTTGGCAGAGCAGAGCCTGGCCCTCCAATGTGTCTGCTTGCGAATGTCCTCGGCCACCGCCATAGCTTTCATTACAGGCGGGCCATCCATCCTATACTTGGTAGGAGATTGATCGAGTTCGCATCGGCTTCGGTGCCGACCCGCCTTTGAGGATTTCATGGCCGTATTGATTGACGCTATTGACGTCAAGCGCAAAACTTTGTTTGAGCATGAAAACGTCCCGTTCTATTGCCTGGAAGCAGAAGTGAACACGCCTACCGCTCGTGGAGGTCAGACCCTGGTTCGCCTGAAGATGCGGAACCTTCTGACCAACGCGGTCTTTGAAAAGACATTTAAGGCGAATGAGAAGTTCAAGGAGCCTGATCTCCAGACCGTCCCGGCCTCCTATCTTTACAGCGATAGTGACGGTTCTTACTTTCTGGATCAGGAAAGCTACGAGACTCTCACCCTCTCCGACGAGATGCTCGGAAATGCCTTGGATTTGTTGATCGAGGGCTCGTTGATTCAATTGCACAAATACAATGGCAATCCTATCGGTTTACAGTTGCCGGCCTTCGTTGAGCTGAATATTGTTTACGCGGAACCCGGAGCGCGGGGCGATTCGTCGAGCGGCAGTGGAACTAAGCTGGCCAAGCTGCAGACCGGCTTGGAAATTCGCGTTCCCATCTTTATTAAAGAAGGTGAAAAGGTTAAGGTGTCGACGGAGAATCGGGAGTTTGCGGGTCGAGCTTGAATCCGTTCTCACTTAATTAATTGGTAATTTCGGGACGGACGGCTCTTGGGGAAAGCGACTTCTGCCAACTCCGATCCCGCGATGGAGCCGACAGAAGGCACTTCCCGCCAACAAACATTTCAAACGGTCTCAGGGTGCGTTGCTACGATAATTCTGCGCGTAGCTGTCGCGAGGAAGTCCCTCACTTCGCACCTTCCTGGCCAGCGCAAACGCCTCATCGCGGCTCATCGTGCCGCCGACCGTCACCAGATAAGGCGCATGCCCGTTGGGCGTAAACACTTCGGGACGCAGCTCCGGGTGCTGCTGGGTAATCGCCGCAGATTTCTGCTGAGCCTGTTCCGCGTGGTTGTAAGTGTAGGCGATCACGCGCCATTGGCCGCGGACTCCCGCCGCATCTTTGTTCGGGGCCGTTGCAGCGCGAGGCGGCGCTACCGGATCACTCGCTGTGGCTGAGCTCGTTCCACCGCTGTCGACAACGGGAGCCGACGTGGCGCTCGTCTGATGGCTTTGGTTCGCGGGCCGACGGTGCAGAAAATGCCATCCGAGCCACAAAATCAGTATTGCCGCCAGTGCGATTACCGCCATCAATCCAGTTCCTGGACCAGCGCGGCGCACTTCATCACTGATCGGAACACGAATGGGATCAGTAAACGACGGTGCTTCAACCCTCTTCGAATTTGACGGCATCGTCGTCCGTGCCGAAGAATTAGTCTCGGCAGCAGCGCGGGTTTCAGCTGCAATGGCTGCACGCGAAGGATTTCGCGGCGAAGCCACCGGTTCCAGCGCGACGGCAGTCTCCACGAGTCCCCATTCGCCGCTCATCGCCTTCGGAACAACCTGATCAAACGGCGCGGGCAGGGGAAGATTGCGTGCCGCGGCCTCGAGCGTCCGCTGTTGCGTGAGCGCCTCCAGCAGCACCACGGCGAGATCGTGCAGATCGCGTGCCTTCAATGCTTGCCCTTCCGGTCCCGCGGGAGCCTCCCGGATGCAGTCGCTTCGCAGCTTCACAACCTCGCCGACGGCAAGCACGTTGGCTGGCGCGACGTGCTCATGGACGAAGCCCTGGGCGTGCAGTGTCTGAAGCGCCGCGACGAGGCTGACTGCAAGCTGCTTGGTCTCCGGCACTGTCAGGCGTTGCCGATTCACGACCTCGCCAAGATTGCCATCGACCGGCTCCATTACGGCATAGATCAACGAAGTGTCATCTATCACCACCGTGCCAAACTCCTCGAGCTTCAGGATGTTGGGGTGGTTGAGTGCTGTGACTCGGCGCCAACGTGCGAGAATTTCGTCTTCATCGAAGTGGGCTTCAATCAGCCGTATGAGTCTCGGAACTCCCGCGTCATTCGAGGTGGAGAAGAAGGCGCTTCGGCCCTCAGGTCGCAAGAGTTTTGTTAGCGGGAAGATACCATCGATCGTTCTTCCTTCATATTCCGTCCACAGTTCCATGTGCAGTTTCCAGTCTGGGGTAGAGGTTCAAGCGTGCATGCCGCTGACACGATCAAACAGCGGAAGCGTTGAGAGACAAAGCTTGCGTAGCCGCGCATCTCTTCAACCACGATCCATTATCGTTCATCGTGATGCGCGTCTCAATGGGCGCAGCTTTGGGTACCCGTACGATCTGACGCCTGCGCGTATGCGGAAATGCTCTTCTGACGGAGGTCACTGCGGAGCATCAAGAGTCATTTGAAAAGAAGGCGAGTCGAAGGAAGCAACCTTTTCTCGGCTGCCACACTCCATGGACAGGACGAGGCAAGTCTCGAAGGGATCCCCCCATTTCCCGGAACAAGTGGGCCGCTTGTAGCCGGCTCACTTGGCTGAACACTCGACGCGATCTTCGATGAAAGGGCTTGTACATCTAGTTTTACTCCCCTGATTCAATGCTTCATCAGGAGTTCTTCGACTCCTTCCGCTTCAAACCCATCCTCTTCCCCTCAGAAGACAGATTAAGGGATGCGGTATTATGACAAATTGCAGTCTGAGTTATTAAAGAGCATGGTGGGAAACGAATGAGCTCATTTCATCAAGTCATCAAAAGCAATGAAAAGACAATCCTCTCTGGCTGGTTGAGCGAGATGGCAACCAGCACGCGCCGCGGCGACCTGATCGGCGATGCGGAATTGAAGCAGCAGGCAGCCGAGCTGCTTCGCCTGTTCACCGACGCTTCGCAGGCAAGCTCCGACGTTCAGTCCGAAGCCTTCGCCACAACCAGGGAGTTTCTGAAGGATCTTGCCAAATCCCGCATGGAACGCGGTTTCACCCCGGCTGAGACGGCGATGTTCGTGCTTTCGCTGAAGCTGCCGATCTTCAATGCCTTGCGCGAAACCTCGAAGACCAATCCCGCGGACCTGGTCACCGAGATCTGGACGTCCGGCAATCTCCTCGACAAGCTCGCGATGCTGACGGTCGATGCCGCGATCGGATTCCGCGAACAGACTATCTCCCGCCAGCAGGAAGAGATGCTGGAACTCTCCACGCCTGTCGTAAAGCTATGGGACGGTGTCCTCGCGCTACCTCTGATTGGAACTCTCGACAGCGCCCGCACACAGGTCGTGATGGAGTCGCTTCTCTCCACCATCGTCGAGACAAACAGCCAGATTGCGATTATCGACATTACGGGCGTTCCCACGGTAGACACGCTGGTTGCGCAGCACCTCATTAAAACGATCACCGCTGCCCGCCTGATGGGAGCCGATTGCTATCTAAGCGGGATTCGCCCTGCCATTGCGCAAACGATCGTCCATCTGGGAGTCGATTTGCAGGATGTGCAGACGAAAGCGAAGCTGTCGGATGCCTTCGCGCTGGCTCTGCAGCGGATCGGGAAGACCGTGGTCACGGTCAAACAGGCTGCACAATCGCATGGCTCGTCGAAGCCAGGGGAACTCTGATAAATGGATAGGATACCGATCCTCAAGGTAGGTGACTGCCTCCTGGTCACCATTCAGGTCGATATGCACGATCAACTTGCGATGTCGCTGCAAGAGGATCTGACCGCCCAGATCGCGAAGCATGCTTCGCGCGGGGTGCTCATCGACATCTCTTCGCTGGAGATTGTGGACTCTTTCATCGGGCGCATGCTCGCCAACATAGCGGCCATGTCGAGAGTGCTGGATGCACAAACGGTACTGACGGGAATGCAGCCGGCAGTGGCCATTACTCTGGTCGAGCTGGGGATGTCGCTCCCGGGCATCCGCACCGCGCTGAATGTTGAACGGGGAATGGACCTTCTGAAAGAGTTTATCCAGCGGGATTCGGAGTCAGAAGAGGCCGATGGCCCTCAAGAATGAATTGCTTCCTATTACGGGCGCAGACGACGTCGTTCGTGTCCGGCAAGCCGTCCGGGCGTGGGCGTCGGAGCTGAAATTCAGCCTGGTGGATCAAACCAAGCTGGTCACCGCAACCAGCGAACTCGCGCGAAATACCCTTGACCATGGCGGTGGCGGCACCATGAAGGGGGAGTTAGTGGAGAACGGACCGCGAAAGGGTATCCGGCTCACGTTCGAGGACCAAGGTCCCGGCATCCAAAACTTAGAACTCGCAATGCGCGATGGATTCACGACCGGTGGCGGCCTCGGGCTTGGCCTGAGCGGCAGCAAGCGGCTGGTAAACGAGTTTGATATCAAAAGTGAAGCGGGACAAGGCACAACGGTTACTATTACCCGCTGGAAATGATCGGCAGTGCGGCATTTACAAAAATCTATCGCCGTGACTGACCGGAGCTCTGTCGGAGAGGCGCGGCGCGCGGCAATCACCGCCGCTCAGGCTCTGGAATTTGGCGAGGGAAGACGCAGCGACATAAGTATTGTGGTGACGGAGTTGGCGAACAACATCCTGCGTCACGCCACAGCCGGCGAGTTGCTTCTTTGTCCGGTGGAAGGGAGCGCCAAATCGCTGGATATAGTCGCGCTCGATACCGGTCCCGGGATTCGGGACGTCAGCCGGGCATTCGAGGATGGCGTGTCCACCGGTGGTACTGCCGGCCAGGGGCTCGGCGCGGTTGAGCGTCTTTCAGATATAGTTTCCCTTTACTCCATTCCCGGCAAGGGAACCGTTGTATTCTGCCGCTTTAAGTTGTCTGAAGCGTCGGAGAGTTTGCCTGTCGGGGTTGTCAACATACCCATAACCGGCGAGATCGCGTGCGGGGATTCCTACCTGGTCATCCCCGGAAGTGGCCGCTCGCTCTATATGATGGTGGATGGCCTCGGCCATGGAGTTATAGCCGCGGAGGCAGCGATTGAGGCTGTAAAGGCGGTGCAAGCCTCTTCACAGGAGAGTCTGACGGAAATTATGACGTCGACGCACAATGCGCTGAAGGCTACACGAGGCGCGGCAATGTCCATCGCTCTTGTCGACCACGAGCGCTCCATTGTGACGTATGCGGGCGTGGGCAACATCAGCGCTTCTCTGGGAGATGGAATCACGAGTCGGAACATGGTTTCTCAGAATGGAACATTGGGAGCGGCACTGCCGAGAGTTCAGGAGTTTAATTATCCCTTCGGACCGGGGACGGCGCTGTTGATGTTTTCCGACGGATTAACTTCAAAATGCGGCTTCAGCGGTTATCCGGGCATCCTGAACCGGCCGCACGGCTTGATCGCAGGCCTTCTCTACCGAGACTTCAGCCGTCGGCGGGACGACGCGACCGTCCTCGTGGCTTCTCTCGGAGACAGCCGGGCATGATGACCCGACCCATCAGTGACTTGAGACTCGCGAGCGAGCGAGATGTTGTGAACGCGCGTCAGCGGGCGCGAAGCGTTGCCGAGGCGCTGGGTTTCGACCACCACGACCAGATTCGCATCGCCACCGCCGTTTCCGAAATCGCCCGCAACGCGTTTCGCTATGCGCGAGGCGGATCGGTTTCGTTTGAGGCGAATCCCGAAACCCGCATGTTCCTGATCTCTGTTGTAGATAAGGGGAGCGGGATTCCTCATCTTCAGAAGGTGCTTGCGGGCTCGTATGACTCGTCGACCGGTATGGGGATGGGCATCCTGGGCACTCGACGCCTGATGGACACCTTCTCCATCGAAACCGGCGCGACTGGCACCTCAGTGCGCTTCGGCAAGCTCCTGCCGCAACATGTACTTCCCCTCGCTTCCAGTACTCTGGAGCGGATTTCGTCGGATCTGGTCCGGCAAAACCCGATAACGCCGATCGATGAATTGCAGATCCAGAATCGCGAGTTGCTCAAGACCCTCAATGACCTGCGCGAGCGGAAAGAGGAACTGGTCCACATCAACGCCGAACTCCAGGATACGAACCGGGGCGTCGTCGCTCTCTATGCTGAGTTGGATGAGCGCGCGGACTACCTGCGCCGCGCTTCCGAGCTCAAATCCAGTTTCCTCTCGAACATGTCGCACGAATTCCGGACTCCGCTGAACTCGATGCTCGCTCTCACGCGGATGTTGCTGGACCGATTAGACGGAGAACTCACCTCGGAGCAGGACCAGCAGATAAGGTTCATTCAGCGATCGGCAAAAGAGCTGGCGGAGATGGTGGACGATCTCCTCGATCTGGCGAAGGTCGAGGCAGGACGGCTGGAAGTCAAGCCAAAGTCCTTCAACATCGCAGACCTGTTTGGCGCTCTGCGCGGAATGCTAAGGCCGCTCCTCGCCGAAAGTTCCCTGAATCTGGTCTTCGAGCCGGCGGAGCACCTGCCGCCTCTCTTCACAGACGAGCAGAAGATATCGCAGGTTCTGAGGAATTTCATCTCGAATGCAATCAAGTTTACGTCGCGAGGCGAAGTGCGGGTTTCCGCCACGGCCGATGAGTCCGAGATTGAGTTTTCCGTGACGGATACCGGGATCGGCATTTCGGAATCCGACCAGAGGATCATCTTCGAAGAATTCGCCCAGGTTGAGAACGCGATGCAGAGAAAGGTCAAAGGCACGGGTCTGGGTCTTCCTCTATCGCGAAAACTCGCCGAGCTTCTTGGCGGGCATATCGAGGTGCACAGCACAGTCGGTCTGGGTTCGACCTTTCGAATGCGAATCCCGAAAGTATACCCCGGAGCGGTTGAAAAAATTGAGACGCCGCTTCCGGTTTTCGATCCTCAGAAAAAATGGATCTTAATCGTGGAGGACAACCCAGAGACCGCGTTCATCTATTCGCGATACTTATCCGGCGCCGATTTCATGGCATACGCCGTCTCCTCTATCGAAGAAGCGAAACACGTGCTCGGTAAGCTTCGGCCGTCAGCCGTGATCCTGGATATTCTGTTACGGTCGGAAACATCCTGGAACTTCCTGCGGGAATTGAAGGCAGATCCTGCCTACCAGAATGTTCCGGTACTCGTAATGAGCGTGGTCGACGATGAACACAAGGTGTTCGGCCTTGGGGCGGATGCTTTTCTGACTAAACCGTTCGCTTCCGATCGCATGATCGCGGAAATCATCCGTCTGACCTCCGAATCGCTTCGGCCAAAAGTATTGATGATCGATGACAACGAGGTTTCGCGATATCTGCTCCGTGGAATCCTGCCCGATTACCAGTATGAAGTTCATGAAGCGAGAGATGGACGCGAAGGAATTCGAATGGCGCAGGAGCTGCGCCCCGGCATTATTTTTCTCGACTTCTATTTGCCCGATTTGAATGGTTTCGAAATTCTCAACGACCTTAAGTCTTCCGAGATCACGGCGCAAATCCCGATTGTCCTGCACTCCACAAAATCGCTTGATGAGGCTGAGCTGCGGCTGTGCCGCGAAAACTCCGTGGCCATTTTCCCCAAGCAGTCCCTGACTCTGCCCGATTCCGCAATTCGGCTGCGCGAACTCATACACACAATTTCAGCGCATTCCCAGGAAGAACATGGTGCAAGCGCCTGAACCGAAGCCCAAAGCGCGCATTCTGATCATTGATGACCAGGAAACGACCCGCTATGTCTTTCGCCGGATTCTCACTCGGGCCGGTTACTCGATCGAGGAGGCGGAAAGCGGAGAAGAGGGCCTGGCCAAATCGATGCTTTTGCCCGATCTTATTATCACGGACGTCAATTTGCCGGACATGCTGGGGTATGAAGTATGCCGCCGGATCAAGGCAAACGCGCTGACCGCCAGCATTCCCTTACTCCAAATCTCGGCATCTTTCCTGTCCGACGAAAGCAAAGTGCAGGCGCTCGAGGGCGGGGCCGACTCCTATCTTACCCAGCCTGTTGAGCCCACAGTGCTGGTTGCACAGGTGCAGGCGCTGCTGCGACTGCGGAAGGCCGAGGCGCTGTCTCATCTTTCCGCCAGACAATGGCAGACTACCTTCGACGCCCTCAGTGACGGGCTTGCATTGGTGGATGCGGAAGGGGTCGTACTCCGAGTGAACCGAGCGTTCCTCCGTCTCCTGCGCCTGAGCAATTCCGAGGTTGAGGGGAAACTTATGTCTGAAGTCTTCCGGTCCAGCTTCGGGAAGCCGCTTTCGGCGTTGGCGGAAAGCAAAATCCAAGGTGCGTCAATCGAGCTCCCATCGGCCAGCAGCTGGTTCCGGGTCCGCTATGACAAAATCGAGGGCGATCCGCAACGGGAAGGAGGGTCTATCCTCCTCATCACGGACGTTACCGACCAAAAAAAGCTGCAGGAAACTCTCAAGATGAGCGAACGGCTTGCTGCCACGGGTCGTCTTGCCCACACCATCGCGCACGAGATCAACAACCCTCTGGAGGCACTCTCCAATCTCCTCTTCATCGTGCAGCAGGATAAGTCTTCCAGTACCTCGACGCAGTCATATATACAGCAGGCGTCGCTTGAACTGGACCGCATCAGCCAGATTACGAAGCAGATTCTGGCCTACCACCGGGACTCCAAGCAGCCCATTCCTGTAACAGCCGGTGACATGATCGACGGCGTGCTGGCCATGTTCCGCGCTCCGATTCTGACCAACCGCGTGAAGATGGTGAAGCGCCTGGAATCCTCACGCTTGATCAGCGTACAGCCGGGGGAAATGAGGCAGGCCTTCGGAAACCTGCTGGCCAACGCGCTCGACGCGATGGGCACTTCCGGAGGCGCGCTGATCGTGCACTGCCTCGATGTCACCGACCAGCGCAGCCAGCGCAAAGGGGTGCGAGTGGTCTTCAGTGATTCCGGGGCAGGAATTCCAAAATCCGCATACACGCATATCTTCGACGCCTTCTACACGACGAAGGAGCTGAAGGGATCAGGAATTGGACTATGGCTGACCTCCGAGGTGATAGCGAAACACAAGGGCTACATTCGCGTGCGATCCCGGACGGAAGGCCGTTACCGTGGCACCCTTTTCGACATCTTCCTGCCGGAATACACGGTGAATTGAATCGTGGAGCGGAAGCCGGCCTCTGTTATGTCTCCGATCTTCAGTCAGGAATTGTAAGAAAGCGGTACGGAAAGGGATTCCGCTATCTTGAGAAGTAAACCACAATGCTGCCGATATCTGTTCTTGAGCGAAGAGACCGAAGGAATTTTTGCAAAGCGCTCATGGCTGCTGCCATTTCGGCGAGAGTCCCAGCGTGGGCTCAACCGGCTGCCAATCGCAAAGACGCAGCGTATCGCATAGTCGCCCAAACAGATCGCAAAAGAATTCTCAGCGCCGCGGCAGCCTATGTGTCGCGGCCCATCCTGACGATCACTTCTTTCCCATCCGGCAGCAGCCCAGGCGGCTTGCATGACTATTTTTCTCAAGCTGATTATTTCTGGCCCGATCCCAAAAACCCGGGCGGCCCGTACATAAACCGGGACGGTCAGAGCAATCCTGAAAACTTCAATGGCCATCGAAAAGCGATGATCGCGCTGTCTATCCAAATGCCTGCGCTCACGGCCGCATGGCTGCTTACTGGCGACCGTAGTTATGGCCAATACGCCTGTGAGCATCTTCGGGCGTGGTTCATAACGCCAGCTACTCGCATGAACCCAAACCTCGAGTACTCGCAGGGAGTACACGGCGTCTCCACCGGGCGCTCCTGGGGAATTATTGACACTCTCCATCTCGTCGAGGTGGCGCGCGCCGCCAGCATTGTGGCTCCAGCTACACTTTCCGCGCAGGAGGATGCGGCACTGAAGGGTTGGTTCTGCAGTTACCTTCAATGGATGAAGAGCAGCGACAAAGGCCAAAAGGAACGTGACGCACTCAACAATCACGCCACCTGCTGGGCGTTGCAGGCTTCGGAATACGCCCGGCTCATCGCTGATAGCGAGACGCGCGATCAGGTGTACCGCCAATATACTAGCGTCCTGTTGCCGGATCAGATGGCGGGCAATGGTTCATTCCCGCTGGAGCTGGCGAGAACCAAGCCTTACAGCTATTCCATTTTCAATTTCGATGCCATGGCAACTCTGTGCCAGTCGCTAAAAGGTGTGGGAACCGATGCTCTTGCATTTCAACTACCGGATGGTCGCGGCATTTGCAAAGCGGCGGAGTTTCTCTATCCCTACCTGAGGGACAAGAACACATGGCCATATCGCAAGGACGTGGAACACTTCGACGCGCTTCCTGTTCGCTCTCCCGGTTTGTTGTTCAGCGGCCTCG
Organism: uncultured Acidobacteriaceae bacterium; assembly: GCA_963783805.1. Lineage (GTDB taxonomy): Bacteria > Acidobacteriota > Terriglobia > Terriglobales > Acidobacteriaceae > Silvibacterium. The sequence goes on along the minus strand of CAWAPC010000009.1, from coordinate 187,470 downwards.
CCTGCCACCGACGGCCGTACATCGACCTGTGGAAGACCATGAATCCCGACCCAACCGACCCTGAGATCATCCGAAATTATCCTATTCGCCAGCCACTTTTGTGGGTTTGAATGGACAGCGATTGCAAATCATATGGCCGTCGCAATCGTTCAAGAACCCTCGACTCGGCCAGATTGCTCACTGCGGCAAAGCGAAGCCAATCTCGTCCTCCGCAGAGCCAGCTGTCGCGGTACCACCTGAACTGTTCGCGGGAATCGCAATCAAGCCCGCTTTAACCCATCGCATTCTGACGGGAGAGGCTCTATGATGCTTAACTGGAGCGGGTTCCTCCGTATTTCTGCTGCTGCGGCTTTTCTGGCGGAAAGGGCGCACAGTTTTCGGGGAACTTCGGTACACGCACACGGGAAATCAACTCCAGCGGATTCAACAGATTGATTCACTTCTGAAAGAGCGCAGATACGACTCAAATGGCCCAATCCAATTCCGGCGACACACACCTCCCGTCTTCCCCCTCGAATTACAAACTGCAAAACAGCCTGCTCCTGCTGGTCGCGGGTCTCGGCGGACTTCTCTATGGCGTGGACGTAGGCATTATCGGCGGAGCGCTGCCGTATCTTGAGGCGACCTCCGGCCTGAGCGCGGGCGAGCTATCGGTGATTGTCGCGGCAGTCTTGCTTGGCAGCGTGTTCTCCACATTATTTGCCGGCATGCTCGCCGACTGGATGGGCCGCAGGCCGCTGATGACGCTCAGCGGCATCATGTTTATCCTGAGCATCCCCATTATTGCGCTCTCGCACGGATACGAGCCGTTGTTCTTTGGCCGTCTGTTGCAGGGTATCAGCGGCGGTTTCATCGGCATCGTCGTTCCTCTATATCTTGCCGAGTGCCTGGCCTCGTCGGTGCGCGGCAAAGGCACAGGAGTCTTTCAATGGCTGCTTACGTTGGGGATTGTTGCGGCTGCCTTCATCGGAATCTATTACAGCTATCGCGTGGAGGCTATCGAGCGAATCGCGGATGCTTCCACGATTTTTCATTTCAAAGATGAGGCTTGGCGCCGAATCTTCTGGGTCTCGCTGCCTCCCGGAATATTGTTTGTGCTCGGCACGTTCTTTGTTGCCGAATCTCCACGCTGGCTATTCAAGCGCGGCAAGCTGGAGCGCGCCCGTGCTGCACTTCTGCGCTCGCGGACCCCCGAAGATGTCGAGACCGAGATGCGGGAGATGCAGGAGATCGCAACTGCCGCTAAAACTCGAACCACTATAGGGAAGAAAATTAAAGATACAATCTTCCAGCGGAAGTATATGTATCCGTTCCTGCTGGCCTGCGTGATTTTGGCCTGCAATACGGCGACCGGCATCAATTCACTCGTCGCCTATAACGCCAACATCCTGCTGCAGAGTGGACTCTCCGATCTTCATGCTCACTGGGGATATGTGCTCTTCACTATCGTCAACTTCCTGATGACGATTGGAGGAATGGCCCTGGTCGACAAAAAGGGACGCAGGTTCCTGCTCATCCTCGGCACCTCCGGCATCATCGTATCCATGCTGACTGTGGGCATTCTTTTCAGGCAGACGGAGAAGAAGAGCATTGACTGTGGCGTCGCGGTCCAGTCTATGGTCGGTCCCAGCCAAACGCTCGACCTGCGGTTTACTCCTGAGGTGGCAAAACAACTTCTGGCTGCCGGCGGCAACAACTCGATTAATCCGGCCGACGCTTCGCTTGCCGTGATTTATTCCTATGGCGGGTTTACAGGATCGACCACCATTGTGCGTTCGGACGACGCCTCTGCCGAACCCATCCACGTCACACGCGACATCGGCGTTCCATCGAATAAGGTCGAGGCCTTCTTCAAGAATCCATTTGCCAGCCTCGAACCTGCGCGCAATGCGCCACTCGAAATTCAGCGCGCCCTGGTTGGATCGGTGCCGCGCGAAGGTCATGGCTGGCTAATTGCCGTCTTTCTCTACATCTTTGTGGCGTTCTATGCCGCCGGTCCCGGAGTATGTGTCTGGCTTGCGCTTTCAGAGCTGATGCCGACGCGTATTCGTTCGAACGGCATGAGCATCGCCCTGGTCCTCAACCAGCTCGTCTCCACTACGCTCGCCGTTATCTTCCTGCCCGTGGCCAGTAAATATGGATATTCCGCAATGTTCTTCATGTTCGCTGGATTCACCGTCATCTACTTCCTCACTGCGGTCTTCTTCCTTCCAGAGACAAAGGGCAAAACGCTGGAGGAAATCGAGGAGCGCTTCGCAAAAGTCGCAGCAAGATGAGCCGGCGTCCGGTGTCGCCGGCCTTATTTACTCTTGGTTTCCTTGAGGCGCCAGGACTTCATGGCAATGCGAAGGCAATGTACGTACCTCCGGTGGGTGACTTAGGGTCTCTCCCGCCGCTGGCGGCAATGACGACATATTGCTTTCCATCAATGGAGTAAGTGGACGGTGTCGCGACACCGGCAAACGGCAGCTTGGTCTCCCACAAAAGCTGCCCAGTGCGGCTATCGAAGGCGCGAAACATTCTGTCATAGACAGTCGCTCCGATAAAAACGAGCCCGCCGGCAGTTACGATAGGGCCGCCATAGTTCTCCGATCCTGTTTCCTTCATTCCTTGTGCGGCCAGGGCCGGATACTCGCCGAGAGGTATCTTCCACAGATATTTTCCCGTGTTCAGATCAATCGCGCTCAACGTTCCCCAGGGCGGCGCAATTGCCGGATACCCGTCCGGGTCGAGAAATTTTCGGTATCCGGTAAAGCGGTAGGCGTCCGCTGAATTGTTGCTCTGCGCGGAATCGACCGGTGCGGGAGAAGTACCCGAGGCTAGTTCTTTCTTGCCGCTCCTGTCATTTGTGTTCGTGGAGATATCGCCGACCTTCAGATAATCCAACAGCGAGGTAAGCTGAGCGGCATGCAAGCCGGAAAAGGACGGCATCCTGCCTTTGCCCTGGTCTATCACGGTGGCGATTTGCTGGTCCGTCAGGCGCTTGTCAATGCCAATAAGCGAAGGGTATGCGGGCGGGGAACCAGCACGATCTATGCCATGGCAGACGGCGCATTGACTTTGATACAGGGCTGCGCCAGGACTGCCGTTCGGGTTGTCTTCCGCGAGGCCGCCGGTCCATGCCATCTCATTCGCGTTCACATAAAGCACGCCGGTTGTCGGATCGACAGCCGGACCGCCCCACTCGCCGCCGCCATCAAAACCGGGGAAGATAATGGTCTGCTTGGCCAGACTGAAGGGAACGAATTGGCCGTCGCTGCGGAAAGTCTTGAATCGCTGGACCGCCCACGCATGAGCCTCGGGCGTTCGACTCGTCAGCATCGCGTCGGTAAGCCTTTGCCGTGCATAGGGCTCTGGAGCCACAGGCTCAGGTTGGGTAAGCGACGTAACTTCGCCAGGCACATTGCTGGGTGGATAGGCGTGCTCCTTAATCGGAAACAGTGGAGCGCCTGTGACTCGATCGAAGAGGTACAGATAACCCTGCTTCGTTGTTTGGGCAAGGGCATCTACCGATCGTCCGTCCCGCTTCACGGTTACGAGCGCGGGAGGAGATGGAAAGTCGCGGTCCCACACATCGTGGTGGACACCTTGAAAATACCAGATGCGCTTGCCGGTTGCGGCGTCGAGGGCGAGCAGCGTGTCGGCAAACAGATCTTTGCCTAGCCGATCCCCGCCATAGAAATCGAACACGGCTGATCCGGTAGGTACGTAGACGATCCCCCGTTTCGCATCGAGCGCCATGCCTGCCCAGTTATTCGCCGCGCCCGCCTCCTTCCACGCATTCTTCGGCCAGGTGTCGTACCCGAATTCTCCGGGATGCGGGATGGTGTGAAATCTCCAGCGGAGTGCTCCAGTACGTACATCAAAGGCGCGAATATCTCCGGGAGGGGCAGGATGCGTCTCTGGATCGCGGCCACCCACAATAATCAGATCTTTGTAGACGATTCCTGGACTGGTGAGCGCGATTGATTGTTGCTGGTAATCGCCGCGAAGCTCTTTTCGCAGATCGATGCGGCCATTCTCACCAAAGCCGGAAATGGGCTCGTCCGGTCGCAGCGTCGAGCGCGTAGAGGTAGTTCATGATGCCCGCGAAGACGCGGCTTTGCTTTCCATCGGTCCAGTAGGTGATACCTCGATCCGGTTGTGTTCCGTCGATGCCCGAATCGAATTTCCAAATCAGCTTGCCAGTCGCGCCATCGAGCGCAATGACTTTCAGCGAAGGAGTAAAGGTGTAGAGGACTCGGCCGACGATGAGAGGATTGGTCTCGATGCCGCCCTTTTCCCCCGTGTCGAACTTGCCATGCTACTTTCAGCTGCGCGACATTGCTGCGATTGATCTGCGACAGACTGGAATAGTGGTCACCGGTCACGTGACCGTCGTATACCGGCCAATCGACGTCGGCATGCGAATTCCGCATGACGAAATTTCCCAGGCGATCTGCAGCAGGAACGACGGGGGTTTGAGGAAGAACGAGGAGGTTGTCCCCGCAGCCAGTGAGCGCGAGAGCAAAAAACGCGACGCTGATCCCGTTCGCCCAGAAACGACGGCCCAGCCCGTATCCAGCCTTAGGCATCTGTCTCCAATTCATGGCGCGATTCAGATTGAAAAGAGCAGAAATCGCTCCATCAGTATATGGGTCATGCTCGCGCTTCGGTCCCTTGCACAAGCCACTCTAAGCTGGCCGCTCATTCCTGGTAGCCGTAGCTCGCGATCACCGAACCCTCTTTTCTATTCAGCAGCACAAGGGCTGAGCGGCGTGACCCCAGATTGAAACGCAGCGTTGCGCCGGTTTGTTTGTCCCGCAAGTCGATCTTCGTATCGGCGGCATCTTCCGACTCAAAGATATAAAGCACCGCGTTGCGCAAAACCGTGGGATAGACGAGCACGCCTGGCGGTAGCCTGGATGCGCTGTCAAACATGGGCGCAATGCCCACTTGTTTCAGCACAAAAGAGTAGAGGCTCGCGGCAGCGTCGGGATTTTCGGCGAGTTCGACGGGATAGGATGCCCAGAAAATTCGTCCGCGGCCGTAGGGTTTCGATTCCAGGGTTGATTGATCGTTGAATCGAACCGATTCAAGTTCGCCCTGCATGCTCTGATCAAAGGACATGGGAATAGATTCACCGCCCGCAACGAGCGTTGCCGTGCGAAAGGTCAGTGGTTCTACAGAGCCTTGCAGCCCCGCAGCGGCAAGCCTGTCCACGAGATGCCAGTGTTCGTCTCGCTGGACAGCGCCGGTGACGAGAAGCGTTCCGCCTCCGTTCACGTACGCGAGTAGCGCCTGCCAGGTTGAGTCGCTCAGCGCCTGCGGGGAGGGCAGGATCACAAGTTTCGGGTGACGCATTCGTGCAACCTGGCTCTCTCCAATGAGAAAACCTGGAACCCTGGCGCCGTAGCTGAGCGCGCGAACCGCGTTGCTCTGCGCCCGCATCTGCGTGCCCCACGAGGTTGAAAATTGCGCCGCTTCTGAAGTCACGATCGCGACATCGGGCTGCTCGGGATCCTGAAGGCTGCCGGAGGCCGCCTTGGCGAAGGCTGCGAAGCGGCGCATTACATCAATTTCCGGTTTCTCCGTTCCATCCGGTCGTACTCCGCCCAGGGCGACCTCGCCATCCTCGAGCATGTCGGCATTCGTATTCCAAAGCCACTCAATAGCGCCGCTGCCCTGCGCGAAGGAAAGAGCGATCTTGCGCTCGAAAAGTGCGCCCTGATCCTGAACACTGCGCCGCTCGATTTGATCCGGATTGGTTCCTGCGCCCACGCCGGTCTCCTGAATAAGCATTGCCTTGCCAGGCTGCTTGGCGACCATCGAATCCCAGAGCAGGCCGTCGCTCTGATACCACGAATGATTCGTTGTGAAGTCAACGGAACCTGAAAAGTAGCTGGGAAGCAGACGTCCCGTATTGCCGCCCTCATCCTGTCCGACCGTGATCAACTGCTGCGAACCAGTTGAGCGGATGGCCTGGCGAATCTCCGCCACCCACGCGGCGAATTTTTCCTGTGAGAAAAGATAAAAGTCATAGAGCATGAGGCTGCCCGCGCCATGCTGATCTCCAGACCAGTCAGCCGCAGTAGGCACTGGCCATGGTCCATCGCCTGGCATAGTGGGCAGGTTCCACGCGCTCTGTAATGCTGCGCGCGATGGATATCTTTTCTTCAGCCATGTATTCCATTGCGCAGCCTCGATGGGGTCGCCATTCGGAAGCGCCGTCCAGGTATGGTGGCCGAAGCTCGGCTCATTGATGAGATCCCATGCGAGAAACGGGACATTAGCGAAGCGGCTGGCGAGACCCGTATAGAGGTTTTTCTCCCTCTCGACTGCCACCGGATCCATGTAGGCATTCTCTCCACCGAGCACATCGGGAAGAAAAGCAAAAACATTGAACTGCACCGGCAGTCCGTGACGGCGCGCCGTCATGAGAAACGCCTCGAGCGTCCGCAGCGTGCGTTCGTAGGGAACGCCATTCTCGTCGCATACTTTGTCCCATCCGCTCCACCATCCCGAGCGAATCATGTTGATGCCTGCGTCCTGAATCTGACCCAGGTCCTGGTCCCACACGTAAACATTCGGGTGATCAAAGTAGAGACGTTGCACTTGACTCGACATATATGTGGTGCCAACTACGGCGAGCGGCTTGCCATCGATCTCGAAGTAATCCTGGTTCACGCCGAGCTTTGGCCCCGAAAGTAGATAGGCTTCGTCGCGCATCCAGAACCCGGAATGATATCGGGCAATAACAGTATTGCCGTCGAGCAATTCGGCATCGATGCGGTGCAGTCCCTTGGTCTGAGGGGAAGGGATGAGGATTGATTGACTGTCCGCAAGGCTGACCGTCTGAACGATGGGCTTCGCCGGTGTATCTTCGGCCGTTATAGTCACACGCACGGTAAGTCGGTCTGGAGACTCGCCGCTACCCATCCACTGAGTTTTTAGCTGGATCGGCTCGCCCGGCAGGTACAGCGGCAGCACCGGGTTTACCTGAAACTCCTCCGCTCCGCGTTCCGCGGCAGAGACGAGCGAATTGATTATCTCTTTGCTTGCGGGTGAATCGCCGAAGCCCGCGGGCAAATCAGCGTCAATCCATATCCAACGTCCCCCTGCGAAGCTTTCGCGCAGGTGGTCAATCTGCACCACAGGTGCGGAGACGCGATGCCCGTCGCGCGTCCCCCAGGCCAGAGCATCGATACGTGCATCAATGCGGCCGGCGGAGCCCTCGCGATCACTCACGCGACTGCTGCTGAGATGGAGGATTGGACTGAAGCCATGCTGCCACGAGAACGGCGGCAACTGCGTGACTGCGTTTGCATTCGGCAAATAGGCGAGCCCCGCAGAACCAGGCGTCTGTTGAAATTGGTCAACCCTTAACTCTCGAATGAACCGCACAGTGTAGGAACGCAGCTTCCATGCGCCAGCCTCTTGATAGGCAGCACGAGTAAAGGGTCGGCCGCCGATTACGAGCAGATTACCGCCGCGGCCCAGATAAGCGCGCAGAGCGCTCCACGCAGTCTCGGGGAAGGCCGAGCCATAAGGCAAGACCAGCAAGTGCGTTTGGGGATCGCTAAGAGCGGCGTCAAGTTCCTGCGCGGTCACAAAACTTGCCTCAGCGAAGAGTGTGGACATCTGTGAGGGGCTCAGACCGGCGGTATCGGCGCTAGGAAAACCGGGCTCCTGAAAAACCTTCACGGACCCATCAAGGGCCCGCAGATTGCTCGCCGTAAGCAGAGAGAGAAGGCACAGCAGCCATACACGCGCGATTATCACAAACTTCTCCTGAAGCTTCAATGCTTGAATCTATTGCGGACGGACAGTGACCGCAGAGCCCGTGTAGTCAACGCTGCGATCCGCCGCGGATGTTTCTTCGCCACCAGATCCATGGTTTTCTCCCACGAAGACGATATTGAATTTGCGCGCCTCCGGCATTCCGGGATAGCTGCCTGAACGCGGGCCTATGGTCACGGTCTGAGTGGACTCGTTCCAGTCAATCGGAATGATGGCGCGCTGGCCTTTCTCGTAGTTGTAGGTGTCGCCCTGGTCTTCGTAAAGATCGAAGTGTCCATCGGCTCCGCGATAGATGCGCAGTTCGATGGGCGCATCGGGCTTTTGTTGGGCGTACTCGATTTCAGGTCCCATCGGCAGGATCGATCCCGCTTTGACATAGAGCGGAATGCGGTCGAGCGGCGCCGATGCGTCGAATCGTTGATCGCCATTCACCGATTTGCCGGTCCAGAAGTCATACCAGCGGGCTGCGGGAGGCAGATAAATGTAGCGCTCGGTGGCTCCCTGCTGCGAGACGGGGCTGACCAGAATCGATGGACCAAACATAAACTCATCGCCAACGTTCCAGACCTTTTTGTCGGTGCGCCAGTCCATCACAAGGGGACGCATGATGGTCGAGTCGTCGCTCGTGACCTTCCAGGCAAGCGAGTAGATGTAGGGCAGAAGGCGGTAGCGGAGCTTATCGTAGCTGACGAGGATCGGCGTTACCGGGCCGTAGCTGAAGAGTTCGTTTTCATCGTTCGCGCGGTGCCCGTGAGTGCGGAAGATGGGACAGAAGGTTCCGAACTGATACCAGCGCGTGTAGAGCTCCTGATAGGCCGGGTCGTGCGTGTCACGCGCATACGGCGGCCCATAGCCTGCGATGTCTGTGGTCCAGTAGGGCATTCCGGAAAGCGCGAAATTGAGGCCGGCGGGAATCTGCCGCGTGAAGGACTGGAAGGTGCTGAAGACATCGCCCGACCATGTGGTCGCGGCGTAACGCTGATCGCCCGCAAAGCCGGAGCGCGTGAGAATGAAGAGGCGCTTTTGATCATTTGCCTCCCGCCAGTGCGTGTAGATGTTGCCGGTGTGCATGAGCGGAAAGACGTTGGTATAAAGCGCACCGTTGCCGATGTGCAGCTGTCTGTCGTAGAGTTCGGCGTCACTCTCGCCGCCGTGCAGATAGGCGATTTCAGGCTCCGAGCTGTCGAGCCAGAAGCCGTCCCATCCTTGTGCGGCGAGTTTCCCGACAAGATGGCTCCAGTAAAAATCGCCCGCGGCGGGATTGGTCGCGTCGTAGTCTGTAGTTCCGGGAATGGTGAGACCGAGCGACTTCATCTCCTGAAAGTTTTTCGATTTCGGATCGAATATCGCCCAGACCGAAATCATGGTGTGAACGTGCTCGTCGTGCAGCTGCTTTAGTGTCCCTGGCACGTCCGGATAAGCATCGGGACGGAAGTCGGGATCGCCCTGATGCACCCACCAGTACCAGTCCTGCACGATGTTATCGAGCGGTACATGCGCGTTGCGGTACTGCGCGGCGATCTTCAGCAGTTCGTCGTCGCTCTTGTAGCGATCTTTCGATTGCCAGAAGCCGTAGGCCCACTCGCCGTAAAGCGGAGCGTGGCCGGTCATGTCGCGGTATTGATGAATGATCTGGTCGAACTCCGGTCCGTAGAGAAAGTAGTAGTCGATGGCGTGCGAGGCGTTGGAGCTGAACCTGAATTCTGACGGAAAGCGGTTGTCGAAATAGGAAAGCGCGGCGGTGTTCCAGAAAATTCCGTAGCCGTTGGTCGAGAGCATCAACGGGATGGTCACGTCGGTGTTGGCCTGGGCCAGCTCCAGCGTGGTTCCCCGATAGTTAAAGACACCGTTCTGATGCTGGCCGAGTCCGTAGATGGCTTCCTCGACAGCTGGGTAGAACTGATCCTTGACGCTGTAGAGCGATTCGCCGTTAACGACAGTCTTCACGTACCGGCGGGGCGAATCCTGAAACTCCTGGAGCAGGCGATGGCCCTGCTCGTCCTGAAATTCGAGCGTGCCCCATGCCACAGTAATGCGCACCTTCAGCGCGCCCGTATCGATAGTGGCGACACCCGGGTTCCACAGCTTTTCATTCTCAGACTGCGCCGTGGGCGCTTTCGGCACGCTCAGGGTAAATTTGGCGGGCGTGCAGTTCTGGATAAGCCACGGCTGCTTCGGCGTCGCGTCTGTGGCGTTACCATCGGGGCTGGCGACAACGTGGACGGACGTTGGGCTGCACACAGTGATGCGAAGCGTGTCCGTTGCAGTCTTTACCGTAATGCCGCCCGACTGTTGCGTAATTTCGACCTGAGCAAAAAGACTGCCGCTAAAAAAGAACCCGCCGGCCGCGAGAGCCAGCAGAGATATCCGCCCGAATTTCATCGCTTTTTCCTTCTTCGTAAAAACTTTAGGGTGCGAACAAAACTTCAACTGTGCATAAACATGCATGTTACGGTACAACGGAAATTGCCTGACGAAGACGTATGTCGTCTGCAGATGCGCCGACGCGAAGCTCAACTTGGTCGGGTTCAATTACAAAATGATTGGACACATCGCTCCAATAGGCAAGACTGGAGCCCTTCAGCGCAAGCGTGACCGATTTAGTCTCGCCCGCCGCAAGATGAACGCGATCGAATGCCTTGAGCTCCTCCAGCGGTCGCGAAACCTTTGAGTTGAGGTGGCTGACGTAAAGTTGTACTACTTCGTCGCCAGCGCGGGAGCCCGTATTCTTCAGATCAAATCGAACGGTGAGCTCACTGTCTGCACGGAGGTTCGTGGAACTAAGTGCGAGGTGAGAGTAGCCAAATGTGCTGTAACTCAGGCCGTAGCCGAAGGCGTATAGCGGCTTCTGCTTCAGATACATGTATGTGCGCCCGTGGCGAATGTCGTAGTCCATCATCGGCGGAAGATCATCCATGGATGCGACCCATGTCTGCGTCAGACGTCCTGCCGGATTGTAGTCCCCAAAGAGAACGTCGGCGAGGCCGGTTCCTTCTTCCTCGCTGTTGTGCGTCATCTCGACAATTGCCGGAATATTATGCTGCGTCCAGTTTGTGGTGTAGGGAAAGCTGGCATTCAAAACAACAATCGTATGCGGATTCGCCGCAAAAACGGCCTTGGCAATGTTTTCCTGCTCAAGCGTCAGCGATCTCCGATCGACCGCTTCTTTGCCGTCGCTCAGTACTGGGCATTTCGCCCAGCCGGCATCACATGTCGGATGATTGCCGATGATGACGATTGCGACATCTGACCGGCGAGCAAGCGCCGTGGCTTCGTTCAAATCAGAACCCTTGGAAAATTCGACTGAAACTCCGCTGCCCGCGCGGGCCTTGATGCCTTCGACGGGGCTGATCGCAAATGGTGGCGTTCCGCTATACCAGTCGAGCAGGACCTGATCGGCATAGGGACCGATGACGGCAATCGACTTCAGCTTTTTCGCCTCCAGCGGGAGCAGATCGACATCGTTCTTGAGCAGCACAATGGATTCATCGGTCACTTTGCGAGCCAGTGCCTTGTGGGCAGGCCAGTTCCAGGGATCACCCTTGGCCAGGTTGTCGAAGCCAATCGTCGAGTACGGAACCATGGAGTGCGGATCGAGCATGCCGAGCCGAATCATGACGCGATAGACGCCGCGCAGGTTCTGATCGATGTCTTGCTCCGTGATGAGATTCTGCGCGAGCGCGTCTTTCACGGGCTGCTTATAGTTATCGAGGAACTGGTTGATTCCCGCATGGATGGCATCTGCGGCGGCTTCCGGCATTGTCTTGGCGTAGTGGTGTTGAGTGACCATATTGGTGAGCGCGCCTGCATCCGTGCAGATAATTCCGTCGAAGCCCCAATCCTTCATAACAATGTTTTTGAGCACTGGTTGAGCGGTCATAGGAATGTGGTTCCAGGCGTTATATGCGGTCATGAATGCATTCGAATGCCCCTGTTCGATGCCCATGCGAAACGGAACAGAGTAGTACTCATGGAAGAGGCGCGCATCAAAGTCAGAAGAGGAACCGCCGCGTCCGTCTTCGTTGCTATTGGCGAGGAAATGCTTCATGAGCGATGCGGTCATCCAATAGCGTGGATCGCTGCCTTGGAGGCCCTCGGTAAAAGCGACGGCGAGCGTGCCTACAAGATAGGGGTCTTCACCGTAGGACTCCTCACTTCGGCCCCAGCGCGGGTCGCGGCTTAGGTCTGCATTGGGCGCGCGGACGACCAGGCCGCCGCGGTGATACTTCCCATCGGCGTAGCGTGTTTCATAACCTTCTACTGTCGCGGCTTGCTGTAGAAGAGCAGGATCCCAGGTCTGCCCCAGCCCCCGTGATTGGGGAAATTGGGTGGTAGGAATGACAGACCTGCCGCGGCCTTCCCATCCCCCCGGTCCGCCCAGCGCCAGGCCGTGCAGGCCTTCCACATGACCGGTCCCGACCACTCCGAGCTGCGGCACCGAAGGGTCAGTGCTCAGAGCGCTGATCTTCTCATCGATGGTCATACGCGACAGCAGATCAGTAATCCGCGTTTCCACCGGGACGGTGGGATTCTGGAAAGGATACTGGTATCCGGATTGCGCGGCTGCAGGCAGTACAGCGAAGAGAATGTAAAGGCCAACGCTGTTGAATCTCATCTGAATTCGCTCACGGTTTCACGATCGGTATAAGAATTGCTGAGGCTGTCCCCGGCAAAAGGATATGGGGTGAGGCGGAACCACCCCAGGAAAGCGCCGAAGAGGAGGCTCCGCCGGCACGACAGGAGGTTGAATAGCCGCATACATTGAAATCAAACCCACCGCACGAAGACTCGAAACGAGGAAAACTCGATTTGAACTTCAGTCTGCTTCTCCACGAAAGGACGAATTGTCTCGAGGTAGCTCCTGGATCCCAGGAGATGAACTCTGGTAAATCGATTTTTAGCGTCGATGTAACGGATTACATGGAGCACCTGAACAAAAATAGAGAGCACCCACCCTCTCTGTCAAGAATTCTTTCGAGCTGGAATGGATTTGGCGCCCTTCCAAAACGCGCCATCGGGCTCCTCAATCTCCAGTTATTTCCGGCCCTTAGCGCGCGCGGGGCCCGTTGATTGGCGCACTACGAGGGTAGTCTTAACCATATATTGCTTACCCGCCTTGTCTACACGGCGCTCAAATCGCTGCAGTGCATCGAAAAAGCTCTTTGCCAGATCTTCGCGGGAAAGATCCATGGTTGTTAGAGCGGGAGAGATGATTTCGCCAAATCTTATGCCGTCAAAACCAATGATGGAAAAATCCCTTCCTACGGAGTAACCCTTGGCGCTGATGACGCGAATCGCGCCGATAGCGGTGAGATCGTTTACGGCTACGATTGCGGTTGGGCGGTTCTTCACGGAAAGCATCTCTCTCATTGCGGCTGTACCGCCCTCGATCCGGTAATCTCCGACTTTAAGGAATTCAGGATAGAAGACCAGGTCGTGCTTTTTCAGGGCTCTCACAAACGACTCGAAGCGATGATCGGAAATTGGTTCCGCTGCAATCCCGGCGATGAACCCGATTTTTGAGTGCCCAAGCTCTTTCAGATGTTGAATGGACTTGTCCATACCCGGCCAGCTGTTGATCCCAACGTCGCTGATTCCCTTGCCAACAATTCTGCGATCGAAAGTTACAATCGGCACGCCGTTCTTATAGAAGGAAGTGGCGATTTCCGGGAGCACGGAGACCAGTAATGCAACTCCTTCCACTTGCCGTGTGAGCAGCCTGCGGATAGAAAGCTGCATGCCGCTTGGGTGGAAATCTGTGTTGGCAAGAAGGACTTCCTGATTCTCCTTCAAGGCAATGGACTCGAACGCCTTAATGAATTCCGGGAAAAATGGATTTGTGATGTCCGGAATAATGAGCCCGTAAATATGACTTACGCCAGACTTCAGGCTGGTCGCGGTGATGTTGGGGAAGTAATGAGCTTTCTCCATCACCGTGCGAACACGCTCCGCAGTTTTGCGCCTCACTAAGAGTGAGCCATGCATTACTCGGGAAACCGTGGCTATCGATACATCTGCTAATTCTGCAATCTCTTCCATTCGCACGGTGCGATTTACCTCATGCACTCTTTTGAGAGATATCGCTGCAATACCGCAATCAGAACGCCGTGATGGCTCCAATTCGCTGATCCGGCGTTTCAGAACGGGGCAGCCCAGTAACCTATAAATTCCATCGGCCTTCAATTTCTCGAGCGATCGAACAGTCTAAGAAGGCCAATGCACCAAAATGAGTGAGACCAAAATCTGGATTCGGATCAAGTACGCATCAGAATCGGAATATCGCTGGGGAGGCGTAGCCCACAATCATTTTCATGTGATTGTACTGCGTACGGTTTTGCTCGCGGCTTAATTCTTGCCCCTGCTTCGTTGGCATTGCTTTTAGCATCACGCCGAATAAGCCAGTGCAATTATCTTTCGCCGAATGATCCACGCCTTCATTTCGGACTGGGAGCGATCACGGCCGTTGATGTACAAGTGCGCTGGCCCGACGATAAGACCGAAAGCTACCCCGGCGTAAGAGCCGAACGGCTGGCGACGAGTCGAGGAAGGAGGGAATCATAAATGGAGGGCCTTTTCGGGAAAATTGACCATTGCCCGCGCTGTTATTTGCGGAACATGCTGCGCTATTCTTGATGCGATGCGTGTCGCTTTCCTATTACTTGTACTCTCCACTGCTCTGGCGTTCGCTCAACAGCCGGAATCAGACGGGCTTTTCAGCAGCGCGATCCAGGCGCAGCAGCGTGGAGACAACCAGACTGCGATCCAGGATTACCAGAAGCTGCTGAAACTCCACCCGAACATGATTGAGGCGAGAGCTAATCTGGGTGCAGCGCTTGCGCACGAAGGTCGCTTCGACGAGGCCATCACACAATATCACCTGGCATTGTCTTCCGCGCCAGACAACGATCAGATCCGGATGAACATGGCGATCGCCTACTACAAAAAGAGCGATCTGGAAGATGCGCGCCGCGAGTTCGAAGAGGTTCGCAAAACGCAGCCCAAAAATCCGCAGCTCGCGATTCTGCTGGGTGATAGTGACGTGCGGCTCGGTCAGGCTGCCGCCGCTGCCGCTATGCTCACTCCGTTGGAAGCGGACAATGCGGCAAACCCTGATTTCGAATATGTGCTTGGCACAGCGTTAGTCCAGTCCGGGAGCCGGCGCGAGGGAGCGGAGCGTCTCGATAAAGTGGCTGAGACGACCCAGAGCGCCGACGCCTATCTGCTCGCCGGCTCCACCTTCATGGATTTGAACGAATTCGCAAAGGCCAAGACAGACCTCGAGGCGGCACTGCGGCTGAATCCGAATCTGCCTCGCATCTATGCCCTGACCGGGATGGCGCTAGACATGAACGGCGACGCCGCAGCAGCCGAGCCCGACTTTCGCGAGGCGCTGAAGCGCAATCCAAACGACTTCGACGCCAACTTGTACCTAGGATCCATTCTGTATAAACGCCGCGACATGGCTGAGGCAAAGCCGTATCTTGATCGGGCCATTCAACTCAAACCTGACTCCGCAACGGCGCGCTATGAACTCGCGATGTGGGAGAGCACTTCAGGCCAGTACGACGATGCAGCGAAGGACCTCGAAGCCCTTGAAAAATCCAACCCCGACTGGCTGCAACCGCATGTCGAGCTGGCCAATGTTTACTATCGTCTGCACCGGCCGGCAGACGGCGCGAAAGAACGAGCCATCGTTGCCAAATTGAATGCGCAGCAGCAAAGTGAGGGCCCTCCAAAGCTGCAGCAGCCTTAATTAGGGTAGGGCTCGTTCGGCTTCACCACCCGGATATCGTGATCGGTGAAAATAAAATGTCCGCCTGGAAAAGGCACTTTCGGCATGTGGCAGCTCGCGCATTTTGATTTTGCGACCGGACACACGTTTGCGTGCGGCGGCGCTGCCGCAGCTGCCGGAGAGTGGCAGGCGAGACACTTCGTGTCGTAGTAGGAACTATCGCGCACGACCTGCTGGTGCGGATCGTGACAGGCGATGCAACTAATGCGAGGATCGGACCCGTCGAAACACCTGCTGTTGGCCAATCGATAAGGCTGGAAACGCACGTTGGCCGGTCCCCGCCAGCCTGCTCTCACTACCAGTTCCCAGGTGCGATGGCACTGGCCGCAGAAATTCGATATGTCCTCGGAAGAAAGGCTCTTCAGATTTGGAGGGACGATACTCATGTCTCCCTGCACAACAGCGGCAATATGAGCATCTGCGCCGATGTGGCAGTGCTCGCAACTGAGCCCAGGTTTGAACGAGGTGAGATTGAGCTTGTGATCGACGACCGCGCCGGTCGCATGGCAACCGAAACAAGTCCTGGTGCCTGCCTCGCCGAGCGGGCGGCCAATCGCCTCCTCAAGACTTTTTGGGGCCAGATGCTCATCACCCACAGTAACGTCGAGGCCCTGTATTGACGGATAGTAGCTGACCAGGCTCTCGTACATGTTGCCATCATGCTCCAGAACCCAGGTCTGTGCCTGTGCGCCCATCGACCAAAGGATCGGCAGAGAGATTGTCTGAGTACCGTCGCTCACGTTGTACTGGCTTTTCCCATCATGCGTTTCCACCGAGTAAGAGTAGGCGCCCTTGCGAAAGGTAAGCTTCGGATGCGTATTGAGCGTTTCATTCCCTCCAGGCAGCTGCATTGCGCGTCCCATCTGAGTGTCGGGTTGCGAGAAAGCCTGCTTCTGGTGGCAGCTTGCGCAGGTCACGGATTCGCGTCTGGGCTCTGCAGCCATACACGCGCCGCACAGCATCAACACCAGTAGAACTCTAAAGATTCGCACTGGCAGCGGTCCCTTGACCTGTGAGCGACAGGCACAAAAGACGTTCACGCCTGGCATCGTCCTTTCGTCCTAGCTTGGAATACGCCTTGACCAGAGCGAGATGTACCTCGAGGTTCTGCGGCTCCGTCTTGAGCGCGGCCTCAAGATGTGACAAGCCGCTGTTGACATCTCCCGTTTCGATCAGGTCTCGTCCCATCACAAGCTGAGCCATTGGTAGGGAAGGATCTTCTTTGACTGCCGCCTGAGCATCAGGAAGCGCCGCAGTGAAATCCCCCTCCAACCCAAAAGCCCATGCCAGCATGGAATGGGCGAGCGCGCTTGATGGAGAAACGGCGAGTTCGTCCTTGAACTGTGCGATTGCCTGGTCTGGATCAACCGTGAACAGGAGGTACCCATAAAGGTAGTGAATGTTGGGCGCCGTGGGAAAACGAGCGAAGATTTCCATAAAGGCTTGACGACCGCCGCTAAGATCCCCGCTCATGATGCTGGTTGCTGCGCTGCCAACCGCTGAAACTAATTGTTCCTGCGAAGGATCAATGTCCTTCGGAAAAATCGCCATCCGCAAACCCGATAACCCTATGCCGTTCGTCACATCCGCGTTGATTGTGCCGTGCTTGACGAGTTCAGTGTACTTTCCGAGCGCTTCTTCGAATCTTCCTAGCCGGGTCAGCAGGAGGGCCTCGTGGTAAAGGATAATCCCCGCATTCCGTGGCTGCGCTGCCGCGCCAAGAGCGATACCGTGCTGGAGATCCTGAAGGGACTCTGGGTAGAAGCCTTGTTCAAACTCACAGAGACCGCGCAGCGCAAGCGCGGGTCCAGCGCTTGGCGTCAGCTCGATGTAGCGCGTCAGAGCGTCAATTGCGGGGCCATAAGCGTCGACTCCGTATTGCAGCGATCCCAGATACCACCAGCCGTCCGGCCATTTGGGATTGAGCTGAACTGCCTCTTGATACAGTTCGATCGCGCGGGGAATGTCGCCCTGTTCGCGTGCTGACGAGGCGCGGGAGACTAACTCATCGAAATTCTGTGGGTGATCCTGCGCTGCAGCCAGGGTGGAAATCAGCAACAGAATGGTCAAAGTCAAGCACGAGAAAGTATTTAAAATCAATCGGCTACAATCTGCGTTCCTGCCTGCGCCCATGCGTATTGCCGGTTCGCCCATATTGAAGAAACCGCTTCCTGCGATGAGATACGTATGCTGCGAAGACAAAGATATCATGACAATGCTGACGGGAAGCCCGGCGAAATGTAACGGATTGCAATTTTCTCTTGACAGTAATCGTTCGACAGTAGTATTCCTCGTTTGCTCTATTGTTATCGTTATCGTGAGCGCGAAAACGTTGAGTGATTTTTAAAAATGTAACGGCTTGCATTTTTCTCGACAGTGGTGCCGCCTGAGAGATTTTTCTCGCCACCGGCAAGTAATTCCGTAAGAATTAGCGGCTTTCGCTGCTATGAGAAGACGTTTTCAGGCTCGTCAGCTGAATCGTTTTTTGAAGGGTTTTGTAGCGGATTACAAATGTGATTTACAGATTTGTAACGGATTACAAAAAAAGAACAGGCTTCAACGATTCAAGATCGCAAGCGATCCATAGTTTCGCAAGCCTTGTAATACACATTTTTAGGGGGTCTATGATGATGCATTTTCAAAATCCGGTGCGATTTAGAAGACCGGTCGTGGTCAGCCTCTTCCCAGTGCTGCTTCTGGCATTACTGGCGCTCATAGTTCCATCCGGGATTGCCCAGCAGTTGACCGGCACTCTCAGCGGTACCGTATACGATCAATCCGGCGCTGTAGTTCCGGGCGCGACGGTGGTTCTCAAGAATCAGGCCAGCGGCGATGTGCGCACTGCGACTGCCGAAGGTTCGGGTCATTTCGTCATCACCGCTGTTCAGCCCGCTAACTACTCCATCGTGATATCCGCACCGGGATTCACTTCCTGGCAGGAAGACGGCATCGTCATGAATGTGGGCGATACCCGCGACATTCCAAACATCAGGCTTGCGGTCGGCAACGTTTCAACCAAGGTCGAGGTGGTCGGCGGCGGCGCAGCACTCGTACCGACAGACACCGCCGAAATCAGCACGGCAATGAATGAGCAGATGATTAACAACTTTCCGCTCCAGGGTCGCGACGCTGGAGAATTGCTTAAAGTCATGCCGGGCATGGCGCTTAACAACAACTCCGGGGGCGCTCAGTCGACCTTCAACGACAGGGAAGTCGGCTCGAACAATGGCCCGGTTGGAGATTACTCCTCCAACGGCACGCAGCCCAATGGCACCATGGCCTACATGCTCGATGGCGCCAACCTGGTCGACCCCGGCAACTTTGGAACTCAGATCGCCAACATCAATCAGGACATGGTGGGCAGCGTCAAGTTTCTGAGCTCGAACTATAGCGCTGAGTACGCAAAGGGCCCGTCGATTTTCCAGGCCTTCAGCAAGAGCGGCGGCCAGCAGTTCCACGGCGAAGCTTATCTTTACACTCACAACGCGTCTCTGAACTCCGTTGACGCCTACACCAAGAGCCAGGGTGGCACAAACGCAGCCCAAAGCTACTACTACATGGGTGGGAATGTAGGCGGCCCCGTACTGCTGCCGTTCACCCATTTCAACCGTGACCGGAACAAGCTCTTTTTCTGGGGCGGTTACGAGTACATGAAGCAGCAGCCGGCAGGCGAGATTATCAACTACAACGTCCCCAATGCCGCGCAGCTCGCCGGAGATTTCAGCAATACTGGCATTCCCGCCGGCGCCATATCCACCTGGCCCAAGTTTTACAATACGCTGACCCAGAACGTGCCAGTCGGGGGCACTCCGACCTCAATTCCGACTTCAGCCATCGACCCAAACATCGTGGGCATTCTGAAGCTTTATCCCGCGCCTAACCACACACCGAGCTCGGCGAATGGTTACAGCAACTACTCGTACTCAAACACTTCACCTCAGAACCGCTGGGAAGCGACCGGCAAGCTCGATTATGCAATCAGCGACAACACCAAACTTACCGGGTCCTACACCTACCAGAAGGAGAGCGACCTCGCTCCAATATCCATCTGGTGGGCGGTGCCGAGTACACTCCCCTACCCAAGCCCGGGAGCTTCGAACACAGTCACTTACGTGATTTTGACGAATCTGACCCACGTCTTCAACCCAACCACTACCAATGAGACCGTCTTCACGTGGTCCCACTTTGTGAACCCCTACTCGCTCGCGGATCCCGCCAAGGTTTCGCGCCAGGCCACCGGCTTCAGTGTCCCCGGCCTGTTCGGCCAGACCACCGCTCAGATGCCGAATTTTCTGCCGGATTACTGCTGCAGCGAGCAGCTTGGGAGTTTCAACTACTACCCGATGTCGACTGGTTCGTTTGGCGGCATCAAACAGGTCCCCGCTTTCTACGACAACTTCACTAAAGTGTTTGGCAATCACACCACGAAATTCGGATTCTACTGGGACACCAGTTCGAACCAACAGAACAGCAACGCTCCGAACAACGGGAATTACAACTTCCAGACGTATGGCCAGAATTCCACCACGAATCTGGTTGCCGATATGATGCTCGGCTACGTCAATCAATACCAACAGCAAAATGCGAACGTGGCCAACGACACGAAGTATCATCAGTGGTCGATCTTTGCGCAGGACCAATGGAGAGCTAACTCGAAACTCACGGTGAACTACGGCATCCGGTTCGATCACATCGGACAGTGGTATGGCTTCAACGACTTCAGCAACGGCTTCCAGGTGTGGGACCCCGCCAGCTACAACAACGGCCCCAACGCGCCCAGCAATACCGGCCTGTTGTGGCATGCGAACACCCCCAGAATTCCGCTGTCCGGGTTCGTCTCGCCGCTGTTCTATTACGCACCACGCGGCGGCATCGCCTATGACATCTTCGGAACCGGCAAAACCGTTTTCCGCGGAGGCTTCGGCGTGTTCCGCTACCAGGCCACCAGCGAAACAGCATCGGCGGGCAATGGTCCGGCAGGATCCTTTGAATACGGAACGCCAACCACATTTAACGGCTACGCGAATGTGGTGAGCTTCGTACCACCATCCGCGGTCGCGCAGAATGGCTCGAACATTGACGTGATGCAACAGGGAGATAATAGATCGCCGTTCACGAACGATTGGAATGCGACGATTTCCCAGGCTTTGCCGCACCGGTCGGTCCTCGAAGTATCGTACGTCGGCAACCGAAGCGTGAACGAATACATGGACGGCACAAACAGCAACCTTTTCAACTTGAACAATGTTTCTCCCGGCGGATTTTTCAGTCCGGATCCGGTGACAAACCAATACGTTTCGCCAGCCTCGCCGCCTTGTTCTACCAGCAATCCAGCTCAGCAGAGCTTGTACTGCCAGCAGAACCCAGGTGCATACACGCCGAGCTTCACCGTAAATGATTTCCGGCCGTTGAAGAACTATCAGAACGCTTATCTGCTGACTCACGCGCCGTACTCGGACTACAACGCGTTGCAGGTTTCGTTCCAGAAGCAGACCGGAGCTATCACCTTCCTCACCAACTACACCTTCTCTAAGGTCCTGGGCATCCGCGATGGCGGCTCTAACAATGGAAGCGGCAACGGCACCGGGGTCGATCCATTCATTCTCCAGAATAACTACGGCCCTCTTGCATATGACCACACGCAAATCCTGAACCTTGTGTATCAGTGGCAGATGCCCAACTGGGTTCATGGCGAGGGCTTTGGCATGCACATGCTGGCCGGAGCCGTAAATGGCTGGCAGCTATCAGGCTACACGGCATTCCAGAGCGGCTATCCGCTGCAACCACTTCTGGGGGGCAACATGCAGGCCGGCTACCCGAGTGGTCTCACGGTTCCAACAGTCGCGCATCCCAACTTGCCGGATAACAGCTATTTGCTGCCAAATGGGCTACGCGCGGTTTCAATCAACCCATCCGTATGGTTCGGCTCAAACGCGTATAACGTGTTGATCCCGGCCCTCACCTGCAACCCGACCAAGAATCTGCACAACGGTCAGCGATTCAACCCCAACTGCTTCACCACACCGGCTTACGGGCAGCAAGGCCCGACCGTCCTCCCCTACATGCGGGCTCCCAATTACTGGGATAACGATCTGGGGGTCTACAAGAACTTTCACTTCACCGAGAGCCGGTATATTCAGATCCGCGCCTCTGCAACGAACTGGCTGAATCATCCTCTCGGACAATTCGGTTTGGCGAACTCGAGTGATGAGTCACTCAGCTTCACTCAGGTTTCAAACGCGACTTGCGCGGGGTGTGTCGACTCGAATGGAAATCCACTTCAGGTCACATCTCTGTCGCCAACCAACACTAATACTCAAACCACAGGGAAACCCGCTTTCAAAACAGGTTCCAGGTTTGTGACACTGGCTGCGAAGTTCTACTTCTAAGGTCAGGCTTCTCCATTACAATCCTGAGGGGGCGGCTCACGCCGCCCCTTTTTTTGGAACCTATGCTTTTCTCAAAGTTAATTCGATACACATTGTGGGTTGGATTTCTGCAGATCATCGCAGCCGGCATTTCGCCTCTCTATGCGGCGCAAACACCCGGCACAAAGACAGAGAGCCCGATTCGATTCGAACTGCAGAAAATCCCCTTTCGCCTGGAGAATGACGAGACTCCAGCGAAGAACGCGCCCGAGGCAATGGCCGGAGGGGTCGCCGTCTTCGATTACAACGGTGATGGACGCCCTGACATTTTCTTCACCAACGGCGCTAATATTGCAACACTCAAAAAAGATTCGCCAAAGTATCGCGATCGCCTCTTCCGCAACGACGGAAACGGCCACTATACCGATGTAACCGACAAGGCCGGAGTCGCAGGCACAGGTTACGACGTAGGCGTGGCGGTGGGTGATTATGACAATGACGGTCACCCCGACCTGTTCGTAGCCGGCGTATATAAGAACACCCTTTACCACAATAATGGAGACGGCACCTTCACAGACGTAACGGCCAAGGCGGGGCTCGATAAGTCCAATGACCCTCAATATGGCCCGCTTTGGTCCGTCGCCGCCGTCTGGGTCGATGTGAACAACGATGGATTGCTCGATCTCTTCATCGTGAACTACATGGAGTGGAAGTATTCCGATCAGCCACTCTGCGCCTATCGCGGCGTCGCGGATTACTGCCATCCCCGATACTACAAACCCACGCCTGACCAGCTCTTTATCAATAACGGCGACGGAACATTTACCGATGAATCCGTGGCGTGGGGTATTCGAGATCATCCGGGCAAGGGCATGGGAGCCGGGATGGCGGACTACGATCTTGATGGCCGTCAGGATCTCTTCGTTACCAATGACGGAGGATACGAGTTTCTCTTTCACAACCTCGGCAACAAATTCGAAGAGGTTGCTTTCAATGCTGGGGTGGCTCTGCCGGAGGACGGAACCTTTATTTCCGGAATGGGGCTGGACTTTCGCGACTTCAATAATGACGGCTATCCGGACATAGCTTATGTCGCGCTCAACAACCAGACATTTCCCCTTTACGAAAACACCGGCAAAGGGGATTTTCGCGAAGTTACCACGCCGAGCGGCATGAGGGACGAGAGCATGCGAATGTCCGGCTATGGCGCAGGTCTTTACGATTTCGACAATGACGGATGGAAAGACCTCTTCGTAACCCGCGGCCACGTCGAGTCGATGCCTCTCCCGGGCGAAGAGATCGATCAATATAACACGGTCTTTCACAACTCCGGCGCAAGCGGCAAATGGGTCGCGCTTACGGCGGAGGCGGGTCTGACGGCCGCGCCCGGAGGGCGTCATCGCGGCTGCGCGTTCGGCGACCTCGACGGAGACGGCCGCGTCGATGTGGTAGCCACAGCGCTTGGTGCAGACGCGGAGATCTGGATGAATCGAAGCAAGAACTCCAATCACTGGCTGGACATCGCCCTGCAAGGGACAAAAAGCAATCGCGATGGTATCGGCGCAAGAATCAAGGTGGTGACCAAAAGCGGCACGCAGTACAACCACATGACGACAAGTGTCGGCTACGCCTCTTCCAGCGACGGCCCCGTTCACTTCGGACTGGGCCCAGACCAGCGCGTCGATTTGGTAGAAATTCACTGGCCATCGGGGAGAGTCCAGACTTTAAAGGATGTAAGCGCCGACCAGATCCTCAAAGCGGTCGAACCGCCTAACTAAATCAGAGGGGTTGCAGCATCCGCCCCACTGGCAGGAGCGTTCCACTATGTCGAGCTTGCCTCCATTGGTGTTTCTCATTGCCCTCGTGTTTGTCGGGCCGGGTCTCCCGGCGCAGACCGGTGCCGCCCAGCAACCCGAGAATGTTCCACCAGCAAAATTCACTCTCAAGACTGAGGTGAACCGCGTTGTGCTCGATGTGGTGGTGAACGACGCCCACGGTAATCCCGTTCGCGGCCTTAGCGCCAGTGATTTCACTGTCATTGAGGATGGTGTGCCGCAAACCGTGCTCCAGTTTGACGCAAGGAACTTCGACCGCGGCATGGACTACACTCCGGCGAAGTTTCCACCTCTTCCTCCCCACACATTCGTCAACCTCCCCGCAGACCCCGAGCGCGGCCCGCTCTACGTGCTCTATTACGATCTGGTCAATATCCCCGTTGAGTACCAGGTCTTTCGCCCGCAAGCAACTCATCAAATTCATACAGGCGAAGCCCGCAGGTGCACGATTCGCCATCTTCGTAGCTTCCGACGGGGTTCATATGGTGCAGGGATTCACCTCTGATGAGAGCAAGCTCCTGGCTGCGGTAGACGCCAGCGGCTCGACCCCGCATGTGCCGCAGGAATTCCTCATGGGCGTCAACTTTGGCGAGGGGGATAGCCTGGCGGCCGCCTCGCGTCTGAACTTGATCGCGCGCTATCTTGCGCCAATGCCCGGACGCAAGAACCTGGTTTGGTTCGCTGCGGAGTTCCCGCTCTCACTTTTCCCCAGTAGAGACCAAACGGACGCCTATCGGGAAGAGGTGAAAAAGACCCTCGACCTGCTTGCTGCCAATCAGATCGCAGTCTATCCGGTCGATGCCAGCGGAGTGCCGAGCACCGAATCCTATGCACCCCCGGGGGATGTCGCCGGCGCCGGCCTCACCTCTGATGCTCGCGAGAATGGTATCGGCCCCACAACGGTCGATCAGGCGGTGGCCTCAAGAGTCTCCTCCGGTAATCACGGCTCCTCGTTGCTCGCCACCAGCTACTTCACGCAGGACGAGATTGCGCGGGTGACGGGCGGCGAAGCCATCTACAGTTCAAACGATGTGGCCGGATCTTTCCGGAGGGTGACCGGCGACGGCGGCAGCTACTACACCCTCACCTATTCACCCACGGACAAGAAATTCGACGGACATCTGCGCCGCATCCACGTCGAATTAAGGGAGAAGCAGTACCATCTTTTCTACCGCCGCGCTTATTACGGAGCCGACCCGCATCAGTTCGGCGAGCCCATTGACGACGCCCTGTCCGCCAGCATGAAGCACGGCGCTCCCGAGTATCGCCAGTTAATATTCGGCGTCCACGTTACGCCTTCGGATTCGACAGAGCGCAGCACCCGCGAGCAGATCGCAACGATGGAGAAGCCCAACGGAGGGCACTCCAAACCTGCTCACTTAGAAACGTACGTGCTCGACTATACCGTGATGGCGCAGCAGTTCCGCGCGATGGGCGAGACCACTCCAGATTTTTCCATCGCCGTCGCTGCATACGACACGGACGGCCACCTTCTGAACTCCGCCGTTAATCAAGCCGCGGAGTCCGGCGCGTCGGCGGGCGAGAAGCCGTTGGACAGAACGTCATATCGGATGGAACAGCAACTTGAAGTACCACTCACGGCAAAGTTTCTCCGCTTTGCAGTGCGCGACCCGCAAAGCGGAAAAATCGGAGCTATGGAAATAACGCTTCCGTTGTCGTCAGACAGCACAAAGTGAGCTTGCGCCGACTACGTCGACAAGTCAGTGCGCGAGGCGGATTCGCCTCGACGAGAAATGGCAAATAGAATCGCCAGCGCCAGCAGAGTCGAGACCCATCCAAGCACTTCATCCACCCCCACCGCGTAGCTTATGTCGATCTTCGATTTTCCTGCGGACACCGGCACAACGATCAATCCGTCGGGCCTATGAAGACGGCCTGTTTGGGGGATTCCGTTGACTGCGACTCTCCACGCGGGGTAATCGCGAACGTTGACTACCAAAAACGCCGGCGACGGAATGGACACTTGAAAGTGAAGTCGATCCGCCAGCGCTACGGAATTTGTCGGCTGAAGATTTTGCGGCTGGCCGTTCGGGGCTTCGGCAATCCACGCATTTGGGTTGTGATGCCCGATAGCTTGCTGATCAGATCCCGCCGGAGTGTATTCGTCCGAATAGTAGACGTCGGCGCGATAGAAGCTGGCGACGAGATTTGGAACGCCGTTCTCCATGTTGCAGACCTGGCGAAATAAGGAGTTGCCGCCAATGCTGAGAAGCAGCGGAATAGCCAAAGCGATCACAAGCGCCGCAGTGAATCTCATTCTTATTCGATCAAGAGCCAGCGCAAGCAGCGCGGCGGCGACACCTCCGAGAATGGCATTGAATCGCCATGGAAATTGGAGGAACTTCAAGTCCGGGATATGGCGCCACAAAAACGCGCTGGGCTTGGTGAGCATAAAACCAATGACCAGGGCCGCCGCCGACAAGGCGAAGATCAGAAATCTGCGGTAGCGAAGTTCAGGATTTCCTGGTTTCTCAGCATTGCCGTAGATCGCAACCACGGCAAAAATTGCCATGAGAATCAGAAGTGTGACCGAACAAAGCGAAGCAGTGCGCAGAATGGCCTTGTGCGACGGACCATCAAGTTGGCCGAAAAGGAAGTTGTCTTGAATACGGGTGCCTTTGACTGCGGCCATGGTGACCCTGACCCAGCGCTGCTCAACAATCGCCGGAACAAGATAAAAACCAGCAAGAGCCAGACCGATGCAAGTCCCGAGTGCAATGCGGGCAGCTTCTCCGAGCGTATCGCGCAGGCATTTCGAGTTGCTATACATCCATGCAACCCGAAGAACGCCTAGCAGCGCGAGTAAATAGCAGCCCATAACGGCAGCTGGATCGTTCGTCAACCAAAGTAGGGCCACAGGTAGAGCAACGCCGGGGATCGTGAGCCGCGGTCGCAGCAATGCCAGCAGCAGAAGCGGTATCCAGGCAGCGGCGAGCAGTTCCGCGAACGCGCTACGCTCAAAAAAAGTGAAGAGCATGTACGGATGGACCATGTAAAAGCAGGCGGCAATAAGCGCGTTGCCTTCATTGGTCCATGTCCTTGCCAGGCGATACATCGTGAATCCACATGCGGTAAGGGTCAGCCAGATGAAAGTGTTCGGAACAGCAGCCCAGGGCAGCACGAAGCCAGCCAGCGCCCCGATCGTCCACGAAAGTGGAGGATAAAACACGAAGCGCGGCTCGCCTGAATTCCAGGCGGCAGTAAATTCCCAGTGCGGAAGCAAAACACCCTGCTTCCATTGAGAACCGACTGCCAGCCAGTTGATCATGTGAAAACCGAAGTCGTGGCCACACGAAGAACCTTTAAGTACAAGCGGCAGGATGGCCAGCAGCGCCCCGACCGGGATTAGAAGGAGATAACGACGATCTCGCATCTCCTTCATAATACGGGACTCAGGCAGGCGAGATGGCAACGCGAGGAGCCGCTTCTATACGGTTCGTCGGTTGGGCAATCATTCTCAGAAGCGGGCTTGTTGCGAAACCCCGCTATACGTCAAGCTATGATCGCCATTCGCAACGCCCTCACCGGTACCGTGCCCCGGCGCGACGAGAGTGATATGGAACTCCTGGCCTCCCGAAGCGCCAGCGAATTGACCTTGTCGCGACCCAATCGTCAGGGTGTGTGAGCCGTCACTCCAATGCATAGGCACCCACGCATACTGCTTCTTCTCATAGCTGTAGGTCAGCCCGTCGTCATAGTAAAGCCTTGCGTCGCCGTCAGCACCGGGATAGATGCGCAGCTCAATAGGCGCGGAAGGGTGCTCGCCGGTGTACTCTTCCTCTGGCCCCAGTGGAAGAATGCTGCCAGCGCGCACATAAAGAGGCAGGACCCCCAGTGGCGCATCGCGATGGATCGTCTGGCCGCCTGCGGTCCGCTGCCCAGTCCAGAAGTCATACCAGTCCGCGCCCCTCGGCAGATACACATCGCGAGAGGTCGCTCCCTGCACGGTCACCGGAGCGACCAGCAGAGACGGTCCGAACATGAATTCGTCATTAATATCGAGTGCCTTCGTATCTGTCGCGAAATCAAACGCGAGCGCCCGCATTGGTGTGTAGCCATCGAAAGTCGTCTTTGCGGCCAGCGTATAGATGTATGGCATAAGCCTGTAACGAAGCCGATCATAGAGGGTGAGAATCTGCTGCGCCTGTGGTCCGAAAGACCACAGCTCATTCTGATTGTTTTTACGTGTGCCATGGGCCCGGAAGATGGGACAGAACGAGCCATACTCGAACCATCGCACAAAGAGTTCGCGGTAAGCCGGGTCGGTAGTGTCGCCGCCAACAAAGCCGCCGATGTCGCTTGTCCAGTAGGGCAGGCCGGTAAGCGAATAATTCAATCCGGCGGGAATCTGCCGTCTGAACGAATCGAAAGTGGTGAGCGTGTCCCCAGACCAGGCGGCAGCCGCATTGCGCTGCATGCCGGTGAACGCAGAGCGTGTGAGAATGAAAGCGCGTCTGTTCTCCGGCTGGGCGCGCTGCCCATCATAGATGGCAGCGGTGGTCATCAACGGAAAAAGATTTGCATACTTCGACCCGTTTCCAAGCGCCGTCCTGGCTCCCGCCAGCATGGGCCCGTGCTCCTCCGCGTACAAATCCGCCGGCTCGGTCGAATCCATCCAGAAGGCATCCACGCCAATGTCGTAAAGCGACTTCTTTGCTTGCTGCCAGTAGAGTCTTCGCGCCCCTGGGCTGAAAGCATCGTAAAGGCGCGCGCCCGGCATGTAAGACGGTAGATGGTTCGGTCCAAGTGTGACAAAAAAGCCCTTGGCTTCCATTTCGTCAAAGTTCGCATTGCCCGGTTGAAAGAGCGGCCAGATCGAAACCATCAGATGCACGTGTTGGTCGTGCAGGCTCTGCACCATGGACTTCGGATCGGGATAGTGTGGATTGAAAGTCCGCGAACCGAATCCTGTCTCCCATCCCGCATCAAGCACGATGTTATCCAGAGGAATGTGCAGCGCACGATACTTCGTCGCGACCCCGAGCAACTGATCGGTGCTTGCGTATGCCAGCTTGGATTGCCAGTACCCGTATGCCCAGCGCGGGAACAGCGGCGCCGCGCCGCTGAGGCGCCGATAGCCGGCAATGATCTTGTCGAATGAAGGTCCGCCGATGTAGTAGTAGTCCACCGCGTCAGCGTCGTTTGACCGGATGGCAAGCACTTGCCGGAACCGGTTATTCCAGTCGGTCACCGAGGCGCTGTTCCACAGCACGCCATATCCTTTCGAAGACAGAAAGAAGGGGATGGATATATTTGTGTTGTCCTGCGACAGGACAAGCTCGGTGTTTCGCTGATTTAAGATTCCGGTCTGATGCTGGCCCAATCCGTACAGCCTTTCTTCTGGCGTAAGCGCGAACCATACAGAGGCTTCGTGTGCCGGCTGGCCATCTGTAACCGTCTCAGTTACATTTCGCGGAAAAGGCCAGTCTGACTCCGCAAGCATGGGTTTGCCCTGCGCATCGCTGAAGCGGACAGCTCCGCTATTCTTGTTCACTTCAATGCGAAGTTCCTCGGCAACGATTTCAATTCCACTGGCAGGCTGCTGAACGGTAAAAGCAGCCGGAGAGCACGCTGAATCGGGAAGTGCCGGGTTGCTTAGATCGGGGATGGTCGGGCCGGGCACATAGGTCACACGGGCGATATCACCTTCGCACGGCCGGATGCGCAGCGTGCCAGTGGTCAAATGGATCAGCTCTGCGCCAGCTTCTTGCTGCGCCCCTGTCACCACGTCTGCATGCGGAGCAGGCTGCGCGGCAGCTCCCACAGCGCTTGCGATGACGGTCAAGGCTATTGCTCGCAGCCGGTACCCACGGCTATCCGTTCTCTTCTTCATGCCATCTCCCGTAATTTCCAACGTTTCGTGACACATGCGAGAGGGATTCACCGTCTCCGCATCCATGGACAGTCAAGTGGCGCGACGCAAGACCGGAGGCCGGTATTCTGTTCATTGGCTCTACGCATCGTCCCTCGCAGATTTCACCCCCAAATCCATCGTAAAGCGAATTTCTGCTCCCTCTCGCAGCAAATTGTGGTCTAGCCAAACGGAGGAAAGCTTTGAGCCGTTGACCGAGACATATTTCACGTATCGAGTATTCGCATTATTGCCGGGCGCTTCCACGGAGAATGTCTTACCTGTATCCGAACAAATGACTGCACGCTCGAAGAGGGGGCTTCCAAGCACGTAGGCTGGCCGCCCCGGCGTGCAGGAATAGAATCCGAGGGAACTGAGGATGTACCACGCCGACATCGAGCCTGTATCTTCATCGCCGGGAAAAGTATCCAACGTATACATCTCATTCAGGACGCGCCGCGCCCAATATTGGGTACGCGAAGGCTTGCCTGCGGCGGCAAAAAGATACAGCGCGTGATGGACAGGCTGATTGCTCTGCGCATACTGTCCAAAGTTTGCCGCAGCCATCTCAGACATCTCGTGTATCTCTTGTCCGTATACGCCCACTTTGAAGATAGGGGGCAACTTGAGCATCGTCTCCAGTTCCTGCGTGAAAGCCTGTGGACCGCCCATGGCATCCGCCAGGCCGTCGATATTTTGTGGGACAGCCCAGCGGTGTTGCCATGCGGAACCTTCTACGTAGGGACTGCCCCAAACGAATGGATCAAAAGGTTCAAGCCATGAGCCGTCGGAATTCTTCCCGCGCATGAATTTTGTTTCGGGATCGAAAACGTTCCGCCAGTTTTCCGAACGCCGTATGAAAAAATCCACATCCTTGCTTTTACCCAGAGCTTTGGCAACCTGTGCGATGCAGAAGTCTCCATAGGCGCAGTCCAGCGTTTCTACCGTCGATTGTTGGATCTTATCGTTCGGTATATAGCCGAGCCGCATATAGTACTCAATTCCCCTCCGCCCATAGCCTTTATCCGGATCACCCGGCTCCGTCGCATGGCGGTACAAAGCACGATATGCGCCCTCCAGGTCGAATCCCGATATGCCTTTCGCCGCCGCATCCCCGTAGACGGCGTCGATCAAACTTCCTGTCATGCAGGCGCGATAGCCCGGCGACGGAAACTGGGGCATCCACCCGCCTTCCTTCGACGCGTTCACCCACGCCTGCAGTATCTCGCCCAATCGCTTCGGGTAAAGAATCGACATCATCGGATACCAGGCGCGATAGACATCCCAATAACCGTGATCCGCGTACATGACTCCACCCGTCACATTCCCGCTATACGGGCTATAGTGAATCACGTTGCCGCTCGCATCCTTCTCGTGCCAGATACGCGGGAACAGCGATGCTCGATAAAGAGAGGAATAAAAGATACTCCGCTGTTCCGGGCTGCCACCCTCAAGGCGCACGCTGCTCAGTTGCTTCTCCCACACTGCGGCTGCTTCCTGCAACACAACGGGCGCGGATTTTTCTCCTAGTTCGTCTTTCAGGTTCCGCAGTGCCTGCTCTGACGAGATAAAGGAAGTGCCGATCTGCACCGTTACCGGCCTCGCAGCTTCAGCATGAAAACGTAAGAAGGCGACGCGGCTCTTCTCACGTTCGTGGAGCGTAATATCGGAGATGTCCCGGTCAATCTGCACCACGTAATAGGTAGCGAAATTCGCTGGAACCGCCCCACCATTGATATGTGTTGTCCCAAAGATGATCCGTGCGGGTTTGTCCGCATGGAATTCGGCGTCCTTACCCGGCATTTCGATGAGCAGCCCCGAGATGCCACTCTCGTCAAAGGTCATCTCCAGAAGAGAACACCGCTCTGTAGGGACAAGACTCGCCACGCAGCGATATCGCTGCAAGCGAAGCTTGAGTTGATGAGGGGCCAGCGTAAGTTGATCCACGCGGTAAGACGAAGAGCGCCGGGAAGCGTCCGCATCAGGCTCGCCAGTGAAGGGAAGAAAGCAGGCATAGCCATAATCGGGAAGCCACGGGCTGAGCATGTGGGTACAGCGCAAGCCCTGGCAGCGATTGTCTTCCGGGCGAAAGAGCCACTGGCTGTCTTCTACGGATTGAATGGTCCAATGGGCCATGCCATGGGGCAACGCCACGAGCGGCAGCGTGTTGCCGTGCGAAAACACTTCGGTGGAATTCGTTCCCTGCAACAGATTGACTTGACCCGGCAACCCGGAAGAGGCGTCGGTCTTTACGGGCGCTGTCAGCGGTACTTCCGCAAAGGCTTCCCT
Source organism: uncultured Acidobacteriaceae bacterium (assembly GCA_963783805.1). Classification (GTDB taxonomy): domain Bacteria; phylum Acidobacteriota; class Terriglobia; order Terriglobales; family Acidobacteriaceae; genus Silvibacterium. The sequence continues at coordinate 155,535 of CAWAPC010000009.1, read as the reverse complement.
CGCTGATGCGCCGGAAGCAAAGATTGCTCCTGCCGCTCCTGCACTCGCCAGCTTCAAAAACCTTCGACGACTTCCTCCGGGAAATTCCATGCCACTCCATCTGCGCCATGCGCACATTGTTTAGCGTTTAACTTCCTGCTCAGTCTGAAATCATTGGAATTGTGCGGCATGCCGTTGCGCCACGCCCCATAAAAAGTTTGCTTATTCTGTAGGAACGTAGCCATGCTGGAAGAAGCAATATATAGCTGCCCTGAATCCACGCGATGGCGGCCATTCAGGCCTTAGGACCACCAAACATGTGGATCCATGTCGGATATAGTTTATTTCATTGTGGCCATAGCCTGTCGCATTGCCCGAAATGAACGAGGCATACGGAGCCGCGATCACTCCTCATAACGCAAATCCCGCCAGAATCTTCATTCCAACGCGGCCTTCCCTGATGAAGCCGGGAGAATCGCTGCGTGCTTCCCTGACGAATACGGGGCAAGCCCAGGGCATTCGTCGATCCGCCCGAAGCGCCTCACAATGCTTACACTCTCAATATGATGATCTGACTGAATTGCGCGCCCTTCAGGAACACATCATGCTCGATGGAAAACACGCATAGGAGAATAAACAGAAATGAATCGGATGCTAGCTTTATGCGCCGCGTTGCTATTCGCAGGGCAGTTGGGTGCGCAAGCAACAAGCTCGGTCACGGGACAGCAGACGCCAAACAATCCAGCAACGGCCGCCCCGCCGTGCGACGTTCAGCAAATGCAAAAGATGCAGTCGCAGCTTGCCGACTGGGCCGATCTGGACCGCTATCGAGCAGACAATGCATCGCTGCCTCCGCCAGCCAATGGCGAGAAGAGAGTTATTTTCTTCGGAGATTCAATTACCGATGGATGGGGACGCTCGGCAGGAAGAGGGCCATTTTTCCCGGGTAAGCCCTATGTGAACCGGGGAATCAGCGGGCAAACAACTCCGCAGATGCTCGTGCGATTTGAGCAGGACGTAGTGCATCTTCATCCCGCAGCCGTCGTCATCCTCGCCGGGACCAATGACATCGCAGGAAATACCGGCCCATCGACACCGGAAATGGTGGAAGACAATTTTTCCGCAATGAACGCGATCGCAAAACAGAACGGTATTAAGGTTGTCCTGGCCTCAATTACTCCGGCCTTCGCTTATCCCTGGAAGCAGGGCGTGCATCCGGTTGAAGAAATCCGGGCGCTGAATCAGTGGTTGCGCGATTTCTGCGCCAGCAATGGATGCGTCTACCTCGACTACTACGATTCGATGGCCGACGCGAACGGAGCCATGCTTCCGGGCTACTCGGTCGATGGCGTGCATCCCACGGCAAAGGGCTATGCCGTGATGGCGCCCCTGGCAGAAAGGGCGATTGCTCAAGCCCTTGGCACGGAAATCACGCAGTCGGGTGACTCCATGCAATAGCGAAACAGATGCGGAATGGGAAACGGCATGGAAGCGGCCCGAGAAGCGCGGATCTCACTTAAGAAATGCTCAGCACGAGGCGACGCGAGCGAGATAGATTTGCTCGTGCTTTTTCTGGCGTGTTCCAGGCGTACACAGGGATGAGAGGATTTTCTTTATGGATTTGAGTGCGGACGATCGCCTTTTTGTCCTGACTGGCGCGGGGATTTCTGCGGAGAGTGGGCTGGCTACCTTCCGCGGCTCGGGCGGCCTTTGGAATGGCCATCGCGTCGAAGAGGTCGCAACACCTGAAGCGTGGCACGCGAATCCCGGCCTCGTGTGGGGCTTCTATTCCATGCGCCGGCGCGATGCCATGGCTGCGGACCCCAATGCTGGTCATATTGCTCTGGCAGCGGTCGAACAGAGAATGGGGGAACGCTTTTATCTCTGCACGCAGAATGTTGATGACCTTCACGAGCGCGCCGGTTCGCGCCGCATTCACCACATGCATGGGACGCTGTTTCAATCGCGCTGTGTGCGTTGTGACGTGCCTTTTCCGGACAATGCGCTCTACGACAGCGCGGGCGATCTTCCCCGATGCACGGATTGCGGAGAACGCGTGCGGCCTCACGTCGTGTGGTTCGGCGAGGTTCCGCTCGGTATGGACGACATCTATCGTGAACTTGATCGCGCTACAGTGGTGCTGGTTGTTGGCACCTCGGGCTCGGTTTATCCCGCGGCGGGATTTGTAAGCATCGCCAATCAACGAGGCATTCGCACCGTTTATGCTGGGCCGGAGGAGCCACTTAATGCCGATGCCTTCGACGAAATTGTTTTGGGAACGGCTGCCGAGGTTCTGCCGCGACTTCTATGAATCGATTGGATGTGTCAACGGACCGCTATTAAACGGTCCCGCGTGTGATGGTTTGTTGCCAGGTCGATGCAGGTCCACGCCATAGCGAGCGCACCATCCTCAAGCGCCTTATCGGCGTCCGCGGTGACGCAGTGCGCGGTGAATTCTGGCTGGTGGTTGGCAACCGCTCCCTCGGCTGAGCTTCAGAGGCAAAAGGATAACACGGTAGTTTAAGAGCGAGGACGGCACAATTCTAGCCTGAGATACAGGAATCCTTGTATCCGTTTCCGGAAGTACTGTCCGGGTTAGGGTTGTGTGCATAAAATGGGTCTGCGACTCGCCGTTCTACATTGGCTTCGTCATGAAAAAGTTCATTAACCATCCGGACAACGTTGTGGAAGAAATGCTGCAAGGACTGTCCGTGTTGCATTCAGGTTCCATCCGTTTGTCGGGACATAAAGTTATGCTGCGCGAAGACGCAGAACAAACCCGTGACCAACAGGTCGCGGTAATCTCTGGTGGAGGCAGCGGGCACGAGCCAGCGCACGCAGGCTATATCGGCGCTGGCATGCTAAGTGCTGCTGTGGCTGGAGAAGTGTTTACCTCGCCAAGCACCGACTCCGTTTTTGCTGCCATCAAGGCGGTGTCGGGAAAGTGTGGCGTGCTGCTGGTGGTTAAGAACTATACCGGCGACCGGCTGAACTTTGGTCTGGCGGCGGAAATGGCCCGCGCTGAAGGTATTCCGGTAGAAATGGTTATCGTGAATGATGACGTTGCCCTGAAAGGAACGGAGCAGGCAACAGGTGCACGTGGTCTTGCAGGCACCGTTTTCATTCACAAATTAGTGGGGGCGGCCGCAGCTGAAGGCAAGAGCCTGGCCGATGTCGCAGCCACGGGCAGAACTGCGGTTGAGTCCCTTTCGACGATGGGTGTTTCGTTTTCGGCGGGAACTTCGCCTGCGGTCGGAAAGCCCAGTTTTGAGCTTGGCGAAGATGAGATGGAGCTCGGCCTCGGAATTCACGGAGAACCCGGGGTGAAGCGGACGCAATTGCAGAGTGCGGACCAGCTGACCGAGACGTTATTGACCGAAATTCTAAAGCACGGAAAGTTTGGCGACGAGAAGCGCGTAGCAGTGATGGTGAACAATCTGGGGTCTACCACGGAGATGGAACTCGCGATTGTGGCCCGTCACGCGATGCCCTTTCTTGGAAGCAAGGGATTCACGGTGGAGCGAATATACGCCGGAACGTTTCTCTCGTCATTGGACATGGCGGGTATCTCAATCTCTGTTCTCGGTATAAACGATGAGCGGCTGCGCTGGCTCGATGCAGCGACCACGGCTCCCGCATGGCCTAATGTGCTGAAACAACGTCCGGGCAAACCCCAGACGCGGACCGCGACGGAGGTCAGCGTGAAAGGGCGTTCTCCGATCGGCGAAGGTGCGCAATCCGAGGCAGGGAGAAGAGTCCGGCGAGCGATCGAGGCTGCATGTAACGCGCTTATCGATGCAGAAGATGAGCTCACAGAAATGGACCGTGTTACGGGGGACGGCGACTTGGGCATCAGCATGAGACGTGCGGCCGAGGTCGTGCAAGAAGCGGTGGGTTCATACCCGTTAGACTATGTCCCTGCTACGCTGAAAGCGCTCGGTCACATCCTTCAGCGTGAAATGGGTGGATCATCGGGACCGCTCTATGGGGTGCTCTTTCTGCGTTGTGGCAATGTCCTGGAAGGCTCCAGCACGGCAGAACTGGTTCAGTGGGTCAATGCGCTCGATCAGGGCTGCCACGCCATCAGCGAATTGGGTGGTGCAAAACCTGGCGATCGAACAATGTTGGATGCCCTCGATCCATTCGTAAAGTCTTTGAAAGGTGGCGCCGGAAAAGTGTCGCGGGAGACACTCCTGACTGCGGTCGAAGCGGCGGAACACGGCGTGGAGGCGACCGCTCAAATGAAACCACGCCTGGGCCGATCAAGTTATCTTGGAGATCGCGTGCTCGGCCATCCTGATCCGGGAGCGAAGGCGGTCGCCATCTGGCTTCGCGCGGCTTCGGAAGCGCTTTTCCCACTCTAAGCCGTCGTGACCGCGAGTGAAGCCGCGCATAAAACAAAGCAGGCTATTATGAATCCTCTCGTTACAAACACTTGGCTGGCTCAGCGCCTCAGCGATCCTGATATTGTCATTCTGGATGCCACGCTTCCTTCAGTCGGAGTTGCTCCCCCGATTGACGCTCACGCTCGATACCTCGCCAGGCACATTCCTGGCGCGATCTTTTTCGATATCGATGAGCTCTCCGACCACTCCACACCACTGCCCCACATGTTGCCTACGCCCGAAGCTTTTTCCCGGAGCATGTCGGCTCTCGGTGTTAGCGATCAAATGCCAATTGTCATTTATGAGCAGGAAGGCATTTTTTCCGCTCCTCGGGCTTGGTGGATGCTCCGCACATTCGGGGCACAAGATGTCTACATTCTTGATGGGGGGCTGCATGCATGGATTGAAACAGGTTTCCCCACGCACGCGGGTCACGTTGGCAGACCGCCGGCCACCTTTCGGGCCAGGTTCGATCGCGATGCAGTAAAAGACTTCGCCGAGATTCGACAGATGATCGCAGAGGACAAGCAGATTCTGGATGCACGCTCCTCGGGCCGCTTCACAGGTGTCTTACCCGAACCGCGCCCTGGCATAAGCTCTGGCCACATGCCTGGTGCGATCAACACTCCCTTTACCGAACTGGTCGAAGATGGCCGCTTGAAACCCGCCGAAAAACTTGTCGAATATTTCACTATCAGAGGCGTGAACGTGGAACAGCCTGTCACTACCACATGTGGCTCAGGTGTCACCGCTGCTGTCGTCGCCCTGGGCCTCGAAATAGCCGGAGCAAAGCACGTCAGCCTGTATGACGGATCCTGGGCCGAATACGCGCAACAGCCGGAGGCAGTAATCGAGAAGAGCAAGTCCGTTGGGAGCCGGTGATGCGAATGTCCAGCGCGCCCACGCGATAAATGTCGATGCGATCACAAACGCGCGTCTGCAATACCACCACATGGTATTTATCGTCGGCGTCCGAAGGGCATATCCAGGCCTCGCGGTACTCGGGCTTCGGCCTGACGTTCCATTCCGTTCCCTGAGCTGTTCCCGGATTGGATTGATCGGGGGCGTTAACTTGTTGATTTGGAATGGTAGGCACCAGGAAACTCGAACTTCTGACCCCCGTTGAGAACTGGGCAATATCACAATATCAATTGGAACCGCAGTTCCCGGGCAAACGTATAACTGGTACCAGCCTCAGCGCGCGAAGGGAGAGCATGCGCGCGTTACGTGTCACCGGGGGAAATAATGAACGCCGACCTACGACTTGCCTTGCGTCAGTTGCGAAAAGCACCTGGATTCGCCTTCACCGCAGTGCTCACGCTGGCGCTGGCTATCGGAGCCAATGCTGTTGTGTTCAGCGTGCTGAACGCCATTGTGCTGCGCCCACTCAACGTTCCGCACGCTGAGACCCTGTTCATGGTCGAACGCGCCTACGGATCGGACACTACTCCTTCGCAGTCGTATCAGGATTATCTCGACCTGCGCGACAGGAACCACAGCTTCGATTCGATGGTGTCGGATGACATCACCGGCGCCGTCGGGCTCGATACGGGCAGCGGAAATCCGTCCGTGGTGTGGCCGTACCTGGTCAGCGGGAATTATTTCGACTCCCTCGGCATCAAGCCCTATCTTGGCCGGTTTACTCATGCGTCGGACGAGCATGGAAAGAACAGCGTCCTCTATGTTGTTCTGAGCTATGCCTATTGGCATAGCCGCTTCAACGGCAATCCTGCTGTGGTCGGCAGCACTGTAAAGATCAACAAGCACCCTTACACGATTGTGGGCGTTGCGCCGCGCGACTTTCGCGGCACGGAGCTTTTCTTCGCTCCAGACATGTGGGCGCCTCTTGTCGATCTGCCGCAAATCGGCGGATGGGATCCGCTGGAAGAGCGCGACGACCATTTCACGTGGGTGGTAGGCCATCTGAAGCCGGGGGTAACACCGGCCGCGGCAACCGCGGACCTGAATACGATTGCCGCGTCGCTGGCGAAAAGCTATCCCAAAGAGGATGACGGCTTGAAGTTCATATTGTCGCGGCCCGGCCTTGTGGGGAACACCCTTGGCCGCCCCGCTCGCGCCTTTATGGCCGGGCTGATGCTCTTGGCGGGGCTTATCCTGCTGGCGGCATGCGCAAACCTCGGAAGCCTGTTCGCCGCGCGCGCGGCTGACCGTTCCCGGGAAATCGCAGTGCGCATGGCTCTTGGATCACGCGTTCAGCTCATCCTGCGCCAGCTTCTTACCGAGGCCCTTCTGGTTTCACTCGCCGGAGGAATTTGCGGCATGGCGGGATCGGTGGCGATTCTGCGCGTGCTGAGCACGTGGCGGCCAATCCCGGATATTCCGATTAATGTGCCGGTGAATCCGGATGTGAAGACTTACGCGCTGGCGCTGGTACTGGCCATCGTCAGCGGCCTGCTGTTCGGCCTGGTTCCGGTGCGGCAGGTGCTGCGCGCGGACCCATGGCAGATTATCCGGTCAGGCAGCGCGGGCGTGGGCGGAACGCGGCGCTTTACGCTCCGCGATGTGCTGCTGAGTTTGCAGATTGCGATCTGCGCGGTACTCGTGACGGCTTCACTGGTTGCGGTGCGCGGGCTGGCGCGCTCGCTGCAAAGCGACTACGGTTTTCAACCGCAGGCAGTGATGCTGGCGAGGACCGATCTGCACATGGCCGGGTATGAGGGCGAGCAGCGAGTGCAGATGCAGAAACGCATGCTCGATGCGGCGGCGGCAATCCCGGGTGTGAGCGCGGTCGGATATTCGGACCGGCTGCCGCTGAGCATTGGCGGGAATGATTCGTCGGTATACACCGACGCGACTACGGATTTTCGGCCGACGAATCAAGCGGCGGACGCGGAGCAGTTTAATGTATCGCCGGATTATTTCCGAGCAGCGGGAACGGCGCTGCTGGCGGGCCGGACCTTCACACTGCACGATGCGGACAAGGCTCCGCTGGTGGCCGTGGTGAATCGCGAATTTGCACGCAAGCTCTTCGGCTCCGTCGACAAGGCGGTCGGCGGTCATTACAAAGTCTGGGGCGGCACGCGCGCGGAAGTGGTTGGTGTGGTCGAAGATGGCAAATATCAAACGCTGACGGAAGATGCCAGGCCGGCGATGTTCTATTCGTTCTTGCAGCAGCCTTCCAACAACGTGTGGATCGTCGTTCGATCGCAGCGCGATCCGCAGGAGATTGCCGGGGCGCTGCGGCGGGCGATGCGCGGCCTCGATCCCTCTCTGCCGGTGGAGATCAAAACGTGGAGCAGCGAACTGGATTCCGCCCTGTTCGCCGCGCGCGTGGCCACCGTGGCTCTCGGCGTGCTCGGCATGCTGGGCGCGATGCTCGCCATCACCGGAATTTTCGGCATGGCGTCCTACACAGTCAGCAAACGGCTGCGGGAACTGGGGATCCGAGTCGCGCTGGGCGCAAACCGGCGCAAGGTGCTGGGCGCGGCGCTGGGCCGCGCTCTCCGGCTGCTCGCGATTGGCTCAGCAGTGGGGATGATCCTCGGCGTGCTCGCAACACGTGTGCTCTCTTACATCGTGTATCAGGCCTCGCCGAAGGACCCGATCGTGCTTGGCAGCGTCATCTTCACGATGCTGTGCGTGGGTATGCTGGCTACTTGGATTCCAGCCCGGCGGGCGCTCGCGGTCGATCCGATGATTCTGCTGCGAGAAGAATGAAGCGATAGGCTGATTACACTGGATCGAAACTGCCGACCAGCGCAAGACCGTCGAGTCACTTACCGGGCTCAGATTAGTAACGTGAAGCATGCAACTGACCTGGGCCAGACAGGATGCCAAGGAACAGTATTTGTTCCTTGGGAGTTGATGCGAGTGGGCGCATCGCCGCGATGGAGATGAGGAGGCGAGGTGGTTGACGCGGGAGAGAGTGCGAAGAAAGCGGAGAAATAGGGTCGCATAGCAACCTCAATCTCGAATCTTTCCACTTCCCGCATTCATCTAACGGGCCAAAAGCGATTGTGGAGACGAAAAGACGTGGCCGCCTTTTGTGGATGCTGTGGAGCAGAGATTACCTTGAAAGTCGGAGCCTGTCCCGTTTGTGGCGCTCCACACCACGGAATGTTGCGGCCTGATCTACCGCGTACGTTAGATTTTGGCGCCGATCCGTCTCAAGAGGGCGTTGAAATCGATCGAAAGCTGCCAAAGCACAGAATCAAACCAACAAGCCAAGGAGACGGTGCCAAGGACGTTGCCAGTTAGCGACGAGCATAGGACATGGTCCAGACTGCCTTGTCCCCCTCGTGGTATTCATTCCCTTCCCATGGATCGCCACAGACCTGCAAATACTCGTACGGAGTCCCTGCAAACGTCACCCAGACACCTTTATCGCGAACCGTCGTCGGATCGTCGTCGCAATGAACTCTCGTCAGGTTCTCATCGATGCCCGTTGGCCTCAACTGAGGTCCAATTCCCGATTCCGGTGCTCCGAAGTAACGGATGAGCGACCGCACCTGTGAATCTCGCCTCGTTCACTTCCTGCATGAGGACTTATGGAAACTCAACTAACTTGCATTCCGGGCATACCGAACAGATCATTTGACAAGGACTCGTGGATGTCGTTGCCTTCACCATCGCGTTGAATCACGGTCAAGCTGACGTCGTCGGAAAGGGGACTACCGTTCGCGAAGTCCTGTACTTCGGCGAGTAGCATCATGAGTGTGGCTTGAGCGGATGACTGCGCGGCGCGTCGCAATGCGGCTTGCAATCGGTCCAATCCAAACTCTTCCCCTGAAGGGTCTCGGCACTCGAGTACTCCATCCGAATATGCGACAAGTGTGTCGCCGGCTCCGAGCATCAGCCGGCCCGAGTCGAACTCAGCATGTTCAATAGCACCCAGTAATGGACCTCCTGTTTCGAGCAGCTCAGCTTGTCCATTCGCTCGTAGCAATATCGGCGGGAAATGACCTGCATTGCAGTAGGTCACTTCTCCGAGAACGCAGTCGATCTGCGCCACGAATGCCGTGACGAACGGCGCAATCGGTCGCAGATAGCAGAGGTGGCGATTGACCTCCGAGGCAATCTGCGCCGGCCCAGAGTCCGGACGGCCGTAGCTTTGCAACAACCCTGCCAGATTTGTGAACCACATTCCGGCCGCAATCCCTTTACCGGCAATATCACCGTGTGCGGCAAACAGTTTCGACCCATACTGCGAAAAGATCGTGAAATCGCCGGGGAGAAAGGCTGCCGCAAAAACCTCGCTCGCTAAATGCAGGCAGCCGTGTCGCAATGCGCGTGCGCCGCTTAGTTTGCGCTGAATCTGCGCAGCCTCGAAGAGTTGCGCATGGAGATCCAGTTTCTCTCGCCGGAGCGCGTTCAGTTCTTCCTGCAGCGGCACAATCGAAGACCGCGGTGGCACGCACGGCATGATCGAAGGCGGGAGAAGGCGGTGATCTCCGTAATTGCCGTTGCCCTGCAAGTGGCCCTCGTTTCCCGAGATGATTGTTCCCTGGTTCAAGATCCACCTCATTTCAATTCTGATTGCTGTTCTCTAACCGACAAACTGATAACCAGTTCCGTGCACTGTAAGGAAGTACTGCGGTTGCTCAGGATCGGGCTCTAGCTTTTGGCGCAGACGTACCAGGTGCGTGTCCACCGTCCGGGTGCTCGGATAGTTATCGTATCCCCAAACGTCTTCCAATAGACGATCGCGACTCAGAGTTTCGCCAGAGTGACAAATGAAATACTTCAACAGTTCAAATTCTTTGGAGGAAATATCAAGAAGCTTGCCTGACCTGAGGACCCGACGACGGTGGAGATCCACTTCCACGTCACCAAAGGAGTGTTGATCCTGATTCTTGGGAACGGCCGCGGTGCGTCGCAAGATTGCCCGGACGCGCGCCAGGAGTTCGCGAATCGAGAATGGTTTGGTCACGTAGTCGTCGGCGCCGAGTTCGAGGCCCACGACTTTGTCTACCTCCTGTCCACGAGCGGTCAGCATAATGATGGGGATAGAGGCGCGTTTGGCGCGTAATTGCCTGCATACTTCCAGTCCGCTCATCCGGGGCATCATCACGTCCAGAACCACCAGGTCAGGAGATTCCGCCAGCGCCCGTTCGAGCCCCTCGATTCCATCGCGTGCTGTGATTACTTCGTAACCTTCGAACTCGAAGTTATCGCGCAGTCCAGCCACCATGTTGGGCTCGTCCTCGACGACAAGAATCTTCGCAGGGCTCCGGACTTCGGCCGGCTTCATCTTCTCTTGCTGTTTCATGCTGACACCTCGTTCGCTACTGGGCCACTACAGTCTGTAAGGGCAAAGTGATGATGAACCTGCTGCCCTTGCCGGGCGCGCTTTCCACTGCAACGTCGCCTCCATGGGCCTCTACGATGTGGCGAACCAGAGACAGTCCCAATCCGCTTCCCTTGGTGTTGTGGACCAGCGGATCACCCACTCGATAAAACTTTTCGAAGATCTTGAGATGTTCCTTCACAGGAATGCCGATGCCGTGATCGACGACCTCCAGGTTGACGCCATTGCTGTGACGGTACAGGCGAACCGCAAGGTATTTCTCATTTGAAGAATACTTCACAGCATTGTTCACCAGATTTAGAAGCGATCGCGCAATCGCTTCGCGATCCACCCACAGCGGCGGCACATCGTTGTCGATCTTCTGTTCGAACTCGAACCCATTCTGCTCGATCTCGAAGCGATACGATTCAAGCGTGCTCCGCACCAGATCAGCCACATTGGTTTCCCGGAAGGAGTACTCTTTCTTGCCTGATTCGATACGGGAAAAGTCAAGAATGTTATTGATCAGCGAAGTCAGCCGCTCGCTCTCCTTGCGGATGATCTCATAATATTCCTGCTGTTTCCCCTGGCCGGCAATGCGCCCCAGTTCCAGCGTTTCGGCATACAGGCGGATGAGCGCAAGAGGTGTTCTCAGCTCGTGTGAGACATTGGAGACGAAATCAGACTTCAACTTCGCCAGCGCAAGTTCGCGCGTCACATTGCGATAGGTGAGTATCATTCCTGCACCCATCAATAAGGAAAGCGCTCCGAGGGCAAGGAAACTCGTGCGCAGAATGTGGTCGCTGATGTCCGCAATTGTGGTCCCGCGCAGCTTGATTCCCAGAACCAGCCCTGGGAAAACATCCTCAAAGGAGCGTTCGACCTCGGGCGAGCCTCCGTCCCAATATGCCGAAGTAGCCAAAGGGTATTGGTCTTTTTCTGTCCGAACCATGATCGCCGTTTGAGGACGCGACGTATCTCCCTGATTCTGGTTCGGCATTACCTCGTTCAAAGCCCGCGGGAAAAAGTCGTTCTTCAAATAGTCGGTGTCATAGAGGAATCCCGCCAGCGCGGGATGTTCCGGGGTCGAACCGCGGGGCAGGAACAGCACCAAAGACTGGTACTGCATTTTGTCTCCCCGGGTCAGCCAATGATCGGTGATATAGGACGTGCCGTCCTTCTGTCGCCTCAATCCTCTTCAACTTGGCAATGGTAGTCTTCGCCATCCATGTCCCACCAGGTTCCGAAATCCGATGAAAGCATTCTGCTTTCGGCACAAAGTTCGGGAGTCTTGCATCCGGCTCGCCTGGGATCGAAATTCCAATGCTGCCTTTTCCTGTCCACAGAAATGCATGCGCAATATTAGGGTGTGTCGTGAGGAACGCATCGATCTCCTCGGCATTGCCGGCGTCGGGGAATTTCGCCCTGGCTTCTTCCGCGACCTCATAGGCGCGCTCGTCAATCCGCTTTTCAGCGATAGCCAGAACCTGTTGATATTCTCTCTGGATGACGGCCTCGATTGCCTTGTCGCGCTGTATGCTCCTGAGCTGATGCACCCCGAATACGATGAGCGCGACGGCGGGCAGCATGACCGCCAGCATGAGCAGCAATATTCGTGGCCGCTCGGACCAACCTCGAACTTGAAGCTTCAACATATATGCGTTTCCAGGCACGCGCTCCATTGCTTACGGACTGAAGCATAGAGCAGGACATCCTTCGACTTGTCACAGCTACGCAACAAGTTGCAAAAAGTTGTGAACTGCCAGGATCATCATAAGCGCACCAGCGCCGGGCGAGATGAGCGGAATCAGAAATTCCAGGGCTCATCAGGTTGCTCACAACACCGGTCGATAACGCTCACAGAATGAAATGCAGGAATACGCCGATACCGCAACTATTACGTAACTCCTACACGGTATCTCTGGTTAAGGGTCGTGCGCCGCGTTAGTCTCGAAACCAGAGGCGCCATGGCAACACTTACTGCACCACCGCAACGAACCAGCAATCCCGAAATAGCCGAACTGATACAGGCTAAATCTACTGAATTCAACTGGATATTTTTCACGGTAATTGCTGCGTTTCATCTGGGAGCCGTGGCGGCGCTGTTCATCTTTCATTGGTCTTCAGCCTTCGTGTTTCTCGTAATGTGGCTCTTCAGCCAGAACGTGGGCATTTCCATCAGCTATCATCGCCAGCTCACTCATCGTGGTTTCACCACACCCAAGTGGCTTGAGTATGTCATGGCGATCTGCGGCACCATGGGGTTGCAGGGCAGCCCTATCTACTGGGTCGCTGTGCATCGCTTGCATCACCAATACACCGACAAGCCTGGCGATCCGCACTCTCCCCGCGACGGCAAATGGTGGTCGCATATGGGTTGGATCCTGCATGGCTCTCTTCACAGTGAAACCACCATGCTCTCCCGTTATGCACCAGACCTGCAAAGCGATCGCTTCTACCGGTGGCTGGCGGTGTGGCATTGGCTGCCCATCACCTTGGCTGGCATTGCTTTGCTCGGCGGCGGCACCGCTCTGGGCGGGTGGAAGCTGGGTCTCTCGTGGTTGCTGTGGGGCGTGTTTATGCGGATCACTGTCGGCTTCCATGTCACTTGGCTGGTCAACTCGGCTACCCACCTGTGGGGTTCGCGCCGTTTTAAAACCCGCGATGATTCGACGAATAATTGGTGGGTTGCACTATTGACCGGAGGGGAAGGCTGGCACAACAATCACCATGCCCATCCTGTGTCTGCAAGTCATGGTATGGCATGGTGGGAAGTGGATTTCAACTACTGGGGCATCCAACTCCTGGCGCTGCTCGGCTTGGCGAAGAGCATCAAGGTATGGCGTCCGCGGTCAACTCCGGGTGACCTGACGAATCCGCTGTAAATTAGCTCGCAGTATGACTTCCCGTCGAACTCAACGGTCAACCCTCTACAGTTGCGTGCAGAAAGTCCAGCAGCGTTCTCTCCGCCCAAAAGCCTGCGTCGCCGGGCTCGAGCGAAAGAAAGGCGCAGTGGCCACCGTGCCGGGTCTCGACCAGCATCACGCGGGGGTTGGCGACCAGTTTGGCGCGGGTGTCGGGAGTCATGCGGATGAAGGGATCGTCGAGAGCGTGCAGGATCAGCGCGGGCACGGCAATGTCCTGGGCCCAATTTGAACTGGCAACGCTGTAGTAGTAGTCGTCCGCGCCGGTGAAGCCACCGTATCGCGCGACAACCCGCTCGTCAAATTGCCGCACGGTTCGAATCTTGTCCAGACCGTCGGCGGTGTACAGACCCGGGTAGAGTTCGATCTTGTGACGAAGGTGCCTGAGCAATTCGATGAGAAACCTGCTCTCATAAAGGCGATTCTGCGGTTCGTGCAGTGCGATAGAAGAGGCAGCCAGATCCATGAGGGGCGAGACCCCGACGACGGCCTTGAGATAGGGCGGCGGGGCGGCGCCTCGTTCGCCGGCCAGCTTGAGAACCAGGTTGCCGCCCATGGAATAGCCCACCAGCGCGAAGCTGTGAATGAGGTACGTGCGGGCCAGTTCGGCCATCACAAGAGCGACGTCCTCGGAGCGTCCCGCGTGATTGATGGAGGGAGAGAATTCTTCGCCGGCACCGCAGCTGCGCATGTTCATGCGGACAACATTGCAACCGGCCGCCAGAGCGCGCGCCGAGTTCCCCAAAACGTACCGCGAAGAAGAGGAGCCCTCGAGTCCGTGAACGATGATCATTGTCAATCGTTGGCTGCGGACCTCGGCGGGCTGCCAATGGCAATGGCACAGCACGAAACTTGCTCCGTGGGAGTTGGGGGGTTCCACCTCGATGAGCCGGATCTCCGGTTCCGGCAGAGAATACGTGCGCGGCAGCAAGGTGCCAACGATCGTCTGCAGATGGCCGCTGCGCAGGAAACGAGGCGGCACAAAGGGTCGCATCCACGGTGAGGCTTCGGTGGTGTCGAACCGGTCCTCGTCTGTGCTGCCCATGCGGGTGCCTGATTTTCACTTACTGATACTCATAAGGATACGCGTTTCAGGAATGGATTGTTGCTGGAGTGGTAAGCGATGAACTTTCGGCACTCTGAGCCTCGCCAGACAGGTATGAAGCGGGAAGATGGACGACGTGATCAAGACGGCCGAACGGAAGGTTGCTCTGAGCAACGCGGGACGGCCACATTCTCGTTGTATTTTGCCAAGCCAGCGGTTCGAGCCAATCTCAGTTGGTGAGAAATCGCCGATGCACTCATCGAGAAACTGATGAGTACCCGGAGGTCCGCTTCTCGCCAATGCTGAATGGATTCCCTTCATGACCCAGGTTTCTCATTTCCCTCCACCTTCTTCCGGCGCCTCCATCCACATTTCTTGACCCATACCAATTTGGGCTGCGGTAGTCGGGCTCATTCAGCGCGAGCGCACGCTCTGGGAACTCAGGCGGACGAGTGCGTTTGGGCGCGCCCAGCGGTGCGTCCCGGCAGTCTTAATCAAAAAAGCACGACAAGCAATCATCAATGAAGGGCTCCCCGGATGCCGAGTTTGTGAATCCGCGCTTGAGTCAGAAGTGTCATGACGTCTGATGAGCATCGACGAATATTGCTCTTAGCCGCTGGTCACCGCTTCAGCAGCAGAAATTCGCAACCAATCTGGGCGTCAACTTAGTATCCGCGCACAGGCTCATTAGGTCACCTCCATTTAGTAAAGAGATTGGTTGTTCTATCGACCACGCTCCAAGGGGACACTATCCTGCCTTAATCCCATCCTTCATTGCAAGGGGTGCAATAGCGATAAGTGGACCTCAACTTCCAAATCGGGAGAACGGTCTGATGAGGTTCCAAATTGGTTGCAGCCTCGTGCGCAAGAGCGAAGTGAAATAAGAGAATTTCCCAATCGTTCCGATAACCCCAATGGGTCCTGGCCGCTTTCCCCAAAGAAATGCGGCTCAGCTCGGCTGGTATTTCGCCAATGTTTTTCACGCTGCGGCGAAGGGCGCCAGACAGTTGAACCTAGGTGCACAGCACAGCAAGGGGGGCATTTGAAAGCGTTAGCCAATGTAAAAAATCTATTCTTTTTCTTGTTGCTGGCTTCAGCAACGGCGACGGCTCAGAGTAACCAGATCAGTGTAGTAGGCGTGGGGAATTTTAACCCTGTCACTTACATCTACCTTTACCAACCGAGCCCAGCAGTTGAAAGTAACACGGTGGGAAGTTCACAAAAGTCCTCGCTCGGAGGAGGCGCTGAGTACGACCATTGGTTTAATCCCCATCAGGCCTTTGGCGTAAGGTACGAACAAAACCCATCTGACGGCAAGCTACTTGGCGCAGTCAACCGTAAATGGTATATCTGGCCTCAGATGAGAATGGAACTGCTTGGTATGTTTACTGAGGAAGTCAAAGTAAATAGATTTACTGAGCAAGTTAATAAATTTAGAACCTTTATACAAGAGGGAGCCGGATCTGTTGTTACCCATGAAGATGATAAAGGTGACAAATCCGCCGCTGGATTGAGTCACAGCATGGCGTTTGCTTTCGGCGGTGGAACGGACTATCGGGTAAATGATAAGCTTGCCGTCCGGATTAGCTCAACCATCATAGCCGCTCAGACTGGGTGCTATGACGATCCTACCTGCCGGCCCACATGGGGACTTTCTCATGATTTCGGGGCTGGCTTTTCCTGGAAGTGGTGAGAGAAGGATGGATGAAACGAGGAGTGGCAGGTTACCCCGGGAGGTGAAGTACGGGGGCATGGAAGTGAGCGAGGCCAAGGAGGTCAAGCACTTGCGCGACGAGAATGCCCGGCTGAAGAAGCTGGTTGCGGAGTTGAGCTTGGACAAGGACACGCTTCAGTCAGTAATCCGAAAAAACTCCCTGGGCTCGTAGGGCGGCGATCGGAAGCGCGGCGCTTGCAACAGACCTTGAGCGCAAGGTTGCGTGGGCAGGGAAGATCGCAAAGCGTAGAGATCTCCAGATCACTTGCTTTCAGGACTCCATAGAACTTCAGGTAATGATCTTTCTCGCCAGTGCGAACGCGCCACGGCCTTTGTTGTTGCGGTCGGCAAGAAAGAGAATGGGCGGACGGCGAGTGGGTTCCACTCCGCTTTCCAGTCCGTGAGGTTCCAGCGCGCGTTGAAAAGCTTCCAGGCAATCTGGAAGGCGATAGATGTTTCCGAGTTGCCGGTCACTCGATCACAATGCTAAGCGAATGCCCTACACCCGTCGTCCGGGAGTTGCTCTGCTGCCATGACGGCTAGGAAAATAAGGTTGCCGTCATTCTCTCCATGCGACCTGGCGGGCGTTCCAGCCGACTTGGCGTGCGCGATAATTTTGATAGGGGTACAGGTGGAATTGATATGAACCCAGACACCATCACAGTCTCTCCGGGACCGCGCCTGCGCGCCGCCCTCTTGTTAGCGATCGTCGCGGATACCTTCCAGATTATTTTCTCCCCTTTATTTTTCGAAGGCGTTGCTTCGCCCGCTGATGACATTCTCGACCTCTGTATGGCCGGGGTCCTGAGTTACCTTCTTGGCTGGCACTGGGAATTCCTGCCATCGTTCCTTGCCAAGCTCGTGCCCGGCGCGGATCTGGTTCCTCTATGGACGTTGGCTGTTGCGAACGTCTATCGGCGATCGAAGCGGCTCGCGGTCACCGTGGAAGGAAGTGTAGGAAATGCAACGGAGAGACACGCGAGATCATGAGCGGGAGTCTTGACGTCTGCGCCGTTTGGTCTGGCCCAGGGAGGACCATTCTTCGTGAGGAAGCGCACCAGGCGGCGAGACAGGGCAAGATGGCGGGCAGGTCGTCTCGGGTTTAGAACACGACTCTGAACAGGGACTCGACTGTGCCAGACCCACAGCCCAAACGTGTAGACAAAAATCAACAGCACGACTTCGCAGCCACGGAATTGCGCATCCTGATTGCTGACTCGGTCGCTTTGTCATATCGGGGCAGGTTATCGGGCCTGACGATACGGCGTTCGACGAAGCGATGCACCGGTGGGCGCGGCCGGGAATGAACAAGCAACTCCCCTGCGATGAGGATCGGCAGAGCAACGAGGTTTCGAACGTGCACTTCAACATCGTGGAAGAAAGAGAGCCGAACCGCGCCACCGAGGAGGGGGAGAAGCAGCAGCGGCAGCCATGCGAACAAGGGAATCGCGACCACTCTGCGGCTCAGCAGTTCCGGGTATCTCCGCTGAAATGCAACCTCCGGAAGAGTTGGAAGTGCGGGCCGCCCAGTACCAGGGAGAAATCGTGGGGCGGTTCGCGGAATTGCTTCGCTGTCAACTCAGGCGAATCTTGCTTCGTTGGACCTTGTATTGTTGCCATCCGGCACTTCAAGCCCGGACATTCCGAGGCTATTTGGGGAAGGAACAACCAGAACGAGTCTTCGTCATTGCATAGACGGGTTCCATCTGATTCAATTCCTGCTCATCTAGTGAAAGTGCGAGGTGAGCTTGTCGCTTGCGAAACGCCTGATGGTTACGAACATGCATTTCAATTCCGACAAATCGAGGTTGCGACCGCATTATTGCAGCCATTCGACCACGTCTGTCAAATGCCGGCGTCTGCTCCTGATTTGCTCCGCGCTTGCTTTTGCCTTACCGTGGCCGGCACGCGCCCAGTTCACTGACCCTCGCAATTACGAGAACGTTCCAGTGGGATTGAACCAACTTGAAATGACCTACGCCTATTCGCAAGCCAACACGTCGATTGATCCCGCGATTGTCATCGTGGGCGCCAAATTGAACCTGAGCCAGACAATCATCGGCTACACTCGCTACTTCAGTTTGTTCCATCGAATGGCCTGGGTTGAGCCTAGCGTTCCGATCGCCGTACTCAACGGTTCGATTTCCGGCACCAATGTCAGCGGATCTACTGCTGGCGCGGGTGACTCGAACTATGAAATGGCCGTGTTGCTCAAGGGTGGGCCGGCCCTGAGTGTGGCGGAGTTTACGAAATATAAGCCAACAACAACTGTGGGCGCGAGTCTTGCCGTAACTGCGCCTACGGGCCTTTACAGCCCGGACAAGATTCTCAATCTCGGCGCGGATCGATGGTCGTTCAAGCCTGAGGTCGGTGTTTCCTGCCCATTTGGGCGGGAGCGGAAGTGGGCGTTTGATGCCTATGCAAACTCATATTTCTACACGGCCAACACTTCGTATCGCGGCGTGGAAGTTCTAAGGCAACAGCCATTACCTGCCTTCGAAGGACACATCAGCTACTCATTCCTCGGCAGCCTTTTGGGGTCTCTGGATGCGCGCTACTCTTTTCGCGGCGACACGTCTGTCGACAACCTGGATCAGAACGATTCGCAGCGGAACTTCATTCTGGGCAGCGAGGTGATCGTCTCTCTGAATGCGAGGAACTCGTTCGGTGTAACACTGGCTAAGGCACTCGTTCACCGATATGGCCCGGCGGTCACGGGCATCAGCGTGAAGTATGACTACGTCTGGGGAAAAGGCTATCGGTGAGCGGAGTGCAGATGTAGCAATCACGGCGGTGGGCGAATTGGGCTTGTGTTGTTTGCTTTTCCGCAAAGGGCGGTCCCGTTCACTCCAAGCGAATCGGTACAAATCGCCGTATCCACAATGCTCCACAGGCGCAACCACGCCACCAACCTCTGCCTGCGGAGCACTGTCGATATGCACTGGAGATCTATCGCCAACTGACATTGGGGCTTCGAGGGAGACTCGCTCTTGGGTATAGATTTTGTGGAGTTCCCCGCGCCCGCGTGATCGTCGGCGCGTTGCCCCTAGGGGTTTCCCCAGTAGCAAAGTGCCGCATTGGCCTGGAACAATTGAGGCAGCTAATTCGCTAACCCACCCGTACGATGCAAGAGGGTTCCATAGGCATTCAGAACGGCAGGTCCGTGTTGAAGAGTGGGACAAGAATGGAGGACAATCAATAGCGCGACAATTCGAGGGATTTCTCGACTATGTGGCTAGTCATCCGGACGAATATCGATTCAAGGATCCAGACTCAAACTTGCCGACATTCCCAGCGTGAGCACATTCATCCCGATGGTGATGGACGGTGTGGCCGCTTGCGCGTATCCGGCGATAGCGCCTGCCGGAATAGAAAAACACAAAACTGCGGACCTATAATTCGCTTTCGCAACCGCGGGACGCAGGCCACGGTCACAGGCAAGCGTAGGTGACCCTTCACTACTGAGACAATGTATGAGCGAACAAGCTGTTGCATTTGACCGGGATACGCTACGGCGATTTGTCCGCGCCGTGAAGGACTTCTTCACGTCTGAGGTGCGCTGGAGAGCGCGCGGCCTCTTCGCGTTGCTCATCGTCTTCGCATTGACGGTTAATGGCCTGAACGTCATCAACAGCTATGTCGGCCGCGACTTTATAACGGCGATTTCCCACCGCGACGAGGCTGGATTCGTTCGAGAAGCGGTGCTTTTCGTCGCCGTGCTTGCCGGAACAACTGTGGTGGCCGTCTTTTACCGATTTACCGAGGAACGGCTAGGGCTGTTCTGGCGGGTGTGGCTGACGAAACGGGTCATCCACCGATACCTCGCGGACCGCACTTATCTCTACCTCAAGCAGTCGTCTTCGATTGAAAACCCCGACCAGCGGATCGCAGAGGACGTTCGCGCGTTCACGACCACCACTCTCTCCTTCACGCTTATGTTCATGAACGGAGCGCTCGCCGTCCTGTCGTTCGCAGGAGTGCTCTGGACGATCAGCCGTCTTCTATTTGTTGTCTCGATCGGCTACGCAGTCATCGGCACCGTCGCGACCATCTACCTGGGTCGGCCGCTGATGGGGCTGAATTCCCGGCAAGCGAACCGGGAGGCCGCTTTCCGCTCGGACTTGATTCATGTGCGTGAGCATGGCGAGTCTATTGGCCTCTTGCGGCACGAAGGCCGCTTAACGGCGCGGCTCCTCCGGCGTATTGACGGACTTGCGGACAACTTTCGGCGGATGACTTCGGTGAACCGTAACCTGAGCTTCTTCACGACCGGGTACAACTACATGATCCAGCTCATCCCGGCACTGATCGTGGCTCCGCTATTCATTCGTGGGAAGGTGGAATTCGGTGTCATTACGCAATCGGCTTTTGCCTTCACCCAGCTACTCGGAGCATTTTCGCTCATCATTAACCAGTTTCAGGCCATTTCCACGTTCGCCGCCGTTACCGCCCGGCTAAGTGCGATGGTCGGGGCCGTCGACAAAAGATTGCCAGGCGCCCACACGGCGACCGAGGTTGATGGGGTCGACGGGCGCATCGCATACGATGGCCTCACCCTGTTTTCGCCCGAAGCGGGCCAGGAGATACTCAAGAACCTGACCGCGGATATACCAGGCGGAACGAAAGTGCTGGTCGTCGGGTCAAACGAAGCCGCCAGGAACGCCCTGTTTCGAGCTACAGCAGGCATCTGGCCCGACGAGGCGGGGACGCTCGTCCGTCCGCCACTCGACAAAATTTCCTTCCTACCCCAGCGGCCATATCTACCACCGGGAACACTTCGGGATGTGCTGGTTCGCACCGGGCGTGAGAAGGACATCACCGACGATCAGATCGCAACTGCCCTGCACGGTCTAGGCTTAGACTCCATTCAATTGAGGGCAGGTGGATTGGACACTGAACAAGATTGGTCGGCTTTCCTCTCGTTGGGGGAGCAGCAGCTGCTTGCTCTCACGCGGATGATCTTCGCGCGACCGGCCGTCGCCGTGCTTGATCGCGTAACCGCGTCGGTCAAGCCGTCGCAGTTACGCGAAGTACTGCGGCGTCTCGATGAGAACTCAATCCCATACATCATTTTCGCCGAGGACGCCGAATCAGTTGAGTTGTACGACGCAGTGCTGGCAATCGACAGCGATGGCGGATGGACCTGGAGCCGCACCGGCCGCGCTGCCACTGCGGCATGATGTAACCCGCGACGCGCGCGCGTACTGTTCAGAAAACTCTGCGATGAATTGATTGGTTGATTTCGGCTCGATTTCAGTACCGCAATTCGGACGGAAAACCTCAACAAAACTTAGCGTCCGCGGAATCGCTCAACTTGATCTGTGCGGCTGAATGAGAAAAAGCCGATCTCTCCGGATATGGGTGCTCCGGCGCAGCATTCGTCCTGCCCTGAAGGCGCTCGGAGTCGACAAGCACATCGGGTGGCATTGTTTCCGGCATGGGCTCGGCACGATGCTTCGTCAGCAAGGGGTGGATCTGAAAACCGCGCGAGAACTGCTCAGGCATGCCAACAGCCGGATCACGATGGAAATTTACCAGCAGGCTGTTTCCGCCGAAAAGCACTCCGCAAACGCTCTTGCGGGGAGGGGTCTGCCGGGCGATTCGGTGCTTCAGCACCCTAAAGCACCCTCGGAGGTGGCATGACGGTAGAGGTCACGCCTGTAAACTATTTGTTTTCTCGATGGAATGGTAGGCACGAGGAGACTCGAACTCCTGACCTCTACCGTGTCAAGGTAGCGCTCTAACCAACTGAGCTACGCGCCTATTGTGCTTTCAAGGGGCTCGTCGCAAATTCTGAATTTGCGCTTCATCCTCGCTGTTCAAATGTTTTCCTGCAAGGCAGCCGAAACCCGGAACATTTGCCCGTGTCCCAAGGCTCAATTGTAGCAAGAATTCTGATTCAGAATTTCGCACGACGAACAGGTTCCAGTGCCTCGAGATTCAGTCCCCAAAATTCACACGGATGCCGAAGAGCGCTATCCTGGGTGTCCCTAGGGTGAGCACTGGCGTCTTGCCCACCTCAATGGCGCGGTCAAAGAGATTTTCGCCATCAGCGTAGACCTCAAAATTCCGCCTGATTTCGTGTGAAGCATAGGCATCCAGTCGGAAATAACCGTGCAGTAGATATTGGTTCATATCGTCGTCATATTGGCGGCCGCTCAGCCGGCCTTGCAGGCTCAAAAGGCCCCACCGTCTCCGGCTCACCTGAACTTGGGCTGTTGCCATGTTGCGCGCAACCTGCGGAATCCACTTTCCCACCAGCTCGGGCTCCTGGCTGAATTTCGTGACCGTGGCTTCGGCAAACTGATAGCCACCAGTGACTGCGATCCAGCTGGCTTGCGTGGCGAAGTCGACAGAAATACCCCGGCTCTCAATCTGGCCGAGATTCGCGCGCTGCAGAATCTCTTCAGTTGGTGTGACGCTCAACGTCAGCGCTGTGATCGGGACGGTTCACCTGAGTCCAGAAATAACTTGTTCTCACCGTTGAACCGATACGGTTGGCATTGAACTGAAATCCAGATTCCCAGCCCGTGGCCCGCTCCGAGCGCAAATTCGGATTGGGTTTCGTAATCTGCTGCCCCACCTGGCCCGTGCGATAAAGCTCATTTTCTGTTGGCGCCCGATACGCGCGAAATGCCGACGCGTTCAACGTCAGCGACGGCCCAGTCTCCGTGTCACTCCAAGCCGCGGATCGAGCACCGTTTCATCGAGCGTCGGCAACGCAGTGAATGCGCCGGGCTGCTGATACTGTTTCGCGTCGAAGTTCGAAAAATGATCAACTCTCGCCGACCCGCTCACCGTCCAGTTCTCCGGCGTGTAGAGCGCTTCTCCATACACGCCTGTCTGCCGCTGATGACTGCTGGTGCTCAACTCGCCGCCCGCTCCCGGAAAAAGCTGTTCGTAATCTGCGGCGCGAATATCGCGCGTATCAGCTCCTGCCAGCAACAGAATTCGGCTCCCAGTGGCCTGATGCCAGTTAGCCTGGCCTCCAAGTTCATCCACGGGATCTCTTCCAAGCCTCGTGAGTTTCTCCGACGCCGATCCGAACTGATCGATGAAAAACTTTGGCGGTAATGCTCGTTGTTGCCATACAGGCGAAGCAGAAAATGGTTGTATCCGCGCCTGCCGCATATCGCCACAACCGCGTAGCATTCGTCTGCAATGGAGTTCCGTTATGTCTCGCCTCATTCAATCCAGGCCGCGCAGAAAGATGCGGCCGTCGCCATGAAAATTGCGATCCGCTTCCGCAAGTGCGTTCTGCGCATGCACATTTGATGGCTGGTCGATTGGCCCGCGAAACCCCGGAGCGACCAGCGTATAGCCATCCGTCGCAATCAATCCGCTGCCGACCATTCCCGACCATGCGGATTTGGCAAAGGTTCCGAGCACGGAATTGTCCGTCGTAGCCTCCGAGCCATATGAGTCTTGAAACTGAAAGTGTCGTTGCGCGGGTCGTACCGGAATGATGCTGATGACGCCGCCAATCGCGCTCGACCCGTACAGGTCTGACGCTCCTCCGCGCACCACTTCGACCGATTGAATGACTGGCGCGGGAATCTCTTCCCAGTGAATCCATCCGCCATACGGATCATTCAGCGGAACACCGTCAAAATTCACCAGCGAACGGCTCGCCGCCGTCGATCCCAGTCCCGCGCAGCGAAACGCCTTCCGTTGTTGGGTTCGCGACCAGCGAACTCGACCGCCGGAAAAACTCAAATCCCGGTACCTCCCGCAGCTTGCCATCCAGCGCCGGAGGTGCCGCTTGCTCAGATCACTGAGCGGTCATTACGCGCGTACTCGCAGGGCTGTCTTCTGAGGCCAAAGGCGAGCGGTAGGCGCTTACAACAACGGTTTCAAGTGGCCGCTCGCAGCACAATTCTCACCGGCCTGCCCGCAGAGCGTATTCGGCAAACACCGGAACCATGTGGCTTGCCAAAATCTCAACACGGGAAATATTCGCCGGAACGGAAAAGGTTCCATCAGTTGCCGAAATGGTGAGCGGTTTACCCGCGGCATCAAGCACGCTCGCGCCGGCAATTGGAGCGCCTTCCGCATTCACAATCTTCCCGGTGCGGCAGCAGGCGCATTCTGTCCAGATAAAGGAGCCGTACACGCGGTCACAAATGCCAGAAAGCCCGGGCTCCCAGCGCAACCACCCGAAAAGATCGGAATCTCGCAGCAACGACTCTCATGATTTCGAAAAGAACAGGATTCCTCTAGTCGGATTCGGGTTTCGCCCCGTTCTTCCTGCAGTATCTCTCTTTTTGACGTCGACTCGTGGCCCTGCTTTTGCGGCTACCAGGCGGGAACACCATATTATTAGGAAGTGATCAGGAGTTATTAGTAAGAGATCAGGAGAAAGCTCCCGCGGCGGCCTCGCCAGCGCTGTGGTTTCTGTGAAGATGAATCCGCGCAAGATATAGTCAGCTACGCGCAGCCCCCAACCAGCTCACGCTATTGCGGCTGTGCATCATTCCATTTCTCGTGCTGTCCATTTTTGATCAGCACTACCGCACCGCCTTCGCGCTCTTCATTCTCGCCGGAGTCACCGACGGCCTCGACGGCCTGCTCGCTCGCCTCCTCCAGCAGCGCACTGTGCTCGGACAATACCTTGACCCCGTGGCCGACAAGCTGCTGCTTAGCACGCTATTTCTCGTCCTGCATCATGAAGGACTCATCTCCCTCCGCGTCACGGTACTCGTGTTTGGGCGCGATCTTGGCATCATCATGGTTGCGGCGATTCTCTACGCCAGCATCGGGATGAAGGATTTCCGGCCCAGCCTCTTCGGCAAGGCCAACACGCTCGCGCAGATCGTCGCCCTGCTCACCGTAATCATGTGCAGGTTTTATGCGCCGCCGCTGGTGATTCTGGTCCGCCACTGGTCGCTGAGGGCCACCGTGATCTTCACCGTTTTCTCAGGATTCCATTATTCCTGGCAGATCACGAGAAGACTCAGCGCCTCTGCGGCGCCCGTCAGCGATTAGTGCGTTTCTCCTGAATCGCGGCAGCGTCTTAGCCGTCTTCGTCCTCGAGGGGAGCTTCCTCAAGCTCCATGTCGCGAAACTCGTTCGAGTCAAAAACTTCGCCGCACTCCTGGCACTCGACGAATTCGGCGTCCTCTTCACGCGCTACCACGCGCACTCTAGGGTGTTTGCAGGGGGTATTCATGTTGGGTTTTTTGGTCGTGAATTCAGGTAGTCTCCGCAAGATTGTATCCATATCAGCATGGCTGTCAATCGCTATTCGGTGAATTTTCTGCAGCTTGGCTTCGCCCACGAATGTGCATTGGCATTCCGACGATTTTGGTCCCCATGACTCAGACCGGTGGAAGTTACCTGCTGGAGACGTGTCTCAACCGATGCTGAGACTCACGAAAAAGGCCGATTACGGGCTTATGGCGCTCAAATTTCTCGCCGAGCACCCCAACGAAGCCTCGTTCAGCGCCAAAGACATCGCCGAGGCCTATCACATTCCGCCTCAGTTGCTGGCCAAAATCCTTCAACTTCTCGCCCGGGAAGGCCTTCTTCACTCCCACGCCGGCATGAACGGCGGCTACACTCTGTCGCGCAAGCCGCAGAACATTTCGGCATTCGAAGTTATCCGCATCATCGACGGCCCGCTCTTCATTACGTCATGCGTAACCGTCAGCGGATCTTGCGACCTAACCGACAGTTGCACCATCAAAGAACCACTGGCCCGCGTGAATGACAGCATCTCGGAAGTGCTGAAGAAAATCCGGATCTCCGACCTGGTCGAGTCCGACCCAACCCATGGTCGGCCCCGAACCACCGTGCAGGATCTGGTCAAGATTCAAGGCCAGGTTCAGCCCCAGAACGCCTGACAGCAGGCAAAGTTTCTAAGCAGGAAAGACGCAGGAGCTAAGCAGAATGAGCACCGCAACAGAAATCGGAACCGTTCCCGTACCGGCAGGCGTCCACCTGCCCATCTACATGGATAACCACGCCACCACGCCGCTCGATCCGCGCGTGCTCGAAGCCATGATGCCCTACTTCACCGGAATCTTCGGCAACGCCGCCAGCCGCAACCACTCCTTTGGATGGGAAGCCGAAGCCGCCGTCGAAAAGGCCCGCGAGCAGATCGCCAAGCTCATCGGCGCGACCGCGAAGGAGATCATCTTCACCTCCGGCGCCACCGAGTCCAACAACCTCGCCATCAAGGGCATCGCCGAGATGTACCGTGAGCGCGGCAACCACATCATCACCCAGGTCACCGAGCACAAGGCCGTCCTCGACACCTGCAAGCGCCTCGAAAAATCCGGCTACCGCGTCACCTATCTGCCCGTGAAGGCCGACGGCCTCATCGACATCGAAGACCTCAAGCGCGCCATCGACGACAAGACCATCCTCGTCAGCATCATGTATCGCGAACAACGAGATCGGCGTCATCCAGCCCATCGCCGAAATCGGCAAGCTCTGCCACGAGAAGGGCGTCCTCTTCCACACCGACGCCGTCCAGGCCGTAGGCAAGATCCCCGTCGACGTGAACACCATGACAACATCGACGTCGCTCTCGCTCTCCGCGCACAAAATCTACGGCCCCAAGGGCGTCGGCGCGCTCTACGTCCGCCGCCGCAACCCGCGCGTGCAGATCTCCGAGCAGATCAACGGCGGAGGCCACGAGCGCGGCATGCGCTCCGGAACCCTCAACGTCCCCGGCATCGTCGGCCTCGGCAAAGCCTGCGAAATCTGCCGGCCAGGAGATGGCAGTCCGAAGCCGAGCGCCTGCATCAAGCTCCGCGACTACCTCAAGAAGAAGCTCGAAGGCGCGCTCGACTACGTCCACGTCAACGGCAACATGGAGCACCACCTTCCCGGCAACCTCAACATGAGCTTCGTCTATGTCGAAGGCGAATCGCTGCTGATGGGCATCAACGACATCGCGGTTTCGAGCGGTTCGGCCTGCACCTCGGCCACGCTTGAGCCCAGCTTATGTACTCAAGGCCCTCGGCCTCGGCGACGACGTAGCCCACAGCTCCATCCGCTTCGGCCTCGGCCGCTTCAACAACGAAGCCGAAGTCGACTACGTCGCCGACAAGCTCATCGACGTAGTGCAGAAGCTGCGCGAGCTGTCGCCGCTCTACGAGATGGTCAAAGAAGGCATCGACCTCACCAAGATCGAATGGGCGGCGCACTAAGACGGAAGTCTTATAGCCGAAAGAATTTCGGCTCTAGCAGTTTTGGAATTCCACAGGAGAATCAAAATGGCATACAGCGACAAGGTCATCGATCACTACAACAATCCGCGCAACGTCGGCCAGCTCGACAAGAGCCAGCGCCGAAGTAGGCACCGGCCTCGTCGGAGCGCCCGAGTGCGGCGACGTCATGCGCCTTCAGATCAAGGTCAACCCCGCCACCCAGGTCATCGAGGAAGCCAAGTTCAAGACCTTCGGCTGCGGCTCGGCCATCGCCTCGTCCTCGCTCGCCACCGAGTGGGTCAAGGGCAAGACGGTCGACGAAGCCCTGACGATCAAGAACACCGACATCGTGAAGGAACTGGCCCTCCCGCCAGTCAAGATTCACTGCTCCGTGCTCGCAGAAGACGCCATCCGCGCCGCCATCGGCGACTGGAAGAAGAAGAACGGAGTAGGCGAAACCGTCCAGGCAGAAGTCGTAGCCGCTCTCTAAATCTGCCACAGTATTGGGTGCCCCATCCTTTGCGCAGCTTTTGCGCGAAGGGTGGGATGCGAAAATGCCTGCATCACAAAAACTATGACCGAACTCAACGTTCTCAACGCCGAAAACCAGGCTCCCAATCAAAAGGGAATCCAGGTGACCGACCGCGCCCTCAAGCGCATCCGCATCGCTATCGCGAAGGAGGGCATCTCGCCCACCGAAGGCGGCCTGCGTCTAGGCGTCCAGGGCGGAGGCTGCTCCGGACTCTCCTACAACATCCGCTTCGACTCCCAGCCCCGCGAGCGCGACCGCATCTACAACTTCGACGATGTCCGCGTCTTCATCGACCCCAAGTCGTTCATCTACCTCCACGGCATGATCCTCGACTACGAAGAGACGCTCATGCGCCAGGGCTTCAACTTCATCAATCCTCACTCCACAAAATCCTGCGGCTGCGGCTCCTCCTTCTCGGCATAGGCGCCTGCTCTATCCTTGTTGGACTACATTTCCATCGCTCCCACAAGGAATTGCTTCGGAAACTTCCACGCGTAGACAAGTAAACGATGCTTCTATTCCAAAAGCCCGCTCCAATTCAACTGTGAAGTAAAGCGACGGCGGTTGGGAGCGTTCTAGCTTATTAATCGACAGTCCGAAGATTGCATTCTGATGATTGAACCCTTGCGTTTTGAGGTCTTCAACATTATGAAACTTAAAGGTTGAGGGCGTGTGATTTCGGAGAACGAAATAACCTTCTGCATTTACTTCTTTTGTCATTTCAAAGCAGTGCATCTTCAACGTTAGAACTGGAAATGTGTACCGTTCCTTGTCAGGGTTAACATCACCGCGCCAAAGTTGAAGTTCGATAATTTCGGCGTCGTGGAAGGAAGGCCAGCGACCAAAAATACTAATCAACTTTTCGCTACCTTCAATTGCGGTTTCAATATTTTTCATAGATTCCTTTTTCGCTTTCTCCACTCCTCCGCCGTAATCTCCCATATCTCCGACAAAAATCGCCCCGACACATAGTCCCGCATCTCCGTCGCGACTATCCGCATGCCGGTCTTTTCTGAAATCCGCCGCGACGCAACGTTCCCGATAGCCTTCGGAGCGCGCAGTACGCTGAAGCCGAGAACATCAAACCAGTAGCCGGTCACGGCCTCGACCGCCTCGGTCATCAGTCCCCGACCCTGCCACGGAATCCCCAGCCAAAACCCACGATTGTTGTTCTCTTTCCGCATTAGAGCGATCACTCCAATGTGTTCCTCCGGAGACACTTTCAAACGCAGCGTCCAGTACCAGTCATCCCCGCGCTCCATCGCAGGCAAAGCTACATCGCGGTAAAAGGCCAGCGCTCCGCCTTCGAGATACGGCCACGGAACGATCGCATTCAGAAACTTCACAATCTCCCAATGCGGAAAAAGCTGCTGCGTTCGCTCAGCATCCTCCAGCCTCAGCGGCCGCAATATGAGACGCTCCGTCTCAAGCGCGTCTGTCATGAAGGAACTATAGCAAGCAATCTGGAGTCACCAGCCATCATCTCGACTACGTCAGTCATGAAGGAACTATTGCAAGCCAGTTGCTGATGACAATGGAATGACATGAAGATGACGTGATCGTGTGAATAAATCGCCTCGGTATCCGTTTAATAAAAGTGAAGGCGGTTGAAATGAAGGACCCCTTCCCCAAAGGACACACTATGAATCGAATCACAGCAATCGCCCTTTTAACATCTGCGAGCATTCTTGGAGCCGGCAGCGCATTGGCCGAGGCCCATGCGGTCAAGGCCACCATGCAGTTCGACTTCGCCGTAGCTAACAAGGTGCTTCCCCCTGGAAGTTACACAATTTCGAAGGTGACGGACGACGTCATCGAAATTAAAAATCGGGACAGGAACATTGCAGTTCTGGCCCCGGCGTACTTCGACAGCATGCAATCCGGGAATGGCGGCAAGCTGGTCTTCGACAAGTACGACAACCAGTATTTTCTCCGGGAAATCCTTGTCGACAACGCCGGAATGAACGTATACCTTCCTCCGACGAAGTCCGAAAAGAGAGCTCACATCCCGGAAGCCATGGCCCGCAGCCAGATTCACAGCCAGAGCCAGGTCCCCGCGTCAGCCATGTAACCAGAACTGACTTACTCCCCTGACAGAAGACCCGGAGATTTCAATTTCCGGGTCGTCACGGATCTCAAATCGTTCGTGAATTGTCGAAGCAGCCCACTGATTTTACTTTTGCGGCGAGCCACATCGTTCAGTCTCAGGTGCCGCAACCAGACGCTCCGTCTCAAGCACGTCAGCCATGAAGAAACTATAGCAAGCGACGGCTTCGTGGCCGCTCTGGACGAAAATTGGACAACTTCTTGACGCTGCCGCGTGAAATGAATCGCGTCCGTTTTCGTTTAACAGAGTGAAGGTAATCGAACGTAAGACCCTTCCCCAAAGGACACACCATGAAAAACGTCGCAGCAATCGCCCTTATTGCAACCGCAAGCGCTCTCGGTGCCGGGCACGGATTGGCACAGGCTCATGCGGTCCAGGCAACCATGCCGTTCGATTTCACCGTAGGCAACAAGCTTCTTCCCTCGGGGACGTATACCATCACTCCTGTGTCGGATGATGCCATTGAAATCCAAAACAACAACACGCATTTCGCAGTTCTCAGCCCAGCTACCCCTGACAGTGACTTGAAGACGGGCTGCAATCTCGTCTTCGACAAATATGCCGGTCAGTACTTCCTGCGCGAAATTGCCGGCGGACCCTCTGCGTTCAACGTGAATCTTCCTGTGAGCAGCAAGGAATACAGCTCCCGCAAGCAGGAGGCGATGGCCAAACCCGCAAACCAGGTCTTCGTCGCAATGAACAGATAAGCGAACGCCCTCCCCCAAACGACAAGCGACCCGGAGACTTCGGTCTCCGGGTCCGTTGTTTGCGAAGGCCCCATGTTTTCATACGGCTGTAACATCACGGCGTCTTGTCTCCACTATGCCCCGCGATGAAGCCACTAAGAACTTAGAATCTACAAGGGCGTGGTTGACGAAACCGCTTCCAAATAGCCTTTGAGCAGTCGACGAGCGTGCTTGCGAACTATTGTTGCGGGGACCCAAAGACGACACCCCTGTAGTGGTGGTTTCTGGAAGCCAGAGCGAACGCACCACCAGTGAAACGCTCGCCGAGTGCGCGGCGCGATGGCTTCACAAATTGATCTATTGCTCACATCAACAAGACCTTTCGCTCTGCTGGAAATTCGGCGTATTATCTATCCCGTAGGTCGATGACATCCCACGATACCCGAGGCGGCCGCCTCAGCTGTGCGGAAGTCTAACCCGTACTTCATCCCCGCCACCCACCTACTTTCCCACGGTAGCTATTCAGCAATTCGTGGAGGATGAAATGCGTATGCGTTCAGCTTTCCTGGCGGCTTTCCTGTTGGTTGTGACTTTTCCGCTATTGGCGCAGCACTCTGCTCCCCACATGGCGCCTCGGGCCAACCAGGGACATATTCCGCCGCCGCCGCCTATGCCTAGCACACATCAAGTGGAGCACCTTGAAGGCGGGCGCGTGAACAGCACGCCGCACGTCAATCATGACCAGTGGTATGGTCACGACGTGCCCGGCGATCCTCGCTTCCATCTCGACCATCCTTTCGCGCACGGCCGCTTCCCGCACCCCGGCCCGGGTTTCCGCTACAGCATTGTTCGGGTCGATCCAGTCCATCACTGGTTCTGGCTTCCGGGCGGCTTCTATTTTGAGGTCGCGCCCTGGGACTGGTCCATCTGCTCGGACTGGTGTTGGGATTGCGGCGATGACTTTGTCGTCTACGAGGACCCCGACCATATCGGCTGGTATTTGCTCTACAACGTCCACACCGGAATCTACGTCCATGTTCAGTACTTAGGCATATAGCTCGGCGTCTGTATTCATGTAGGGAACTTATCGCTACGCTGAGGGAACGAATTAAAGGGCGAGCGCGGTGCAGAGATTTTGCTCACCGCAGTTCCACAGTCACCCGCGCTAAGCTGGGTCCAATGCGTGCGCTTCTGAACTTTATGCATCGAGACGGATGGAGTCTTCATCTCCTGGCCGCGGACTGCAAAACCGTCTGCGGATATAGAGATGTGGAAAGCAAAGAGTCTTTATTGCGAATCGTCTCCAAGCTGCACGGTGACGTTGCTGAGGCTGAAAGCGACATTAGGAGATGGGGAAGAGGATCGGTGTGGGTCGAGCTTTCCCCGGAGCAGTGTCGATCCTTTGAGACTAAGCAGGGCTAAGGATCTGATCATGCGGCCCTCCGCTATAGACTGCCAGGATGTGTGGCCGCTACTATCGCCGCTTTGACAAGCAGTGCATCGCCGAAGCGTTGCAGGCTGGATTGCCTGTGCCATTCGAGATTGAACCGTCATACAATATCGCGCATTCGACCTTCCGGCCGATTTGCTGGCCTTTGGGAGCGCTGGCGAAGCAAAGACGGGGCAGAGACGCTCGAAAATTCTGGGGAAGCCTCTTTCGATCAGGACTTCGCAGGACCAGCAATGTTCGTGCTCGTATCAGGCTGGGTGACGATCAGATTGGCTCCCGGCCGTGATATTCAGCCTCAAAGAAGGGAACTCGACGCCAGACAGCGATCGATCAAGAGCGAGGCGAGCGCCCGTGAATCAGAGACCGCGCGGTTGTTCGAGGGCGTTGACGTTCAATAGTCTTACTTCACGCTTGTAGCAGCAAACCGGGATTGGTGGTGGTGGGATGCATGATCTTCTAAAACAGGCTATTCCGCTTTGGTTCCTCGGGAAGTGCGTTGCCGCAGCTATCGGAATCCTCTGTATTCACGCCGTGTTTCGCGTGCTCGAACAAACACTGCCTCGGCGCTTTGGCCGAGCCGATGCCCGCTACAAGGTTCGCAAATTCGTCGTCTTTTCCGGATACCTCTCGATTCTCCTTTTCCTTGCCATCCTCTTTGAGGATCGTTTAGGCCGCCTCAGCTTTGCCTTCGGCGTCGCAGGTGCGGGCGTGGCAGTAGCCCTGCAGGACGTGCTTGCCAGCATTGCCGGCGCTTTCTCGATCGGTTTCTCAAAGCTATACGCCGTGGGAGATAGAGTTCAGATCGGAGATACTCGAGGTGACGTGATCGACATCGGGCTCCTGCGAACCACCTTGCTAGAAACGGGGAACTGGGTCAGCAGGGACTTGTACAACGGCCGGATCGTTCGCATCCCCAACAGCACCGTCTTGAAAGGATCGGTTTTCAACCACTCGCAAGGATTCCATTTTATCTGGGACGAGATTAAGGTGTTGTTTTCAACCACCAGCGATTGCCAGCTTGCTAGGGAGATGCTTTTGCGGGTAGCTAAGGAGGCGATCGGCGAGTATCTGGTCGAGGCGCAGGCCTCCTGGAAAGCGATGAGTGACGACTATCGAAGCGCAAACCCTCCACTGGACCCTACCGTCGCACTTGTGGTCGATGCGGGAAGGTTGGAATTCACCGTCAGCTACGTGGTCGACTACACGAAACGAATCGCCATGCAAGATCAGTTGTTCACAAAAATTGTAGAGGAAATCGCGAATAGCAAGGGCCAGCTCCGATGGGCATCACCGCCAGGTACTCCCGTAAGTCAGCCGGGAACTCCGGACGCGATCGACGAGCACCCGTCATCTTCGACCCACGGAGCGGGCCATGCGGCAGATTCCCGTTAATACCCCTCCGCTCGCGCTTGCCACCCTCGCCGGCATGATCCGGAGCCAAGTCCTGCCTGTGAGAACAGCCCCCACGCCCGACAAATGGCAAGAGACGAGGGTGCAAACTCCATGAACTTGACCTCCCACATCCAAAGGTCTGCGAATTTTAAGTCGGCCGGATTTAATAACGTGACATCATCCAGTCGAGAGTCTTTCGAAGCGTGGTGCAGCGCGGAATTGCAAGACCGTGAATGAGTAAGATTCCAATCTCAAATCCGCCCGGCTTCCCTTAACGCCGCAATCTCCTCATCGGTAAACACGCGCGACCGGATCAGAAACCGCACGCCCTCCGGCCCCTCCAGCGAAAACATCCCGCCGCGTCCCGGCACCACATCCAGAATCAGCTGCGTATGCTTCCAGTACTCGAACTGGCTGCGGCTCATATAAAAGGGAGTGTCCCCAAGCGTCGCCGATCAGCACATCGCTGTCGCCCACCAGAAACTCGCCGCGCGGATAGCACATCGGCGAGCTCCCGTCACAGCAGCCGCCCGACTGATGAAACATCAGCGGGCCATATTTCCTGGCCAGCCTGTCCATCAAGTCCTCAGCGGCTGCTGTGCGGGTCACCTGCTCAGGTACGATTGTTTCCGAAACCTGAGGCCTGAGCGGTTCTCCTGTTGCAGTATGTCGAAGCCATGTCATTCGAGTCGGCTTTTTCCTTAAGAAAAAGCCACCTTGTAGTTCCTTTGAATCGGCACCCAGACTGGAGAACCGCTCTAGAAGAAGCCCATCGCATTCGGGCTGTAGCTGATCAGCTGTTCTTCGTCTGCTGATAGTGCTCCAGCATCATCTTGTGGTTCTCGCGTCCCATGCCCGACTGCTTGTAGCCGCCAAACGCCGCGTGCGCCGGATACAGGTGATAGCAGTTGGTCCACACGCGCCCCGCCTGAATGCCGCGGCCCAATGTCGTACGCGCGATTGATGTCCCGCGTCCAAACGCCCGCGCCCAGCCCGTACAGCGTGTCGTTGGCAATCGCCAGCGCCTCCTCATCGTCCTTGAAGGTCGTCACCGAAACCACCGGCCCGAAGATCTCCTCCTGGAAGATGCGCATTTTGTTATGACCCTTGAAGATCGTCGGCTCAATATAAAAACCCTCCGCCAGGTCGCCGTCGAGCGTCGCCCGCTTGCCGCCCGTCAACACCTCCGCGCCCTCCTGCTTGCCGATATCGAGGTACGACAGAATCTTCTCCATCTGCTCCGTCGAAGCCTGCGCGCCGATCATCGTCGTCTTGTCCAGCGGGTTCGCCTTGCTTGATCGCCTTCACCCGCTTCACCGCCCGCTCCATGAACTGGTCATAGATCGATCTCCTGAATCAGCGCGCGCGAAGGACAAGTGCAGACCTCGCCCTGGTTCAGCGCGAACATCGTGAAGCCTTCGAGCGCCTTGTCGAAGAACGCATCGTCCGCGCTGCAGCACATCGGCAAAGAAAATATTCGGAGACTTGCCGCCCAGCTCCAGCGTCACCGGAATAATGTTCTGCGAGGCGTACTGCATGATCAGCCGCCCCGTCGTCGTCTCGCCCGTGAACGCGACCTTCTGAACGCGCGAGCTCGACGCCAGCGGCTTGCCCGCTTCAAGGCCAAAGCCGTTCACGATGTTCAGCACGCCCGGCGGCAGAATGTCCGCCATCAGCTCCATCCAGCACCAGGATCGACAAGCGGCGTCTGCTCCGCGGGCTTCAGCACCACCGCATTGCCCGCCGCCAGCGCCGGAGCCAGCTTCCACGTCGCCATCAGCAGCGGAAAGTTCCACGGAATGATCAGCCCCACCACGCCCAGCGGCTCGTGGAAGTGATACGCCACTGTCGTCTCGTCGATCTCCGAGATCCCGCCCTCCTGCGCGCGAATCACAGCGCCGAAATAGCGGAAGTGATCGATCGCCAGCGGCAGGTCCGCGGCCATCGTCTCGCGAATCGGCTTGCCGTTGTCCCACGTCTCCACCGTGGCCAGCATCTCCAGGTTGTCTTCCATCCGCTGCGCAATGCGCTCCAGCATGCGCCCGCGTTCGGCGGCCGAGGTCTTGCCCCACGCCGTCTTGGCCGCATGCGCTGCATCCAGCGCGCGTTCGACGTCGTCCGCATTCGAGCGCGGAATCTCGCACAGAACCTGCCCGGTAACCGGCGTCACGTTCTCAAAGTAGCTGCCCGAGGCGGGTGCAACCCACTCGCCGCCAATGAAGTTCTGGTATTGCTTGCGAATCGAAACAGGGAAGCCATAGCTCCCAGGCCGAAGGGCGGTAATTGTCGCCATAAACATTTCTCCTTTTCAAAGCAACAGAGAATCGTCCGCGAGCAGAGTTCTCCGCAACCCGGAATTCTAGTCCTCAGTCAGCGCTCCTGTCGCAGCCCTTCAACTCCGCAAATGTGGATTATTTTTTCGGTTGCCTTGAGAGCACCAGGCGCGCCTGGGACTCGCCAAAAAGCTATACTGGCAGTGAGGTGAGTAAACGCCGGAAAACGCCTGCATACCGTAAGCCGCTTGTTATGAATGACATAGACTATCTATATCTAAGTCATTTAAAATCTATGACATACGTTTCTAAGGGCAGGCGCCCCGGCCTTCCGATGCGCATAGCTTTCTCAGAATTCCGAGACGGCGAAGCCTCTGAAGCTTCACGCGTTTCAGGGTCAGCAACCCAAAGCGCATCCTAAGTCTTGTATTTGCTATGAAGTAACTTTTTTCGGCAACCGATGACAACAACAACCCCGCCCCAATCCGACTACTTCGCCGTCTTCGATCTCCCGCGCAGGCTCAACCTTGACCTCGCCCAGCTTGAGCGCAGCTTCTATCGGCTCAGCCGCAAATTCCACCCCGACGTCTACGCCACCAAATCGCCCGAAGAGCAGCAGTGGAGCCTCGACCAGACCTCGCTCCTCAACGACGCCTATCGCACCCTTAAGAACCCCATCACGCGAACGGAATACCTCCTCAAGCTCGAAGGAGTAGTCCTCGAAGCCGGCAAGAGCGAAGACGGAACCCCCAAAGAATCCCGCGTGCCTGCGGATCTGTTAGAAGAGGTCTTCGAGCTCAATATGCAGCTCGAAGAGATGCGCATGAACCGCAAGATGGGTGAGGACGATCCGCAGCTCCGTAAAGACCTCGAGAAAGCCCGCGTCGAGTTTGAATCCCAGCTCGCCGCCAGCGACTCCAGCCTGCAGGAGCAATGGGCGAAGTGGGACACCGCGCTCGAAGCCAGCGATCCCGCGGAAAAGACTAAAATTAGGGATGAAATGGTAGCGCTCCTCGACCGCCGCCGCTACGTCCGTAACTTGGTCCGCGACGTGAACGAAGCGCTCGAAGGTTAGAACCACTCAAAGAATAAATTGCGGCCATTCGCCGCTGAGGAAACCGCAGGAAGCGCATGGCAGAAGCCCGCATCGTAGGAATCGATCTCGGAACCACTAACTCGCTCGTCGCATTCATGCAGGGCGACCACCCTGTCGTCATCCCCGGCGAAGACGGCCTGAGTCTCGTCCCTTCCGTCGTCGCTATTCCCGAGTCGAAGCAGATCGTCGTCGGCAATCCCGCAGGAAAGTATCTAGCGACCACACCCGATCGCGTCATCTACTCCGCCAAGCGCCTCATGGGCCGCGGCGTCGAAGACGTGCAGGAAGAGCTCAAGCTCTTCCCCTTCCATCTCGCAGCCGATATCCAGCCCGGAGAAGTTCTCCGCATCCAGCTGGGCGAGCAGCAGTACACTCCGCCCGAAATCTCCGCCTACGTCCTGCGCCAGTTGAAGAAAAACGCCGAGCGCTACTTCGGAGTGCCCGTTACCAAAGCCGTCGTCACCGTCCCCGCCTACTTCAACGACGCACAGCGTCAGGCCACCAAAGACGCAGGCCGCATGGCGGGACTCGAAGTCCTGCGCCTCGTCAACGAGCCCACTGCTGCCGCACTCGCATATGGACTCGACCGCAAGAAAGAGGGCACCGTAGCCGTCTACGACCTCGGCGGAGGCACCTTCGACATCTCCATCCTCAAACTTCATGAAGGCATTTTCGAGGTCATCGCCACCAACGGAGACACGCATCTCGGCGGCGACGACATCGACAATCTCCTCATCGCCATCGCGCTCGACGATATCCAGGGCGAATTAAATCTCGATCTGCGCGACAACGCCGAAGCCGTTCAGGCCATCCGCAAAGCAGTTATCGAAGCCAAGATCGCGCTCTCCACCCGGGAGACCACCCGCATTAGCGTGCAGCTGCCCGGCAATCAGCCATATCATCGCGAGATCACCCGCGAGCAATTCGAGCAGCTCATTCAGCCAGTCCTCGATCGCACCGAGGGTCCATGTAAGCAGGCCCTCAAAGACGCTGGCGTCGCACCCGAACAGATCGACGAAGTCGTCCTCGTCGGAGGCTCTACGCGTATCCCCAAGGTCCGCTCCCTGACTGACGAAATCTTCCATCTGGGCGCGCGCGGCAAGAAACCCCACATCGAACTCAACCCCGACGAAGTCGTCGCGCTCGGCGCAGCGGTCCAGGCCCACATCCTTGAAGGTGGATCAAAAGCAACAGAGGACATGCTTCTCCTCGACGTGACCCCGCTCTCCCTCGGTATCGAAGCCCTCGGCGGAGTCGTCGCCAAAATCATCCAGCGCAACTCCACCATCCCCGCCTCAGCCACCGAGCATTTCACCACCGGAGTTGACGGCCAGGCCAACGTAGCCATCCACGTGGTGCAGGGCGAAAGGGAACTGGCCAAGGATTGCCGCTCGCTGGCGAGGTTCGACCTCAAGGGCGTCCCGCCCATGTCCGCCGGGCTACCGCGCATCGAAGTCAAATTTCTCATCGACGCCAACGGAATCCTTCACGTCTCTGCCCGCGAGCAGCGCAGCGGCAAAGAGGCCGAGATCGAAGTCAAACCAACCTACGGCCTCACCGACGAGCAGGTTGAGACCATGATCCTCGACTCCTTCGACAACGCAGAAGAAGACTTCCGACAGCGCCAGCTCATCGAAGCTCGCAATGAGGCTGACACCATCCTCACTGCCGTGGAAAAAGCGCCCGCCAACGCAGCTTGGTTGCAACTCACCGAGGAGGAGCGCGAGCAGATCGCCACGCTCTCTGAAGAACTCCGCGTCCTCAAAGAAGGCGACGACTTGCCCAGCCTCCGTGCCGGAACTGAAGCATTGGACAAGGCCACGCGCCGCTTCGCCGAGTTAATGATGGACGCAGCCGTAACCACCGCCATCGGCGGCCAGACCATGCAGTCCGCGGGCGAAAAACTGGGCGAAGGACCAACAGCGCCGCATCCCTTCGCGCCCGCAGAAATCAAGTAAAAATCATGACCGAACAGAAGAATCAAGAGATCGACCTGAGCAAGCCTCCCGCGGCCAACATGGTGCGGGTCACCTTCCTGCCCGAAGGCCGCACCGTCGAGTTCGAATACGGAACCATGCCCTACGAGCACCACGGCAAGCCCATGTCCTTCCTCGACGTAGCCGAAAATTACAACATCTTCCTGGACCACGCGTGCGGCGGAGCCTGCGCTTGCACCACCTGCCACATTCTGGTGAAAGACGGAGCCGCCAGGATCAGCGAGCCCGAAGAAGAAGAGCTAGACCGCCTCGACATGGCGCCCGGCCTCGAACTCAACTCGCGCTTGGGCTGCCAGGCCATCATCACCGGCCCGGGAAGCTACGTCGTAGAGATTCCAAACTGGAATCGCAACTACGTCTCGGAAGGCAAGCCGCTCGCGCTTGCCCAAAACAAAGAGTAGCCCAAGGAGTAAGCAGACTCATGCCTCACGAAATCACCTGGAACGATGCGGAAGAGATCGGCATTCAGCTACAGGAAAAATTCCCGGATATCGATCCATTAACGGTCCGCTTCACCGACCTTCACAAAAAAGTAACGGAACTCGAAGGCTTCGCCGACGAGCCGAGTAAATCCAACGAGTCGAAATTAGAAGCCATCCAGATGGCCTGGCACGAGGAATTTAAGGAAGCCAACAAGTAAAAGACTGTAATAACTCGACTTACCTTCAAGATGTTTCGCAGTGTGCAAAAATGTAGACTTCGTTCAGGACGATCCTGCTGAATCGGTATATCTCATCGTTCAAAAGGCGACACACCTGCTGGGAAACTCGGACGCAAACACATAGCTGTGTAACGTTAGGGGCCTTTCAGGACCTGCTTATAGTCTCAGTGCGACTCCTTCCGTCCGACCAAAATAAAACCAACGCCAAGAGGCAGATTGTATCGGAACCAGAGTCTATTCAAACGACAAACGGCGCCCCTCATTCGTTCAGGAAATCGATTTGGGTCAAATAGTTCTGTGCAACGTCTAAATAGCGGCGTGACGTTGTTGTCTCGAAGAGTTTGCTCTAATTTCTTAAGGTTTGCGATCCTGACCAGAAACGGATTCCCATCAACTTCCGACCAGAACTCCATTCCGGATGTGCCCGATCTGAGCTGAGATGTGCGAGCCGCGAATAATCTAATCATTCTTACTATCATCGCTTCCAATGATCGATGGCTCGACTCGAATAAAACGATAAATTTGCTGGGCTGGACACAGCCACAAATATGCGCCAGGGCTGCTTCCCATTCCGGTATATGCATCAATACGCCGCGGCAGTGCACATGATCAACTCTTATGTGGTCTAGTGGTTCCTCCAGGGCCGCAACTTGAAATGTTATCCGAGAGCCGTAGTCGGTAGCTTTTACATCTGATCGCGCGAATTCGAGAACTTTCGGAGATACGTCCACTGCAACAACGTCGGCGCCGCGCTTAGCCAGCTGAGCTGCCCGCAAACCAGTTCCACAACCGGCGTCCAACCAGATGCCTCTCGGGAGGAGTTTCGCGAAAAGCCAGTCATACACCTCATCATCAAGTTGGTTCTGTTCTGGGCTTCTCCTGTAAACGTGACACCATAGATCATGAATCGATGAATCTTGGAAAGTACTATGGAGTCGCCTACCGGGACGCATAGAAATAACAATAACACGCGAAAAGGTCTTTCTAACCCTGAACCGAAACACCTGAGAAGGAAAGCACGGCAACGCCACGCACTGGCTCGCCGAATACGCGGGCCGGCTCAAAGACGCTGAACAGCAGCAGATTCTCCACCTGCGCGCGCGATGCTGCGTTGTCCGGACCGGAGATGATTCGGTAGTCGTAAACCCGCCCCGAGCTGTTGATGTAGGCTTCCACAACCACGGAATTTGCATCGTTAACTGTCATCGCAGCGCGCGCAACATGCGAATTGGGCGTTCGCGCAGCATCGGATGGTGTCGTTTCCGGGGTGCTGGAGGCGAGCATCGAATACAGAAAACGAGGACTGGTGGCGGCGTCATCCGAAACATCGCGAGCCTCCACCGGTTGGGGTGACGCAAATGCTCCCACCAGCATCGCCGCCGTTCCAAGCAGCAGCACGGCAGAAGCGAATCCCGCAGAGGCCCGCAAAAGGAAAGGCGCCAGGGTATTCTGCCAGCGCATCTGCCAGCGGGCGAGACTTTGCCGTGGAGTGCGCGCCTGTTCCTGTGAAAGCGCCACGCGCAGCCGCAGGGCAAGGTCAACGGGAGCCTTCGCCGGGCCAAGCTCGACCAGCGCCGCCTGCATCGCCCGCCATCCCGCAAACTCGTGCTCGCATTCGGCGCAGGATGCAAGATGCGCCGCAATTTGCTGCATGGCAACACCGGTCAACGCGCCGTCAAGGTAGGCGGAGAAGCGTTCGCGAATCGATTTGCACTGCTTCATCATGCCTCCTCTGTTACCAGTCCGGATGTTGCCGTCCGGGACGGCCGTTTGCGCGCTTCTTCTACATAAGGCGTCAAGTGCGCCTTCAGGTGGGCTCGTCCGCGCATCAGTCGCGACTTCACGGTGCCCAGGTTGACGTTCAGAATCTCAGCGATCTCCTCATAGGCAAAGCCTTCAAGATCGCGCAGCACCACGACCGCGCGAAAAGGCTCCGGAATCTCGCGCAAGCCAACTTCGACACGTTGGCGCATTTCGCTCTGCGCGGCCATCTCAAAGGGAGACTCGTGCTCGTCGACAAGCGTGTCTTTAAGGTAGAGCGCTTGTCCTTCGCTCGATTCGCCGGTTTCCGTTTCAATGGTCACTTCCTGGCGGCAATGGCGCGACCACCAGCGGCGCTGGTTCGAAGCCTCATGCAGGGCGATGCGGTAAATCCAGGTGCGAAGGCTCGCCTCGCCATGAAAGCCGGAGATGCCTCGATAAACTTTGACGAAGACTTCCTGCGTGATGTCCGCGGCGTCAGACGAAGCAGGAATGGTGCGCGCAATCAGGCTGTAAATGGGTTTGTGGTAAGTCGCAATCAGCCACGCAAACGCCTCCTCGGAGCCTGCCTTGAGCTGTGCAACCAGCGCAGTCTCTTCCGGACGAATTCCAATCACGCTTGCCAAATTGCCCACAGCAGTTCCCGCTTGCATGGAAGAAGCTCCTCCTACATTAACAGGAAGCAAAGCCAACCTGCGAGTGAACGGAACAATTGCCGCCGGCGGCCGAGTGTCTCGCTCACTCTACTTTACTTAGACACCGGCGCGAAGAGGTTTGGTTCCCGAATATGGGAGGAAATGTTGCCAGCATTCACTTGGAAGGTGCCGCGGCCGGAGCGGCAGCCGCAGGTTTGGGAGTCGCCTTCTTGGGTACCGCCTTCTTCTTACTTTTCTTGGGGACTGTCGTCGCGGGACCATCGTCGATGACCGTCTCTGACCTCTCAGGCTCAGGCGCAGGCTTCGCGGCCCTTTGCGCCGCTTCTAGAGCAACAATCTTCGCTTCGCGGCCCTGAGCGGCGTGCACAATCGAGTCGGCCAGTTGCGCCCTGGCAGCTTCGAGCTTCTGTAAACAAGACGTGACGGATTCGGCTTCGCTGGAAGGAGCGGCAAGATCGGCCGTCTCCGAGACGCGCAGCAGAACGTCATAAAGCGCATCGATATTGCGGTACACCGCAAAGGACAGCGGCACTGATTCCGGAGCGGCATCCGCCTGAGCAAGCAGGGTCGGGAGTGTGTTTCCAAGATCACGCTGAATAGAATCGACATTTTGCTGGGCGGCGTCCCGGACGCTCCCCGGAGCCTTCCATTTGGCAACGTTCAAATCGGAAGTGCTGCTTTGAATGTCCGAGAGCGCGGCTTGCAGAATCGCGGAGGGATGAGGCGCAGCGGATTGAGCCTCAGGAACCGCCTGCCCAGGCGTCGGCACGGCAAACGACAGAGCGAAGATGATAGGTGTAATTCGGGATAGAACGCGCATTCTTAATAAAGACGATGCCGCCTCGCGATCTGCAGTTGCCAGAGGCAACAAGGTTTGACGAATCAGAGGACGTAAACGACAATAAGTGTATCCCCTCCGATGTGGGCCTGTGGCGCAGCTGGGAGCGCGCTTCCATGGCATGGAAGAGGTCATCGGTTCGATCCCGATCAGGTCCACCAAATCCCTTCAAGTACTTAGCGGATTCGTCATTTGCAACCGACTCTCGTTCCAACCCAAGATTATTAGACGGCAGCCGACGTCACCTTAATAGCGTCAAGAAACTTCGCCTGCGCAGCCATCTGGGCAGCATTGACCCGATGGGTATACAACGCAGTTGTTGACGGTTTTGAACGCCGGAGAATGCTCTGGATCACCGGCAAATTCACTTCGTTGGCAGCAAAAAAGTTTGCCAATGAATGTCTCAGGTTATCCCATCCAAAACGCCCCTTGTGGTCTTTGGGTATTACGCCAGCCTTTACCGCTGCCGGATGAAGATAATCCTGCCCACACCCGCTGAACGAGGAGTCTTCCCCTTCGACTTTTTTGACGCAAACACTCAATCGGAATCGCGGCGGTAGAGCGATTCCCGACGCCAGAGCCTGAAGAGCCTGGGCGAGAGCGGGGTGCATGACTACTTGCGTCATGCTGCCCTCATTCTTGCCTGGAGTCTCTTTGCCCTTCGACCAACCACAACGAAGATTGATTTGGCCATTCCGCCAGTCCAAATCCATCCCTATTGTGAGATAGTTCTCAGAGAACCTTTATGAGTCAGGACGAATTGTCTCGCCATACGGTTGATGGCGCCGTGCTGCTCCTGACCTGTCTGCGCGGCCTGCCGTTTATTGTTCCGCACGATATGGAGTGGCAGTCGCTGCTGAAGCTGGCGTCGACGCATGGTGTGCTCCTGCTTGTCCATCAGTCGCTCCTTGAACGAGGCGTTGAGATACCTGACTTCTTCGCGGCTGCTGTTCAAGAACACAAGGATGCGGCCGAAACGCTTGCTGCCAAGTTAGAAGGCCTGCTGAAGCAATTCGCCGAGCGAGGGATCGACGTTCTTCCGCTGAAGGGTCCAGTGCTCGCGGAGCGGCTCTACGGAAATGCAACGATGCGGTCGTCCAATGACCTGGACTTGCTGGTACGTCGTGAGGATTTCCAGCGCGCCGAGCTCCTGTT
The DNA here is from genome assembly GCA_963783805.1 of uncultured Acidobacteriaceae bacterium. Lineage (GTDB taxonomy): Bacteria > Acidobacteriota > Terriglobia > Terriglobales > Acidobacteriaceae > Silvibacterium. Next base: position 111,481 of record CAWAPC010000009.1, on the reverse strand, counting down.
AACCGACAGAGGCTTTATTGCGCGAGAAGCGGCTGACGACTACCACCGGAGATTCGTCCATGACGGGGTGCCGGTTGAGCTGCACTTCGAAGTTGCCTCTCCTCGCTACTTCCCATTCGATCTGGAAGGGGTTTGGAGCCGCGCACGCAGGGGTGAATTTCGGGGTCACCCCCTGCACATCGTCTCCACCGACGACCTTGTTCTATTTCTGTGTCTCCACGGGCTGAAGCATGGGTTTTCAAGACTCATTTGGATACTGGATGTCGCGCGGGCATTGGAACAGGTGCCAGATTACGGTTTCGAGGAGCTTACCCGGCGGGCGCAGCGGCAAGGTTTGGAACCGTGGCTGCTGATCGGTAGCGAGGTGTTGCGCGAAATATTTCCGCAGCAGCTGCCTCGGGAAATAGACACCGTGATTGCAAAGTCGCCCCGAGCAGCCGAGAGAGCGCGTCACGTAGCTGCTCGGCTGCTCGCAGAGGGTCTGGATGAGATCAACGATCACAAGATCCGGAGCTTTTACTTGCAGACAGAACGGAGTATGCACAGGCGATGGCGATGTCGCTTCAGTTTCTTTGCGCCGACGGTCGAGGATCATGCCTGGGCTGAGCGCCATCGGATCTACCGCCCCATCGTGCCCTTCTTACGACCCTTTCGCCTACTCAAGAAATACAGACCGTCCAGGGCGTGGCGGGTTCTGTTTCCTCGGCATACGTAGATTTTGCGTTTCTGTGCACGCAAAGGCGGCGGCGAGTCTCACCGGTGCCAGTGAGGCTCGCAAAACGGTATCTGTCCAAAGTCATGGCTTGCTGTGAATGGCGTGGGCCTTCGACACAAATAACAACAGTGGGACCGCTACGATCGCATACTTACCGTACCGTTCGATCAGTTCGCGCCGGTTGGGCGTCGACGGCTGATTTGCAGGTTCGGAGGAAGAGGACACAGGATCTCCATCCCGATTGGCCTGAGAGTGCGTGCCTACGTTACCTTCTTTCATAGTGTTGATTGAATCTCCTCTCTCTTTGTAGTATGGCGTTCTTATGGAGCAGTGACATTGGGAGAAGTGCTTGAGCCGTACTTGCTTGCGCCGTCTGGAGTATAGGCGGCATTCAGTCTATGCCCGGCGGTCAAGGAAAGTCCGCTATACGGCACAGAAATCTGGGTCCCGTCCAGCAGTACTCCGGTATTGTTGCTAAAGCAGTTGGATACCACGATATCAGGTGTGCCGTCCTGGTCAAGGTCGCCAACCGCAGCGGAATACGGGCTGTCACCCACGCTGAACGGGCCCAGCGTGGTGTAGGTTCCCCCGGAGCTTCCCAGCACCAGACTGACCGAGCCGCTGTAGTTTGCGACAGCCAGGTCCGGAATACCATCGCCATTCAAGTCGGCAAAGTTCACGTCGTCCGGCCCTTTGCCCACGGAGATAATCGTTTGTGCTCCGAATCCTCCGCTTCCATTGCTGTGCATCACGCTTACGGTGTCGTCGCTGTAGTTTGCTACCGCCAGCAGCAGGCTGGCCCCGCTGCCGTTAATTGCCAGCGCCTGCGGACCCGAGTCTGCGCCGCTGCCTACGCTGATCGTGGAGGCGGTGAATGTCCCGTTTTGATTATTCAGCAGGGTGGTCACTGTCCCGTCGAGGTAATTCGCTACAACCAGATCCGAATAGCCGTCACTGTTGAAATCGCCAGCGCGGATGGCCTCGGGGTCGTGTCCGACGGGGATGGGTACGCCCAACGGCGTGAGCGCGCCGCTCCCATTTCCGAGAAGAATGCTGACTGTATCGTCGCCCGTGTTAGCGACGGCAACGTCCAGATTGCCGTCGTGGTTGAAATCTCCGGTGGTGAGCGAGGTGGGCGTATTGGTCGCCGAACCGACAGTGTAGAACTGGGAGGGCCCAAATGTTCCGTCGCCATTACCCAGCAATATAGCAATTTGATTGGTGTTGAAGCTGGCCACGATCAAATCCAGCGTGCCGTCGCCGCGCAGGCTCACCAAGTGGTTCTCCGCCGGACCGAAGCCCGAGGCGATCAGGATGTTCGAGGCTGCCTGGAAGGTGCCGTCCCCATTGCCCAATTGCACGCTCACCGAATCTGTGAGGTAAAGCGAGGTAACCAAGTCGGGTTTTCCGTCGCCGTTGAGGTCCGCCAGAGTGGTCCAGACGGGGAGAGTGTTTGCGCCTGTGCTGGTGGTCGCCTGCGGAAGAAGAGAGGTCATTGCCGTAGCGGTATTCAGCGTCACCGGGGCTGCGACGGGGGTGCTCGAAGTCACGTCGGTGAAGGCAAGCTGGCCACTCGGCGCGGTAAATCCAAAACCGAAGACATTGATTGCCGCCGAAGTCGATGTCAGCGAAGCAATCGTCGTCTGGGACCTGCCCAGATTGGTCAGCTGGAAGTTGTTCAGGACCGAGCCGACGCTAGCCTGCACGTTGTAGGGGCCGCCAGGGATGCCGTTGGCTGTCATCGGGCCGGAACTTGCTTGGCCGAGGGTATTGGTGGTTGTGCTGATGGTGGTTGATGCGTTGGAGAAGGCGAGGCTGGACGTGAGTCCCGTAGGCGCGGTGAAGGTCACCGCCACGCCGGACAGCAGATTTCCGCCTGCGTCCGTCACCGTGGCAATCAATGGGTTCGTAAAGGCCGTGTGAATCGCCGCGCTTTGACCGCTCCCGCTGGTCAGCGCGATGTTCGCCGGGACACCGGGAGTGTTGGTCAGGATGAAGGTCGCCGAAACGCTTCCCGCCGTCGCGGTAACAGTATAAGAGCCCGCTATGCTATTGGCGGTGAAAATGCCCGCATTGGCAACGCCGGAACTTCCTGTGGTAACCATTATGGTGCCGGCGGAGTTGGAGAACGCTCCGCTCTGTCCGTTGCTTCCGGGGCTGGCGGTAAAGGCCACGGTGTAGTTGGGGATGGGGGCGCTGGCGGCGTCCTTCACCGTCACCGATAGAGGCGTGGCAAACCCGGTGAGGATCGTGGCGGACTGAATACCACCCCCGTTATTGATGGTCACGCTGGCCGGCACTGCGGCGTTCACGGTGAAATTCAGTGATTCCGTCTGGTTGTCGAACTTCGCGGAGACCGTGCCGCTGCCAGTACTCGTCGGCGTAAGCGTGGCCGTTCCGCTGCCTGTCGCGTCGAATGTGCCGGAACTCGGCAACGTCGCGGTTACGCCTGAAACGCTGAAGGTATACGGGTAGTTCGTCTCTACAGCCGGAAATGGGGAAATCGATTGACTCGAGGAATTCGTGTTCAGGGTGATCGAGAGGCTAATGCTGCTGCCTAGCGTGATAGTGGTTGGCGGAGTGGCGCTGAGGATGAACTGCGCGTAAGGGGAAGTGGTCGCACCGATACCTGCCCCGTCGCACCCGGTGTTCCCCGGCCCGGCATTGCATCCCCACCAATTGTTCGTGGCGACGGCTGCTCCGGGAGATCCCGTCCCCAACCCTGTGGTGCCGGTCGAGATGTTTCCGACGATGCGGCTGAGGGAGATTGTCAATGAGTCTATGCCCGTCGGATTGTCCGGGCCCACGAAAATGCCTCCGCCCGACGCCGCCGCCGAGTTATTCAGAATATTGGTGTTTGTTATGGTTGTTCCCACTTCTGGAGAGGCCTCTTCAGCAAAGACGCCGCCACCCCAACGGCCCGCGCTGTTATTAGAGACCAATGATCCGCCGAGGGAAATGCCTGCGTTGGTATAGATACCGCCGCCATCCACCTCTGCGGCGGTGTTGGAGCTGATCGTTACGTTGGTCAGCGTGCTCTGGGGCGTGGAGGGTGGAGGCGAGCGCTCGCTGAAATCGAGTCCGCCGCCCTCTCCAAACTTATCGAGATCCCCCGAGTTCACAGTGGAATCAGCCTTGTTGCCTGAAAACATGGTATTGGTAGCCGAAAGTGCAGCTGGCGCAAAAGCAACGTCCACGGCACCGCCTTCTTCCGGCGTCGAGTTATTCAGGATGCTGTCTCCGCTGAGGGTAAGGGTTCCGGTGCCACCGCCAGCCGAGTTGAAGGCCCAGATGCCGCCACCGGGCCCCCAAAATGCGGAGCACGCCTGGATGACAGAATTCATGATGGTGAGATTACCGGTGCCGTCGGCATCCCAATTGATGCAGCCGCCGAAATTATTAGTGCTATTGGCAGGATTGTTCAGGTTCTTGCCGTCTTGAAGGGTCAGGTTTTCCAGCAGGGCATCGAAAACGACGGGATTGGCGCCGCCATTGTATGATCCGACCACCCCTGGATTAATCGTGAATACTTCATCGTTGCTCTTGGCATTGATGATTGTCGTGCTCGCGGAGGCGCCAGAGATAGTGACCGGGCCGAAGATCTCCAAATGTGTCAGGGCATTTCCGTTAGCATCGATAGTCCCGGCCTGGAACGTCAGGGTATAGGTGCCGGCGGGAACCATGATGGTGTCGGATCTGCCACTATTTATATTGTCTGTCGCATCGTTGTTCGCGAAGGTAACGGCATCCCGCAGCGTGCAGCGCTCACCGGAGCCAGGGGTACAGCGTGTGCCGTCATCGGGGTCAGTCGTCGTTCCAGTATTGTCTGCCGTGGTGTTCACGTAGAAGGTGTTTCCAGCGCTGGGCACTACGAATTCCGGCGAAGGGTCGTTCCGATGAAGCACCACCAGGCCCGATCTTCCATCCGGGCTTACACGCAGCGACAGGGCGGCAATTGCATCGCCGGGGGCAAGACTGCTGGAAGTAACGCGCGCGGTGGGTGAAGCGGGGGTGTCCGGTGAAAATGTGATGTGGTGGCTGATCAACATTCGCTGCTGTTGCGCGGAATTGATGACTACAAGATCGTCGCCGCCGTTTCCTGAGGTCCGCGAACGCAGCAGAATGGGAGCGTTGTCGCCCAGAGTACGAGCTCCCATCCCATAATGCGTTTCAACCTCCACCCAGGGTTCATTGCCATTGTTGCCGGCCTGTTGCGCCAGGGTTGGCATGTTTGTGCGTCCGCTCTGCTGGCGGCGTGTTTCGGCAAGCTCCTGCGAGGTGTAAGGCTGAGGGTTAAAGCCCTCGTGCGCAAGGATCACCACATCGCCGTAGGTGGTCAGCACCGACAGCTGCAACTGCGCGTGGCGATCGAAAAGAAACTCGCCGGCAGCGACGGACTCAGCCCGATCGACCGGCAGCGTTTCCAGTTGCCCGCCGCCGCTGATGGCGTTCTTGCCGTGCAGGACGAGCAATTTGCCGCCCGCAACGATGGCGATGTCAGGAATGTAATCCGCATCGAGGTTGGCCACGGTCATCGCGGTCGGAACGCCGGGCAGGGCATAGGCGGCGCGGATATGCAAGGCTGACCGGTCACAGGTGAGGATGGACAGCCCGGCGCTCCTGTTCGACTGGTAACCAACGACGATGGCCTGCCCAGTCAGGGGAGCGCCCGGTCGGTAGGCGGCCAACGCCGTTACGCCTCCGGGAACCTGGGTGCTGAACGGCGGTAGAAAGTTTCCTTTGCCGTCGCCCAACATCACATTCAGCTGGCTGCTGCCCTGAGAGGCGTAGACCAGATCGAGGTGCCCATCGCCATTTACGTCGGCGGATACCATTAGGCTGGGTTCTGACTTCAGCCGAATCGGCCGCGATTGTTGGAGGAAAGGATCGGAATACTCATGCCTGCCGGCGGCCAGCCAACTGGCCTGCGTTTGCGGTGCAATGGCATCGAGGTTGCCGCGAAGTAAGGCGATCGAGCCGCCCTTTTCGAGCCCGTAGCCGATGACAAGATCGTCGACGCCGTCTTCGTCGAAGTCGCCCGATACCATCGCCAGCGGGCGCGGCTGCTCGTCGGCAAATCGAAGATTCAGTTTATGACTCTGCTGCGGCTGCTCCGGAGAGGGGACACGTTGGCCAAAGGCTCCATTTTTGTCCAGCACAATCCACGCCAGCATCAAGAGCAATGTAGAAGTGACGCGGACAAACGAGGAGCGGCAAATCCGCTGTGATGTGTACATTTCCTGACCCCCCAACTTCCGTGCAGCTGAAACGGCAAGGGAAGAAACCCCGAGGTGATAGACGGGCCCGTATAAGACCGAACGGATATCAGTTCCTGGTCACAAATTCGTTCCCGCTGAGCAGGAAAGCAGCATCCGCGACTTATGAATGAATTAGAAAGTCAGTGAAAGTCTCCCCTAGCCGGCCGACCTTGTCAACGCAATTTCTTTTCACAATGCGTGTCAAAGTAAACTTCGTTGTAGAAAAAAACGGCGTTTACGGGCGAAACGGGTATAGTATGTCAACTGGTTGGGAGGGTACGATCATGAATCCCACGCGGCGAATTTTTCTGCAAAATGCTGCGCTTTCAGTAATCGCGGCAAGTCTCCCCTCCGCTGCATTTGCTCAGACCCTTGTCTCAGACAAGAATCCAGCCTTTGCTCCGGAGAATTTGGCGCTCTTTGACGGTGTTTCCAGCCAAACCTTCGAGCCATGGATCGGGGCAAGTTTCCGCGTGAGTCTGAACAAACAGCCGAGGGGCTCACTGGTTCTGCTTTCCGTGGATGAAATGAACACGGAGGCGACGGGTACACCCGGCAGTCCCGGGATCGTCACGAGGATCGGTCGCGTTCCACAGTCTGCCAATGGGCCAATGACCACGAGTTTCGCGCTGCACTTCCAGGGCTCAGGAACACCTTTGGAGCAGAACACGTATACCCTGTCGCACGACTGGCTGGGAACCTTCCCGCTCCTTCTTGTGCCTTCCGGTTTCCACGGACCGCGGCCGACGTGCACAGCAGTATTTAACCAGCTCAATCAGGCCCGACCGAAGAAGTTGGGGTAGATTGCCTGCGTGGTCGCGCCGGCAACAATCGGCCCCGAAACGGTTACACTACACGGGTTCCGATCGTCCGCGGATGAACCGTGAAAACACCGCTTGATAACGCATGCCCCCGGCATCGGGACCAATGGGGACAAGAAACAGCTCGCACTCACCCATTTGCGCATGGGCGAGTTTATACAATCCTTGCGAAAGCCACGGTGATGAGATCCCCGTAAAGATCAGCGAAAACTGCTCCAGCTGAGCGTTGGAATGATCCGCGACTTCTACAAGTTCCAATTCACCATCGTCCGGTTGCGACACGCGGAAGTGTGTATGAAGATGCGGAGCAAAATCGTTGATGGTAAGCTTCTCCGGCATTTCAAGACCTTTCCTGGGAAGAGAGCGGGGTCCACTCCATCTGCACATACATTGGATCAGAAGATGTTTCGATAAACCCAAGGCGCCGGTAGAGCCGGATGGCCCGATTGCCTTGCATTACCTGCAACCGCACAGGAGTGCCCTGAGCCTTGCAATCCCGCAGCAACCGGCGAAGCAGTCCTGTGCCAACCCCCTGGTTTTTGCAAGCCTCAAACAAAGCAATGTCGACGAGGTGTAGGCCTGCAGTCTCGTGGCTCAACAGCATGCGCCCCACGGCAACGCCGTCAAGGCAAACGATATGATCGATGGCATCGGGGAACCCTGCTCGATAGGAGCGGCACTGCGCATCGAACTGCATGCGCAGAAAAATTTCCTGTTGCGCCTGAGTCCAACCCCACGCGGCCACTTCCTGCTGGCGCGTATTACTGTAAAGGCTGGCAAGAAACTCCATATCTTCGGGAGTCGCGTTCCTGAGTGTGACCCGGTTCTCGAGCATGCAGCTACGAACGCGGCGGGTATACGCCCTGAAGAGCGATAATAAAATTCAGGGTGACGTAGGGCGGCATGTTGTTGTGCGGCCCGTTGCCGCCCGCGGTGCCCACCGCCTGGGCGCTCATTGCAGCCGGCGTGCCCGCCGGAGCATATGCCGGCTCTTTACCGCGACCGCCTCCACCGAAAATGGTGTTAGGCGCGGGCGCACTGCTAGTGCTTGCAACCGCACTCTGGGCCACATGCGTATGCGAAGGTATTTGCGTGCTGAGTAGTGTCACCGCTGTCTCGCCGCCTGTTTCGCCGATATTCCTGGGTGTCAACGATACGCCCGATCCCTGGTGCATAGGGGCTAAGCCCTGCAGATTCGGCAGTGCGAAAGTTGACTTGCCATCGCCGCCATAAAACGTGCCCAACAGCGAGAACAACGCCGTGTTCTGCGAGATCGCCAGGATTTGCCCGTTACACAATGCCCAGCCGAATGGTGCAAAATTGAAGCCGACAACCCGAATTTCGCCTACATATGGGTTCGACATGGATCAGACTCTCCTGTTCAGTTGCGCGACGGAAAGATTCCGCTAAGAGCGATGACAAAATTCAAGACCAGGTAGGGCGGCATGTTCGGGTGAGGCTGGCCACCGCCTGCCGAAGCCGCTGCGGCAGGCCCGAGAGTGGTATTCGGCGTCGCGTTATAGGGGTTTTGCGTGGATACGGCCCAGGTTTCGCCGGCGGCCGTCGCTGAAGTTGCGTTTGCCGAGACCCCCTGCGCGACATGCGTATGAGAAGGCATTTCCTGGGTAACCAGCGTATGGTTGACTTCGCCGCCGGTCGCCCCCTGCGCGAACCCATTCCCCACGTGGATCGGCATCCTGGACTGCAGATTCGGCAGCGCAAAATTCGTTCGGCCGTCCCCTCCATATGTAGTGCCGAGCAGTGAGAAGAGCGCCTGGTTTTGCGCGATCGACAAGAGCTGTCCGTTGCAAAAGGCCCACCCCTTCGGCGGGAAGCCGAAAGTCACTATCTTGATTTCGCCAACAAACGGTGTAGCCATATAACCTCCTGACTCGCGGTTCGGGCCTCAACCCTGGCTTGGATAAATGCCGAAGAGGGCGATGACGAAATTGACCACCAGGAACGGCGGCATATTGTCGTGTGGCTGGCCGCCGCCGGTCGCGGTAATGGTGCTCGGAGCCATCGTGTGCGAATTCGCCTCCGTCGAGAACTGGTCCAGCGTTGACGCGGCCCATACTCCGCCGGCAGGGCTGGGCCGCGTACCACTCGCGGAGCTTGCTCCCAGCGCATGAGTATGGATGGGTATCTGGTTCGTGGCAAGCGTCACGGTCTCCGTGCCCGAAACCTGGCCCAATACCGCGACATTGCCGGCCCCGCTGCCTTGGTGAAACGGGATGCGGCCTTGTAGGTTAGGGAGCGCGAACGTCGTTTGCCCATCTCCACCGTAGGTCGTGCCAATGAGGTTAAACAGCGTGTCGTATTGGGATATAGGCAATAGCTGGCCGTTGCACAGCGCCCAGTCAACCGGGGCAAAGTTAAACCCCACCATTCGTATTTCGCCGATATATGGAGTGCTCATTCAAGCTCCAATGTGAAGGTACCGCTCGTGAGGACGGCGACGGCAGACCCCAATCGCAATAGCTCATAGCCTAGACTCTCGTCCGATGCAGCCTGAGCTTCGAAAGTAGGTTCTTTCCGATCTCGAGAGAAGGGGCCGGTAATCGCTGCGAATTACAATAACGGGAAAAACTAAAAATCGCCAATAAATTGTCATCGATTGTGCGGCCACGGAAGTCACCGCCGGCATCGGCTCTTAGTTCACGGTTGCCGTTTCCCTGTTCTTGTGTAATGAATCGTATCGGGAACGCACCCCAGGTGCGACACAGGTTACCTATCGTGAATGAAACGGCAGATTTGGATTACGGCCTGCATCGCGTTGCCAGCGCCCATCCCGGTCAATGGCTGTATCTGCTGGCCGATGAGGGCGTAGTGTATTCAGAAACGCAGAACCGCTTTGTCGGCGTTAGCGCTGCTGGAGTAGCGGCGTATCAAGCCTTCGACGCTGGGGCAACCCTGGAGGATTTGAGAAGGTTCAGCGACGCGCCCACTTGCTCCATTGCAGTGGACACGATCTATGCGCTATCGCAGGGAATTTTCCCCGCCGAGGAACCTCGGGTTGAGTGGCCGACCCTTCAACGTTCCCTCACAGCCAACTTGGAGATCCATGACATTCCGGTAAACGTGGAGTTCCCGCCGGGACCACTTGAGGAACTTTGCTGGGACTGTTTCCGGAGCTGCCCGCCGACCACGAAGCCGGCGAGATGTCACATCTCTGCGCGGCGCATGGGAGATGGTTGGAGAGTCTATGCCAATGACTGCGAGATTTTAGCATCTCTGGCGGACGAACAGCTCGGACTTGGCTTTCTCCATGCGGCCCGGTTTCTCCTGTATGCCGAATCCGGTTACGATGTCGCATTTCATGCAGCCACGGTCGCCAACGATCTTTGCGGAGTAATGATCAGCGCACCTCGTGAAGCTGGTAAGAGCACCTTGGCGGCCTATCTGATGTCCCGTGGCTTTGGCCTTCACACGGATGAGCCCACGCTGCTGGACCTCGATACAGGCTGTGTCTCTTCGCTAAGCCTGCCTATCAGCCTGAAAGAACGAAGCTGGACCGTGCTTCAAAATGAGTGGCCCCAGCTGGCGCAGGCTCCCGCCCATGTGCGTTCCGACGGTATAGGGATCCGGCTGCTGCATCCGCCACCTGCGGGTGCCTCAACGTCATCGCCGCGCCTCAGTCAGATTGTATTTCCGGAATACCGATCATCCGGCATGGTTTGCGTAGAGCGATTGACTCATCTACAAACCCTTAGCCTTCTGAACCAAGCGGGCATGATCTTGGCAAGACATCTTCCGCGGTACAAATTCGAAGCGTTCCTGAGAATGATTTGCACGACTCCTGCCCACACGCTCAGATATGGTTCCTTACCGGAAGCGTTCTCAATCATCGCCAGGCTCGCAGACGAAGCATAGCCTGGCAGGCGCTCGGCGGGTGTGCACATAGCTCCGAGCCAGTCGGAATGTTACGGCAAATTCGGAGTGGCATGCCCGAATCTGGGCCTTGATAATCGTTTGCGGAACATCCGGCTCGACCCACTTGGTGATCAATGTCATCCGTACCGCCGCAAAAGCCGTTCACGAGACCATGGCAGTAGCGTAAAGCGTATCGGGGGTCGTATCCGACCGGCTTGTGACGATTGAACGCCTTGCCCGGTTGTCAATTGACGCATTCAGGCCGAGGCGCTCACCGACGTCGGTTTACACGGCGACAACTGGATAGGTATCGGGAAACGCCCATCAATTGACTTAAGTTACCGAGCGAGTCTCAGTGACCGGGCGATGGAGTTGCTGGGAATCGACGGGATCCTACCTGCGCACAAAGAGATCATGTTTCCCCTGATAGCCTAGACAGAGGGCGACCGAAAGCCCTTGCTCATGAAGGAGGCATTCGAGTCCATTGTCCGCATGAGCTGCGCCGGATTCGCCCCCCTGGCGATCTCGGGGATTTTCGGAGGACAGTTGCGGTGCCCCTTCTGATTACAAGTGCGTCCGGCGCCAACGGAAACGGATTTGGAGAGCTGCTCGCCTTTGAGGCGGACGGCAGGCTGCGGGGCCCGTTTCTTCGTGACGATCGCATTGCCGATCCGCGTGGCCTTGCCGTTGATCCAAAAGAAAACCTGCTGTTTCTGAACAGTGGGACCGATCGAGTGTTAGCGATCTCCTCCGAAGGGCGTGTTGTTCGCGATACGGGCCGGATTGAAGGTCTAAATCCTGGAGGCAGCACTTTCGGCCCGGATGGCCGGTATTACGTTGGGTTGCGCGGCACGCGCACAATTATCGCCTTCGCGACCAGTCTTGATGGCACCGGGGAGCATGTGTTGCCACCCCGGGTCGTACCTTTTCCGCGAGGATTTGCTTTCGGTCAGGATGGCAGGCTGCTCCTGGCGTCGGGGATCGGTCCGAACGGCCAGGGAGATAACACGATAGTGGCCTTTACTCGAGGGACATCGACGCCGATGCAGTCCGTTCGGCTGGTCGCGGATCCCGAACTGAGCCCGCTCGATCTCACAACCGCGCCCAACGGCAATATCGTGGTCTCCAGCGAGCACCCATTTGGGGCGGAGAACGCGGTGACGACCGTTCGGGAATACGACGCTAGAGACGGACACCTCGTCCGGGTTTTCTCTCCCCATGGGAAGGCTGAGTTCCGCAAACCACGTGGCTTGCGCTTTTCTCCCAACGGGCTTCTCTACTGCGTAGCGCGCGACGAGGTTGTTGCCTTCGACTTTACGACTGGCAAATGCCTGGGCTCTGTCGCGCAATTGCCGCGGCTAAACGGACAAGCCCTGGTGTTTTTCCCGGACTGAGCCGACCACCCGAAATCTCCATTAATTAATAATCGAAATGTTCACACGGCTGAGGGTGTTGGCGAAACTCTTGTCGCATTCTGTCTGGATGACCAGCCAGTCGCCGAATAGAGACGGATAATCGCAAAGATGCCCGGAGTCCTGAACCGAGATGGAACGGTGTACTCCCCCGTCCAACCTGACGAACGTTGTGAAGGGAAATTCGGGCGACGGCTCGGGAGCCTTGTTCCCGTTCGCAGAGGCGCGCTCTTGCTCATTGCAAACCTCCGTTGCGAAACAAGGTGGCCACAAAGAGGATGGCATGTCTTCGCACCGGGGTGGTACCCAACAGATGCCTCTGCGTGGGTTCCCGCCTCTGCCCGGGGCACCTGGAACTTTTGAATGAAGGACGCAGCCGACACGTCAAAACCATCACCTGATCCGGCAAGCTCAGCCGTGGGGAAGTAAATGCCGGACGAACATTGAAGAACCGCAGATAAACTGCTTTCAAGCTTCTCATGCCGGCCGACGGTCGAACGCGAGGTCGCCGCAAGGCGTTTCAATACGGTCGTGGGAGAATTGGACAATGTTGCCAACGATCAATACGCCTGACCGCCAAGCGGAGGCTTTTCCCGTTCTTTCGCCGGCGCAGATCGCCCGCATCCGGCCATACGGCAAAGTGCGATCGGTCCAGACTGGAGAGGTCCTTTTTGAACCGGGCAATCTGGGCATGTCTTGTTTTGTAGTGCTCTCAGGAAAGCTTGACATCGCAATGGCCGGACTTTCCGGTGAGCAGGTGTTCGCCACCTATGGACCTGGCCAATTCTCTGGTGAACTTGTCTTGATCTCCGGCGCGCGAGCTTTCGCACGAGGGCGTGTGGCCGAGCGGGGGGAATTCATTGAACTGAGCGCAGACGCCTTGCGAACGTTGATTGCAAAAGATGCAGAGCTGAGCGATATCTTCATGCGGGCTTTCCTTCTGCGTCGTGTCGCGATGATTTCGGAAGGGCTGGGTAATGTGGTGGTGTTGGGATCGCAACATTCATCCAATACGCTACGCCTGCGAGAGTTCCTTACTCGCAACAGCCAACCCCACAGCTATGTCGATCTCGACAGCGATCGAGCGTCACAAGAACTTTTGGATCGGTTTGAGATCAAGCTGGAAGACATTCCCGTTGTGATCTGCAATGGAAAGACTGTGTTGCGAAATCCGACGAACCAGCGACTGGCGGAATGCCTGGGATTCGCGGGCCACATCGATGAACACCGCCTTTATGATGTCGCGATTGTGGGCGCTGGCCCGGCAGGCTTGGCCGCCGCCGTCTATGCGGCTTCAGAAGGGTTGGACGCTGTGGTGATCGAATCTGAGTTCCCTGGAGGTCAGGCCGGCGCGAGTTCAAAGATCGAGAATTATGTCGGATTCCCCATGGGCATTTCGGGGCAGGAGCTTGCCGGCCGCGCGGTTGTGCAGGCAGAGAAATTCGGCGCTCAGATGATGGTTGGCCAGAAAGTGGTGAAGGTCAAGTGTGACCAACGGCCGTACCAGCTTACTTTGGAAAACGGCGGAATCATCGACACTCGGAGCATTGTGATCGCCACCGGCGCTCAGTACAACAAGCCGAACGTTGAGAGTCTGGGGCGGTTCGAGGGACAGGGCGTCTACTACGCCGCCACAGTGATGGAAGCACAACTTTGCACAGGTGAGGAGATCATCGTAGTGGGCGGCGGCAACTCTGCCGGTCAGGCAGCGGCCTTCCTGGCAGAAACAGTAAAAAAGGTCTACATGCTGGTTCGTGGCAAGGGATTGTCCGAAACAATGTCACGCTATCTCATTCAGCGAATTGCTGAGAATCCGGCCATCGAACTGCATTTCCAAACCGAGATCGTTGCATTAGCGGGTGATTCGCACCTGGAGTGGGTCACCTGGCTGAATCGGGCAACGGGCAAAGAATCTGTGCATGAGATTGGCCATGTGTTCGTGATGACAGGTGCTTCGCCGCATACCGATTGGCTGCGTGGATGTCTTGCGCTCGATAAGCAAGGGTTCATCCTCACAGGACGGGATTTGGATCCGATTCTGGACAACGCGCCACTCAAATGGCCGCTCAGCCGGCCTCCGCAGATGCTGGAAACCAGTCTGCCCGCAGTTTTTGCTGTCGGAGATATTCGTTCCGGAAACGTGAAGCGCGTTGCATCTGCCGTGGGTGAAGGTTCTATCTCGATCCACCTCGTGCAGCGAGTGTTAGGGGCGATGTGAGTTTCCGACCTTAGCTTTTGTGGACGACCTCGGATGAATACCTGTCCCGGTCAAATACATCGGCGGCGTAGTAGTCCGGATAGTATTCCACCGTTGCCCTCGGTGAAATATTGTCCCTGGCACCAGCGGATATTGCTGTCCTTGCGTTTTGCGCTCACCTGCCAGCAGCCTTCACGGCGGCGCGCCTCCGTTGATAAATGGTCAACCTTGCAAATGCCGCCCGGAGGAGTGGCGCGGAGACGTCCTGTTTGTTCCCGCGTTCCAAAAGATCACCAACAATACTGTCCACCTCGACGGGGGCCTGATCTTTGAGGTCGCGATACATTGACGAGGTCAATGTGGAACCCGGCGCAGTCAGTTGAGGGCTCTTCTCTGCGAGGAATGTCTCCGCGAGCGGGTAGCCGCAAGCACCCGCAATCGCGGCGCATTCACGAAATATTGTGATAGTTGAATCGGCGCCACCGGCAACCGCCGCGATTTCGCCGATGTTTCCGTCAAGCAAACAGGTCGCAGCTCCCACAGTGGCCAACCATACCCACTTCTGCCACATGTCCCGCAAAATGTCTCTGGAAATCGCGGTGTCAAATCCAGCTCCCCGAAATGCATCATGCACCGCTTCGATCCGAGAGGTTTTCCTGCCGTCCAGTTCGCCGTAGGTGAGACTCTGGAAATCGGCGAGCTGAATGATCCGGCCTTGCGCATCGATCTCAGTGGCAACGAAGCAAACCCCACCCAGTACATCTTCAGCGCCAAATCTCTGACTCAGCACGTCCATGTGGTGCATCCCATTGAGCACCGGAACGATAACCGTCTGCGGCCCGACGGCGGGTGCGAAATCATCGATCGCAGCCGCGAGACTGTAACTTTTCACGCTCAAAAAGATAATGTCGTACGGAGAAACAATTTGAGCTGCGGTGGTCGCTTTGGGTCGAGCGGTGAAGTCGCCATGCATTGGGCTAAGGATCTGCAACCCCTGGGCCCGAATTTGCTCGGCTCGTTTTGCCCGGACCAGAAATGTTACATCGCGTCCCGCCTGTACCAGGCGGCCTCCAAAATAGCCACCAACGGCGCCTGCACCAACTACCAGAATCCTCATGACGCTATTTTCTCCTTCCTGCTGTATGCGTTCGCCTGCCGCATTCTTTATTATTCGTGCTTACAATCCAGGCGTGCAATTATGGCCCACGAGCGGATGGAGGCCGACGGTTCCGCATGCCCCGTCTTGCCGCGAAGGAATATCTGCCATTGCGAAGACCGTCATTTATCCCATTGCCGCACTGGCATCACGAGGTATAGCTCGGTGTGATGAGGCAAATTCGCCACGTTGGGCATACCATTCGATGGATCGCGATTGAATCCCTGAAAATCGTCCCGACGGGGACTCACAATCATCAGGTGCGGGCTGACGTGGAATTCAGCACCCGAGGAGCCATGTTTCGGCTCCCAGGCGCCGAAATACATGTACGAGATGCCGATGCCATCGATCTGCGTGACGCGGCCAGCGAGGCTGTCCTCAGGATTATCGGGATGCGCTCGGCCGCCTGGCCTCTACCCGCAGCATCCCACGCTATTGCGAAACAGAAATCGTCAGTACTTCATATTCGCCAAATCCTCGATCAGCCCCGGACCGGTCGGCTCCCACCCCAGCGTCTCGCGCGTCCACTCGCTCGAAGCCGGCATATCCAGCGTTGCGAAATGCGCGAACCACCCGAAGTGCTCGCCTGCCTGCTCCGGAGTGATGGATTTCACGGGCACCTTCAGCCCCTTGCCGATCGTCTCCGCGATCTTTCGCATCGACACGCCTTCCTCCTGCACCGCGTTGTAGACCGTCACGCCGGGCCCAGTTTTCTCGACCGCCAATCGGTACAGGTGCGCCACATCCTTCAGCGGAGCGGCAGCCCAGCGGTTTGCGCCATCGCCCACATACACCGAGACGCCCTTCTCGCGCGCCGTCTGCGTCACCAGCGGCACGAGCCCCTGCTTGCGCGTGTCATGCACCTGCGGCAGACGCACAATCGCCACATGCACACCTTTCATCGCGACAGCCCGTGCCGCTTTCTCGGGCCTTCGTGGAATCGCGGGCGAATCCGTCGGAGGATCCGTTTCTGTGCGCAAGTGGCCAGGCGCGCCGCTCGTCAATCCAACCCCCGATGTCGCCACCAGCAGCTTGCCCGGTTCGAGCACCGACCCCAGCGCCTCAATCCCCTTGATCTCGTCCTCCGCGTTCTGCGCAAACTTCGACCAGTCGTGGCCGAACGCCAGGTTCACAACAGCATCCATCCCCTTCGCTCCGCTGCGCAGACTATTGAGGTCCTTCAGGTCGCCGCGATGAACCTCCGCACCAGCCTCCTTCAGCTGCTCCACGCCGGCCTCGCTGCGCGTAAGGCCGCGTACCTGGTGCCCTGCCGCAATCAGTTCCTTCACCAATTCCGTTCCAATGAAGCCCGTTGATCCTGTCACAAATACACGCATAGTTGTCCTCCTGCGGTTATGACGCGACCTATGAAGATCGCGCCAGAGTTGACATCCGCGTCCCCGTCTAATAAAACGGAGACAGTCTCCGCATATAAAGATAATCGGAGGCTGTCTCCGGTTGCAGAATCTTTTCCGTAAACTTGCGTATGCCGAAAAAGAAGCTCCCGACACCTCTCGCCCGCCCGCAAGCCCCGCGCCGACGCCCAGCGCAACCGCGAGCGCATCCTTGAGGTCGCCAAGGAGGTCTTCACCCGCGACGGGGCCGCCGCCAGCCTCGACGATATTGCCCGCGACGCCGGCATCGGCCCCGGCACGCTCTACCGCCACTTTCCCAGCCCGCGACACCCTCATCGAAGCGGTCTACCGCAGCGAAGTCGAAAAACTAGCTGCCGCCGAGCATCGCTTTGCCACTACGATGCCAGCGCTCGAAGCCCTCCGCGCCTGGATGCTGCTCTTCATCGACCACGTCTCTCAAAAAAGGCTTATCATTCCCGCGATGGACACCGTCGCGGGCGGCTCAATGCGCCTCATCGAAGGCGCCCGATCGCTCATCCACACCGCCTTCGTAGCCTCCGTAAAGCGCGCGATCGCCAGTGGCGATCTCCGCCCCGACACGGACCCCAACGACTTCGTCCGTGCCCTCGTCGGCATCTTCCACACCACCGCGATGCCCGGCTGGGAGCCCAGCGGCCGCCGCCTCGTCGACATCCTCATCGCCGGTTCGCGCTCAACGCCCAAGCGCGCTTCTACCCCACTCCGCAAGCGGCAAAAATAGCGAGGCCTGGACTGCACCGGGGCCTGCTCCTTTTACAACCGCGTCGCCACAAGATCGATCAGCCCCGCTTCGGTCAGATTCTCGCGCGCCCGTTCCACCTTCGACGCCTCGAATTCCATCGTGATGACGCGCCCGCCACCGTTATCACGCGCCCTTGCCAGGGAGGTAGTCGAAACGCCAAACGACGTTCCAAATTCAACTACCGATGTCAAAACATTAAGCCACCATGCGCCACAGGGCCTCGAAGCCCTCTTTGCAGTCCTTCTTTGCATGGGTTGAATCCTGAGTCATGAAATCCATCGTCGCCTCTGCGACAGAGTTCATGATCGCGACGACGAAAGCCATGGCGGCCCTACGCATGGGGCCGGTGGTGCGAATGTGCTCCAGCAACTCTGCGACGCCTGCCATCGTCGCTCTGCTTCTCCTTGACAGTATCCAGTTTCGCCGGAAAGTTAGTAGGATTCATCGTCGGCGACGAGTCAGGCCCACCGCTGATTTCGAAATCGAAGCTGCCATGTGCTCAATGTCAGAATCCGACCCCTTTTGCGTTGCTTATGCCCAACGGACGCCGCCGGATGCAATATTGCGTTTTCAGCGCCAACCGAGCGCGGGAGCGACGCCCGTGAGAATCGCTTCGATCACATGCACGTTATACGCAACGCCTAACTGGTTTGGAACCGTAAGCAAGAGAGTATCTGCCTCGGCGATCGCTTCGTCTTTCCTAAGCTGCTCAATCAGGACATCCGGCTCGGCAGCGTAGCTGCGGCCGAAGATCGCGCGTGTATGTTCGTTAAGGTAACCGATTGTGTCCTCTTCGTGAGAACCTCTTCCGAAATAGGCACGATCGCGGTCATCGAGCAACGCGAAAATGCTGCGGCTGACGGAAATGCGCGGCGTGCGGGCATGACCAGCTTGCTTCCATGCCGCGCGAAAGGCGCGAATCTGCTGAGCTTGCTGGATGTGGAGCGGCTCGCCAGACTCATCGAATTTGAGGGTTGAGGTTTGCAGGTTCATTCCCAGCTTGGCGGCCCACGCGGCTGTCGCGTTGGAAGCAGACCCCCACCAGATCCGATCGCGCAATCCTTCGGAGTACGGCTCAAGGCGAAGAAGCCCCGGCGGATTGGGAAACATCGGACGCGGGTTAGGCCGCGCGTAGCCCTTGCCGCCCAGCAATGCTAGAAACTCTTCGGTATGCCGCCGGCCCATAGCGGCATCGTCTTCGCCTTCACGCGGGCGGTGGCCAAAATAGCGCCAACCATCGATCACCTGCTCGGGTGAACCGCGACTGATTCCCAACTGCAGGCGTCCGCCAGCGATGAGATCCGCAGCGCCAGCGTCCTCCGTCATGTAGTGAGGGTTCTCATACCGCATGTCGATCACGGCGGTGCCGATTTCAATGTTTCGCGTTTTGGCGCCAACCGCCGCGAGCAATGGGAACGGTGATGCCAGTTGTTGCGCGAAGTGATGAACACGGAAATAGCCTCCGTCCATTCCCAGGCGCTCGGCCTCCACGGCAAGGTCAATAGACTGCAAGAGCGCATCGGCCGCCGACTGCGTTCGTGACTGCGGTGAAGCTGTCCAATGACCGAATGAGAGGAACCCAATTTTCTTCATGTCATTCAAGCCTGCCATGCCGGTTAGAGCTGCAGCCGTTTCCAGGTAAATCTGGCAGACTTACTCTCCTGCCCTCTCCAATCGGAAGCAGACTATTCCTGCACGGCAGGCTTTACGGCTAAAACGCCGTTGAAGCTGTTGCGGTACTGCAGGAAGACGAGCACCCACAGCACGGATGCGACCAATGCTGGAGCAATGCTCGCCGGCGCAAGCGTCAAATGAAACGCGAGGATGTTATAAAGCTCCGCCGCAAGCACCGTAAGTGCGAGCGGCACAAAAATGCCTGAAAGCAACAGCAGCCCGCCAATCACCTGCACGGCGAAGAAGAACACCGCAAAATGCGACGCGCTGACGGCGACAAGGAACTGTATCGCAAGTGGGTTCGGCGGCGGCGGCTGATGAATGAAGTTGAGAAATCCGTTCAGGCCAAAGACCGTAAACATCAGTCCCAGCAGGTAGCGAGCAATGATAGAAACCGTCTTCATCTTTCGTCTCCTTTAGATTGCCTGCGCGTGCGCTTGCACGACTTGAAGGTGCGGGGCGAGAAACGCATCGCGGTCCTGCCCGTAGTTGAGCGCCGCGGTTCCGCCTGTCGTGAGGAAAGTCGCATCTGTCACACCGAGGAAGCCAAAGACCGACCGCAGATACGGCTCGACAAAGTTGAAAGAGGCCATCTGCGTCTGCGCATCATAGATCCCGCCGGTCGCGATGATGAACGTCGCTTTTTTGCCCGTGAGCAGTCCTTTCGGCGTTCCACCCGCATAGGAAAAAGTCCTGCCCACGCGCGCGATCTGGTCAATCCAGAGCTTCAGCACCGAAGGCACTCCGAAGTTATGCATCGGCACGCCGAACACGTACTCATCCGCCTGCTCCAGTTCGGCGACCAGCGTGTCCGAAAGCGCCAGCAGCTCCTTCTGTTGTGGAGTGCGCGCCTCCTCCGGCGTGTAGGCAGCTCCCACCCATTCAGCGGTGACAGGCGGGATCGGGGTTGCGTTAAGGTCGCGGTCAACGACCGTTCCATTCGGATGAGAAGACTCCCATTGAGTAACGAACGCCTCGGTAAGCTGGCGTGAGACAGATCGCCCATACAGCGGGCTGGAGTCGATGTGAAGAAGCGTAGGCATATAAAAAAACCTCCTGTGCGACAATTGATGTGTAATAGACATTTGTCGATTCAAATAAATCGACAAATGTCGCTTACGCATCTATTGCTGTAGAAGGGACTATGCTTAGAGTGAATGGCAGACGCATTCCAACCTGGCAACGCAGCGGAAAACACCGACCCCCGCGTCCTCCGCAGCCGTCAGATGCTGATGGAATCGTTACTCAAGTTATTGACCCGCAAGGAGTTCGAGGAAATCTCCATCCAGGAGATCGCCGATGAAGCGACCCTGAACCGGGCCACCTTTTACCTCCACTACCCGGACAAGAACGCCCTCCTGCAGGCCATGACAGCCGCCCGCTTCCGCGCTCTGATCGCCCGTCGCGGCCTTTCCTTCACAGATTGCGATGGAGCTCTACGAGCGATTGCTCTTGGCGTCTGTGATTATCTGGCCGAGACCACGGGCTGCCCTGCCCAGTTGGCTAAGATGCCCCTTGAAGGCTCCATCATCCCGGTTGTGGAGGCTATGTTTCAGGAAGGCGCCGCGAAGCACGCGATGGTACCTGGAACAGATCCCAAACTGCTTGCAACCACGGCGGCCTGGGCCATCTTCGGGGCCGCGCGTCGCTGGCTGCAAACACCAGATCGCATTCCCGCCGAGGAGATGGCCGCCAGGATTGAAGCGATTGTAAAGTCGATCTTTCTTACCGCTTCTACGTAGGTTGGTCACGAATATTTCGCCATCTCCTTGAAAACATCGAAATAGCGTGCGCACTACGAGTAAGTAACCTGGAGTCGGCTTCCGTTCATCGCGACAGCGTTCCTTTCTGTTGCTGATACCCTCGTCTCAGATAGAGCGTCAGAGACAATCAGGCGGGAGATCGAACTCTCTCCTCCCTGGCAATCCGAGTCCATACAAAATCAAAAGCCGGGTTGCTTGTTCTCAGCGAGAAGTTGCAATTCCCAAGCATAGGCCACATCCGTGGCACCATGATCGAAAAGCAAGTCGGCGCGATCCGGTACGCACGATCATGTCTGCTGAGTCCCACGAATATGCGGCTGTCTTGTTCAGCTTCTATTCGAAGCTTTCGACGACCATCTCTTCGCTCTTTTTCCAGAGAGCCTTTGCGTTCTCGGGGGCGAGCGCATAGCCACGCACACCTTCGTCAAGCAGGCCGAGCCTTGTATCATCTGCGACGACGTCACTCACGTGGCAGTTCTCGCAATACCGTCCCCCTACCTCTTCGGCTGCTGCGACGACAGCTGCCCATACTGAGGTGGCGGCTCCCTGGGGAACGGTTTTGAACTGGAAGGGCTCTTTGCCCTCTGCTGCGGCCTGTTCATTGATCTGTTTGATCATCTGTTCCATTTGAGCCGGGTCCATGTGGCGGCCAAGCTCGGTTTGTATGCCTCCTGGGTGCACGGCCGCCGCGCGGACCCCGCGCTCACGATGCCGCTTATCGAAAGCAACTGCAAATAGGATGTTCGCGGTCTTCGAACGCCCGTAGGCTACGAAGGGTTCGTACCGCGTGGTCTCAAAGTTGGGATCGTTCAGGTCGACATTGCTGAAACGGTGCCCTGAGGAAGCAAGGTTGACCAGACGTCCGCCATCCTTGATCAGCTTTGCGATGCGGTTCACAAATACGAAGTGGCCGAGGTGATTGGTCCCGAATTGCGTCTCGAAACCATCCTCCGTCTTGCCGAACGGAGTCGCCATCACGCCAGCATTGGCGATGATCACATCGAACAAGCGGCCATCGGCAACCAGCTTGTCCGCCGCGGAGCGCACGCTCTTCAGGCTGGCGAGGTCGAGCTCGATCAACTCGAAACTCCCGCCTGTCTCCGCAGCGGCCCTGCTGACTTCCGACGTGGCCCGCTTTGCCTTCGCCAGATCGCGCGCAGCCCCCACAACACTCGCGCCATGCGCCACCAGAGCCCGGGCCGTTTCTACGCCGAGACCGGCCGAAACGCCCGTCACCAGAATTCGTTTACCCTTCAACTCAATGCCGGCAAGGACATCTTCAGTCGTTGACGTTGCTCCAAACTTTGTCGCCATACCGCACTCTCCTGTCAAACTCTTTGACACCGGCCACGTCCCAGAAATAAAACGGAATGGGCCTCCGTTATTCGATAAGATTACCGGAGGGGTACTCCGGTTTCAGAAAGTTCTATGAAACAGCCAGTCACTCCAAAATCCGACCGCAAGCCTCGCGCTGACGCCCAGCGCAATCGCGAGCGCATCCTGGAAGTCGCGAAGCAAGTCTTCACCCGTCGCGGCGCCGATGCCAGCATGGGCGAGATCGCAAGGCGTGCGAAGATCGGACCCGGTACGCTCTACCGTAACTTCGCGACACGCGACGACTTGCTGGCGACGGTCTACATCACCGAAGTCGAGAAGCTGGCGGCGGCGCAGAAAAAATTATCCGCCGAACTCCCCCCCATCGAAGCCCTGCGAGCATGGCTATTGGTCTTCATTGACTACATCGCCGCGAAAAAGATCATCGCGCCAGCCTTAAACGCAATGGCCGGCGGCCCTTCGCGCGTGTTTCAGCAGACCACGCAGGTGATGGAAAAAGCTGCCAACGCGCTGGCCGTCCGCGCTGTCGCCCGCGGCGATCTCCGCCCGGACGTCGATCCCATAGACTTGATGCGTGCCATCTACGGCCTCTCCACCGCCGGCAGCGCGGACGACTGGCCCGCAAAGGCGCGGAAATTCGTCGATATTCTCTTACAGGGCTCCCGTCCCTTATAAACGCTCTTATGGCGGTTCATCCCGCCAAAGGATCATCCGCGATCACGTTTGGGTCGCCGGCCAGGACGAACACCACTCCGAGAGTCGGTACTACCTCGAATGGTATGAAGAGGGCCGGCGCCGCAGAAACCAGATCCCGGTCGAGTTCGCTCTCGACAGGCGCCGCGAAGCTGCCTGAGAATCTCTTAATCAGAACGAAATCGACAGGCCGGTTCATTGTGGAAGACGCGGCCTGCCGCACAATCTCGGGGAACAGACTTGAGGAGTTTGGGCTGATCCCACACGGATCAGCCCGCTGGCCACTTGATTTAAGTTCTGCCCGCATTTTGCCCGCAGATAGTGCCCAGTAGGCCGTTTTTGCCGGTTCTGCCGGTTGTAAGTACTGTGCCGTCTATAGGTTGCGGTTTGAGCTATTCCATGGCATGGGAGAGGTCATCGGTTCGATCCCGATCAGGTCCACCAATCCATTCAATGGCTTACCGATTTTGCAAAGTCCCCAAGCGTCAAAGAGGCTCGATCGGTCCGCTGGAGCTGACGGAAGAATCTCTGTACTGCGTCGTTCCGGTCCCGGAGTGGCAGTCGATGAGCCTCTCTCGGCGAAAAGCAGTTTGGTGATAATGCACCGCGTATGATCTTTTTGAGCGGTTGTATCGAGTTTTGATTAAAACTTACGATCGCTTCACGCATCTGCTGTTTAGCTTAACTCGCGTCAAGGTTCTTTCTGAAATCCATTTGAAACTCGAGACTCAGTAAGGAGCACTCCCATGATCCAGTCCCACGGTTATGCGGCGCAGCAATCCACCACACCATTGGCGCCTTTTAGCTTTACGCGCCGTGATCCAAGGGAGAGCGATGTCGTCGTTGAAATTGAATACTGCGGCGTATGCCACTCCGATATTCACTCCACGCGCAACGAGTGGGGTAATGCTATCTATCCCATGGTCCCGGGGCACGAAATCGTCGGTCGCGTCGCTGCGGTAGGCAGCGGCGTTACCCGCTACACAGTCGGCGAGCGCGTAGGAGTAGGCGTCATCATCGATTCCTGCCGCACCTGCGCGAGCTGCCAGAACAATGAGGAGCAGTACTGTGAAATCGGTGTAACCCTAACTTATGGCGTTCCGGACAAGTACGGCGAGCTGACGCAGGGGGGCTACTCCAATAACATCGTGGTGGACCAGGATTTCGTTCACTCCGTTTCTACCGCACTCGATCCTGCGGGCGTCGCCCCTCTGCTCTGTGCGGGCATCACTACCTATTCTCCATTGCGCCATTGGAAAGTGGGGCCGGGAAAAAAGGTCGGCGTAGTAGGGCTCGGTGGACTCGGCCACATGGGCCTGAAGTTTGCGAACTCCTTCGGCGCCCACGTAGTCCAGTTCACTACCTCGGAGTCGAAGATTGCGGATGCAAAACGTCTCGGCGCGGATGAAGTCGTGATCTCGAAGGACGCTGCAGCAATGAAGAAGGAAGAGAACAGTTTCGACTTCATCCTCGACACGGTCTCCGCCGTGCATGACCTGAATGCATACCTTCCGCTTCTTAAGCGCGACGCCGTCTACTGCCAGGTGGGTCTGCCCGATCAGCCCCCTGTCATAAACATGGGGAACCTGCTCTTCAGGCGCCGCTCTCTTTCTGGTTCGATCATCGGCGGCATGGAGGAAACGCAGGAGATGCTCGACTATTGTGCGGAGCACAACATCGTCTCCGACGTCGAGGTGATTCCGATCCAGAAAGTCAACGAAGCCTTCGAGAGAGTCGTGAAGGCCGACGTGAAATATCGCTTCGTGATCGATATGGAGTCACTGAGACAGCAGTGAGCATCTTAATACTTGCCGCGCAGGGTTCCGGATTTGCGGCAACCCCGTTCCTTCCGCATGCGTCCCAACCTGCGTGGAGGAACGCATTTATGGCAACAAAAAAGAAGAGTGCGACAAAGAAGAGTTCCGCTAAAAAATCATCCGCGAAGAAGAGTCGGGCCAAAAAGAGCGCATCGAAAAAATCATCCAGCACCCGCAAGTACAGCCCGGCTGCAGGCAAATCGGTCGAGCGAGAAATGAAAGCAATGAAGAAGGGCAAGCTGAAATCGGGGCGTAGCGGAAAGAAAGTCACCAGTCGCAAACAGGCCATCGCCATCGGACTATCGGAGGCGAGAAAATCCGGAGCGAAAGTCCCCAGGAAGAAATCTTCTTAAAGCTGCCGAAATTTCAGAGAAAACAGAGCGAGTGAGAAATCACTCGCTTGTTGTCGTTGAAGAAGCCGCAGCCGGCGTGCTGCTGCTCTCGGAAGAAGCCCCAGGAGAAGCTCCGGACTTGTTCTCAGAAGAAGGCGCCGCCGCAGGCTTGCCGTCAGTCGAAGACTCCGCCGTCGTCGCTGCAGCCTTCGAACCACTCTTGCTGGCGTAGTCATTCACATACCAGCCCGAGCCCTTGAATTGGAAAGCCGGCGCGGAAATCAGCTTCTCCAATTCGCCCCTGCAGACTGGGCATTCCTTCTCTTCCGGAGCGCTGAAGCTCTGGATCTTTTCAAATTGATGCCCGCACTGTTTGCAGCGGTATTCGTACAGCGGCACGGTGATTCCTTCCTGATGTTTCTATTCTACGGGTACTGGCTTCGCGCCCAGGCTTGCAACACGCACTTCCTTGATCGCCTCAACCGCGCGCAGCGCATTCAGAACGTCCGCTGTGACATCGCCGTCCACCTGCACTACAGCAAGCGCGGTTCCCTGTGGCACGCGTCCTTCTCGGCCCAGCGCAAAATTGGCGATGTTGATCTTGTAATCCGCAAGTATCGTGCCGATTCGTCCAATCACGCCGGGAACGTCCTGGTTACGCAGCGTCAGCAGTGTGCCTTCGAGCGGAGCTTCTATGTCGATGCCGTTGAGGCGCAGCAACCGCGCCGAAACCCCGTGCAGCACCGTTCCGCTTGCAGTCACATCGCCCGCGCGCGTGTGAATCGTGAGCTTAATCACGTTGCCCGCGCCGCCTGAAGCTGCCGCCTTCTTCTCTTCGTGAACGCGAATGCCACGCTCTTCGGCAACCGAAGCTGCGTTGATGCGGTTCACGCCTTCAGAATGTCCCAGTATGCCCTCGATCGCGCTGTTGCGGATCAAGTCGGTCTTGCCCTCTGCAAGCCGTCCATTATAGGTAATATGTACGCTTTCAAAGTTGCCCTCAGGAAACTGCGCGAGAAACGCGCCCAGGCGATCGGCCAGCGTGATGTAAGGTGCAAGCTCCACGTACTCTTCGTGCGACAGCGATGGCAGATTGACGGCATTCTGCACGACACCCAGTTTCAGATACTCACGCACCTGCAGCGCGATCTGCACGCCAACAGCCTCCTGCGCTTCCGCCGTCGATCCGGCAATATGCGGGGTCAGAATCACACTGTCCAGCCCAAAGAAAGGAGAATCCTTTAACGGTTCTTTGTGAAACACATCCAGCGCCGCGCCGGCGACGTGGCCGCTCTTCAATGACTCGGCCAGTGCCTCTTCAACAATCAACTCGCCGCGTGCGCAGTTCACAATACGCACACCCTTCTTCATTGTCGCGAGTGTACTCGCATTGATAATCCCCGCAGTTTGCGGAGTCAGCCCCACATGCAGCGTAAGGTAATCAGCCTCGCGGAAAAGCTCGTCGGTGCTGACCAGCGTGATCGCATTCTCGCGCGCGATCGAAGCAGCAACGAAAGGATCATGCCCAATGATCTCCATGCCAAAGCTGCGCGCGCGCCGCGCCACTTCAAGGCCGACGCGCCCCAGGCCAAGCACGCCTAGCTTTTTGCCGCGCAACTCCACTCCTTGCAGCGATTTTTTCTCCCACTTCCCGGCGTGCATCGTAGCGTTCGCTTTAGGAAGCTGCCGCGCAAGCGCGACCATCATACCCACGGTCAATTCGGCTACGGCAATCGCATTCGCGCCGGGCGTATTCATCACAACAATGCCCCGCCGCGTCGCCGCATCGGCGTCGATATTGTCCACGCCCACTCCGGCGCGCCCAATCACCCGCAGCTTTGGCGCGGATGCCAGCAGCGCATCATCCACCTGCACAGCCGAGCGGACAACCAGGCCATCGGCGTCGGAGATTTCCGACGCAAGGCCGTTCTTGATCTGCTCATGCGTAATAATCTTCCATCCCGGCTCAGTCTGAAACACGGCGAGAGTAGCCGGAGACACCTTTTCGGCGAGAACGATCTTCATCTTGCTCCTTAAAAATTTAGGGGCCTCTAGGAGACAATCCAGGCGAGGCCCTTGAATTGAAGACTTACCGCGCAGCCACCGCTTCGGCCACTTCCTTCTTCGCGCTTGTCTGCTCTGCGTACACTTTCTGCGCCGCCGCCAAGGCCCTTCCAAACTCGAAGCCCGGAAGTTTCAGCGATGACAACGCGACCTGCTCCAGCGCGCCGATAATGGCGATGGTGTCCATGTAATCGAACAGGCCAATGTGTGCGATGCGGAAGATTTGTCCCTTCATCTCACCCTGCCCATTCGTCACGACGGCGCCAAAGCGGTTCTTCAGCTCTTTCACAATCATGCCCGAATCCACACCCTGCGGCGAATAGATCGCGGTCGCTGCAGCCGCCGGCGAGCCGGGACCGAACAGCTTCAGTCCCAGCGCCTCGACTGCCGCACGAGTCATCGCGGCGCAGGTCTCAGCATTGTCCACCAGAGCCTTGCGCCCGGCGACCAGATCTCCCCCACCCTGAGCGGTGATAAAATCCAGCGCCGCGCCCAGCGCGGCAATCAGCGCAACCGCAGGGGTGTAAGAAGACTCGCCCTTCTGCGCGTTCTTGCGCTCCTTCCGAAGGTCGAAGTAGTAGCGCGGATTCAGCGAAATTTCTGATGCCTCCCATGCTCGGTCGCTCAACGCGAGGTACGCGAGTCCCGGCGGAATCATTACCGCCTTCTGCGAGCCGCCAATGATCACGTCAACGCCCCATCCGTCCACGTCAAGGTGCGTCGTGCCCAGGCCGGTAATCGCGTCCACAATCAGCAGCGCGCCGCTCTCCTGCTTCTTCAGCAGCTTCGCCACGCCTTCCACGTCATGCCGAACGCCGGTCGAAGACTCGGTCGCCTGCATCAGCACTGCGCGCGTCTCGATCTTCAGTGCCTTGCGCACCTCATCCAGCGAGAACGTCTCTCCATAGGGAGCGCTGACTACATCCACCGCGCATCCGAAGGCCTTGGCAATCGCCGTCCAGCGTTCGCCGAATTTTCCTGCCGACAGCACCAGCACGCGGTCTCCCGGCGACGTAAGGTTCGAGATGGAAGCCTCCATCGCGCCCGTCCCCGACGACGCCAGCAGCAGCACATCGTTCTTCGTGCCGACGAAAGTCTTAAGTTGATCCAGCACGCGTTGATAGAGCGTGCGAAACTCCGCCGTGCGGTGATGAATGTCGGCAGCGGCCATGGCAAACTGCGCGGCAGGCAAAAGCGGTGTCGGGCCGGGCGTAAAAAGTCGTATTTTCCGAATCATCGTCTGGTTCCTCTAGAGTTTTGGCTTGCCTTTTATTTTACTGACCGGGCGCCAGCCGCGCTTTGTTTCTATAATGGAAGGTTTGGGGTAACCAATGACGGAAGCAAGTCTCATCGCCCGCATCGACCACGACATCATCGCCGCCATGAAGGCGCGCCATGGAGAGCGCACAACCACGCTGCGCATGGTGAAATCCGCGCTCAGAAACAAGGAAATCGAAAAGCGCCAGCCGCTCACCGAGTCCGAAGCGCAACAGATACTCACCACGCTCATCAAACAGCGCCGCGACTCCATCGAGCAGTTCACCAAGGGCAACCGCCCTGAACTGGCCGCCAAAGAAGCCGGAGAAATTACTCTCATCGAGGCCTACATGCCCAAAGCCGCGGGCGAAGATGAGATTCGCCAACACGTGCAGCAGGCCATCGCCGAACTGTCCGCCTCTGGCGAAGCCTTAGGACCAAAGGACATGGGTACGGTCATGAAAGCCGTGCAGTCGCGCATCCAGACGGCAGGAGTTCGAGCCGATGGACGCCAGGTAAGCGAAATCGTAAAGAGCGAATTGGCGAAGTAGCGGATCCGCAAACAGGTCCTGCGAATTTTGATAGCATCGCTCTCGGAGGACCTTCATGGAACAGTCCCAAAACTCCCCTGTCTGTGCGCGCCGCAACGAGGACATCGCCCTCGATCTCTTAAAATTTGTCGCCGCCACCACCGGGGCAGGACGCACCACCGCGCCGTCAACCGGATTTACCGCTCCGTCCGCGACCAAACCCGATGAACACATCGATCACTTGCTCGAGTTGTACGCGCGCTGCCTCAAAACAATTTCCGGTGATGGCAAGTAACCCATCTCCTGTGCACGTAGCCGTCTGCGGCGCGGGAGCCTTCGGGCGCAATCATCTCCGCGTCTATCGCGAGCTGGAGCAGTGCGGGGAACGCCATCAAGCTCGCCGCTATCCTCGAGTCGGATTCATCCCGTTCCGCGTCCCTGCACGAAGAGTGGGGCGTGCCCGTTTACTCCTCGATAGACGAAGCCCTCGCCGCGCGCGCGCGCGGTGAAGTCCGCATCGACGCCGCCTCCGTATGCGTGCCAACCTCCGCGCATCACGCAATAGCCGCGCCGCTGCTCAAGGCAGGCATTGACCTCCTCATTGAAAAACCCATCGCCGCCACAACTGCGGAAGCCGATGACCTGATCGCCCTCGCGCAGCAGCATGGCCGCATCGTTCAGACAGGCCATCTGGAACGGTTCAACCCCGCCATCCTCGCCGTCCAGCCCTTGCTCAACCGTCCCATGTTCTTTGAGACACACCGCCTCAGCATATTCACGCCGCGCGCCCTCGATGTCGATGTGGTTCTCGATCTGATGATCCACGACCTCGATATCGTTCTCACCTTCGCCCAGTCGCCGGTCCGCCAGGTCCACGCCGTCGGATTGCCCATCCTGTCGAACAAGACTGACATTGCCAATGTCCGGCTCGAATTCGACTCGGGCTGTGTCGCCAACTTCACCGCCAGTCGCGTCAGCACCGAGCAGGTCCGCAAGCTGCGCTTTTTCCAGCCGCACCAGTACATCTCCATCGACTACGCCCGCAAAGACGTTCTGGTGATCGACGTGGATGCAAAGGCCGCGCCCGGTCCATCGGCAGCTTCATTTCCCGCCGGACTTGCACTCAACAAGCCCGAAGTGCACCAGGCAGAGCCGCTGCGGCTGGAGATCGAATCGTTCCTTGAAGCCGTTCGTACCCGGCAAACGCCGCAGGTCACGGCCGAAGATGGCCGCGCCGCTCTCGCCCTGGCGCTCGACATCAATCGCGCCATCGCCGAACATGCCCAGCGAGCCGGACTCAGCTAGTTCTTAGATCAGGCGGGAGTGGAGTAACTGCAAATCCACTAATGCAGCTCCTGCACGATGGCGTTCGCCGGAGTTTTCAACTGGAACTGGTCGTCGGCGAGTTTCAGGTTCTCCACCAGCTTCTGGATCGTAATTAGAATCTGGTACTCCTCCAGCGGACGCCTGATGGTAACCGTTCCCGGAAATTTAACCGCTCCAAACGTCTGATCCGGCCCGTAGATTGCCTGCGTCTGGATCGCTCCCTTGGCGTCATAAATGTCTTCCCCATAAGGTCGCAGGTCAACCCGATTGAAGTGAATCACCCGCTCTGGAATCAGTTCCTGGCTGTTTTCTTTACGCCGCAGCACGGAGAGATCATAGTCTGCCTGGAGGATCTGTTGTTTCGTCTTCGGGTCGATCCTGGTATCGGTGTCCGAGGTCAGCGTCACCAGGTCATCCGGCTCGATGCAGTTGATCAGCAGCGAATCGGAAAAGACATTCGGGCGAAAATTCTCGAGCGTGTTGGGGGACTCTTTGGTGAGCGTATCCGATCCTTCAATCACTTTGTTGTCATGGGGAATCCACAGCTTGAACGTGCTTCCGTCGCTAGCCATGTCGAAGGCGCGCGTATGCAGCACCGGAACCAGTCCGATCACGCGCAGCGACTCCGGCTTCCGCAGCAGGATGTATCCGTTGAAGGAGGTATAGGTTTTTTCTTTGCCCTTTTGCGGCCCTCCCACCGTCGCCTGGAAGACTACCGTGGCGCTCAACGACCGGATTGTCTGGCAGCGGTCATTGACGGCCTTCACCAGATCTTCGGCCGTGGCCGTCATCGTCACCGCGGGCATCTCGCACTTTTTTAAGCGTGCGTGTTCGCACCAGACAGCCGTCGAGGAACGGCAGCAGCAACAACAACAGTAGCGCGCTGAATCTACCTCTCCCCATCAATGCAGCCGACTCATCGTCATACGAAATCGCGAATCCACTCGTTCCATTATTGCGAACCTGCTTCGCGCACCGATCTGCGGTACGCTGCCACGTCGTGCGCGTGCTCCTCCAGAGTCGCAGAAAAGCGCGATTTTCCGGAAGGATTAGCGCTTGCTGCAACAAAGTAAAGATAATCCGTTTGCGCGGGATGCATGGCCGCCTTCAGTGAAGCGGCCCCCGGCGAGCAGATAGGCCCGGGCGGCAACCCCGCATGTTTATAGGTGTTATAAGGGGAATCTGCCTGTAAGTCCGATGCATAAATAGTCCCGCGATACCGCCCATCGAGGAGCGCAGCGTAAATCACTGAAGGGTCGGTCATCAAAGGCATCCCCTTCGCCATTCGGTTCTCAAATACGCTCGCCACCAGCGGACGCTCTGCCGCAATCGGCGTCTCGCGCTCGACCAGCGAAGCCAATGTCACCACGTGATGGAGGTTCCCCTGTAACCCCAGTTCCGCCGCTTCCTGCCGGAAGCGCCGCACCATTGCCTCCTGCATCTGCGAAGGAGTCGCTTTGCGCGCAAAGTGATATGTATCCGGATAAAGGTATCCCTCCAGGCTGGAGGCCTGAGGATCGAAGTCCGCAATCAGCTTCACATTCGTCCGCGCCTCAGCCATGAACTTCTCATCCGTCCCCAGTCCGGCTGCCTCCACCCGCCTCGAAATATCGAACAGGTTCGACCCTTCTGGAATCGTCACGCTCAGGGTATACACATCGCCGCGCCGCAGCCGGTCATAGACCTCGGCCATCGTGGCCGGATGGTCAAAGCGGTATTCACCCGCTTTCAGTGTTCCGGCCTTTACGAGGTGCATGGCCTCGAAGGCAAGTTCGCTGCGAATCACGCCACTCCGTTTCAGGAGAGCGCTAATCTGTATCGTCGGCGTTCCCGGCGGAACCTCGACAAACATCTCCGAGGACGGCCCAAAGGGAGTCAACACGCAATAGGCAGTTGCAGCAATTGCCGCTACAAACAAAAGAAAAAGAAGTCGTCGCACCAGAAAACCCTAACCCTCAGATTGGATAACCCATACCGATTTTATGATGCGGAGTATTTTGGCGGGGACGGAAACAGGTACGAAGGAGCTAGCCTGGAGTATCGGAACCAAAAAATAAGTCCCCTGCGTGGTGACCACGCCCGCTGTACGCCTTTTAGCGGACCGCCTCTTAGCCGCTCGCTTGGCCAGCCACCCGTTTTCTTGCCTCCAGATAGCTTTCAAGAATCAACACGGCCGCCACCTGATCCACGACTGCCTTGTGCTCGCTTCCCGGCCGCCCGGCGGCGTGCAGGTGGCGATGGGCTTCGGTCGTAGTAAGTCGCTCGTCCCACAGGTGGACAGGCAATCCCGTCTCCTCCCGCAATATTTGCGCGAACGACTGAGCCTTAACCGCCTGGGGGCTCACGTCGCCCGACATGTAGAGCGGGTTCCCGACAACAATGGCCGAGCAATTGTGTCTGCGAATCAGGCGCAGGAGAGATTTAACATCCTGCTTCCGATTGGATCGAACCAACGTCAACACCGGTTGTGCCGTGAGGCCAAGCGCATCGGAGACCGCAACCCCAATGCGGCGGTCGCCCACATCAAGCCCCATAAGTCGCGGCAAGTCCTCCATGGCATCGATGATACGTCTTGAGCTGGGAACCGACAGCTAAGCTCGCTTAGCGAGCGATTCGGCCAGCTAAGAATCCGGTAGCAAAAACCAAAAGGCAGGCCCTGCCCCAAGCCTCAACTCGCGCCAGCCGCTTGTCAGCCGGCTGCTTTTTAGCTGGCCGCCTCTTCGCCAACCCCTTCACCAGCTATAATCATTTCTTGCGGTAAACCCGGCCGAAGCCGAAGCCCGGCGGCCTAATTCAACAGCCGCCCGACGGATCAATCAATGCCCGAACACATCAAAAAGCAGCTTCAGGAAGAAATTCGCCAGCTTGAGCACGAGCTTACCCACGAGCTCCCGATTGAGATCAAAAAGGCAGTAGCCATGGGTGATCTCAGCGAGAATGCCGAGTACCATATGGCCAAGCAGCGTCAGGAATTCGTTAACGCCCGTCTCGGCCAGCTCAAAAAGCGTATGGCCGAGCTCTCGCTCGTCAATCTTGCGAATATCCCCAAGGACCGCATTGCTTTTGGCTCAACCGTCATGGTCTTTGACGTCTCGAAGGACGAAAAAATCGAGTACAAGCTCGTCACCAGCGAAGAGTCCGACGTGAACAAAGGACTCATTTCCACTACCTCGCCCATCGGCCGCAGCCTCATCGGCAAGCAGGTGGGAGACATGGCCGTCGTCGTCACTCCCAACGGCAAGCGCGAGCTGGAAGTGCTCAAGTTAACCACCATCCATGACGACGCGGAAGAATAGCGTCGTGACGACGGCCCAATGTGCAGGATCCAGTGAGCAAAACCCGATGAGTAAAACCTGGACCAGCGCCTTCGGCCGAGCCTGCGGAGTCATTCTCCAGGCCATCGTCAATGGTCTTGCGCTGACGCGTATCTCGCCAAATGTCCTGACTTTTATCGGGCTTCTCATCAATACCGGTGCCGCCGTCCTCTTCGGCTTCGGCAACGAGCACAACTACGTCCGCATGTTCCTTTATGCAGGACTGGTCATCATCGGCGCCGGCATCTTTGATATGGTCGATGGCCGCGTCGCCCGCCAGACCGATCAGGTCACCGTCTTCGGAGCCTTCTTCGATTCGGTCATTGACCGCTACTCCGACGTAGTGCTTTTCTTCGGACTGCTCGTCTTTTACGCACGCGGCAATCGCCTCTTTTACGTCTTTCTCGCTGCATTCGTCATGGTCACGTCGCTGATGGTGAGCTACACACGCGCCCGCGCCGAAGCCCTCATCGGCAAGTGCAAAGTCGGTTTTATGGAGCGCCCCGAGCGCATCGTTCTTATCATTCTCGGAGCTCTGTTCAACCGCTGGGGGGTCATGGCGCCCGTACTATGGCTGCTTGCCGTCCTCTCGACCATCACCGTAATCCACCGCATCCGCTACACCTACCAGATGACGCAGAAACTTACGATGCGAAGCTAACTCCGAACCCCAAGCTTCTTGCTCACCCGGTCCAGAATCTCCAGCGCCTCGTCCAGTTCCGCGCGCGTATGCTCGCTGGTCATGATCGTGCGAATGCGCGCCTTCCCCTCCGGAACCGTCGGGAAGGCAATCCCCGTCGCCATCAGACCCGCATCAAAAAGCGCGCGGGAAAAATCCATCGTCAAACGCCCGTCCCCAATAATGATCGGAGTAATCGGCGTCTCGCTTGCCGGGGTCGTTACGCCGCCTATGTCGAAGCCCAGCCGTCCCAGCTCGCCCTTGAAGTAGCGCGTGTTGTCCCACAATCGCTCGATGCGCTCCGGCTCGCTTTCCAGCAGGTCAAACGCCGCAATGCAGGTCGCCGACACCGAGGGCGGATGCGAAGTCGAGAACAGAAACGGACGCGCCCGGTGGTAAAGAAAGTCAATCAGGTCGCGCGACCCGCAGACGTACCCTCCCAGGGACCCGATCGCCTTTGACAGCGTGCCCACCTGCACATCCACGCGGCCATGGCAGTTGAAATGATCGACAGACCCGCGTCCGTTGCGCCCCAGTACTCCCGAAGCGTGCGCGTCATCCACCATCATGATCGCGCCGTATCTGTCGGCCAGATCGCACAGCTTGTCCACCGGCCCAATGTCGCCGTCCATTGAGAACACGCCATCCGTAATCAGCAGCTTCCGGCCCGGCTCGCCTGCAACTTCCCTGAGCTGTTCTTCCGCGTGCGCGACGTCTTTATGCCGAAACACCTTGATCTTCGCCCGCGAGAGCCGCGCGCCGTCAATAATGCTGGCGTGGTTCAGCTCGTCCGAGATGATGAAGTCCTCCTTGCCGAGAATTGACGACACCGTCCCGGCATTCGCCGTAAAGCCGCTCTGGAAGACCACGCAAGCCTCGACGTTCTTGAAGCGCGCGATCTTTTCCTCCAGATCCATATGGATTTTCATGGTGCCGGCAATGGTTCGCACCGCACCTGACCCCACACCGTAATCTTTCGTCGCCTGAATCGCCGCTTCGCGTAGCTTGGGGTGCGCGGTCAGCCCCAGATAATTGTTCGACGCCAGATTAATGACTCGTTTGCCGTCATACGTGCATACCGGAGCCTGAACATCGTCCAGCACGCGCAGCCGGAAATAGGTTCCGCGTGCCTTCAGGTCGTTCAGTTGCGCGGTAAGATGCTGCAATTGGGGACGCTTGGAAACCTCTGAAGTCATAAAACATGCCTCACAATCAAAAAGTCGCAACCTGTCATCGTAGAGCATTTTGGCTTCTCCAGATACAATGAGGACTTGGCGGCATACCGCTTCCTTTTGAGAGAGCAGAGAATCCGAAGAATGAATTTGCAGTTGTTGCGGCACGGCATCAGCAGGCCAACCCTAAGTAGGATCGCGGGCCTGGCCTTCGTCTTAGGTATTTTGGGAATCGCACAGGCACAGGTTGCGACGCGTACGCAGCTTACCGCTGCCAACGGCGATCACGGCGTCACCTTCACCGCAAAGGTCAGCGACATCGCCGGAAACCCCGCTACGGACGGCGTAGTAAGCCTTCAAAACGCTCAAGGCTCGCTCGGCTCGGCCTTCGTCAAGAACGGCGAGGCCACGCTCACGCTCGACAACCAGCCCGCCGGACGCATCGATGCTGTTTACAGCGGCAGCCCGAACTTCCGCGCTTCAACGGCCCAGGCGCAGGCGACAAGCGACGCAACCAGCACGCTGCCCGACTTCACGGTGACCGCCAATCCCACGTCCCTCAGCCTCAGCCCCGGAGCCTACGGAACCATCGTTCTCACCATCACTCCGATCAATGGCTTCACGCAGATGGTCACCCTCTCCTGCTCCGGAAACCCGGCCGCCACGAAATGCACCTTCAGCCCGACCACTCTGACTCCGCTCAACGGAAACGCTGCGACAAGTTCGCTGCAGATCACCACGCAGGCACCCTCAGGAGCCAGCCTGGCATGGCCTGCAAGCAGGTCGCGCACCGCCTATGCGATCGTGCTGCCCGGCCTGCTGGCGCTCGCCGGAATTGGCGCCCTGCGCAAACGCTCCGGAATGAACGCGCTCAGCATGCTAGGCTTTGCGGCCCTGCTCGCGGCCAGCGCGCTCGGACTCAGCGCCTGCGCGCAGCGGTACGACTATCTGCACCATCCCCCCGAAGCCAATCCCGGAGTGGCCGCAGGTACCTATAACGTCACGATAGCCGCCTACTCCAGCAACGGAGCCACCGTAACCAGCCATACGCTGAATGTAACGCTGACGGTAAAGTAAGCAATTAAAAAGCAGAGCGCTAAATAGCACCCATTTGACTGCTTCTAGTCTTACCTGCCCTCCCACTTAATGCTCTTTCCTGATAAATATGAACATGTTCAAAAATAGTTCTTGAGCAATCGGAAATCAGGCGTATTGTGAAAATTGAACATGTTCAAATTTAGAATTTGAGGGAAGATTATGTCTGTTGCCGTATGCTATATCAGCTATTTCGCCATCAGCATTGTTCTCACCATGTGGGTGGCGCGGACCCTTTACCGCAGCGGCAGAGTGTTCCTGCTGGACGCCTTTCGCGGTAATGAGGAGTTGGCCGATTCCGTCAATCACCTTCTGGTCGTCGGCTTTTACCTCATCAACGTGGGCTATATTGCTCTGGCTCTGAAGACGACCAGTGCGCTGGCCACTTTCCGCGAGGCGATTGAGCTCGAGAGCACAAAGATCGGAGTGGTTCTGCTGATTCTGGGCGGAATGCATTTCTTCAATATTCTTGTGCTGGCGAAGATGCGGAAACGGGGATCGCTCGCCTCCGCAGGCTGGAATGATGGGGATGGTCATAGGCCGATGGCTCACCACGAAGAAAGAGAAACCGGCCGAGCAGTAAGTCTGAAGAAACGCGGGCACGCATTCTCGAAGCCGCGCTTGCAGTTTTTCGCGAGCGCGGCTTCGAGCGGGCCACGATGCGGGAGATCGCGGCCGAGGCGAAGG
Organism: uncultured Acidobacteriaceae bacterium; assembly: GCA_963783805.1. GTDB lineage: Bacteria > Acidobacteriota > Terriglobia > Terriglobales > Acidobacteriaceae > Silvibacterium. The sequence continues at coordinate 74,175 of CAWAPC010000009.1, read as the reverse complement.
TCGCGGTAGGCGCAGCTTATTACTACTTCGAGTCAAAAGACGCCATTGTGATGGCGTTTTATGAGCGATCCCAAGGCGAGATGAAAGCGGACATCGAAGCGCATGCTGGCCCACAGCCGCACGCTGGAGGAGCGATTGCGCGGGATCATCACGGAGAAGTTCGACTATTTTGCTCCGAACCGTAAGCTGCTTGGAGCCCTGTCGGCACATGCCGATCCTGAACATCCTCTGTCGCCTTTCAGCCGCGAGACAGCGGCCATCCGGGAGCAGGACATCAGCTTCTTCGAACGTGCGGTTGAGGAATCAAAGGTCAAGCTGCCGGGAAATATCCGGCCGTATCTGCCGAGACTGCTGTGGCTCTACCAGATGGGACTGATCCTGTTCTGGGTTTATGACCGCTCGCCAGAACAAGCGCGAACCAAGATTCTCTTCGACAAGACACTGAAGATGCTGCTGGTGACATTGCGTTTGGCTGCTATTCCCTTGCTGCAGACCGTTGCACCGGCTGGCCGGCGGAGTTGCTGGATGTTGTTTATGGAGATTAGCATGAGGAGTATCCCATGGTACCGGCAGAGAGGGTCTATGGACAACAAAGCTTGCGGATCGTGCTGCCCGGTGGAAGTGGGCATGTGGGAAGTCTGCTGGCGCGGCACTTTCATGAACAAGGCCACTCCGTAACCGTGCTCAGTCGCATGCCGCGGCCAATGCCATGGAGGGTTCTTGGCGTGGGATGTTTCAAGCGCAGGGGCAAATCAGGCGCATGGACCGACGAGCTGGAGCAAAGCGATATATGCATCAATCTCGCGGGCAAAAGCGTGAACTGCCGCTACACCGACGCAAACAGGCGAGCGATCTATGATTCCGCGTCTACGCACCACGCAACGGCTTAATCGAGGTGATTGCCGGACTGCGAAATCCCCCTCGCCTGTGGCTGAATGCGAGCACTGCAACCATCTATCGGCACGCCCTTGATCGTCCTATGGACGAAACTAGGTAGGCGAGTTGGGCGGTGATGAGCCAGGCGCGCCCGCCTCATGGAACTTTTCCATCCAGGTTGCCCAGCGATTGGGAGGCAGGCTTTCTTTTCAACCCCCACGCCGCGTACGCGAAAGATAGCCATGCGCAGCGCGATTACCCTCAGTCCCGACCGCGGCAGTATTTTCGACATTCTGCTGAATCTCGTGCGGTGGCGGCTTGGGCGGGACAGATGGGGAGCAGGGCAGCAATTTGTCTCATGGATTCATGACAGCAGATTTTCTTGCGCGCTGTGGATTGGCTTATTTCGCATGAAGATTTCACCGGAATCTTCAATCTTCGCCTCGCCAAACCCCTTGCCTAACCAGCGATTTCATGCGAGCTTTTCGTGCGGCCTGGGGCGCGCGCATCGGCTTGCCCGCGTCCAATCGGATGATCGAGGCGGGTTGTTTTCTAATGCGAACAGAATCCGAGCTGGTGTTAAAGAGCCGACGCGTTATTCCCGGGCGCTATGCTCGATTCCGGCTTTGACGTTCCTCTTTCCTGATTGGCCGGACTGCGGTTCGCGATCTCGTCGCTCGCTGGAAAGGAGAATTCCCCCAACGAAAGATCAGATGAGATTCACGATGAACGCTCAAGATTCCGCCTTGGTTTCGAACGTAAATCGGCCATTCCTTGCCTGCATTGGCGGCAGCGAATGCTTACCTCGCTCGCGTCCTTCTCAATCTGCAAGCCCTTGGCCGTTTCTTCGCTGTATTCGCGAATATCAGGCAACTTGTGCGAACCTTCACTCTTACAAGTAGCTTGCTCGGGTGTGTTCGTTTTATCCGCGATATGTCCTTCGTTTGCTGGGATGGACCGTCGTCGGCCTTCCTCCGGCGCTGCTGTCGCGTGCAGGGTCTCGCTAGCGCGTTTGCATTGGTCTCTTGCAAGCGTGCATTGGTCGGTGCTCGGTGCTCATTCGCTGGTGATCATTTTTTTTGCGTTGATCCCGGCGGTCCGGCTGCATAAGCTGGCGACTCTCGGGATCACAAGATGCTCCGATTGATCGTCGCATACTTCTCCGCGGCCCTGGTCATCGCTGGCTAGCTTTCGCCGTCTATTGCGCGCCGTGCAGCGACCCTTACGCTCGAGAACAAAAAGGCGACGCACAATGCGTCGCCTCGTCCTGGCTAACCAGGAATTCAATACTTAGGCACTGTCGGATCCACGTCATTCGACCAGCCGGTAATCCCGCCAGCCAGATTCCAGATCTTTTTGAAGCCGTTTTGCGCCAGAAACTCCGCGGCCTTCTGGCTGCGCCCGCCCGACTTGCAGTGAACGATGATCTCGCGGTCTTTATCCAACTCGCCTGCGCGCGCCGGCAAATCGCCCAGCGGAATAAGCTTCGCGCCCAGGTTGGCAATCTGATATTCGTGCGGCTCGCGGACATCGAGCACAAAAATATCGTCGTTGTTATCCAGCCGCTTCTTCAACTCAACAGCGGTAACTTGCGGGATGCCATTCTGAACAGGTGTTCCGTTCACTGAGTCTGCCTTTGGTTCGGGAGCAATTCCGCAGAACTGCTGATAGTCGATAAGTTTAGTCACGGTGGGATGCGTTCCGCACACCGGGCAGTCGGGATTCTTCCGCAGCTTCAGTTCGCGGAAACGCATGGCCAGCGAATCGACCAGCAGCAACCGTCCGATCAACGACTCGCCTTTGCCGAGGATCAGCTTGATCACCTCAGTCGCCTGAATCACTCCCAGCAGCCCCGGAAGGATGCCGAGCACGCCGCCCTCAGCGCACGAGGGAACCAATCCCGGCGGCGGCGGCTCAGGATAAAGGCAGCGGTAGCAAGGCCCATCCTCGGTAGCAAAAACGCTGGCCTGACCCTCGAACCGGTAGATCGACGCATAAGCATTCGGCTTGTTACCGCTCAACACGCAGGCATCATTCACCAGATAACGCGTAGGAAAATTGTCCGTGCCGTCCGCGACGATGTCGTAATCCTTGATAATCTCGAGCGCGTTCTGGCTGGTGAGCATCGTCTCGTGCTTCACGATCTTCATGTGCGGGTTCAGCGCCTGCAGCTTGTCGGCAGCCGAGTCGATCTTCGGCCGTCCCACGTCAGCCGTGGAGTGAATAATCTGCCGTTGCAGATTACTCTCGTCGACCACGTCGAAATCTACCAACCCCAGCGTGCCGATTCCGGCAGCGGCAAGATAGAAGGCAAGGGGCGCACCCAATCCACCCGTGCCCACGCACAGGACCCTCGCAGCCTTCAGCTTCTGCTGCCCCTCCATGCCCACTTCCGGCAGTAGCAGGTGGCGCGAGTAGCGCGCAATTTCGTTATTGCTCAAGCCCGGCAAAGCCGCCGGATGTTCCACTGTCGTCGCCATAAAGTCTCTCGTCTTCTACAAAAAAAGTGAAAAAGCATCAGCCAAAATCTGATTACCGACCGAAAGGAGGTCCCCAAATGGTCAGCACCAAAACGGCGCGAAGCGCGTCCGCCGTGTGGCTAACACCCGCCGGCTATCGAGGGAATTATGGAGAGCGCGTCCTTTTCGCCTACCTTTGTTGCGTCTTTTTCAGGCAGGTAGCGAATATCTTCGTCGTTCAGGTAGACATTCACGAAAGAGCGCAGCTTACCTTCATCGGAGTACAGGTGCTTCTTCAAATCGGGATGCTTCGCAGTCAGCGCGTTCAGTGCCTCGCCTACGGTGGTTGCGTGCACACTGACCGTATCCTGCTTACCGGAGTAAACGCGCAATGGAGTGGGAATATGGATCTTCATCGAAAATTGTCCTTATCGGCTTAGGGAGACAGGTTGAGGAATCAGGCCGCGCCTGATCAAAGGGTGGGAAGGCCCACGCTCAACATCGTTCGGCTGCGAGCGCGGCCACTTCCACCGCCTCGTCTTCAAAAGCCTTATCGTCTTCGCCGCTTCCGGTCAGCAGAAACGAGTTCGTTGCCTGCGCAACGCCCTGTTCAACCGCCGTAATTACATAGGAGCAGCCGAGCCAGTGCGCCTCGGCAAAATCCGTCTTCGACCAATCCGCCGGATGATCCGGATGCGAGTGGTAGAAGCCCACAATATCCAGTCCGCGATCGCGCCCCAGCCGCTGAATCTTCACCAGCTCCTGCGGAGCGATCTGGTAGCGGTTGTGCGCCGAGTCGGTGCGAATGTTGCCCGCGCGCACCGCATCCTCGACCTCATTGGCGCCGTCAGTGGAGCGTCCGAGCAGCACGCCGCAACACTCATAGGGATACGTCTCTTCCCCATGGCGTCGAATTGCGTCGTAAACCTGCTCATTCAGCTTCAGCATCGCTTCGCTTACTCCTCCCAAAAACGCTCGCTCAAATACTTGTCCGCCGAGTCGCACAGAATCGTCACAATCACGGCTTCTTTTCCCTGCGCCGCCTCTTCTTCGGCAATCTGCATGCAGGTCGCAACGGCGGCTGCGGAAGAAACCCCCACCAACAGACCCTCCGTACGTCCCAGCCGCTTGGCCATCTCGTAAGCGGCCTCCGTTCCCATCTCTATATTACGATCCGCCAGCGCCGCATCGTAAATCGGAGGCACAATGGCCGTAGCCATGTGCTTCAAACCCTCAAGTCCGTTGAACGGAGAATCAGGCTGCATCGAAACGCATTGGATCGCCGGATTCAGCTCCTTTAGCCGCCGCGTCGCTCCCACAAACGTACCGCTCGTGCCCAGCCCGGCGACGAAGTGGGTAATTTGCCCGTCCGTTTGCTCCCAGATTTCATTCGCCGTCCCCAGATAATGCGCCCGCCAGTTGGCGTCATTGCCGTACTGGTCCGCATAAAAGTATCTCTCCGGGTCTCCCGCGGCCATCGCGCGTGCCTTGCGAATCGCGCCATCCGAGCCATCGGCCGGGTCGGTCCACACCACATTTGCGCCGTAAGCGGCTAGAATCCGCTTGCGCTCCAATGAGACATTGGACGGCACGCAGAGCGTTACCGGAAAGCCCATCGCCGCGCCCAGCATGGCGTAAGCAATACCGGTGTTGCCGCTCGTCGCGTCTAAAAGATGTTTGCTGCCACGCTTACCCGGTCCCAATAGCCCACGCCGCTGCGCGTCAGCCACAATACCCGAGGCCGCTCTATCCTTTACCGATCCGCCCGGATTGACCCACTCCGCCTTGCCCAGAATCTGAATGCCCGGCAAATGGGCAGTAATCCTCCCCAGTCGAATCAGCGGCGTGTTGCCGATGCGGTCCAGAAGGGTCGTGCCAAGCGAATCGGTCATCGAATTGGTTAGCGTAGTCATGCGTTGCGGTGATGCGCCTGTTATGCGACAGTGAAAGTAACCCGGAGCGCCAGTCTTTAGTGTAACTTTTAGAGCCTGAACATCAAAATCTTTTGAAGGCAAATCGCCGTTATGTCAAAGAAAATTAAACCCCGCAGCTTCGACGAAGTCCTCAGCCAGCTACGCACCCATCAGTTTGATGTTCGCCAGGTTGCCGGGGTCGCAAATGTCCCGGACGCAAATCGCGTGATGGTCTCTAAGTACGACTGCGCCGCCCTGCTCGGGCGCGCCTCGACCGGCAACGGCGCCGTGCTCCTCCACAAGCCCGGAGTGCTGCTCGGAGGCGAAATAGCCATCCTGCTCGACCGAGGCTTCCAGAAGTTCTTCAAAACCAGTCGCCTGGAGGTAGCCGCTAACGCCGACCGCCTCAAAGCCGAACACCGTTTCGCTGAAGAATTAGACGAAATAACGGGCGAAATCAGTCTCTATAACGAATCTTTGGGATCCGTCAGCGACGAGTATATGTACGACCGCGTCAAGGGCCGCGACACGGACGCCCCGGCCAAAGGACTCGCCCCGTGGGAACTGGCATCGGGAACGTCCAGCGGCCACTGAGCGATCCAGTCCGGGCCTGCGTCCATGCAGTCAATATGTGTGCCGGAGAATCGCTATGCCGTTTCGCGCTGCTTTCAACCCTCTCAGCGGGCCTCTTTTAGTCATGGCCGGCTGCATCACGCTCCCTTTTCCCGGCACTTCGGCCCAGTCGTTCGGCGGCACAGCTTCCTTCAGTGTCCAGATAGTGCTCTCGCAAAAAGCAGCGTCAAAGCTCACCGCGCTCTCTGAAGGAATCATCGTCGCGACCGCCTGGTCAGGAGACCCGGCCTCCGGCGCGGAACGGCGTACCAACCCGGTCGGCCAGATCGATCTCGGGCAGGAATCGGAGGAAGTCCCGGCAAGATCGCAGACCGTGCATGTATCCGGCGCACCATTCCTCCGGAACCGCCTCCCTGAGGTTCACGGTCCCGTCATGGTCAAAATCAATGTCAATTCCGCCCGCCACAGCGGCCCCGACAATATTCTGAACTGCGACTCATTTGACGGAACACTCCAGGACGCTATTCACAAGCCGCTCGTGCTGCACTGTTCTTTGCTCGCGGAGAAGAAGGAAAGCAGCGGCCTCGCGCGCATTCCGCCCGATCGCGCCGCCGACTCCTATGCCATCTACTCCCTGCTGCTCCCCGGCGCGCCGTCTGACACGATTTCGCCCGCTCAGGTCAAGAACTGGGCCATCGCTGGCACTACCGTCAACATCGGCGACATGAACCCCGCCATTCCGCCCGACGGGCAGCTCAAAGCGCCGCCCGACAACGTCAAGGCCTTCAACGAAGCCCTTCAGGACTACCAGGCCCGCAAAGACCAGCGCTTCCGTCTCGAAGCCACGGACTTTCACATGAACCGCACCTATGATCTGCTAAATGGTCAGCAGGTCAGCGACCTCCGCCGCTCCAGCCCTGCGGGCACAGGCGTCGCCTTCTTCAGCGCCGTCTTCTTCAACAGCGCTCAAACGGCGGCGCTCGTCTACGTGAACGACTGGTGTGCCAACCTCTGCGCCGTTGGCCAGTGGGTTTATCTCGAGAAGCACAACGGCCAATGGATACGCCGCTCCGGCCTGATCGCGAAGGGGGCATAAAAAAGGGTAGAAAAGAACCCGGGTACCCCATCCTTCGCGCGGCGTTTTCGCGAAGGACGGGAGGCCCAAATCCGCGCTCGCCGGGACTAAACTAAGAGAGATATGTCTACATCAATCCTCGAAGCCGCTCCGACCCTCACGCACGAACAAAAACTTGACCGTCTCGCCGAAGTCGCCATCCGTGCAGGTCTCGGCCTGCGTCGCGGACAGGAACTGGTAATGACCGCCACGCTTGACACGCTTCCGCTCGTACGCCGCATTACTGAACACGCCTATAAGGCCGGAGCGTCGCTGGTCACCACGCTGCTTACCGACGAAGAATCAGCCCTGCTGCGCTACCAGTACGGCGAAAACGAGGGCTTCGACCACGCCGCCTCATGGCTCTACGACGGCATGGCCGCCGCCTTCAAGAGCGGAGCCGCGCGCCTCGCCATTGCCGGAGGCAATCCCGCCCTGCTCTCGCAGCAGGATCCTGAAAAGGTAGGTCGTGCCAACCGCGCCGTCTCAAAAGCCTATCGCCCCGCGCTCGAGCTCATCACCCGGCACGACATCAACTGGACCATCGTAGCCGCCGCCACGCCCGCCTGGGCCGCCACCGTCTTTCCCAACCTGCCCGCCGACCAGGCCGTCGAAAAGCTCTGGAACGCCATCTTCGCCGCCTCGCGCGCCGATCTCGCCGACCCCCTCTCTGCGTGGAAAGAACACGACGCCGATCTCCACCGGCGCTCCGCTCGAATGAACGAGAAGCGCTACTCCGCGCTGCACTTCAAGGCTCCCGGAACAGATTTGCGTGTAGGTCTTGCTGACGACCACCTCTGGCTCGGCGGAGGCACCACCGCCGGAAACGGACAATACTGCATCCCCAACATGCCCACGGAAGAGGTCTTCACTACGCCGCATAAAGACCGCACCGAAGGCTACGTCACCAGCACCAAGCCGCTCTCCCATCAGGGAACCATGATCGAAGGCATCCGCGTTCGCTTCGAAGGTGGCCGCGTCGTCGAAGCCAAAGCGTCCAGGGGCGAAGAAGTTCTGAACCGCATGATCGAAACAGACGACGGCGCGCGCCGCCTTGGGGAAGTCGCACTCGTGCCCCACTCCTCGCCAATCGCTCACAGCGGACTGCTCTTCAACAACACGTTGTTCGACGAAAACGCCGCTTCCCACATCGCGCTAGGACAGGCCTACAGCTCCTGCCTCAAAGACGGAGACAAGCTCACACCCGAACAACTCTCCAAACTCGGAGCCAATGAAAGCCTCATCCACGTCGACTGGATGATCGGCTCCGGAAAAATGGACGTGGATGGAATCACCACAGAAGGCAAAGCTGAACCGCTCATGCGTCAGGGAGAATGGGTTTAAGCCGAAACCCTTTTCCAGTTCCGGTCCATCCAAGACACAGGAGAACCTCATGCCTAAAGCTGTTCGCTTTCACACCATCGGTGGACCGGAAAACCTCAAAATCGAAGACCTGCCTGCGCGCGAGCCCGGCACCGGCGAAGTAAAGTTGCGCGTCAAAGCTGTCGGCCTGAATCGCGCCGAAGCTCTCTATATCCGCGGCCATTACTTCGAGCGCCCCGAACTGCCATCACGCATCGGCTATGAGGCCGCTGGAGTAGTCGAATCCGTCGGACCCGGCGTAGACAGGAGCTGGATCGGTAAAAACGTAGCCACTGTTCCCGGTTATTCGCAGAACAAATATGGCGTCCTCGCCGAAGAAGCCATCGTTCCCGTCTCTTCTCTTGGCGAATATCCCGAAAAACTCTCTGTCGTAGAAGCCGCTGCCATCTGGATGCAATACACCACCGCGTGGGGTGCATTGGTTCACTTCGGAAAGCTCGCGAAGGATGACTTCGTAATCATCCCCGCAGCATCCAGCAGCGTCGGTCTCGCTGCCATCCAGATTGTGAAAGACGCACGGGCGGTCGCCATAGCAACTACAAGAACCTCAAAGAAGAGCGGTGAACTGTCTTCGCTCGGAGCCGATCACGTGATCGCAACCGAAGAAGAAGACATCATAGCGCGCGTCAAGGAAATTACCGGGGGCAAAGGCGCAAGGCTTATCTTCGATCCTGTCGCCGGTCCGTTTGTAGAAAAACTTGCCGTCGCCGCCGCCCATGAAGGCATCATTTTCGAATACGGGGGCCTCTCACTGCAGCCCACGCCGTTCCCGCTAGGGATAGCATTGCCCAAAGGCCTGGCGCTGCGAGGCTATACGCTCCATGAAATTACAGCGAGCCCCGAAACCATCAACACCGCCAAAAAGTACATCTACGACCGCCTCGCTGACGGACGCTTCACGCCCAAGATCGCAAAAACCTTCCCCTTCGCGCAATTCGTCGAGGCCTACCAATACCTCGAATCAAATGCCCAGGTAGGCAAGGTCGTAATCACGCTCTAATGGCACACAGAGAAAAGAGCCGCACATAATTTTGTGAGGCTCCTTTCTGTTTTCGACTTGTTGACGCGAAAGGTTCAGGCCTGCACCGTTCGTGCCGCAACTTCGAACTTGAGTTGGTTTTTTAACGGATCCGCCTCGATCTTAACGTGATCTCCGTGCAGAACCTCGCCATCGAGAATCTTGATCGCCAGCGGATCCTGAATCAGCCGCTGAATCGCCCGCTTCAGCGGACGCGCTCCATACGCGCGGTCGTAGCCTGTCATCAGAAGCTGATGTCGCGCTTCGTCCGTCAGGTCAATCTTGATGCCGCGATCCGCCAACAGGCGCTCCAGGTCCTTCAATCGCAAATCAACGATGTGTGACAGCTGCTCTTCGCCCAGCGGACGGAAAATCACAATGTCGTCCACACGGTTCAGAAACTCCGGGCGGAAGTGTTGCTTGAGCACGTCCATCACCTGCTCGCGCGCCTGGTCGAAGGCCGCTTCCGTTTCGAGTGACTCGCCCTGGAGTGCCTGTGACCCCAGGTTCGAGGTCATAATCAGCACCGTGTTCTTGAAGTCCACCGTGCGACCCTTCGAGTCGGTCAGCCGCCCGTCATCCAGGACCTGCAGCAGCACATTGAAAACATCAGGATGGGCTTTTTCGATCTCGTCAAACAGCACGACCGAGTACGGTCGCCGCCGTACAGCTTCCGTAAGCTGTCCGCCTTCATCAAAGCCCACATAGCCCGGAGGCGCGCCAATCAGCCGCGCCACCGCGTGCTTCTCCATGTACTCCGACATGTCGATGCGGATCATCGCCTGCTCATCGTCGAAGAGAAATTCCGCCAGCGCCCGCGCCGTCTCCGTCTTGCCCACGCCTGTTGGCCCAAGAAAAATAAATGATCCAATCGGTCGCTTCGGGTCGCTCAACCCCGCGCGCGAACGCCGAATCGCATTCGCCACCGTCTTCAGCGCCTCGTCCTGTCCAATCACCCGCTCGCCTAGACGCTTCTCCATCGCAACCAGCTTATTCACTTCGCCTTCGAGCATCTTCGAAACAGGAATTCCCGTCCACTTGCTCACGATCCGCGCAATATCCTCTTCGTCCACTTCCTCCTTCAACATGCGCGGACCCGAGACCGCATCCTGAGTCGCCGTCAGCTTCTTCAATTCGGCTTCGAGTTTCGGAAGCTCGCCATATTGAATCTGCGCCGCACGCTCCAGATTCCCGCGCCGCGTCTCCTCGTCTGCCTCGAACTTCAGAGCCTCAACCTGCTTCTTCACCTCGCTCAATCGCGTGATCGCCTCGCGCTCCTTCTGCCAGCGTGCGCGCAGCCCGGTCGCCTGCTCCTGGAGCGCGGCCAGTTCGCGCTCCACTTGCTCGCGGCGCTCTTTGGAATTCTTGTCCGTCTCGCGCTTCAGCGCGGCCTTTTCAATCTCCAGCGAAGTTGCCTCGCGCTCAATCTGGTCAATCTCCGTCGGAACCGACCCAATCTGAATGGCCAGCGAAGCCGCCGCCTCGTCAACCAGGTCAATTGCCTTGTCCGGCAGAAAGCGGTCCGAAATATAACGATGAGAAAGCGTAGCCGCTGCCACAATCGCCGAGTCCTTGATGCGAACCTTGTGGTGCGACTCGTACCGCTCCTTCAACCCGCGCAGAATCGCAATCGTGTCCTCGACATTCGGTTCGCCCACATAGACAATCTGGAAACGCCGCTCGAGCGCCGCGTCTTTTTCAATGTATTTGCGATACTCATTCAGCGTAGTTGCGCCGATAGCCCGCAGCTCACCGCGCGCCAGAGCCGGCTTCAGCATGTTCGAGGCGTCAATCGCGCCCTCCGCGGCACCCGCGCCCACCAGAGTATGCAGCTCGTCGATAAACAGAACGATCTGCCCGTTCGAGTCTTCAATCTCTTTTAGAATCGCCTTCAGCCGATCTTCAAATTCGCCGCGATACTTCGCCCCCGCCAGCATCGATCCAAGATCGAGCGAGATCACCCGCTTATCGCGCAGAATCTCCGGCACATCGCCATGCACAATGCGCCTCGCCAGTCCTTCGACAATGGCCGTCTTGCCCACACCCGGCTCGCCAATCAACACAGGGTTATTCTTCGTCCGTCGCGACAGCACCTGCACCACCCGCCGAATCTCCTCGTCGCGCCCGATCACCGGATCGAGCTTGCCCCGCCGCGCCAGCTCGGTCAGATCCTTCGCGTACTTTTCCAGCGCTTGATACTTCGCCTCAGGATTCTGGTCCGTCACGCGCTGCGTCCCGCGCACCGTGGTCAGACTCTTCAAGATCGCATCATGCGTTGCGCCGAACGAAGCCAGCAGCAGTTGCGCGCCGTCATTCTTCGCGACAGCCAGCGCCAGCAATAAATGTTCCGTGGACACATACTCGTCCTTGAAGTTGCCGGCCTCTTTGAATGCCTGCTCAAAGACCTTATTCAGCGCCGCCGAAGCATTCGGCTGCGCCGCGCTGCCGCTCACTTTGGGCAGCTTCGCCAGAGCGTCCTGCACCTTCTCGCGCAACTGCGCCGCAGGCACGCCAATCTTTTCAAGAACGGGCACAATGATGCCGTCTTTGTCGTCGACCAGTGCGGCCAGCAGGTGTAGCGGCAGTATTTCCGGATTGCCGTGCTCCGCCGCAAGCTGGCTCGCAGCCTGCACTGCTTCCTGCGACTTAACCGTAAATTTTTCCCAACGAATAGCCATGCAATTTTCCCGCTAATGATTTTTCAAAACAAATGGAGGAGACTTGGCAAACAGGTCGATTACCCTTTACCAACCTCCTCCTTGAATCCAAACACACAATGGATGCCGCGCCGAAGCCGGAGGGCCGTTACGCAGCCGTCTTGGTGCCTTCAATCGGTTTGGCCGAAGCGCTCTGAACCTGCTTCGGAGCGCTGCTTCCCGCGCCTACCTCGACCTTGATCTGTTTCGGCTTGGCTTCGGCCCGCTTTTCGAGCTGAATCCGGAGCACGCCAGCATCATAATCCGCTTTCACACTTTCAGGGTTCACAGTGTTTGGAATGGTGAAGGCGCGATAGAAGCTGCCATACCGGCGCTCGATGCGATGGAAGTTCTCTTCTTTCTCTTCCTTCTCGAACTTGCGCTCACCGCGGACGGTCAGGTTGTTGTTCTCCAATTGAATGTCGAGATCTTCCTGCTTCATGCCCGGCACTTCGAGCTTCAGCACGATCTGGTGCGCGTCCTCGTAAATGTCCACAGGAGGAACGAACGAAGCCGCGGAAACCGGATCGGCCGCGCCCTCATTGCGGTTGTAGTCCTGAAAAAGCGAGTTCAAACGGTTCTGCAAAGTTGCAACTTCACGATATGGATCCCAACGGGTAATAGCCATGGTTTCTCTCCAGTTTAGAAATCTGGACCAGTCGCTGGACTGGCCTGCGTTCATTCTGATGAGAACTATAGCACAAAGGTTGCATAAAATATGAGTGTCTTACTATCACATTCATGAAAAAATATCATTTCCTGCTTGCCTCATCTTCTAGGCACAAGCTAAGCTTTGTAATGTCAGTAATATGGACTCGCACCTGCGTCACTTTTGCCGACGGGCACCGGGTGCAAATTCGGATTGAGATATCCGCCCGAACCTCAGTTATTCGGAATCCGAAAACAAGTTTTGACACCATCAATCTTTCCCTTGACCCAACGTCCTAGGTTCCTGACAATAGAGAAGTTGTCTTGACGCTCTCCGAGGATTCTATGGCTGCCTTAATGCTCGTTCTCGTGGCTGTTCTCAGCCGCGTCCTTCCCCATCCCGCGTGGCTCAACTTCACGGCGGTCGGCGGCTCACTGCTCTACTTCGGAGCGCGCCGCCCCTTGCGTCAGGCATTGGCACCGATGGCTCTGCTGATAGCGACCGATTACTACCTCACGGTGTTCTTCTACAGCTACCCGTTTCATCTCTCCGCCTACCTGCTCACCTGGGCTTGGTACGCTGCGGTCATCGTCCTCGGGAGGTCCTGCTTACCAGAAAAACCTCAGTAATGCGGGTAAGCGCCGGAATCCTGATTGCGCCCACCTCGTTTTTCCTCATCACCAACTTCGCCGCCTGGACCGCAATGCCGCAGCTCTATCCGCGCGGCCTCGCCGGACTCGGACTGTCCTACGCCGCTGGGCTGCCCTTCTACCGCAATGATCTGCTGTCAACGGCAATCGTCGCCGGCCTCGCCTTTGGACTGCCCGCCCTGGCGCGTCAGCTTGCGCAGCATCGCGAGCCAGCCAGCATCTGAACCCAGCTTCAGCCCCTATAAGCAGAAGAGGCGGCTTCCAGGCCGCCTCTTCCATTTGTGTCGATAAGAGGCCGGCGCGTTACTTCCCCGGCTCGCCCTCTGAAACGCGAGCGAAGCGCAATCTTCGCCTTTTCCACCGTTTGCCGAACATCCTCCATCGTGTGTGCCGTGCCGAGAAAAGCAGCCTCAAACTGCGAGCAAGGAAGCCACACTCCCTGCTCCAGCATCGCCCGGTGAAACCGCGCAAAGGCCGCCGTATCGGACTTGGCTGCGCTGCCGAAATCCGTAACCGGAGTCGAAGTAAAGAACCACGTAAACATCGCACCCACGCGATTCGTCACCATCGGGACACCCGCCCGAGCCGCCTCCGTCGCAACCCCGCTCACAACAGCGTTGCTCAACGACTCAAGCAGCGGAAAAACCTCGTCCCTATGGTCAAGCAGATGCCCAACGGTTGCGATTCCCGCAGCCATCGCCAGGGGATTGCCACTCAACGTCCCCGCCTGATACACCGGTCCCAGCGGGGCCAGCAGGTCCATAATGTCCTCCCGCCCCCCAAAGGCCGCGCAAGGCAAACCGCCGCCAAGAATCTTGCCCAGCGTCGTCAGGTCAGGCGTAATGCCGTACAGATCCTGTGCCCCGCCCACAGCAACGCGAAAGCCCGTCATCACCTCGTCAAAAATCAGCAGCGCGCCCTCGCGATTGGTAATCTCGCGCAAGGCCTTCAGATATCCAGGCGCAGGCGGAATGCACCCCGCATTGCCCACCACCGGCTCCACGATGACGCAAGCAATCTCATGCCGATGCGCCGCAAACGCGTCTTCCACAGCCTGGGCATCGTTGTAGGGCAGTGCAAGCGTAAGGTGCGCAATCTCGTCCGGAACGCCGGCAGACCCCGGAATGCCAAACGTCGCAACCCCGGACCCCGCCTTCACCAGCAAGCCATCCGAGTGGCCGTGATAGCAGCCCTCGAACTTCACCACAAATTTTCGCGCCGTAAAGGCGCGCGCCAGCCGGATCGCCGACATCGTGGCCTCTGTCCCGGAGCTGACAAAACGCAGCTTGTCGATCGAAGGAAACGCCCGCACCACCAGCTCCGCCAGATCGGCCTCCGAGGCCGTCGAAGCCCCAAAGCTCGCGCTGCGCGCCGCCGCCTCTCGAATTGCCTCCACCGCAGGCGGAAAAGCATGGCCCAGAATCATCGGCCCCCACGACCCAAAGTAGTCGATGTACCGGTTGCCGTCCGCGTCCCAGAGATAAGCGCCCTCGCCGCGCTCAACGAAAGGAGGATCGCCCCCAACCGCGCGAAACGCACGTGCAGGCGAATCAACCCCACCGGGCAAAAATCGTTCAGCGCGCTGCTGGAGCGCCTTGGAGCGGGTAAGTGTTACTGACATGATTCAAGTATAGAAGCGCTCTCGGCTCTACCAGTTCTTCCGCTCTTCCAGATAAATCTTCGTGTAATCCAGATAATTCCGCGAATATTTCAGAATCATCTCGCGGTCATCCGAGGTAAGCTCGCGCCGGACCTTGCCGGGAACGCCCGCCACCAGCGAACGCGGCGGAATCACGGCGTTCTCCGGCACCACCGCACCAGCGGCGATAATCGAGCCCTCGCCGATGCGCGCATTATTCATGATCGTCGCGCCCATTCCGATCAGGCACGCATCTTCGACAACGCAGCCGTGGACGGTGGCGTTGTGGCCGATAGTGACGTACTCGCCCACAATCACCGGATAAAGATGCCGCATCCCATGCAGCACCGCGCAGTCCTGCACATTGGAGTGCGCGCCCACTCTAATAAAATGCACATCGCCTCGAACCACAGCGTTCATCCAAATGCTGGCGTGTTCGCCAAGAATCACGTCGCCAATCACCTGCGCCGAGACGTCCACATAGCAGCTTTCGGGAACCGTGGGGATGTGCCCCTGATAGGAGCGAATCATTTCTCTAGTTTATGCCGTCCGCGATCAAGCACCGACATCATTTATCCTCAAAAAGACCATGCCCGAAGACGCAATCCCAAATCTGTCCGGCTACAGTGAAGCCGAACTTGACCAGGCCTTCTCCGCCATCGCCCGTGAGGTTGAAACCTCCGCCGCCGCGCTTGAAACGCCGGAGCCGTCGAGCAGTTTCGCCTCCATTGGCTCGGCCGCAAGCAGGGAAGACTCAAGGCCATCAGCGATGCATGGCTGAAGTCCGCCCCTGCTGAAGCAAAGAAGCTCATCGGGCAGCGCTTCAACACGCTCAAGGCCGAAATCGACCAGCGACTCGAAACTGCGGGAAGCGCAGATCGCACCAGCTTGCTCAGCGCCGAAGCAATCGACATTACCCTCCCCGGGACACAGCGCAAACCCGGCGCGGAGCACCCGCTCATCAAGACCCTCAACGAGCTGGTCGCGATCTTCCAGCGCATGGGCTACTCCGTCGGTGTAGGCCCAGAAGTTGAAACCGACTACTACAACTTCGAGTCGCTCAACTTCCCGCCCGGTCACCCCGCGCGCGATACGCAGGACACGCTCGTCGTCGCCAATCAGGGCCGCAAGCCCCTGCGCGATCGCCTGCTCATGCGCACCCACACCTCACCCGTGCAGATCCGCACGATGGAGCAGCAGCCTCCGCCCATACGCATCGTGATCCCCGGCAAAGTCCATCGCAACGACGCCGCCGACGCGACCCACTCGCCCATCTTCCACCAGATCGAAGGGCTCTGCGTCGACGCCAACATCACCTTCAGTGATCTCAAAGGCACGCTTGACCACGCCATGAAGGAACTCTTCGGCTCCAGCGTGAAAACGCGCTTCTTTCCGTCCTTCTTCCCCTTCACCGAACCCTCTGCCGATGTGCAGATCAGTTGCCCCTTCTGCGGAGGCAAGGGCTGCCGCAAATGCAAGCACTCCGGCTGGATCGAGCTGCTCGGCTGCGGCATGGTCGATCCCTCGGTCTTCGGATTCGTCGCAGCAGAAGCAGCCCGCCTATGACCCGAAGAAGATCAGCGGCTTCGCCTTCGGAATGGGCATCGACCGCATCGCCATGATGAAGTACGGCATCACCGACATCAGCCTGATGTATTCCGGAGACCTGAGGTTTTTGGAGCAGTTCGCATGAAAGTCCTTACTCAATGGTTGCGCGAATACCTCTCAAACCTGACCGTCACTGATCGCCGGCTCGCTGACGACCTGACCTTGCGCGGTATTGCCGTTGAGGGTGTATTTGACCTTGGAGCAAACGGCTCGATCTTCGAAATGGACATCACCACCAACCGCGTCGATGCCATGAATCACTACGGCATCGCGCGCGAAGCGGCCACGATCTACGGCCTCAAGCTCAACCCGCTCGAAACCACCTTACCCGCGGCCAAGGCAGGCCCTGCATACCCCGTCCGCATCGAAGAACCAACTCTCTGCGGACGCTTCACCGCCCGCGTTCTGCGTGGCATTAAGATTCAACCCTCGTCCGGAATCGTCACCGAGCGCTTCCGCCTGCTCGAGCAGAAACAAATCTCCAACGCCGTCGACGCGACCAACTATGTCCTGATCGCCATGGGCCAGCCCACGCACGCGTTTGATCTCGACAAGCTCGAAGGCGCAATCATCGTCCGCCGTGCCCGCAAGGGCGAAAAGCTCAAAACATTGGACGAGATCGAGCGCATGCTCGACCCTGAGGATCTCATCATCGCCGACGAACGCAAGCCGCTGGGGCTGGCCGGAGTCATGGGCGGATGGGATTCGCGCATTACCGCCGACACGAAGAACGTGCTCGTCGAGGCCGCATGGTTTGACCCAGTCAGCATTCGCCGGACGTCCAGGCGCCATCAGCTGCATACTGACGCTTCCCATCGCTTCGAGCGCGGTACCGACTTCAACGCGCCGCCCATCGCCTCCGCGCTCGTAAGCCGCATCCTGCTCGAATCAGGAGGCTCGCAAGTTGGCGAATTTGTCGACGTAGTCCTTTCCGAAGCCGAAGCGCGCACCGCAAAGCGGTCGAGCATAGCGTTCAGCATGACAGAAGCCCGGCGGATCCTCGGCGCGACCGAAGACACCGAAGGCATCACGGCCGCTACCGCGGAAACCATCCTCAGCGGCCTCGGATGCCGCCTCCAGGCCTCCTCCGCCGAGACCTACCAGGTCACGCTGCCAAGTTGGCGCCTCGATCTCGAACGCGAGATAGACCTGATCGAGGAAGTCGCGCGCGTCTACGGCTACAACCGCTTCCAGAACACGCTCCCTGCCTTCGCCGGATCGGTCGTCGAGCTACCGTGGGCAGCAAAAGAATCAACCGCACGCCAGACCCTCCTCGCGCTCGGCTGGAGCGAGGCTATCTCCTCCACCTTCTGCGCTGCCGGCGATGCCGCGCTCTTTGCGCCGCAGCCAAACTCGGCCGTGGCAATGGGCAATCCCCTCAGCGAAGAAGCCGGAATGCTGCGCCCGTCTCTCCTTCCGGGCATGGTCGGAATGCTGGCGCTGAATCTGAACCGCGACGTGGAAGACGCGGCTCTATTCGAAGCGGGAACCGTCTTCAGCGGCACCACCGAAAAAGTAGACGAGCGCCCATCGCTCGCCGTCGGCGCCACCGGCCACGCCTTCGACGCGAAGGCCGCCGACTTCTACGACCTCAAGGGAATCGTCGAAGCGCTGCTGGCAAAATTCTCTTCGCGCTCCGTGTATATCGACAATCTGCTGCTCCCCGCATGGTTGCACCCCGGTCGCAGCGCCCGCGCCGTCCTCGACGGAGGCACCGTCGCCTATTTCGGCCAGTTGCATCCCGACGAGGCCGCGCGGCGCAAACTCAAGCAGCCGGTCTTCGTAGGCGAAATTTATCTCGACCGGCTCTACAAACAGTCGCTGCGCCAGCCCGTCGCACGCGAACTCTCGCGCTACCAGCAGGTCCGCCGCGACTTCTCGCTTGTTTTCCCGGACTCGGTTGCCTACGCCACCATCGAAGACGCACTCCAGGCCCTCGGCATCGCCGAGCTGCGAAGCTTCACCGCCAAAGAAATTCTGCGCGACGCAAAAGGCAAGCTGGTCCCCGCCGGGCATTTCTCCTTGCTGCTCGGAACCGTCTTCCAATCGCAGGAAAGAACTCTGCGCGACGAAGAGTTGCAGGAGTTCTCACAGAAGATCATCGCCGCAATGGCCGCCATTGGCGGAAGGCTGCGTGCAAGTTAGAACGGGTTTACCAGCTGTCACATCCTCCAATGGATTTGCGCAGGTTTCCACGCTGCCCGAGGGGATATACTGCCCCAAGAGCGAACATATTTTTTACTCGAGGTGCCCCCGATGTCCACGCTTGTTGTTGAAGAAACCCAGCTCCCCCTTGCCGCCGCCGATTTCAACGCGCTCGAGCAGCGCGTCCTGCGCATGGTCGAGTTGGTAAGAAGCGAGCGCGAAGCCCGCGCCGCCGCCGAGGCGCGCATTCATTCGCTCGAATCTTCGGTAAAAAGCCTG
Source organism: uncultured Acidobacteriaceae bacterium (assembly GCA_963783805.1). Classification (GTDB taxonomy): domain Bacteria; phylum Acidobacteriota; class Terriglobia; order Terriglobales; family Acidobacteriaceae; genus Silvibacterium. Next base: position 55,173 of record CAWAPC010000009.1, on the reverse strand, counting down.
GAGGATACCGGCCTCAACGCCGAGCAGCGTGTGATCTCTCTCGAAGAACGCCTGCAGGAGGCAAACCAGAAGATCGCCCATCTCACCGAGCAGGGCGCGCACGCATCCTCACAGGTCGAATCTCTCGAAAAAGAACGCGATACGGTCCGCACGCGCGTCGAAAAGCTTTTGAAACACCTCGACGAACTCCCCGCATAAGCAGAGGCCAGACAATGACGGAACCATCCAGCGAAAATTCCATCTCAGTCGATATTTACGATCAGACCTATCACCTGCGCGGACAAGACACGGAGTACGTCCGCCGCCTGGCCGAAATCGTCGACTCCAAGATGCGTACCGTCGCCTCGCACGGCAAAACGGTAGACTCGCTACGCGTAGCCGTCCTGGCCGCCTTGAACATAGCCGACGAGCTGGCCACGCTCGAACGGAAGTACGACGCGCTCACCGATAACGAACATCAAAGTCAAAACTCGCTGCGCAGTCGCGCACACTCACTCGCCGGCCTCCTCGACTCCGTCCTCGATGAAGAGCGCAAGGTCGGTTGATTTTCGCCGGACTTCTGCCCCGTTACTGGCAGTCATCGAACCCGCTTGAAGTCGAAGGTCGCAAGGTTCATATTTCCTTCCGTAAGAATGTGAACCGTCAAGACGGATTTTCCCGCAGGCAGCTTGAGCTTCACTAGTCCGGGCAGCACATTCCAGTGGTGCCACTGCCGCCACGCAACCGGATCAGCCTGGTCGAAGGTTGACGCGATCTTCAACGGCCCGGTAGCATCCTTGCCATTCACGTCCAGCGAGATCGTCCCTCCGCGATTCGAAGTGTACAGAAGTCCCGCCTGGTAAGTGCCGGCGTGAGCCACCTGAACGGTAATGTTGAACCACTCTCCCGGCTCCGTCCATCCCACGTAGAGCTGGTTCTCGGGCGGCGTGACCTTATCGTAGGGATTGTTATCGATCTGGCACGTCCGGATTATGAAACTTGGTGTAAGAGGTATCGACACCCTCGTGCATCCGGAACTCATTGAGATACGTGCCATTCGCGGGATTAAGCATCCCGCTGCCTTGATTGGCCGCATCGGCATCGTGGTAGGCAACGCCTTCGCCGCCGCGATCGTAGTATGCGCACTCCACACTGCCAGGAATCTGTTGCACTCCCGGGTGATGGCTATCCACAAAGGACGTGCCCTTGTAGCTCTCGAGAAAACTCGTTCCGGATGCTGACAGGTGGGGCGCCGCTGAGCCGGTAGCGAATAGGATGGCAAGCATTGGGAAAACTGAATAGGATCGCAGCATTTGTGTGAGAGAGATTGTGGCCTTCCTGAATTTATTTTCAGTCTGGAAGCATACGACGATCCGTGCGCAATGTCACCGAGACGGGTCAGAAAAGGCACCTGCTTGCAATCCACGTCATCTCTCGTTAGCATCCATCACAGAGACCGGCCTGCAAAGCAGGTGTGGTAGTTAACGCTGGTTGAACCAACATTCATTGAACAGGGATCTCGACTCGATCATTATGGCTCGGTGTGCAGTGTCCGCCAGTCCGGAATGCCTGAAGAGCCTCGGCGAGTTCCCGCCGTCTTAGGACGGGTTCACCGGCGCATTACTGCACGGCCAAGCGGGTCGGTCTTTGCTTTTCCGCAAATATTCCCTTGCAACCGCGCCTCCTACAGTTCGGCCACTATGCCATTCCCACTTACGGAGCATTCACCGCGCTCGCGCTGGTCGCCGCTCTCGCCGCTCTCTTGCATTTCGCGCGGCGCCTGGCGCTCGATCCAAACAAAATCTGGAACCTCGGCGTCATCGGAATCCTCACCGCGCTCATCGCCGCGCGTCTGCTGCTCGTAGCGGCATATTTCACCGCCTTCCGCCAGCACCCCGTCTGGATTCTCGGCCTCACATCAAATCGCAGTCTGTGGATTGATACCGTCGCCGTCTTCCTCGGCTTTGTCGCCGCAATCCTATACGCATTGGCCGAGGGCCTGCCGATTCAACGCATGCTCGACTGCATCGCTCCGGCCGCCGCGCTCGCGCTCGTCCTCAACCGCACCGGAGCCTTCCTTTCCGGAGTCGATTACGGCCTGCCCGCCGCGCACGCATGGGGTATCACCTATACCAGCCGCATCGCCGCCCTCTGGTATCGCACGCCGCTCGGCGTGCGCCTCTACCCGGTGCAGATCTATGAAGCTGCCGCGTCCCTCGCGATCCTCGGAGTCCTCGTCTGGTGGCTGCCGCGCCGCACGCAGGACGGCGAACTCTGGGGCGCTTGGCTCTTCCTCTCCGGCTTTGCCGGCTTCTTCCTCAACTTCTATCGCGCCTCCGCCCACAGCCTGTGGATTCTTCCGCAACCTGTAGCCGTCCTCATGGTCATTGCCAGCGCCGCCTTCCTGCTCCGCGGAAAATCAGGCGGCTATACTGTGGGGAATGATTCGCCGCGTACTTAGACTCCTCCTTTTGCTTACACTCGCCGCATGCTCTATAGCGCCGTTCGTCGCGCTTCATGCGCAAACAGGCCCTTTGCAGCCAGTCTTTCTGTGGCCAAATGGAGCGCCCGGCGCACTGGGAACCTCCGACGCCGACAAGCCCCGCATTTATGTCTTCCTTCCACCGAAGCGCTCCACCAGCGCCGCCATTCTTGTAATTCCCGGCGGAGGATATCAGCACGTCGCCCTCGGCCATGAAGGATTCCAAATCGCCGCGTGGCTCAACGCGCAGGGCATGGCGGCCTTTGTGCTCGATTATCGCGTCAAGCCTTACCGTTTTCCCGTAGAAATCGACGATGGTCGCCGCGCGATGCGCTTCATCCGCGCCCACGCCGCAGACTACGGCATCGACCCGAAACGCATCGGGGTCTGGGGGTCATCCGCCGGAGGCCATCTCGCATCCTCGCTCGGCACCCACTGCGAAACTGAAACTCAAGAAGTTACAAATACCGATCCCATCGATAACCTCCCCTGCAAACCAGCTTTCATGGTTCTCGCCTACCCGGTCATCGCCATGGAAAAACCAGCAGCCCACAGCGGCTCGCGCAAAAATCTCTTTGGGACCGATCCCGACCCAGTTCTCACCCATGAATACTCAAATGAGTTCGCGGTCAACGCAGATACGCCGCCCACCTTCATTTTCGCCACCACAAACGACCCCATAGTTCCGATCGAAAACTCGCTCGACTTTTACCGCGCGTTGGAGCTCGCGCACGTCCCGGTCGAGCTGCATATCTTCGACTACGCCAATCACGGCTGCGGACTTTGCGGTTCTATTCTGCCCCTCCGCGTATGGCCATCGCTGCTGCGCACGTGGCTCATCGACCACAGTCTCCTGCCGCCCGACGCGCCACAGCCGCCCGCTCCTAACCCAAACTGGCCCGTGTGGCCCAAGGGGTTCACTGGCCCCGGCCAGTTTTAGCCGTGTTCCCAATTAGATTTGCAGTGACGTCGGAGGCCGCAGGCAGCCGTCTCGATGCATGGCTTGCTGCGCAGCTTGAAAACGTGAGTCGCGCGCGCGTACAGTTGCTTCTCGCCGACTCCAAAGTACTCGTCGACGGCGCGCCCGCAAAGCCATCGTTCAAACTGCGCGGCGGCGAGACCGTCGAAGTGCTCGGCGAACCCACGCCGCCCCCGCTGCGCGCCATGCCCGAGGCCATCCCGCTCGACATCGTCTACGAAGACAATGATCTGTCCGTAATCAACAAGCCCGCCGGAATGATGGTGCATGCCGGTTCAGGAGCCACTGACGACGAGCGCAATCGCGGAACGCTCGTCAACGCGCTCTTGAGCCACTACGCGCAGCTTTCCTCCGCAGCGGGAGCCCTGCGTCCAGGCATCGTCCATCGGCTCGACAAACGGACCAGCGGCCTCATCATTGTGGCGCGCAACGACGCCGCACACCTCAAACTCGGCGAGATGTTTTCCCGTCGCCAGATTCGCAAAACATATCTGGCGCTGGTGCACGGTGCCGTCAAGCAGGATCGCGGAACCATCAACGCCGCCATCAGTCGCGACGTAATCCGTCGCACCCGCATGACAACCAGGCGCGAAGAGGGAGCCCGCGCCGCCGTCTCGCACTACTCGGTAATCGAGCGCATTGACTCGCGCTTCGGCAAATTCACGCTGGTCTCCGTGCGTATAGAAACCGGCCGTACGCACCAGATTCGCGTGCACCTCGCATCCATAGGTCATCCCGTCGTAGGAGACACGCTCTACGGAGCACCCGCAAAAATCACAGTCATGCGAAAAAAATCCGACCCCGAACCGGAAACGATAGCTCTAGATCGCAACTTCCTCCACGCCGCCGAACTCGAATTCGCGCACCCCATCACAGGCAAGCAGCTGATCCTGAAAGCGCCCCTGCCAGATGAGCTAACATCTTTCTTGCAGGAACTAGGCCCTGTACCTTGACCCACGCCTTGACGATCTACAACTGACTGGTGTAGATAGTCACAGTATGGGAAAGCCGAACGATCTGGTACAGGGAACACTCGACCTGCTCATCCTCAAAACCATCGCGCTTGAGCCAAAACACGGCTGGGCGATAGCCAAGCGCATCGAGCAGCTTTCAGGAGAAGTCCTGCAGGTGCAGCAGGGCTCGCTCTACCCGGCGCTGCACCGCCTGGAGCAGCAGGGCTGGATCCGCGCCAAATGGGCGGAGAGTGAAACTGGGCGCGAAGCCAAGTTCTATTCGCTCACCGCCGCCGGACGCAAACAGCTCGAGACAGAAGCCGCCAACTGGAAGCGCCTGTCCGACGCCGTAAACCTCGTTGTTGAAACCGCCTGATCCGCGGAGCGAAAGCCCATTGCGCTTTTTCGACAAAATACGGATGCGGTTCCAGATGCTTTTTGGCCGAAGCCGCGAAGCCGAGCGCATCAACGCCGAGCTGCAATTTCACATCGAGCACCAGATCGCCGAGAATATCGCCTCCGGAATGTCTCCAGAAGAGGCGCATTATGCCGCCCTGCGCACTTTCGGCAATCCCACGCTCTTGCGCGAGCAGGCAAGAGAGAACTGGAGCTGGAATTTTATGGAATCTCTGCTACGCGACCTTCGTTACGGAATCCGCACACTGGCGCGCACGCCCGGTTTTTCCCTCATCGCCATCATCGTCATGGCGCTCGGCATCGGGTCAACCATTGCACTGTTCACCGTAGTCGATTCTGTGCTGCTCAAACCGCTGCCCCTCCCGGACGCCGACCGCCTGGTAAGAGCCTTTGAAGCCGATACGGTTCTGCACTTTCAGGACAACGTCGTCGCGGGCGGCACATTCAAGAGCTGGGAGCAGGGGAACCGAAGCTTTCAGCAGATGGCTCTTGCGGATGAAGACGACTACAACCTCTCCTCCGGAAGCGGACAACTCCCGGAACGCGTACACGCGGAGATCGCCTCGTCGTCCGGGCTTCCTGTGCTTGGTGTGCAGCCGGCCTATGGCAGATTGTTCGCGGCAAGCGACGACCGCTGGGGCGCGCCGGAAACAACCGTCCTGACCTGGGGTTTCTGGAAGCGGCGCTACGGCGGCGACCCGGCCATTCTTGGCCGCACCATCCTGCTCGACGCCAAGCCCTTCACCGTGATCGGGATCCTTCCCGCGTGGTTCACCTATCCCAATCCGCGTGTGCAGTTGTGGACCCCACTTTATCCCGAAGCGCCTCCGCAGATGATGCAGACGCATGACGCGCACAACTTCGACGTAATCGGAAAGCTGAGGCCCGGCGTATCGCTTGCCGCCGCCCAGGCCGATCTAAGCAGCATCTCCGCGCAGGAACGAAAGCAGTTTCCGGAAGGCCCGGTCTTCAACGCGGCGAATCTTCGCCCGCTGCTCGACGCCGAAACTCGCGACGTGAAGACCCCGCTTTACGCGCTGTTCGCCGCCACCGGATGCCTGCTCCTGATCGCCTGCCTGAATATCGCGAACTTGCTGGTGGCCCGCTCGGCCGCGCGCCGCAAAGAGCTTGCGATTCGCGCTGCCCTTGGCGGCAGCCGCAGACGGCTGATCCGCGAGCGCGTAACCGAAGCCGTGCTCCTGGCGTTTGCCGGAGGAGCCTTAGGCATTGGCTTCGCCGAGGTTGCGCTCAAATGGCTCGTCGATCTGAGGCCCGATCTCCCGCGAATCGATTCCATTCACCTCGACACGATGGCCATCCTGTTCACCGCAGGGGTGGCCCTTCTGTGCGGCATTGCAGCAGGGCTCGCTCCGGCCCTCGGCGATGACGATCAGCAGGTTATACGCGTGCTGCAGGAGTCCTCCCGCTCAGCGAGCTCTGGACGCAGCAGCGTGAAACTCCGCCGCACGTTGCTCTCCGCTGAAGTGGCCCTGACCGTGGTCCTGCTGGTGGGTGCGGGCCTGCTGCTGCGCAGCTACGAGCGGCTCCGCGCCGTCGACATCGGCATTCCCACGCGCAATATCCTCACCATGAGCATCAATCTGCCCGAGGTTCAGTACGGCAGCGGCCTCGTAGAGAGTCCGAAGAAGGTCGCGTTCTATGAGCAGTTGCTGGAGCGGGTACAGGCGTTGCCGGGCGTGCGCGCCGCCGGATTGAGCACAGTGCTCCCCGGCCAGGGCCATCATACCGATCACGCAATCACGATCCACGAGGACCCGCCCCTCGCACGCGGAAAGTGGCTCGATGCTTCTGTGCGTTGGGTTGATCCCGGTTACCTCCATGCGATGAAGATTCCGCTGCTCAAAGGCCGCTACTTTGCTGAGGACGAGCGGCTCGATCGCAGCAAGTTTGTCGTCGTGAGCGAGTCCTTCGTGCGCCAGATCATGCAGGGACACGACCCGCTCGGCAAACATGTGGATGACCCGAACATCAGCCCGCAGGACCCAACGTCCGACAGTAGTGAAATTGTCGGCGTGGTGGGAGACGTCCGCGAATACCCGGATAGTCCGCCGCGCCCCACCATCTACTTCCCGCTTTACAGTGGCCTGCCAAACGACGTCACGCTGGCCGTACGCACGGCCTCCGACCCGCTCAACTTCGCCCTGCCCGTCCAGCGCGTCATCGCGCAGCTCGATCCAAACCTGCCTGTGGCCGACGTTCTGACCCTGGATGAAGTCATCGGCAAATCGACACTCTCCGCAAGCTTCGACGCGACGCTTCTCGCCATCTTCGCCATTCTCTCGCTCGTGCTCGCAGCCGTGGGTCTCTTCGGAGTGTTGTCTTACATCGCCACCCAGCGCCAGGGAGAAATCGGCATCCGCATCGCGCTCGGCGCGCAGCGCGAGCAGGTCCTGCGTCTGATGCTCATGGACGGATTGAAGCCGGCGGCCGTGGGCCTTATCCTCGGACTCATCGCCAGCGCAGCCACCGTGCGCCTCATCCGCTCGCTGCTCTACGGAACGCAGCCGCTCGATTTCACCGTCTTCGTGCTGGTCACAATCGTGCTGCTCTTCGTCGCCGCCATCGCATGTCTCTTCCCCGCATGGCGAGCCTCGCGCCTTGACCCTATGCAGGCGTTGCGAACCGAATAGTCGATCAACGACAATCGCGACAGAGGATATCGAATGCAGGTTCTTTACACCGCCGAAGTAACCGCCACGGGAGCCCGCTCCGGGCATGCCACCAGTTCCGACCGCCTGCTCGACGTGCCGCTGGCGCTGCCTCCTGCAATGGGAGGCAAAGGGCGGAGCCACCAACCCCGAGCAGCTCTTCGCCGCCGGATACGCAGCCTGCTTCGGGGGAGCCGTCGAGTATCTCGCGCAGCAGCAGAAGCTTATCGCCGGAACCGTGACCGTGAAGGCAAACGTAGGCATCGGCCCCTACGATCCCGGCCAGGGAGAGGGATTCACTCTGCGCGTCGACCTCGATGTCACATTACCGGAGCTGGATCAGGCCGCAGCAGAAAATCTCGTAGCGGCGGCGCATCGCACCTGTCCCTACTCCAACGCAACACGCGGCAACATTGAAGTGAACCTTACTGCGCATGGGGGAAAGTAAACCCGTCGCGCACAACCTCGTCAACATGCAGGCATTTCTGTGCGCGGTCGATCTGCCGCATCAGACCGCACAGCACCTTCCCCGGCCCGACCTCGATAAACTGCGCCGGACCCTCCTCAATCAGCAACCGCATCGACTCCACCCAGCGCACTGGGCCAGTCACCTGCCGAACCAGCGCGTCGCGCAGCGCGTCCGCGCCCGCAACCAGAGCCGCATCGACATTCACGGCGACCGGAACCCGCGCATCCGCAAACGTCAACCCCCGCAGCAACTCTGCCAACCTGTCCTGAGCCGGCTGCATCAGCGCGCAATGGAAGGGAGCGCTCACCGGCAGCGCCACCACACGCTTCGCCCCGCGCTCTTTTGCCAGTACTCCCGCACGTCCTACCGCCGCTGTCGCGCCCGAAATCACTGTCTGCTCCGGAGAATTGAAGTTCGCAGCCGACACCACGCCGCCCGTTTCCGCTGCAGCGTCCGCGCACGCCTGCGCGGCGTCCGCCGAGCTCAAACCCAGTACCGCGGCCATCGCGCCTTCGCCCGCAGGAACCGCCTCCTGCATAAACCGTCCCCGGCTGCGCACCGTTCTTACGGCATCGGAAAAAGACAGAACTCCCGCGGCGACATCAGCCGAATACTCCCCCAGCGAGTGCCCCGCAACATAATCCGGAGAAATCCCTTTCTCCGCCAGAACCCTCTGCGCCGCGACCGACACTGTAAATATCGCCGGCTGCGTAAACTCCGTGAGCTTCAACTGCTCTTCCGGGCCCTCAAAGCAAAGCCGCGACAAAGCAAACCCCAGCGCCTCATCGGCCTCTTCAAACGTCCGCCGCGCAACAGGAAATTTATCGGCAAGCTCGCGTCCCATGCCAACCGACTGCGAACCCTGCCCGGGAAAAAGAAAAACCAATTTCGTACTCATGCGAAGGTTAGTGTATCGCGGGCCGCCACGAATCCGCCTTCGCGACCAACGGGAGTGGCTACATAGGGTTGTCCAAAGACGGCGCGAAGCGCGTGTGCCTGGACGGCCAGTCCATTGCGCTCCGCCCATCACTGCGATAGGGTCAAAGGTATGGAGCAGGTCTGCCATCGCTGCGGCGCGACACTGAATGATTCCGATCCCTTCTGCCCGCAATGCGGAGCGCCCCAGCTTCGCTACGAGGCTCCGGACGAGCCCGCCCCCTCCAGCATCCCACTTCCGCAGCGCACCGCCCGCAACCCCAACGTCGTCGACTGGCGCGACGCCATCCTCGCCGCCCTCCTCATGGCGCTTCCCGCCGGACTGCTCTCCTCGCTCCTCGGTCTTGAGGCCCTCTGGGTAATCGCTGGGGGCATCGCAACCATTTCGCTCTATCGCCGCCGCACCGGGACGTTGCCCAGCAGCAGCATGGGATGGCGCATCGGCACACTGCTCGGTCTCTTCGCCGCCATCGTCGCCGCTATCGTCGATGGAGTCACCCTCCTTGTGCAAAGGTTCGCGCTCCATCAGGGATCAGTCCTGGACCATCGTTACCACGACCTCGGACAGCAACTCACCGACCAGCTGACGCGCTCCAATCCCGACGCTGCCGCCGCCCTCCCCGGCTTTCTGCATTTCTGGCTCACGCCCGATGGAGCAGCCGCCATGGTCCTCATCAACGCTGCTGGCCTTGCCCTCACTATGCTCCTCTTCGCCGCTGCCGGAGGAGCGCTAGGCGCCCGCCTCAACGTCAGATTCGCTCAACCCAGCGCAAGATAATTAATTTTGAACCGCCTGAAGTTTCCTCTGTAACACCCTGACATTCCCAGCCAACCCTGAATCTCCGCGCCGCACCCAATCAACGGTGGCTAGCGGAGAATCCGTGAACAGCGATCAGGTAAAGAGTGCCTTGCAAAAAGCCGGAGGTCATCTCGAAGTGTCCGCCACAACATTAGTGGGCAACGAACGTCTCAAGGAAGCGGGCCGGGAAAACCGGATCAAAGGCGAAGCCCGCGAAGCGTGGGGGAAAGTGAAGGAAGCTGGCTGTACTGTCATCGACAGAGCCAGAGCAGCCAAGGTTGATGCGGAAATCAAGTCAAGGAGCGCCAAGGCCTTTGATCGCGAACATCGCGTGGAAATTCAAGGAGCCACTGAGGTCGGTCCGGGAGGCGTCGACCAGCCCGATCGGAATCGAGCCGGAAAAGCCCATCGAAAGGGATCCCGGAAAGCCGAACTACAAGCATTCGACCAACCCGACCGAAAACGAGCGTGACTTCGCTTTTTCGTTGATTCCTCTTTATTCCCTGACCGACATTTTTAAAAACTTGCCCCGCCGCAACGCACCCTCGTATCATCCGGCAAGAGCCTAAAGATTATGTCCGAAAGCCATTCCGCACCCCATCTGCGCGAAAAGGGCCGCATTATGTCGGCCTCTGAGATCGAGCGCACCCTCGTCCGACTCGCCCACGAGATCATCGAGAAGAATGACGGCGCCGACAACATCGGCCTCGTAGGCATCCGCCGTCGCGGCGTACCCTTAGCCGAACGGCTCGGCGCGCTCATCTCAAAAATCGAAAAGCATCCCATCGATACCGGCGTTCTCGACATCAGTTTTTATCGCGACGATCTCTCGACAGCCGGCGTGCGGCCCATCGTTAATCCCGGATCGATCGGCTTCGATATCGCCGGGCGCAACATCATCCTCGTCGATGACGTGCTCTACACTGGCCGCACCACCCGCGCCGCGCTCGACGCCCTCTTCGATCACGGACGCCCCGGCCGCGTGCAGCTCCTCGCGCTTATCGATCGCGGGCACCGCGAGTTGCCCATTGAAGCCAGCTTCGTAGGACGCACCATTCAGACCACCGACCGCGAGATCATCGAGGTCAAACTCCGCGAAATCGACAACGACGAGCAAGTGCTCCTTGTCGAGCGCCTCGACTGATACCTTGTTCCGCGCCAAAGTCCGGCCCATACCGAAGCAAGCCATGCCAGCAAAGAAAAAAACTCCGCCAGCAGCACTGAAGCAAGCCGCGCCGCCAGCCGCTCAACCGGCCATCCATCCCGCCTCACTGCTCTCCGTGACCACCCTCTCGCTCGAAGACGTCCAGCAGATCCTCAAGCTAGCCGATCAGCTCGAAAAAGAGCCGCCGTCCCGCCGCGCCCAGCGCCTCTTCAAGCGCCGCGTCTCGCTGCTCTTCTACGAGTCCAGCACGCGCACCCGAACCTCATTCGAACTCGCCGCCAAGTCCCTCGGAGCCGACACCTCCCTCGTCAGCGCGCAGTCCTCCAGCATCGAGAAAGGCGAATCCCTCAAGGACACTGGCCTCACCCTCCGCGCCCTCGGAGCCGAGTGCATCATTCTGCGCAGCCCGTACTCCGGCGCGCCGTATCTCCTCGCCGAAACCACCGGCCTGCCCATCCTTAACGCCGGAGACGGCATGCACGAGCACCCCTCCCAGGCTCTCCTCGACCTCCGAACCATCCTCAGTCGCCTCAAGAAGAACCGGCCCCATCGACCTCCGCCACGCTCAAAGGCATCACCATCACCATCTGCGGAGACATCTTTCACAGCCGCGTCGCCCGCTCTAATGCCCTGCTCCTCCCTCGCCTCGGCGCCCGCGTCCTGCTCTGCGGCCCAACGCCGCTGCTGCCGGAAACCGCCGCGCAGATCGCCCCTGAAGACGCAACCGGCAGTATAGAAATCGAGCGCGACTTCAACCGCGCCCTTCAGCAGTCGCAGGTCGTCATGATGCTCCGCATCCAGGCCGAACGCCTTGCCGGACTCGCCCTCGACCTCGAAGAATACAAAGCGCGCTACCAGGCCAACGCCGAACGCATCGCCCAGCATGCACCCAAGGCACTCATCCTGCATCCCGGCCCCATGATCCGCGGCCTCGAAATCACCAGCGAAGTAGCCGACGGCCCCCAATCCGCCATCGAGGAACAGGTCCACAACGGAGTGCGCCATCCGCATGGCACTCATCTATCGTGCGATCGGGCGAGCCCTCGGCGGCGCAAAAGAAAAGAAGGCCCGATGAAACCCATCCTCATCCGCAACGGACACCTCATCGATCCCGCCAGCGGCATCGACGCCCCGCGTGATCTCCTGCTCGCCGAAGGCAAAGTCGCTGCCATCGACAAGCCCGGCAAAATCAAGAACGCGGACGCGCAGACCATCGACGCCAAAGGCCTCGTCGTAGCCCCGGGCCTCGTCGACATCCACGTCCACCTCCGCGAACCCGGCCAGGGATACAAAGAGACCATCGCGTCCGGCACCGCTGCCGCCGCCGCCGGAGGATTCACCTCCGTCTGCGCCATGCCCAACACCATCCCCGTCAACGACTCGCCCGAAATCACCCGCTGGATGCTCGCCCCCGAGCGCAACGCCGCCAATCCGCGTCTTCCCCATCGGAGCCGCCACTCGCGGATCGATGGGCGAAGTCCTGACCGAATACGGATCGCTCCGCGCCGCCGGAGCCGTAGCCGTCACCGACGACGGCAAGCCCATCCTCGGCGACCGCATCATGCGCGAAGCCCTCCTCGCCGCCGCCCGCGCCAACCTGCCCGTCATCCAGCACGCCGAAGACACGCGCCTCACCGGAGGCTGCTCCATGAACGCCGGGCCGGTAGCCTTCCGGCTGGGCCTGCGCGGAATGCCCGTAGAAGCCGAGTCCGGTCTGGTCGAGCGAGACATCCGCCTGCTGGCTGAGGTCAAAGACGCCCGCGCCCACCTCCACGTCGCCCACATCTCCACCAGGGCAGCGCTCGACGCCGTCCGCAAGGCCCGCCGCAATGGACTCCACGTCACCTGCGAAGTCGCCCCGCACCACTTTGTCCTCAACGAAGAGGCCGTAGGACGGCTACAACACCCAGGCCAAAATGAACCCGCCCCTCCGCTCTGAGTCCGACCGCGAAGCCATGATCGAAGGCATCCTCGACGGCTCCGTAGACGCGATCGCCACCGACCACGCCCCCCACGCCGCCCACGAAAAAGAGCAGGAGTTCGACCGCGCCCCCAACGGCATCACCGGCCTCGAATCCGCGCTCGGCCTCGCCATCTCCATCCTCCACGTAAAACACAAACTGCCTCTGAGCCGCATCATTGCCCTCCTGAGCACCCAGCCAGCAAATGTTCTAAGCCTCAAAGGCCGCGGAACCTTAGCAGCAGGATCAGCCGCCGACGCAGTCCTCTTCGATCCCAACAAAAAGTGGCTCTTCCAGGCCGCCGCCTCCAAATCAAAATCGAAAAACACCCCTTTCAACGGCTGGACCCTGCAAGGCAAAGTCCACATCACCATCAGCGAAGGCAGAATCGTTTTCAGCCGGTAGTCCGAAAAAGGAGACGATCCAATGAAGGCTCTGCCCAAACCTATCGCAATCGCATTCGGAATCCTCGCCAGCACCGCACTCGCAGCAGCGACCGACGTAACGATTCATCTCAAGGGTTCCGAGTCCGTCACTCGATCGACCATTCGGTATCAGTGCGACGGGGAGGGTCCAAAAATCGGCCTTCCCGCCACCACTTTTACCGTCGAATACATCAACGGAGCCGGAAACAGCCTCGCCATCCTTCCTGTCAACGGAAAATCTTTGATCTTCGCCAATGTAATTTCGGGATCCGGAGCGCGCTATGCAGCCGGTCAATACATCTGGTGGGACGCAGCCGGCCGCTCCGTCAGCTTCTCCTCTGACTCGCTCTCCGGCAAAATGCGATCCGAATGTCATCGGGTCGAAGTGAAGTAGGTCGCGCTTGATCCCGAACAGAGTGTTCTTATGACGGTCTAATAAAGCAACGAAAAGCCCACCCCGCAAAGGGTGGGCTTTCGTTGCAACCATAACTCAATCAACCCCTTTACTCGCTTTCTTGCTACACTGGAAGGTTTGCGCCAGGAGAATTGATGAGCAGCACCATGCAGGCCGTAGTCAAGGCAAAATCCGCGCCCGGAGTAGAAATTCAGGAAGTACACCGCCCCGCCTTTGGCCCTGCCGACGTGCTCGTCAAAGTCGAAGCTGCCTCTGTCTGCGGCACCGACCTTCACATTTACGATTGGGATCCATGGGCGCAAGGCCGCATCCATCCGCCGCTGATCCCTGGCCACGAATTCTGCGGCATAGTCGCCGCCGCCGGCAGCCAGGTCACCACGGTCCGCGAGGGGGACTTCGTCTCCGCCGAAATGCACGTAGCCTGCGGCAAGTGCCTCCAGTGCCGCACCGGCCAGGCCCATATTTGCCAATATGTCAAAATCATCGGCGTCGATGCCAACGGAGCCTTCGCCGAGTACGTCGTCATCCCCGAAACCAACATCTGGAAGCTCGATCCCTCGCTCCCCCGCGAGTACGGACCGATCCTCGACCCGCTCGGCAACGCCGTCCAAACCGTCCTCGCCGGCGAAATTGCCGCCAAGACGGTAGCCATCGTGGGCTGCGGGCCCATCGGCCTCTTCGCCATCGCCGTAGCCCGAGCCTGCGGGGCGGCTGCCGTTTACGCCCTCGAAATCAACGATCACCGCCGCAAACTGGCCCACGAAATGCACGCGGATTTCGTTCTCAACCCGTCCGAAGACGACGTTGCAGCCATCGTTCGCGACCAGACCAACGGGGTAGGGGTAGACGTAGTGCTGGAAATGTCCGGACATCCCGATGCCATGCGCCTCGGGTTTGAGATCTTGCGGACCGGAGGCCGCGTCTCGCTCCTCGGCCTTCCCGCGCGCCCGGTTGAGATCGATTTCGCCCGCGACATCATCTTCAAGGGTGCAACCGTCCAGGGAATCAACGGTCGCAAAATGTACGAAACCTGGTATCAGATGGAAGCCTTGCTCAAGGCCGGAAAGCTCGACCTCAAGCCAGTCATCACCCACCGCCTGCCCATGGAGAGCTTCGCCGAGGGCATGGAACTGCTCAAGAGCGGAGAAGCCAGCAAAATCCTGCTCTATCCCAACGGATCGTAGAGCTTCGGGTCGAAGCTAACGAATCTCGATCAGCGCAAGGCCCTTCTGCGGAATCGTCAGCGTAAGGCGGCCGCCGTCCAGCGCCCGAACCTCGGCCGGTCCCGGCTGCGATGCCTTTTTCAGCGCCGCAATCTGCTCGAGGGTGGGATACCGCGGTTTGCCCATCCTGTCCCAGGCCGCAAGCGTGTCGCCATGCTGCGCATCCGACCGTTCAATGGTCACGCGAGCATTCGGCGAAGCGCCTTTCACGTCCAGCGTGATCGTCTTGTCCGGGCCAGTCGCGCTCGGCTCAACCAAGTTCCACGCGGCGATCACCAGCGTCCCATCTTTGCGCCGCGTTACAAGCACGTCGTCCTCCGGCTCGGCGATGCGCTCATCTCCGAGTTCGTGCAGCATGGCAAACACATTGAAGGCGGGCTTGGGAATACCGTCTTCCGCAATCAGCCCGTAGCCACCGTAGAAAGGAGTCTTGATCACGCCCTGCTCCTCAAAAACATCGGAGAAGGTCCAGTACGACATCATGTCTACCTTGCCGTCACACTGGCGGATGGTATCCGCCATCCACGGCCCCATGTATATGGAGTCGGTAATCTCCGATTCGTTCATGTAGGTCGCGTTGAACTCGCTCCAGATCAGCGGCAGGTGAGGCCGCGCCGAAGCTTCAATCTGCTTGTGCACCTTATCGACCGCCGCGCACACCATCTGGTGCGGAGCCATGGGCCGGTTGTCCCCGAACACATTCTGCGATGAGTCATTTCCATAAACGTGAGTGGACACAAAATCCAGCGGAACATGATTCTGCGTCGTATGCGCGATCATATCGCCCACCCACGCCGCCTGCGCCGTCGCCGGCCCTCCAACACGTATCCGAGGATTGACCGCCTTCAGCGCGCGCGCCGTATTGTCATAAAGCTCGAAGTAAGTCTGCTGCGCCGGGCGTCCCGTCCAGAAGTCGATGTTCGGCTCGTTCCAGACCTCGAAGTACCACTGCGAAACTTCGTCGATGCCGTAGCGGTCAACCAGGTGCTGCGCAAAGGCGGTCATCAGCGCGTCCCACTTGGCATAATCCTTCGGCGGAGAAACGATCTGCTTGTACCAGAAAGCATGGTAATCCAGCCGCGCAGCCAGCTTCTTAGGCATAAAGCTGATCTCGACGAACGGACGTACGCCGTTCGCCAGCAGCCCGTCGTAAATCTGGTCAACGTAAGAGAAGTCATAAACCGGACGACCCTGCGCATCCTCATCGTAGACGCCGTTCTCGTCGTCCAGAATCGCGTGGAACCGGACGTATTTGAAGTCCGTTACTTTCTTCACTGTCCGCAGATCGTCGCGGTAATCGTCGCGCAGAGCAAGATTGGCGCGGCCCGAGCCAAACATCTGTTCCCAGAAGTGCGGCAAAGGGGTAGTGGGAGCATGCGCGTCAATCGTGACGGTTTCGCCGCTTTGCTGCGCAAGCCCCGCAGGGGCAAAGCCAACAAGCAACACAGCCAGCGCAAGCACAATTCCGCGCATGAATTCTCTCCTGATCAAGTCTTAGCCGGAACCTGAAAAGCGCTATCCGTGAATTACTCGCGCCGGGCCGGCTTCGGGTCCAAGCACTTTGATGCGCTTGGCCAGGCCCAGAAAGCCCAGCAGGCGTATGCCCCAATAGTTAACGTCCACCTCGTACCAGGCCATTCCATGGCTGGTTGAGACGGGGTGCGCATGGTGATTGTTGTGCCAGCCTTCGCCGCCGGTCAGCAGTGCCACCCACCAGTTATTGCGTGAGTCGTCCCGCGTCTCAAAGCGCCGCGAGCCCCAGATGTGTGTCGCCGAGTTCACCAGCCAGGTCACGTGCAGGCCCACTGCGACGCGGAAGAAGATTCCCCACAGCAGCCACGGCCAGCCACCCATCAGGAACAGGCCAATGCCCACCACCGTCGCCGGAATCCAGTGGTAATAACTAAGCCATACGTAGAAGCGGTCGCGCGTGAGGTCAGGAGCATAGCGAGTCAGCAGGGTATTGCGGTTGCGCAGCGTCCCCTGCAGCAGCCAGCCCATGTGCGACCACCATTTGCCGTCCCGGGGCGAATGCGGATCGCCTTCCCGGTCGGTGAGTTGGTGGTGCAGCCGATGTACGGCGACCCAGAAGATGGGCCCTCCCTGCAGCGCCAGCGTGGCGCACACCGCCATCGTGTACTCCACCCACCTGGGCGTCGTGTAGCCGCGATGCGTGAGCTGCCGATGGTAGCTCATCCCGATGCCGACGTTCTGCGCGAACACCCACAGTATCAGGGCAACCGCCAGCGCGGACCAGCTGAAGAAAAAAAGCGCGGCAATGGCGCCGATGTGAAACACCGCAAGCCAGGTGAAAAAGAGCCAATTGAAGTGCTTCGACCGGCCTTGAACTAGCGCGTGAGAATCGGCCTGAAGGGTTTCGGTTGCGAGTTTCTCGGCAAATGTATCAACAAACGTTTCTGGGACGGGAGTGACTTCGGTCAGCGGGGACATTTTCTGAATCAAGACTCCAGCCTCAAACCTATACAATTCTAGGGGATATGACTGTAAGACTTGAGTAATATCCTTGATACCCCCGCTATAATCTGCTCTTCACACCTGTGAGGAGACTTCCAGGTGGGCCTGCGGCTCTTCCAATTTGCCGAAGATCATCTTGCCCGAAGCCGTCTGCAGCACCGACGTAACAGCAATCTCCACCGAGCGGCCAATCATTCGCCGCGCATTGTCGACGACGACCATGGTCCCATCGTCCAGATAACCTACACCCTGGTTGGATTCCTTGCCTTCCTTCAGGATCGCCACGTTCATCCTCTCGCCCGGCAACACGACCGGCTTCAACGCGTTAGCCAGATTGTTGATATTGAGTACCTCAACCGACTGCAGGTGCGCAATTTTGTTCAGGTTGAAGTCCGTAGTCAGGATTTTGCCGCCGAGTTCCTTCGCCAGCTGTATGAGCTTGAGATCGACCTCGCGAATTTGTACGTAATCGGTCGGAACAATCTGCACGTCCAGCACGGCAATCTCTCGCATTCGCTGTAGCACGTCAAGTCCGCGCCGTCCACGCTGCCGCTTTGTGCCGTCCTGCGAATCGGCGACCATCTGCAACTCGCGCAGAACAAATTCGGGAACGAGAAGCGGGCCGTCGAGAAAGCCCGTGTCCGCCATATCCGCGATCCGCCCGTCGATGATGGAGCTGGTGTCCAGAATCTTTGCACCGCCCCGGACCGCAGAGCGCTCCTGACTGAAAACATTCCCCAGCGCGCCCAGGTTGAGCAGGTCGCCCTTACTGGCGCCCACCACCAGGCCAATGTAGGACAACAGCAGAAGCACGAATATCTCAAGCAGGCTCTGCATTTTGCCCAACGGCAAACTGTTCCGGAGCACCAGCGAGAAGAGAAACGCGCCGAACACTCCGAGAATAATTCCAATAACCGCCCCCAGCAATCGCTTCAGGCTCAGCGCGCGCACCCTCACTTCAAAAACAAGGATGAGAGCCCCTGCGGCGGCACCGGCGATGGCGGAAATCCAATATGGCAGTCCGAAGGGCCGAAAGGAAGAACCGACAATTGCCAGCAGCAGAACAAAAGCAATACGAATAAGAATCAGGTCCATAAAACCACGAGCCTCCTCGCAAACGGGGAGTACATGAATGCCGGGAGTATACTCATTCGGCTGCATTCCGGCAAAAAACGGTCTACCAGCAGCAAGGCTGTCGGCGACGACTCTGCAGGTGATTTACCGTCAAGGTGATGGCTGCGGGTGAATCCAGTCGACCAGTCCCGCCGCCGTCATGGGATAGTGCAGCAGGGCCGCCACCAGGGCATGTTCCCTGAGCGCGGCAAACGGCTCCGCGACGACCTCTGGCGCCATTTCACCGGGAAAGTGCACCATCAGCACAGGCCTGGGGTCGAATCTTCCGTCTGAAACCTGCGCGTCTTCCGCCGTCCACATTGGCGAGATGCGCCACAGCGGCACACGCCATGAGTGGTCCCCGCAAATAATCACGGTTGTCCTTAATCCGAGGCTCGTCGCCCCGATCCACTGCATTAACTCGCCAAGCGAGCGGTCGGTCAAAACAAGATTGTCCAGGTAGCTCCCATTCACGCCCAGCTTGCCGGTCTTTCGATCATAGAACCCGCCCGGATGCGGCAACGGGAGGTGCAGAAAAACAAAGCCGATGTTCTCGTCATCGATAAGCGCATGCGACCACTGCATCAGGTCGTTATAGTCGGCTGCGTGAGTCTCCGCGCTTGATGGAATCTGATACTTGTGCCCCGAAAGTTTCGCTTCCTCGCGGATCAAAGGCGCGTTCGCGTTCCACCACACGGATTTCCCCTGCAAATAATTGCCTGGAATGGCAGATCGCAGCGTCCACGCGCACGAGTCAAGCCATGCGCCATAGGTTCGGCAGTAGGGGTTGTACCAGCCGGCCACGCCAACCGACCATCCCGCCTGCTTCGCCTGAGCAAAAATGGACTCATCTCCAGGAAAACGCTGCCATCTGTGGGGCGAAGTCTTGACGGAAAGGTTTCCTGACAGGTCGCTCCGCTCGTCGGCAATTGTTTTACCCCACAGCAGCGACGGCAAAACCAGCTCTGTGTAATAGCCCGCTGGCTTCACATCGGAAAACATCACGCTGTCCGAGCGAAACTGATCGAGCGAGGGAAGAGAAATATCAGGCTGCCGGTGATCGAGTATCTGATCCTGCGAAAGCTCATCGAATACAATCCAGATAATGCGGCGCTGAGGCACTTGATCCGGCGGAGACGGCGCGTACAAATTTCTGGGAATCATGCGGTTCCGGATGGATCGCCATGTATACCAACTGCGGCAGCATCCACACAACGCAAATGCCTAGCAGCGCCAATGCTCCGCGAAACCCCCGCACGGCCTTGCGATAGAACGATCGCTGCCAGAACCAGAGAATCACTCCCACCGCAATGCAAGCCAGCGTAAGAATCGCGGGCTTCACAAAATGTACGTTGATGTATCCCAGCCAGACGACGAACGCGTATACCTGGGTAACGAAAATCGTCGCGGCCAGAGTCCACCACAAAGTGTTCCCGATGCGGTCCAAGCGTTCCAGCAGCCATAAAATAGCGGAACAAAACAAACAGGCCACAACCAGATCAATCGCCACGCCGCCGTAAACCGAGTTCATCGGTAGAATCCGATGGTAGAGATCTGTGTGCAGCGGCGAAATATGAAGCCAGGTGTAGCGAAGCATCAGCAGGATGCCTGCCCCGCAGCCTTCGAGCAGAACCAGCAGCCGGATATCGCGGGAATTCGAAGTCATCAGGGGCGAAGGCATCCATGCACGATCATGTTCCTATTTCGCTTCCAGCAGAAAGAGTACGCGCCCGTTCTTGAGCCGCTCCTGCGTCGCAATGGAAAAATGTTTTTCCACGGCAGCCACAAATTCCGCTTCATCCAAATGCCCATAGAGGTCATCGCGTCCGCGCACCAGTTCCGCAAAGCGCGGATCGGTTCCTGGCACCCACTCCACAACAGCCCAGCGCGTCGTCAGATCGCGCACCAGTGCCGCAACTTCATGCAGCGGAATCTGATCCGTCACCAGCAGGTGATGAATTAGTCCCAGCATCATCACGCAGTCGAATCGCCCCTGCGCGCGATCCAGCAAACTCAGCCACTCCCGGTTACGCCAGCCCGTCGCCGGAGTAGGCCGCGCCGGGTCCGCAATCAACGGCTGAATCGCAACCCGCCCGGCAGCCGCCTGCTTCCAGTTGCGTTCGCTCGCTCCCAGATCCGTGTCCCAGGCAATAACGCTCGCGCCTACGCCAGCCGCAATCCGCGAATAAACGCCTGTATTCGCGCCTAAATCGAGCACCTGCCGTGGCTGCGCACGCCAAAGCGCCACGCGCACAAACTCCTGTTTCTGCTTATGGTCCTCGTCCGTGTAGTGGTCCGCGCTTTCCGGATACTCGCTCCACCGCGAATCGCGCCCCGTCGGCTTCAACTTCCCCAGCATCGTGCGAAGTCGCCGCAAGTTCCGGCGCAGCACCGCCGCAGCCACCTCCGGAGATTGCCGCAACTTTGTCGTCGCGGCTGTCGGCTTGCTCCGCTTTTCAAACAAAAAGGGAAGCGTCACCAGCGAACGAAACGGTTCGCGCCAGCGTTCCAACCGCCCTAAATATGGATATAAATCTCCTGGCTCGTAGCCGTCGCGTTTTTGCAGGCTTGCCGCCAGCGGCCAGCCCAGATACCGGTAAGCCGCCAGAGGCAACAGAAAAGTACGCACAAACTGCGCGTATGCCAGCCACAGCGGACTCTCCAGATCGCGCGCTTCAATCGACAGCACGTCCACAAACACAGGCCGCGTGCCCTCAAACAGCACATTCAACGGAGTAGCGTCTTTCAGGATCAGCCCTTCGCCCAGCAACGCCTCGCACAAATCCAGCGTGAGTTCGCCGGCGGCGACCCAAGCGTCCGGCGTCCACTCCCATGGGTAGGAAGGAAAGAAAACTCTCGGATGCTCCAGAAGCAATTCGCCGGATTCCGGCCCGCGCTCGCTCGTCGCAATCAACCGGCCCTGCGCAACCCACTCCTGCGCCAGTGGCGAGCGAAGAAAACGCAGAGCGGCCTGCGCCATCTCCGGTTTTACCCGGCGTTTTACCACATCGCCTTCAATTCGGAGAGAACCTGCGGGATCGCGAAAAGTGTCAATTGCGGCAGGCGCGCCTGCCATCATGCGCGAGGGCCAGTTCCGGCCTCGTCCGCAGTTTTGATCGTCGCCGGATCCGCCGTCTCCGTCGGATTACCCATACGGAACAGCTTCCGAATCTTGGCGCGCAGCGCAAACATCGCTCCGGCCAGCATCGACCCGCCCACCTGCAAAAAGAGCAATCCCGATCCCGGATCAACATACGCGTTGGCCGGCTTCACAGCCGCAGCGAGAAAAACAAGGACCTGAAAAAGGCCAAAGGAGTACCACGCGCAACGCTTCCATGTCTGCATTAATGCCTGCCTATGTGCGGAAAAATTTGTTCTTACTTCGCTTAAGCTTCAACCCGGGAAGCTCTGGTCCCACGCGCGACTCCAGCCGTCATTCCCCGGTTCCCTGTAAACTAGACGAGCAACCTATCGGAAAAGGCCACATGTCAACGCAATTGGAAAGCACTCTTACACAAAACGTCGAAACTGCCGCTCGCGCAGCCAACTTGGTCATTTTGTCGGCGGAAGCCGGCAAAGACTTCAATAGCCATCTTACTGCGAAATTTCGCCTTGGTCTCGCGCGAAATGCATCACCGGAACAAACTCTCACACTGGAGCTGAGCGAAGCCTTCGACTTCCAGAAGCCTGACCTGCTGCCGGAGATGACGTCCCACCTGCGCGAGGAGGCGCGGCGGCTCAAAAATCCCCGTCCTGATGTGTATGTCACGCTGGCTGGCCTGCCCGTGCGCCTCAGCGGTTTTCAATGGCCCTTCCATCGCTCCACCTCAGGCGCGGACACCTACATAGTTCACGGAACCGTGCACCTCGAAGACGGCCAGAATTCGCCGCTGCACTCCCTCGTCTCGGCGAGCATGACCGTAACCTTCGCCGAAATCGTCCCCGCTCCCGAACAGCCCTACGCCGAAACGTTCATCTACAACGCCGTGCGCAAAACGCTCGACCAGGGACAGCTTGAACTGCTCAAGAGCGGCAACCGTCAGCCCGTTCCCGTCACTACCCGCTACTACTCACGTTGGCAGAAGAAGTTCTTCTTCACTGACACAACTGACGCAACCCGTCAGGAGTATCTCGCGCTGAAGGTCTACTGGCTCTCCGGCGCGCTCGGCGGCAATCAGCCCGTCTGGATCGCCGATCCCCGCGATGCGCAGTACCTCAACACAACAGCAGAAGACTTGATGAAGATGGCAGCCGATTTATCGCGTCAGGGATTGTTGAAGCTGGACGGAGACGCCGCTGCGGCCACTCCCGCTCTGCTCGAACGCGCAGAACAGTACCACGCAAAACTGGCCGAAGCACTGGCAGCAACCAAGCCCACCTTCAACGAAGAAATGCGCCACGGCCACACCAATATGTAGGTGCTGGCCGCACGGGCACACGCGCTTCGCTCGGTCTTGAGTCTGCTTGAGTGCACCACTTCCGTTGGTCGAGGAGTTGCTATCCAGACACAACCGAGGGTGCCCTATCCTTTCGCGCAGTTGCCAAACGGTGGGAAAGCAAGCGGAGGAACCCGCATTTCCCCCTCAGCCCAAAATCCCATTCCGCGACCAATGGTAGCGGCCACAAGAGCTGGCTTTAGAATGGTGCCAGAGGCGCGTCTGCCTGGACGGCCAGTCCAGCGGGCAAAATATCCTCCACATCCACCCACTGCGTCGGATAATTCCCCGTATAGCACGCGACGCAGAACTTATTCCCCTCGCCGCCATCGCACGCGTGCTGCATGCCGTCCATCGATAAATAAGCCAGCGAGTCGGCTTCAATGAATCGTTGAATCTCCGCGATGGAATTATTCGCCGCAATCAACTCTCGCTTGCTCGGCGTATCCACTCCGTAAAAACACGGCGAAATAGTAGGCGGACAGCTAATGCGCAGATGAACCTCTGTCGCTCCCGCGGCGCGCACCATGCGCACGATCTTGCGGCTCGTGGTCCCGCGAATAATCGAGTCGTCGATCAGAATAATCCGCTTGCCTTCCAGCAGATTGCGCACCGGATTCAGTTTCAGCTTCACGCCAAAGTCGCGCACCCGCTGCTCCGGCTCAATAAACGTGCGGCCCACATAATGGTTGCGAATCAGCCCGAACCGAAACGGAATACCGCTCTCTGCCGCATAGCCAATCGCCGCCGTCACGCCCGAGTCGGGAACGGGAACCACCAGATCCGCATCCACATGCGATTCGCGCGCCAATTGCCGACCCATCTCTTCGCGACTCTCCTGCACCCATCGGTTGAAAATCTTGCTGTCGGGCCGCGCAAAATAAACATGCTCGAAGATGCAGCTCGCCTGCTCAACTCCGCTGCAGAAGTGGCGGCTGGTAACGCCGTCGCGCGTCACCATCACCAGCTCGCCCGGCTCCACATCGCGCTCAAACTTCGCGCGCAGCAGATCGAAGGCGCAGGTCTCCGATGCAAAAACGATCGTATCCGGCCCGTCAGGATTCTCAATCCGCCCCATCGAAAGCGGTCGAAACCCACGCGGATCGCGCGCCGCAAAAACCCGGTCCCGCGTCATCATCACAATCGAAAACGCCCCATCCACCTGGCTCAGCGAGTCGGCAATCGCATCCACCAGCGTGTTCGCTCGCGAATGCGCAATCAGCTGAACAATAATCTCAGAGTCACTCGTCGTCTGGAAGAACGCCCCATCGCGTTCCAGCCGCGCGCGGACATTACCCAGATTCACCAGGTTGCCGTTGTGCGCAATCGCGATCAGCCCCTTGGTCGACTCCACCCGAATCGGCTGCGCATTCAACAACGCCGAATCGCCGGTAGTCGAATAGCGCGTATGGCCAATGGCCATATCGCCCTTGAGCTTGTCGAGCACGTCATCACTGAAGATTTCAGCGACCAGCCCCATGCCCTTGATGTTCGAAAGATTCTTCCCGTCAGCAACGGCAATCCCTGCCGACTCCTGCCCGCGATGCTGCAGCGCATAAAGCCCCAGATAAACCTGCCGCGCCGCGTCGGGATGGCCGTAGACGGCGACAACGCCGCACTCTTCGCGGAGCTTCGGGTCGTCTTCGATGCTGCGCGTTTGCTGATGCGCGGCATCGCCGCCGATGATCTGCGTCGGCTTCGCCCGGAAGGCCTTCGATCAGCAGCCGCTTCATGCCAGCACCTCGTTCGCGGTTTGGTCGTGGAGAGTGGATTCGAGGAATCGCGACCAGGACTGCTTCAGATCGGCAATAGTGCGTCACTTGCAGGGTGGCACTTAAACATTACTCGAAACTCGCCACTCGTCGTGGTTTCCGATTGGTGCCCAATAGAGCTCGTCGTACTCATCGATATGCTTTGTTCCGCTTCTCGATGTCTTACTATCGCAGGTAACGATGACAAGGACTGAGTGCTTCGTAAAGAAGGCGTCCAAGATGTGCTTCCTCGGCTGGCATGGAGCTATGCGACACCTTACACCGATACCATTTGCAAAACCTGCTTCTGCCAATGCAACAGCCAACCCGCCATCGGAAATGTCGAGAGCCGAGTGAATCAGTCTTGCTTCTGCCAGACGCGCCAGCGCCTTATGC
Source organism: uncultured Acidobacteriaceae bacterium (assembly GCA_963783805.1). GTDB lineage: Bacteria > Acidobacteriota > Terriglobia > Terriglobales > Acidobacteriaceae > Silvibacterium. Next base: position 30,130 of record CAWAPC010000009.1, on the reverse strand, counting down.
AGTGCTGCCTCATCGCCAAGATCAATAAAGGGAACGGTTCCCCAAAGACTTTTAATAATGACCTTTGCGAATTCGGAAGAGCCAAACGCCGAAAGTCGCTGCTGCTCGTTTGCATAAGAAGCAAACTTTGAATGAATAAGTAGAATGTGGTCCCCGACTTGCTGAAAGTCCGCTGGAACCGCCTTCGTGACATCATCCAGAATCCCAACCACCCCAATCACCGGAGTCGGATAGATCCCCTCACCTTGCGTCTCGTTATATAAGGAGACGTTCCCGCCCGTAATCGGCGTGCCCAGCGCGGTACAAGCCTCGGCAATGCCGTCGATGGCAGCCGACAACTGCGCCATAATTTCCGGCTTTTCCGGATTTCCGAAATTCAGGCAGTTCGTCGCTGCCACTGGAGTCGCGCCGGTACACGCGACTTTACGCGCGGCCTCAGCGACCGCTAGCTTCGCACCCTGCTTTGGATCGAGATAACACCAGCGGCTATTGCCATCGAGAGCCATCGCCAGTCCGCGATTCGTCCCCTTGATGCGCATCACGCCCGCTTCACCGCCCGGCCCCTGCACCGTATTGGTCTGCACCATCGTGTCGTACTGCTCAAAGACCCAGCGCTTCGAGCAGATATTCGAAGACGCCAGCAGCTTCTTAAGATCGGCCGTATAGTCGCGCGGCTTTTTCAGCTCCTCCAGAACTTCAGCCGGAGGATCAAGCGGCACCGGAGCCTTCCACGTTCCGACAGGGCGGTGGTACAGCGGCGCATCGTCCGTCAGCGACTGGTTCGGAATGTCCGCGACCACCTCGCCATGGTGCAGAATCCGCATCCGGGCTTCGCCAATCACGGTGCCGACGATGCTCGCGTCCAGTCCCCACTTGGAAAACACCTGCAATACTTCATGTTCGCGGCCTTTTTCAGCAACCAGCAGCATGCGCTCCTGGCTCTCGCTCAGCATGATCTCGTAGGCCGACATGCCGGTCTCGCGCTGCGGTACATGATCGAGTTCCACTTCCAGCCCTACCCCGCCGCGCCCGCCCATCTCGCAGGTCGAGCATGTCAGCCCCGCCGCACCCATGTCCTGAATACCCAGCACGGCGCCCGTCTGCATGGCTTCCAGACAGGCCTCCAGCAGCAGCTTCTCCATAAATGGATCGCCCATCTGCACGTTAGGCCGCTTCTGCTCTGAGCCTTCCTTAAACTCTTCGCTGGCCATGGTCGCGCCATGGATCCCATCGCGCCCCGTCTTTGCGCCGACATAAATCACCGGATTTCCAATGCCCGAAGCCTTGGCATAAAAAATCTCATCGCGCCGCACCAGCCCCAGCGCAAACGCATTCACCAGACGGATTGCCCGAATAGCACGGCTCAAACCTCGTCTCGCCGCCCAGGTTCGGAACCCCAAAACAATTGCCGTATCCGGCGATGCCGCTCACCACGCCTTCCACAATGGAATGGTTCTTATGAACGACCTCCGGAGCAGTCTCGCCGTCATTTTCAATCGGGCCAAAACGAAGTGAGTCCATCACCGCCAGCGGCCGCGCATTCATGGTGAAAATGTCGCGCAGAATGCCACCAACTCCGGTCGCCGCGCCCTGATACGGCTCAATATAAGAGGGATGGTTGTGCGACTCGATCTTGAATGCGCAGGCCCACCCGTCGCCCACGTCAATAATGCCCGCGTTCTCGCCCGGCCCCTGCACCACGCGGTCGCTTTTGGTGGGCAGCCGCTTCAAATGCACGCGCGACGACTTATAGGAGCAATGCTCGCTCCACATCACGCTGTAAATGCCAAGTTCGGTAAGGGAAGGAGTGCGGCCAAGCGCCGCCAGGATACGGGAATACTCATCAGCAGTGATGCTGTGCTGGGCCAGAAGTTCGGGCGTAACGGTGACCGGTTGAGGGGCCACAGTGGATTCGGATTTCATGGCTTTGAGACTTTATTGTCGCATGGGTTCGGCTGCCAGCGTCGTCGCGCCATGCCTCCCACGCCTGGCGAACCGCCCGGATATGCTCTGGAGTCGTCCGGCAACACCCGCCGACCGCCTGAGCTCCTGCCGCAAACCACGTCGCGGCCAAGGCCCCGTACTCCCCAACATCCGAAGTCCCACACCATCTGCGGCCCATCCGCATCCCAGGTCTCGCCAGAATTGGGATAAACAAAGATCGGCTTTGCCGGTTGCCGTCCTTCGCCGCGCCGAATTAACGCCGCAACAAACCGGGGCTGCGTGCAATTAATGCCCACGGCCACAACCTGTTCAGGGGCGTCGAGCAGAGCAGCGCACTCCGCAAGCCCCTCGCCGTGGACCACTGCGCATACGTCCTGGCATGTGAACGAGAGCCAAGCCCGAAGCGAAGGAAATTGAGCAAGCGCTCGCAAGAATAGCCTGCGCTTCTTCGAGCGAAGGAATCGTCTCCAGCGCAACCAGATCGGCCGCAGTTTTGTCGGCCCAGTTTTCGGCCACAACAGCCAGCCGCTCGGCATGAAAGGCCACAAGCTCATCGAAGCTGATGTCGTATTGCCCATGAAATTCCGCCCCATTGTGCAGCGCCGCACCATAAGGTCCGAGCGAAACCGCAATCATAACCGGACGGTCCGATTCCCGCAGGTACCGCTCGCGTGCGGCTGCGGCAATCGCAACTGAATGCGCGCAGAGCACGAGCAGCGTCCTCGCGCGGACGGCCTAGCTCCATGTAGCCCAAAGCCGAGACCTGATAGCTCACCGTAGAAATGCAATCGGCCCCCGCCCGCAGATAGTCCAAATGAACCTGCTGAATCACGTCCGGCGATGTATCAAGAGCCTGCGCCGACCACAAAGGCCCCGAGATCTCGCACCCGCGACGCTCAAGCTCAGTGGCCATACCTCCGTCGAGAACGTGAAGACGCGAAACATCGAAATGGGCATTGGCTTCATGCGCTGCATGGCGTAAGTGTGCGGTCTTTTCTGATATATTCAGGATAGCTTGCAAGCAGCGGGAGCAACCAGGAACCCGCGCCGCAAGCATCCAGCCAAAAAGTTCGGGGAGTGGCTCAGCCTGGTAGAGCACCTGGTTCGGGACCAGGGGGTCGGAGGTTCGAATCCTCTCTCCCCGACCATTTATTTCTTGCACAGTTTGAGTAAGTTAAGCCGCACAAGCGGCTTTTCTCGTGACCTCGGTTTTCGGTACATTCGGTACGTTCGGGACAATCAAAAGACCGAACTCCGGAAGCTCAAATCCAATCCCACATTTCTCAGCTCATTCCAGGCGGAACTGAAGATCTTCCTTGACCTTGTCGTACAGGTCGGTCATGGTTTCGCCGGCATGTCCCAGCCTGAACTTCTGCAGGCCGTCCGGGCAGGGGGTGTAGTTTCTCACGAATGTATTCCTGAACGCCGGAATGCGTGGTTACCGGCCTTGTGGTCGCCGGTATGAGGGTTGATAATTCAAGGCTTTCAGCGCCGGATGCAGATGACGCCGAACGATAGTCACTGCCGTCGCTTGCATCGGTGATTGTCCCGCGAATCTGGGTTTCGTTGATCGACTGTCCGATGCCCGCGACCACGAGACAGGTTAGCGACTTGCCGCGTGTGTGATAGAAAAAGGGATGGTTTTTATGAGGAAATGGACACATGCCTTAACGGCTGCGCTGGTGATCGCGTTGTTGGTAGGCGGGGTCCCTGTGGACGGCCTGCAGAACGCCAGGGCAGAGAATAATGGTCTCGAGCGCACACCTGTTCTCGGCTGGAGTAGTTGGAGCTTCCTCCGCGAGCAACCCACGGCAGCGAAGATCGAAGCCCAAGCGCGCGCACTGCAGAAGTCCGGCTTGCAGAAAATCGGTTACGAATACGTAAACCTTGACGACTTTTGGTACCAGTGCCCGGGCAGTCAGGGTCCGAACGTCGGGCCTTATGGCCGCTGGGTGACTGACTCATCGAGATTCCCGGCCCATGGAGATACCGATGGCATAAAGGTAGTCGCTGACTACATCCATAGTCTCGGGCTGAAGTTCGGAATATACGTTACACCGGGTATTTCCAGGCAGGCAGTAAGCAAGAACACGCCGATTAAAGGCACGCCGTACACCGCTGCCCAGATTGCGGAACCGTCTATAGAGGAGAACAACTACAACTGCAAGGGCATGGTCGGCATTAACTATGATAAGCCCGGGGCGCAGGAGTTTATCAATTCATGGGTAGATATGCTCGCGACATGGGGCGTCGATTACATCAAAATCGACGGCATGAAAAACAGCAACGCCGCTGACATTAAGGCATGGTCAGAAGCAATACGGCAGAGCGGGCGGCCGATGATCCTTGATGTCACGCAGGGGAGGCTTACACACGCCATCGCCCCGACATTGATGAAGTACGCAAATCAATGGGAATTCGCGCCCGACGTCGAATGCTACAGCTGCGAGAAGGGCGGTAGCAGCTACCCGCTGACAAGCTGGAAAGACGTCGAGAAACGCTTCAACTATGTTGCCGAATGGCAGTCTTACGCTGGTCCAGGAGGCTTCAACGACTATGACTCCATCGAGGTAGGGAATGGCAGCAACGACGGACTCACCCCAGTCGAACGTCAGACTCAGTTGAGCCTGTGGGCCCTCGGATCGTCACCCTTCATCCTCGGCATCGACCTCACTCACCTCGACCAACTGGACCTCCAGTACCTTAAGAACACCGTTGTCCTCGCTGTTGACCAGGATTCGATCGCGGCCAGGAGGGTTGTCAATATCAGCACCCGACAAGTGTTCACGAAGAAGGAAGCAAACGGAGACGCAATTGTCGGTTTGTTCAACACCGGTAGTGACGCGCAGACAGTCTCCATAAGAGCGTCTGCCGCGGGGCTTCCTGAGAATGAAGGCGGCTATTCGCTGGAAAACCTGTGGACAGGCAAGGTGGAGAAAACAGGCAGCACCATCGGTGCCACTGTTCCATCGCATGGGGTCGTCCTATACCGCGTCAGGGTACTTTGATATCTGTCGACCGGTTTGGCTCCTCCGTTGATCAATGCTTTTAGTAGTTAGTTAATGTCTCTCTGTCTCCCAACCCGCACCTTATGGAACGGCCGGATCGAAGAGATCCGGCCGTTATGGCAACGCGCGGAAAAACATTTTTTGCCGGGCACACGGCAGACGGGCGCATTACGGTAGATGCTGGCTCCGGCGTAGAAAATTCCGCTTCTGAACGACGGCCATCTTACTCAGCTTGATACGGCTTTCTCTCGCGATCAGGAACACAAAGTGTACGTGCAGAATCTGATGATGCAGAAAGGCTGGCAGTTCTGGGCATGGCTACTAACCCAAGGCACCAATCGCGACTACAGAAGAGTTCGAGCGATCACCCTTGATCTCATCCACTCGAAAATGACGTTGTAGTGATAAGTCCAGACTGGATTGAGTTGGCATAGAACGCTAGGCGAAGCGCGTTCGTTTCCAGAGAAGCCAGCCGCATCCCAGCAGTAGCACCAGGAGAACCGCGGTTAAAGCCACGGCATTCGTCAGATTCAATGCAATTGGAGGTTTCCGGACACCGTTAGCCAGCCATAGGAAAATGGCCACCGCCGAACCCAGGATCAGAAAGTCCCACCAGGGCCGCTTCTGTTCCCGGATAGAATCTGGTTCCTGCCCTTCATATCTCTTGACTGTTTTCTCCAGATCGAGCCGGTAGCGGCTGCATTCGCGAGCAATAGCGCGCATACAAGATTCCCGCTCCCCCGCCGGCGCAGAGGCACTGGTAATCGCAAGCGCGCCGCCGATCATGATTGCCGACGCGCCAAACACAAGAATTCGCATGGGCATGGAGGTGTGAGCAAACTCTCCAAAAACGAGTGCGCCCCAGGCCAGTCCCCACAGCTGGTTCGTGTTGGAGAGCGGGATTGCACGGCCGATGCCGACGTATTTGGTCGCGTATTGCTGGAACAGATCGCCGATGACCCAGCACAATCCGCCGAGAAAAAGCCAAAGCATAGAGGGACGGAGTGCGTGCAACTCTGTCGTGATGCGAGCACCGCCGTCATGCAGGGTTAGCGCCAGCAGGCCCATGGTGCCCAGTTCTCCAAAAGTGAAGATGGTCACGAACGAAAGCGGGTTCATTCCGGAGAGGTATGCCTTGCGATAAGGAACATACATTGTTCCCCACAGCAGACCCGCGCCCAGCGCGGCAATGACGCCGGAAGCCGCACGCTCCGACGAGATTGTTCCCGAATGAATAGACGCCGCGGAAAGCATCACGGCGCTGATGGCGATTGCCGTGGCGCCCCCCAGCACCTTTGCCCAGTTCCTTGCGCCCGCGCCTTTCAACTCATGAAAGAAAAACCACCCCCAGAAAAGGCCGACCAGACAGTTTGTATTCCAGAGCGGAAAGGCGATCGCCAGCCCGACATCACGGATGGCAAAAATTGTGAGAGTGTTTGCCACCGCCCAAAGGGAGCCGGCAAGAACTGCCCACACGATCAAGTGCGGTTTGCTCCGCAAATCTCGAAAGACGTAGTTTGTTCCTTTGAAGGCAACGGGCAGCGTCCAGCGCCCGACGAAAACGCCGAAGACCATGCAGAGGGAGATGGCAAACGGTGAAAATCCGGCGTTGACCAGCTTGGTGGGAGCTTCGGCCCCGCCCAGCCACGCTCCTGCGGTAAGAGCACAGGCGATGCCGAGACCATGAAAGGAACGAATCGTGCCGGGGAGCCGGATGGAGCGCGCAATGGTCGGCATTTGCGTGTGTTACCAGTCGATCTCAGCGGGAAAGAACTCCGCGATCAGGTCTTCATAGAAGGGCTTCAGCTCTCTGATGTCTGGTTTGCCTGCTCCCTTTGAATAAAGGTCATACGGGTTGAATTTATGGACCCACTCAAACATTTTCTCGTCATGGGGGGACATGAGATGACGATATGCGCCATGGCGGTGAGCGGGATAAAACGAGTGATAGCGCAGCATGTAATGCGCCGGCTCGGGCAGATATTTTTTTACCACCCGGTAGATGTACTCGTCATGCCCCCAGGAAAGATGCACGTTTTCAAGCCCGCAGTTCGGCTCGTAAATCCCGTATAAAGTCTGGTATTCGGGGACGTGGATGTCAGGATTCTGCGCGAAATATTGCGGGAAAATAATCTGGTCTGAGTAGGCGCATCCGACAGGAAATGTATCTCCCACCACCGCCCATTGCGGTTCTCCATAGAGGCAAAGGACCTTGCCGAGGTCGTGAATGAAGCCGGTCAGAATAAACCAACGGGGGTGTCCGTCTTTCCGGATAGCCTCGGAGGTTTGCAGCAGGTGTTCGATCTGGGAGAGATCGGTGTCCGGGTCGCTATCGTCCACCAGGGTGTTGAGATAATCGGCGGCAGCCCAGATGCTTTTCCCCCCCTTTTAAGTTCGCCGAACTCTTGCTCTTTCTGGAGAGTGAAAGCCAGCGTCTGGTTCGCGTGATTCAGCCGGTAGAACTCGGCAACGGAGGGGTTGGCTCTCTCATCGTAGTTGCGGAATTCCGAGGGATCTTTTCCTTCGCGATATCTCTCTGCGACAAAGTCATCCCACTGATCGATGTGCTTGAAAGGTTCTGGTGGTTGTCGCGTTGTATCCATCTGGAGCCCCCTGGATCGCCGAATGCGCGAACGGTACCGCTAACGTTTATCATTTCGCTTAGCCCTTCGGCAAGTGATTTCGCGATTTTTTGATTAGAGGGAAATATTCTCCGGCAGCTTTACGGCTCTTGCGACGGCGGCGTAAAGTCCCTGGTGAGCCTTGATCCTCCTTCGAGATAATTACCAGGAAAAGACAAGGCGTTCGCGGCACAGGGAGCGATTGTGTTCAAAGCCATCTTTACAGACAGCCATTTCTGGGTTCCCTTTTTCATTCTGCTCCTTGGAATTGCCCTGCTTTTTTTCCTTCATTAAGGTCTTCAGCAGCCAGACCCGTTTCGCGGCTTTGAATTCACGCGGGCTTTGCCGGCCGACGCGGTTCGCCGGCTGTGCGAAGCGGTGACCGCTGATGAAGCGCGAATCACAAGCTTTGGCTTCACGCGAATGTGCTTCGGTGCAGCGGCGCGGTTGCCGATCAGTTCCAGGGCAAGTCTTCCTGCCTGTTCTCCCAACAGACCGGTCGATTGATCGATTGAGGACAGCGGAACGCGCAGGTAATCCGAGTAGCGCACATTTCCGCAACCGACAAAGGCGATATCGCCGGGAATAGAAAGACCGGCTTCGAGCGCCGCATGGATGGCGCCGATAGCGGTTAGATCGTTGTAACAAAAGACAGCGTCCGGCCGGGGCTTTGTTTGAAGAAGCTTGCGCATGCCCTGGCAGCCGACATCTTCACCGATTTCTTCGACCCTCGCATTGGAGATGATGTGCTGTTCCCGGACCGCAGTGCCGTGTTCCATCAATGCGTCCTTGTATCCGCGGAGCCGGTCGGCACCGGGGGCGAGTTCGGGCCCGGCAATATGCGCGATCCTGCGCTTCCCGGTACTCAGAAGATGCCGCGTAGCCAGCAGGCCGGCTGCATAGTCGTCAGTGCCAACGAAATGGGCGCAAAGGTGCGGAAAGTCGCGATCGATCAGTATGAAAGGAGTTCGCTGGTCCTCCATGCCGTAGAACCCACGTAATGTGGGCTGGCAGGATGCGATCAGCAAGGCATCGATTCCTCTTGCCAGGACCGTTCGTATCTCTTGCTGCTCAATCTTGGGGTCTTCTTCGGAAGAAGCAAGGATCAGGCCGTAGTTGTGCCGCCGCAGCACGCCGTTGAGCGACTTTGCGAATTCGGCGAAAAAGGGATGCAGAAGATCCGGAACGATGAGGCCAACGATGAAAGTCTTGCCGCTGGCCAGACCGCGTGCCAGCATATTCGGACGGTAGTTCAGCTCCTCCATCCGCTTCAGGACGCGCTGCCGGGTTTCCTCACTGATGTCGCCCATGCCGCGCAGGGCTTTGGAAACAGTTATCAGTGAAACCCCTAAATCTCGGGCGATATCTTTGAGCCGGACGACCATGAGCAGTTTTCAGCTACAAAAAGGGGAACAGTGAACGGCTGGGTAGAGATAAGCACCCCCAGTATAGCCCGAAAGAATTAGCGCTATTGTAAATTCCGCATAAAGAATGGTTTGTCCATATTTGACAGGAAATTAACGGAATTTGTGACCTCAGGTTCATATTTCTCTTGCATACTTCGTTAGCGCTACCGTAATCTCATTCGCGTTCCGCGTGGGCATGCAGTCATGCGGGCAAAATTCGCGGCGGATTCACAGCAGGGCGCTCTCGATGCCCTTGAGAAATGCAAAATTTGTGGAGGTCTTTTTATGATCCGGATTCAAAGTTGTATGAAGGCCATATTGGTCTTTCTCCTGCTGATCACAGTCTTCCTGCCAGCCTCACTTTTCGCGCAGATCGATACCGGCGGAATTACAGGCACCGTAACTGATCCCGCGGGCGCAGTAGTTCCCGGAGCCACAGTTACCCTCACGAACACTGGGACCAGCCTGGCGCTCACGACGCAATCAACCTCGACCGGCACTTATAGTTTTACGGGCGTGCGGCCCGGAACATACGATCTGCGGGCTGAACAGCAAGGCTTTGAAATGTTTGTCGATCATGCTCTGGAGATCCACGTGCAGCAGACCCTGACGGTTGATGTTGCATTCGTCACAGGGAAGGTATCGCAGCAGGTCACGGTTACTGCGTCGGCTCCTTTGCTTCAGGCCGAAAATGCTGCGGTCGGCCAGACGATCACTTCGCAGACCGTCAATGACCTGCCTTTGCAGACACGCGACTGGGCCTCGCTGGCGCAGCTCTCCGCCGGTGTGAATACCGCGCCGGTTGGTAACCCTAGCAGCGACTCGGGCGCTTCCACCAGCGCCTATTTCTCAGTGGATGGCATCAACTTATGGCAGAATGACTTCCGCCTCGACGGCATCAATGACAACATCGAGGTCTACGGCGGCTCCTCCGTCGGCAGCAACGCAGCGATTACCCCTCCGCCTGACGCTATTCAGGAATTCAAGCTGCAAAGCGGCGACTTCAATGCCGAGTTTGGACACTCGACCGGCGCCGTCATCAATGCCGCCATCAAATCCGGTACCAATCAGCTTTCACGGGGATGTGTGGGAGTACTTGCGGAATGATGTGTTTAATGCCAAGCCTTATTTCATCCTGCCGACTCAGTCAAAGCCCGAATACCGGCAGAATCTCTTCGGGGGCACAATCGGCGGCCCCATCTTCAAGAACAAGACGTTCTTCTTCGCTGACTATCAGGGCGGACGCTACGTCGTTCCCGTGCCTGCCACCAGTACCGTCCCCACGGAGACGATGATCAATAGCGGGTTCACCAACCTTCAGGACCTGTTAACCATAGGCGGCACAGGAACGGACGCTCTTGGTCGCGTTTTCCCGCACGGTACTGTCCTTGATCCAGCGACCACCCGCCAGCTTCCTGCGAGCGGACTTGACACCATCACAGGACTCAACGGCACGCCTGGAGCGTATGTTCGCGATCCGTTCTACACGGGAGGCAGCATCTTCGGCAAAACCAACTACGTCGGGGACAATGCTCAGCTCAATTCGATCCCCGTCGGACGCATCGACCCGAATGCGGTCAAACTCCTCGGCGTTTACCCCGCGCCAACCGGGTCAGGCTTCGCCAACAATTTCGTCTGGGCGCCAAAAGAACCCGAAGATACCAATACATACGATATAAGGATTGACCAGAACTTCAACGCCAATAACATGCTCTTCGGAGTCTATGACCGGAGCCTCATCTCCGAAGACGTTCCTTCGAGCCTGCCCAACCTCGCTGTCGGCGAAACCGGCGGCCGTCACGACAGCTTCCCCGCCTACGCCTTCGCTGTAGGCTACACGCATGTCTTCACTCCCTCCCTGACCAACGAAATGCATGTCGGCATGGTTCACGCCGACAAGCTGCAGGAGTCTGTCTTTGGAAATACTTTCGGTATCCCTGCGAACTATGGAATCCAGGGCATTCCCCAGGTGGCCAATAACGGCGGGCTTCCTCCCATCACCTTTGCGTCTTCCTCGGGTGGTAACTACTTAACCCATATCGGTGTCGGCAATTTCACCCCAACTCTGCAATATGTGTGGAGCATTGAAGGCGCGGACAGCGTCACCAAGGTCTATCGCGACCACACTTTCAAGATGGGCGTCCAGATTGACGATCTTGAAGGCGATATCTCCCAGCCGCCGCAGGGGCGCGGCGACCTGAACTTAACGGGCAGTACACCGATATTCCCAATAAGGCCAGCAATTTCAACGGAGTTGCCGACATGCTGCTGGTTCCGATTCCGTCTACCGTGGGCGGACCCAACTATGTCGGGGGCATGAGCAGCTTCTCCGGCTCCAACATCGCCGCGACCGACGATCACCGCTGGTACATAGGTCTTATTTCCAGGATGACTGGAAGGCTACTCCGGACCTTACCCTGAACCTTGGCCTTCGCTGGGACTACTTCACGCCTTATGCCGAAGTAAATGGAAGACAGGCTAACTTTGTCGCGGCCGGCGGCAACGGCAACACCGGTATCTACTACATCTCCAATAAGGGTTGTGCCGTGCCGCGGTCTGCGTCGTTCAACGCTCTGCTGGCAAGCAGCAATATCACTGTTGACTGCGTTTCGGGTCTCACTCTGGGAAACGCTCAAAAAGTGAACTTCGCTCCCAGGCTGGGGTTTGCGTTCCGTGTTACACCCACGCTGGTTGTCCGCGGCGGATACGGGATAACCTATGGATCCTTGGGCAACCTCGGCTACGGCGGAACGCTGGGCACCAACTATCCCTTCGTCTATACCTCGACCTTCCCCAGCCCTGATTCTCAGCATCCATTGTTGCTTAACAATGGAAACCCGGCGACGATGGAAGAGGCGTTCGCCACCATCAACCTTGGAGACCCGACCATCAACAGCGGTCAGGGTCTCAATCTGTATGGACGCCAGTACGATTTCCAGACGCCCTACGTGCAGATGGTGAACTTCACCGTGCAGGATCAGTTCACAAACCATGACTCCATTCAGGTTGGGTATGTCGGAACGATGGGACGCCATCTGGATAACCTCGGGTACAACAATTCTCCAACCGAGATTCTTCCGCCCAGCGTTAACCCGCAAAACTTATATTCCGTTTCCCAGCTTCGCCCGCAATGCCACTTACGAAACCACGAATGCCTCGAGCAGCTACAACTCGTTGCAGGCGACCTACGAGCACCAGCTCAGTTCTGGTCTGTCGGTACTGGCCAACTACACCTATAGCAAGTGCTTGAGTGATCAGCACACCCAGGCGTCACAGAATCAGCAGTACCGCGCCCAGTGGCTCCCGGGATTCGGCATCAACAGGGATTACGGACCGTGCGACACCGATGCAACCCACCTCGTTCACGTCTCCGGATCCTATCAGCTGCCCTTTGGCCGCGGCCGCGAGTACATGAACCATGCCAACCGGGCAACGGACGCGATTCTGGGAGGATGGGCAGTTAACGCTATCTACACCCACCAGAGTGGGCAGCCGTTTACCGTCACTTGCCCGGTCGCAACTTCAGAGTTCGGCTGTTTTGCCGACGTTGTCCCGGGTCAGAACCTCTATGCGGGACCGCATAACAAAACGCAATGGATGAACCCCGCCGCATTTGCTCAACCGCCAATAGCCACGACCATCGGCGAAACGGATTTGGCCGTTCTTGGCGGAGGAGCGCAGCAGGCGCGCGGGCCGAGCTTCAACAACCTGGATTCGTCCGTCTTCAAAAATTTCAACTTCACGGAGTCCATCTACATGCAGTTCCGGGCTGAGGCGTTCAACACCTTCAATACGCCCCAGTTTGCGCAGCCGACACAACTGAACTTCACGACTGCGAACTTCAGCGAAATCACGGCGACGAGAAATCCTTCAGAAGATTTCCGCCGGCTGCAGCTTGCGCTGAAGCTATTCTTTTAGTCGCTCTGACCTCCTCCTTGCGTGGGGCCAATTTCCTGCTGGCCCCACGCTTCTTTCTTGTGGGACCATCCCGATTCCGTAGAGGCTGCATACAATGTTGAGATTTCGGGCCCCGCTCTGTGAAAGGCTCTTCGTCTTCTACTCGCTGTTCGTCGTCTTCACGCTTTCCGCCATGACTCAGGTGGGCCAGGGAGGCGCATCTCAAGCGAATGTTGTGCTAAGCGGAGATGTAAAAGGCTCACAAAATCACAGCTACATTGAAGTGCCGTTTCGCGTGCCCGAAGGAATACAGCGCATCACGCTGACCTTCCATTACACGGAAAAGGAGCAGCATACTGCGCTCGATCTTGGCTTGGAAGACCCGGCGCAGCTTCGCTGCTGGAGCGGCGGAAACAAGTCGATACTAACCATCGGCGTATCCGATGCGACGCCCTCTTGTCTGCCCGGCCCGCTCCCGGCCGGAACGTGGAACATGTTGATCGGGGTTCCGAATATCCGGCCCGGAGTTCTCTCGCATTACACCGCTGAGGTTTTCTTTACGCGCAGCGGCCTCGTTTCGGACGAACCGTCAATTCTGCGCGTGCCTCTGCGCGGCGGCCCCGCCTGGTATCGCGGCGATCTCCACATGCATACGGCGCACAGCGACGGTCAATGTCCAAGCCAGACCGGCCAGAAAGTACCTTGCCCGGTCTTTCTCACTGTGGAGGCGGCTGCTCGCCGCGGACTCGATTTCATCGCGATCACTGACCATAACGCGACGTCGCAGTATGATGCGATGCGCGAGCTGCAACCTTATTTCGACAAGGTCCTGCTGCTTCCGGGGCGCGAAATTACGACCTTTCAGGGGCATCTGAATTTTCTGGGCACAACTTCGTATCTCGACTTCCGCCTGGGCAGCAGCAGTGTTCCCGACATTAATACGCTGTTGCAGAATGCGGCCCGGCTGGGCGCATTGGTATCTATCAATCATCCCGACGCGCCGACAGGGGAGCAGTGCATGGGTTGCGGATGGACACCTGCGTCTCCCGTCAACATGCACCTCATCGCGGCAGTGGAGGCGATCAATGGCGGCAGCGAGATGCATGGTTTTAACGGGGTCTCTTTCTGGAACAAGCAACTCAACAACGGGTACCGGCTCGCCGGAATCGGAGGCAGCGACAATCACAACGCCATGAGTCCGCTGGAGGAGCCGAGTTCCGTCGGCAGTCCCACGACCGTCGTCTATGCCACGGAGTTGTCCGTCCCAGCAATTCTTGCGGCGATTCGTGCGGGCCACGTCTTCATCGACCTGACCGGATCGCGCGACCGGCTTCTTGCGATGAAGGCAAGTGCAGCAGGCAACGTTGCGGACATGGGAGACCTGCTGGATGCTCCAAAAGGATCCACAGTGGAGTTTGAAGTACAGGAAGCCAACTCGGATCAGGGAAAAGTAACGATTGTCGAAGACGGGCGGGAGATGGATGCATTGGCAAAATCCAGCCCCTCGGATTCTAGCGGGTCTTTCCACATGACATGGACCGCGGATGGCCATCGTCATTGGTTTCGCCCGCAGGTAAACGGACCGGACGGGAAGTTATGGCTGCTCGGCAATCCTGTCTATGTCGACTGGGATAAATCGACAGCGCCGTCTGGCGAAAATGAAGCGCGATGATATATCGAAAGCAAGTATGGCTCGCAGTGTTATTCGCTTCTCCTTTACGAGGCTGCGTGCTTCACGCTTTCTCCTCGGTGGTGAACATTTCAAGCACAAACCCTTTACAACTTCGACACAGAAGGCGATGCTGAAGAAGCCGTGAAGACCACCATCAGCGTTTCGAAGGAAGATTATCTAAAGGCCGTGCTCGAGGCTGAAAGCGAAGGCCAGACGGTCATTTCCGCGACGCTCGCGCATTGGCTGGGCGTATCGCCGCCGGCCGTTTCCATGGCCCTTCGCCGCCTCAAACGCGATGGCTATGTGGACGTGAAGGCCGACGGCATCGTGCGCCTCACGCAGCAGGGCAAGCAGGCGGCGCATCGCACCGCCCTGCGGCATCACCTCATCGAGCGCATGCTGTCCGAGATGTTTGGAATGCCGTGGTATCAGGTTCACGACGAGGCCGAGCGGCTGGAGCATGCCGTTTCCCCAGCGTTTGAGGCGCGGCTGCTTGAAAAGCTGGGCCAGCAGGGCACCTGTCCGCACGGCAACGCTGTGTTGCCGGAAAGTCCCGCAAAACGCGCTAAACGTGGACTGCTCCCCCTGTCGGAAAGCGCGGAGAATACCGACTACACCGTTTCCAGTCTTTATGAGCGAGACCCCAGGCTGCTGCGCTTTCTGCATGAGAACGGCATTGCTCCGGGAGGCACGGTTCGCGTGCTCAAGAAAAATTATGACCAGACCCTCGTCATCGAAACCCCTCACGGAGCCGCCACGCTAGGAGCACCGGCAGCCGAGAAGGTCTGGGTCAAGCCGCGCACCTCCGCGAAGAAGCGCAGTTAGCCCCCCCAGCCGCCCTCCACCTTCTGATGGATATTTTTCTCCCCATCTGGGTGTGTAGTATTCAGGCAAGAATGCGATCTCTTTGCTGCCGCAACCTCCGCTATGCCGTTCTAGCTGCGACGCTTCTTTGCGTGGCGGCGGCCTGCGCGCTCGATCCGCATCAGAGCCTGCGGCGCTACGGATATCAGTCCTGGCAGACAGACAGCGGGTTGCCGCAAAACACGGTCCACGCCGTGCTCCAAACCAGCGATGGCTACATGTGGTTCGCAACCGAAGCGGGACTCGTCCGCTTCGACTCCGTGCAGTTCACTGTCTTCACCCGCAAAAGCACACCGCAGCTGGCCAGCGATCTCGTGTATTCGCTCCTGGAGGACAATTCCGGAGTTCTGTGGATCGGCACCGCGAACGGCGTCGCCAGCTACCGCAACGGAGTATTCCGCGCTTTTCCCAATACGTCAGGAAGTTCGGTATGGTTGATCTTTCAGGATCGCGAGGGCACCGTATGGATCATGACGTCATCCGGGCTGTTACGGTCGGAAGGCTCGCGCCTCGTCGTGGTTCCCGGCATTCCGCCTCTCGACGAAACCAGCCGCATGCTTGAGCCCGGAGACGGCTCTCTCTGGCTCTCAACCTCCGAAGGTCTCTTCCACACCGCGCCAACAGCCGTTTCAGGCCCCGCGGCGGGCATCACATCGCGGTTCCTGCTCGCGGGTCGCGAAGGTCAAATCCAGGCAGTCACGGTCGACCGCAAGGGCCGCGTGTGGGCCGGAACGCAGAGCGGTCTTGAAACTATGCAGCGCAGCCGCATGTGAAACCTTCGCTCCGCTTGCGAACAAAGATGTGCATGCGCTGGCCGAGACCCCCCAGGGCGGCATCTGGATCGGCGCCGACACCGGCCTGTGGTTCTACGACCCAACGCAGCCCCAAATGCCGATGAGGTTCTACACAGAAAAAGACGGCCTGCCATCCGGCCGCATCAATTTGCTGTTCTGCGACCGCGAGGGCGCGCTGTGGATCGGCACTGCCGGAGGAATCGCGCGTCTCATAGACGAAAAGATCGAGTCCTTCACGCCCCGGGAAGGATTTTCAAGCAACGTGGTCCTGGCCATCGCCGAAGATCGCGAGGGCAATCTATGGCTCGGCACTGAATCCGGCGGCGTCGACATTTTGCGCGACCGCAAATTCACCACCTATACAGCCGAGGACGGCATCTCCGACGATCACATTCTCGCCGTCACTCAGGATCATGCGGGAACCGTGTGGCTGGGAACAAGCGGCGGCGGACTGGATCATGCAAATCTCGACACCATCAACAAAGTCGGCTTCTCCGCGCTCACCACAGCAAATGGACTCTCCAGCAACATCGTTCTCTCCATCGCCAGCGCGCCTAACGGGGATCTGTGGATGGGAACTCCGGACGGTTTGGACCGTACGCACGACGGCAAAGTCACCGTTTTTACCTCAGCCGACGGACTGGCCGACGACTTCGTGCGCTCGCTCTATTTTGATGCGCAGGGCGCGCTCTGGATCGGCACGCGCCGCGGCCTTTCGCAATTCAAAGATGGCAAATTCATCACTTGGACCGCGCTCGACGGACTCGGCAACGACCTGGTGGGAGCATTGCTGCAGGCGCCGGACGGCTCCATGTGGATCAGCACGCTCGGCGGACTCACCCACTGGAGCAACGGTCATTTCCACAATTATTCAGAAAAAGATGGCCTGTCGAATCGCGTAATCACCGCCCTGCATCAGGACCCCGACGGTACCCTATGGATCGGCACCAACGGCGGCGGCCTCAACCGCTGGCGCAACGGAGTCTTCAAGGCAATTCGCCCCGAAGGCGCTGCGCTGCCAGCGAATATTTACAGCATTCTTGCAGACGACACCGGCAATCTCTGGCTCAGCTCGAATGAAGGCATTTACCGCGCGAATCGCGAAGCCCTGAACCGCTATGCCGATGGCGCACTTCCTTCCGTTCCGGTCACCGTCTTACGGAGTGGCCGACGGAATGAAGATCAGCGAGGCCAGCAGTGGCGGCCATCCAGCCGCATGGCGCTTGCAGAACGGAATGTTGTGGTTCGCAACCCTCAAAGGTGTGGCCACAGTCGATCCCGCGCATCTCGCCACCAACCGCGTCCCTCCACTCATGGCAATCGAGCAGTTCAGCGTGGACGACAAGCCGCAGGCTGCAACCGCTCCGCTCAGGATTGCGGCCGGCAGCCGCCGCTTCGCTTTCGACTATGCTGCCTTGAGTTTTTCCGCGCCCAACAAGGTGCGCTTCCGCTACAAGCTCGAGGGCTTCGATCAAGCATGGATCGACGCCGGTTCCGAGCGCAGCGCGTATTACACAAATCTTCCGCCCGGCCGCTACACCTTTCGCGTCATCGCCTGCAACAACGACGGGGTCTGGAGCGCGGCGCCAGCATTGTTCGCCTTCCAGTTGCGGCCATATTTTTACCAGACACTCTGGTTTTATCTGCTGCTCGCTCTCGCCGTCGGGCTACTCGGCTACGGCATTTATTTATGGCGCGTCCGTCAGGTGGAGTCGCGCTTCAACGCCGTGCTGGCCGAGCGCAACCGCATCGCGCGCGAGATTCACGACACCCTCGCTCAGGGCTTTGTTGCCGTCTCCGTGCAGTTGCAGATCGTGGGCCGCCTGCTGTCGCAATCGACCGATACCGCCCGCCAGCATCTTGATGAGGCGCAGGAGCTGGTTCGCACTGGCCTCGACGATGCGCGCCGCGCAATCTGGGAACTCCGCTCGCAAAATTCCGAAAATCAGGATCTGGCCTCGCAGACTGGTGCAGATGGCTGAGCGCGTCACCGCATCTACGGAGATCAAGACCCAGGTGGAAGTTCATGGAGCCTACCGTCCACTGCCGACGCAAATTGAAAGCGAGTTGCTGCGTATCGCGCAGGAGGCCGTCACCAACGTCGTGCGCCACGCCGAAGCCACCCGCATCGATATTCGTCTCGACTTCGCTCGCCGCCGAGTAAAGATGTCCATCGCGGACAATGGACGTGGCTTCGCCAACGATGCGCCGTCCGTTGCCGAAGGCCATTTTGGGATAACCGGTATGAATGAACGCGCGCAGCAGATAGGCGGCAGCGTTACAGTTACCAGCAATGAGGGCGAAGGAACGCGGGTGCATGTGGAAGTGGCAACCGGGAGTTAAATGCAATGAACGAATCAAATCGGATGTTGACGAGTCAACCGATTCGGATATTAGTTGTCGACGATCATGCCATTGTGCGGAAGGGCCTGGTTGCGCTGCTGAATACAGTCCCCGGCCTGTCCGTCGTCGGCGAAGCCGCCGACGGCGAGGAAGCGATTCAAGCGCATCGCGTCCATCAACCTGACATAACCCTCATGGACCTGCGCCTGCCCAAGATTGGCGGTGCCGATGCCATAGCCAGAATCCGTCAGGAATTTCCAGCGGCGCGCATCATCGTGCTCACCACCTTCGACGGAGACGAAGACATATTTCGCGCACTGCAGGCGGGAGCGAAAGGCTATCTGCTCAAAGGCATGGATGCCACTGAGCTGACTGACGCCATTCGCGCAGTGTATGCGGGCAAATCGAAGATCCCCGCCGTTGTCGCTGAAAAACTCGCCGAGCGCATGGGCGGCCCAGCCCTCACCGCGCGCGAGCTGGAAGTATTGAAGCGCATCGTAGCCGGGCGCAGCAACAAAGAGATTGCCGGCGATCTCCACATTTCAGAGGCTACCGTGAAGACCCACATCAACAGTATCCTGAGCAAGCTGGGCGTCAGCGACCGCACGCAGGCCGCAACCAGCGCGCTGCAACGCGGCATCGTCTACCTGGAATAAACATTCGTCGTCAACCACTGGAAAGAAACAGGAGTCTTTCGATGCGGAAGTTTCTCGCGATTGCAATTGTTCTGCTATGCTGCGGTTTCGCATGCAGCGCGCAGTCCTCTCACGGAAACTGGCGCGTGGCCACCGAGCCCGAGCTAAAGTCACTCATCCCGCCGCGCGCGCCCGTTGTGCAGGAGCGCATCGAGACCGAGATGCGCACCGCATCCGGCATCACCGATGGCCACGGCAAATTCATTGCCGGCGTGGTCCTCATTACCGCCGGATACTCGGCAGACGGAAAATATTCGCACTTCTTTCTCACGCAGGTCCCGCTCAAGATCGGCAACTTTCAGCTCGCGCCCGGCTCCTATCTCATTGGTTGGGAGCACGAAGATGACGCGCTCAATGTAAAATTTTACGAAGCCGCCTCCGGGCGTCCGCTAGGTTCCGTCGAAGCAAGATTGAATCCCTCCATCACTCGGGTAGAATCGTTTCGCATCTGGCCACCTGCTGATCGCTCGCTGATACAGATTGGGCGATTCACCTTCAACTACCAAATTGGAGACTAGATTTTTCGATGCAGCCAGAAAAATCGGACCCGAAAAAACGTCGGAAACTTCTCCACGCTCTCGCTGCCAACTGGCAGACTGAGACCAGCGGCTACTTTACCTATCAGACGCTGGCCGAGCGGGATGCCGATCCAATTCGAAAACAGACACTGCACCACATGGCCCAGGCCGAAGCGGAACACGCGGCGCTGTGGGCCGCGCGCATTAACGAACTGGGCGGCACGCCACCGAAATATCACGGCAAATCAACCGGCGACGCCGACAGTCTGGCCAACCGCATGGGCGGCGAACGCATGGCGCTACGGCGGTTGGAGATCGACGAGAGCCGCGCCATCGCGAACTACGGCAGGCAGCTTCAGGAATTGGAAGACGAGCCGAGCCTCGCCATCCTGCGCCAGGTAATTGAAGAGGAGCGCGAACACTACCGCGAGTTGAGCAGCCTCATACGGCAACGCTATCCGCGCCGCGCCGTGAAAGAACATCGCTCCAACCCAAAAATCCTGCTCGACGATTTGCTCGTCAAAACGCAATGGCTCCGGCCGTCAGGCTGCCGGCTGGATCGGCGATGCCATCTACGGCGTCAACGACGGATTGGGCGCAATCTTCGGCATCGTCTCCGGCGTCTCCGGCGCAACCTTGGGCAACAGCAAATATGTTCTGCTCGCCGGCATCGCAGGCATGATCGCCAGCGCGCTGTCCATGGGTTCGGGCGCATATTTGGGTGCGAAGAGCGAGCGCGAAATCTATCAGGCGGAATTTGAGCGAGAACGCGAGGCCATCGAGATGAACGCACCCGAGGCGCGCGAGCTGCTCTCGCTCTACTACCAGGTCAAAGGACTGCCTGAAGAGGACGCCGACCACTTTGTCGATCACCTCGCCGCCGACAAGGAGCAATTCCTGCGCGCCCTCGCCGCCGAGCGCTTCAATACCTCGGAAGAAGGCCTCCGCAAACCAATGGTGTCCGCTTTCTCCGCGGCCCTTTCGACCGCCGTCGGCGCATTCATCCCTGTCATCCCGTTTTTTTTCCTGCGCGGATACGAGGCGATCATCGTCTCGGCCATCGTCTCGCTCGCCGCGCATTTCGCCGTAGGCGCGGCTAAGTCGCTCATCACCGTGCGCTCCTGGTGGGCCAGCGGATTGGAGATGACCGCCGTCGGCGCGGTCGAAGGCATCGTGACCTACATCATCGGCATAGGGTTGGGGCGCGCAGGCGCATAACGCGTCATCCCACGTCAGGGCTGCATGTGCGCGTAGTAATCCTGCAAAACAAAAAACGCCTTCTTCTTGTCGCCCATGTTTGAGACCAGACCCTTGCGGTTGTAGCCATCCTGAATTCCCGGCAACTGTCGCGTAGGGGAGCGGAAGTCCATCAACACCCACGGCGAGAGCCCGCGCAAAAACGGCATAGTGCGGAACATGATGAACTGGTTCTTGTAAATCGCAGCCTGATACTCCTCAGTGAATCGTTCCGTATCGGGGCCATGCATACCGGCCTTCGCGCCACCGCCAAATTCGCTCAGGATGACAGGTTTGTTCAAAGGGTCTTCCCACTTGTACGCAGGAGCGCTGTCCGGAGTGTCCATATACCAGCCGATATATTCGTTGTATCCGAGCACATCCAGGCTCGCGGCAATCGGATCGTCCAGCACCGCGGTCTTATTGTGGAAGGGCGTAACAATCGCCGAAGTAATCAGGCGTGTCGGGTCCTCTTCGCGAGCCTGCGCAATGAGTTTCTTGAGAAAGACAGTTCGCTCTGGCTTGTTCGGTGTTTCATTCGACATTGACCACAGAATTACTGAAGCCTTGTTATGGTCGCGCCGAATCATTTCGCGCAACTGCTGCTGCGCAACCTCAAGCGTATGCGGATTGGTCCAGTCGATATCCCAGTAAACAGGAATCTCCGACCACACCATAATGCCGAGCTTGTCAGCGAGACGCGTTGCGCGCTCATCGTGTGGAAAATGCACCAGCCGGACGAAGTTGCAATGCAGCTGCTTGGCCCATCCAAGCAGCGCTGCGGCGTCCGCCTCCGACCACGCGCGGCCGGAGCGGATCGGCGCTTCGTCCTGAATGCTCACGCCGCGCAGAAAGATGGGCTTGCCGTTCAATAAAATTTGATCGCCGCGCACCGCGATAGTGCGAAAACCAACGTCGTCCGTGAGCCGGTCCGAGCCTGCCGAGAACGCAACGCGATAAAGACGCGGATGCTCAGGCGACCACATCTCAAGCCCCTCCGGATGGAAAGAAAAATCAGCGCGGCCATCACCACGCGTCACCGCACTCTGCTCCACGTGCAGCTCCGGAATGCTCACGGAGACCTTCGTCCCCGTCTCCGCGCCCGTCACGTGAACGTAGCCGTGAATCGAGCCGTCGGAATTCAGTTGCAATGACTCATCATCAATGAAGGCCTCCGGGACCTCCACCAGCGAAACGTCGCGCGTCAGTCCCCCATAGTTCCACCAGTCGGTTTTCAGAGCGGGCACGCGGTCAGCCTTGCGCTGGTTGTCCACGGCAATCACCACAAAGTTACCGCCGTCCTTTACCGCATGAGTAATTTCGCAATCGAAAGGCGTAAAGCCGCCCTCATGGTCGCAAACGTGGACGTCATTAACAAAGACGTGTGCCTCATAATTCGCCGCGCCAATGTGCAGAAAGACGCGCGTGTGCGCTTTAGGGTGATAGGTAAAGTCGCGCTGATACCAGAGCAGTCCTTCATAATAGAAAAGCGCCTGCCGCTGTGAATTCCAGTCCCCCGGAACCTGCAAGCACGGGCGATTTTGCGAAATCATATTCAAGCAGCGGTCCACCCGGCTTGTAATGCGCGTTCGCCGCATAGCCGCGTGTACCGGGAACATCGGTGCTGGAGCCCCAGCCCCCGCGATACGGGTCGACAATGAAGTGCCATGGGCCGTCGAGACTGATCGCCGCACGATGGTCCACATCGACCAGCAACGTAGGTGACTGCTGTGCGGCAGCAAGAAGAGTGCAAACAGAGAGAGCGAGAAAAAAAAGAACGCGGCGCATGAGAAACATACTAAGACTTCGGAGCCCTATTGTTTAGGTGAAGGTGACACCGGGCGAAACTGATTGGCGCGCTCGAATTCGTCGCGCAACTCCGGCGTCTTCAGATTTTCACGCAGATGGGTCAACCGCTGCTCCAGGGCAAGCAAGGAAGCCGCAATCGCCTCCGTGTTGGTATGGGCCACGTCGCGCCACATCGAATAAGGACTTGCCCCGAGCCGCGTCATCTCCCGCAAAGCCCGTCCGCCAATCGGCAGCACTTCATCTTTCGCCGCGAACTCGTCCTGCAAAAGCGCGCTCAACGCGGTTGAAACAAACTGTGGCAAATGACTCACCCACGCGCAGAGAACATCGTGCCGTTCCGCATCGAGATCAAGCACGCGGCAGTTGAATCTCTCCGTCCATCCGCGCCACTCGTCCGCAATCGCGCGCGAAGCAGGATGCATCGAGCGCGATTGCTCAGTCTCAGTAAACAACCACGCCGCCCCGTCAAAGAGAGCCGCGTCCGCGTTTGCCGCCCCGCTCACTTCCTTGCCCGCCATCGGATGCCCCGGCAAAAATCCAGCGGTGTTCGAGAGGTTGTACCGGCCTCGCGCATACTCTACCAGCACCCCCTTTACGCTGCCCACATCCGTAACAACCTGACCCGGCTTAAGCACGGGAGCGAGCTTGTCCATCCAATCCAGGATCGTAAACACCGGCCCGCAAAGCAAAACAAGATCGCTCGATCTCGCCGCGCCGATCGCATCACTCGACGCGAAATGCACCGCGCCGCGGTCCATCGCAAGCGTCAATTCAGCAGAGTCAGGATCCCAGCCAACAATCTCGCCGGAAAAGCCGTGCGAGCGCAGCGCAAGACCAAGAGAAGCTCCAATGAGCCCCGTGCCCAGAATCGCGATGCGCTCGATCGGCATGATAGCGGTTCTCCTGTTGCTGTAATAGGAAGCCGACGCTCTAAATTGGCTTTTTCACTCAAGAAAAAGCCACCTTGTACTCCGTTTAGAACGCCACTCAAACTTGAGAGCCGCTCTAGACGGCTACGGCAGCCGCAACCGGCTCGGCAATCGAGCGTCCCACCGCCGGAGCGATGATCCTCAACTCGTCCATGAGCTTCGCAAACTGATCCGGAAAGAGTGACTGCGCGCCATCCGAAACGGCCTTGTCCGGATTCGGATGCACTTCGATCAGCAATCCGTCTCCGCCCGCAGCCACGGTCGCGCGCGCCATGGCCGCAACCTTGTCGCGGCGGCCTGTGCCGTGCGAAGGATCGCCCACCATGGGCAGATGCGACAGATGCTTGACCACCGGAATGGCTGAAATATCCATCGTGTTGCGCGTGTACGTCTCAAAGGTGCGAATGCCGCGCTCGCACAGGATCACGTCATAGTTGCCGCCCGAAAGAATATATTCCGCCGAAAGCAGCAGCTCTTCAATCGTCGCCGCGATGCCGCGTTTCAGCAGCACCGGCTTGCGCACAAGCCCGATTTCGCGCAGCAAATTGAAGTTCTGCATATTGCGCGCGCCTACCTGGAAGCAATCGATATAGGGCAGCATCAGCTCGATCTGCGAAATCTCCATCACTTCGGAGATGATCAGCAGCCCCGTCGCATCGCCCACTTCGCGCAGCAGCTTGAGCCCTTCAAGCCCCATCCCCTGGAAGGAATAAGGCGAGCTGCGCGGCTTGAATGCGCCTCCGCGCAGAAACTTTGCGCCGGCGGCCTTCACCTGTGCGGCGGCGTTAGCAATCTGCTCGCGGCTTTCGACCGAGCACGGCCCCGCCATCACCACGACTTCCTTGCCGCCTATTTCCACGCCATTCGGAAAGCGCACAATCGTGCCTTCCGGGCGAAAGCTGCGGCCGGCAAGCTTGTACGGCGACGAGATGCGGACAGCTTCCGAGACTCCCGCCAGCAGCTCAAAATCCTTGTGGTCGAACTGGCCCGGCGTGCCCACTCCGGCCAGGATGGTCTGCAGCGCGCCTGTGGTGCGGTGAACGTTGAAGCCGATCTGCACCATGCGCTCGATTACGTTTTGAATCTGCTCTTCGGTTGCCTTTTCCTGCATTGCGACAATCATTGGTTTCTCTTTCCTGTCCTGCGCGTCCTGCGCGCTCTCGGTTATTTCTCTCTGCCGGACGGCTTGCTCTGCTGAAGCCAGCTCGTCCCGTTGCAACGCGCGCATTACGTCGATAATGCGTTCGTACACATGCGTCAGCTCAATGTCCGGGAGAGGTCCCTTGTTGGCTGCGCGCACGTTCTCGAAGATCACGCGCTCGCGATTCGGTTCATAGATGGGCAACTCCGTGGAGCGTTTCAGCCTGCCGATAGCCTTTGCCGCCTCGGCGCGCGCGCTCAGCAGCGCAACAATCTGCCGGTCGATCTCGTCGATTTTTACCCGCCAGCCTGCGATATCCATGCCTTCCCCTTTATACGGCGCGATCCAAAGGCGCGTCCGCGGTTTAAGTCTTCGTATGAACCGTGGAAATTAACGGACCTGCAGCGCGGGTGCGCGCAGGCCCTGAATAAATCGTGCGATGGAGCTGGGTGCCTCCGCCGGTTCCGACTTTTCAATCGTCGCCACCAGCGCGCTGCCAATCACAGCCGCATCCGCAAACTCGCCCACGGCGGCAAAGTGCTCCGCATTCGATACGCCAAAGCCCACCGCAATGGGCAACTCGGTATATCGCCGCAAACGCTTCACCAGCGACTCGGCATCGGAGGCCAGCGACTGCTGCGTGCCGGTAATCCCAACGCGCGAAATCGCGTACACAAAACCCTTCGATGCCGCGGCAATGCGCTCCAGCCGCGCATCGGGGCTGGTGGGCGCAGCCAGAAAAATCGGCGCGAGGTTGTGCCGCTCCATGTGCGCAAGATACTCGGCGGCCTCTTCCACGATCATGTCCGTGATCAGCACGCCATCAACTCCAGCGTCTTCAGCAGCCGAGCAAAACCGCTCCAGGCCAAAACGAAGAATCGGATTGAAGTAAGAAAAAATCACCAGCCCCGAGCCGGGCGCGCCGCGCGCAAATCTTTTGCCAGCGCCAGCACATCGGCCAGCTTTGTCCCGTGCAGAAGCGCTCGCTCGCTGGCGCGCTGGATCACCGGCCCGTCGGCCAACGGATCGCTGAACGGCACTCCCAGCTCAATCACGTCCGCGCCCGCGTCAATCGCGGACAAGGCGATTGCCCGTGTGGTCTTCAAATCAGGATCGCCAGCCGTCAGATAGGCCACCAGGCCCGGCTTGCTGGCAAAACGAATCGGCACTTTCTTACGCTCCCTTAAGCTTCAGTTCGCGGGCCAAAATTCCCATATCTTTATCGCCGCGTCCGGAAAGGTTGACTATTAGTATGTCATGCCGCGAGAGCGCCAGGAGCAATGCGAATGCACTCCGCAACCGCGTGCGCGCTCTCAAGCGCAGGCAGAATGCCTTCCGTGCGAGCCAGCTTTACCGTCGCCGCCAGCGCCGCTTCGTCCGATGCGCTGACGTACTCCGCCCGGCCAGAGTCATGCAACGCCGCATGCTCCGGACCAATCGAAGCGTAATCCAGCCCCGCCGAAACCGAATGTGTAAGCGAAATCTGCCCGTCATCATCCTGAAGAACGTACGAATACGTGCCCTGCAACACCCCGGCGCTCCGCCCTGAAAACGCGCCGCATGGTCGCCCAGTTTTTCGCCGCGTCCACCCGCCTCCACGCCGATCAGCCGCACATTCGCGTCAGGAATGAATTCATAGAATGCGCCAATCGCATTTGATCCGCCGCCCACGCACGCGATAATCGCGGTCGGCAGGCGTCCTTCTTTTTCCTGAATCTGCTGCCGCGCTTCTTTGCTGATCACGCGCTGAAAATCCCGCACCATCTCCGGATAAGGATGCGCACCCAGAACGCTGCCCAGGAGATAATGTGTGGTCCGGACATTCGTAACCCAGTCCCGCATCGCCTCATTGATCGCATCTTTCAGCGTCTTGATCCGGAGCTGACGCCGCGCACCTCCGCGCCCAGCAGTCGCATGCGATAGACATTCAGCTCCTGCCGCCGCATGTCCTCTTCGCCCATGTAGACCACGCACTCCATGCCCAGCAGCGCGCAAACCGTCGCCGTGGCCACGCCATGTTGCCCCGCGCCCGTCTCGGCGATGATGCGGCGCTTGCCCATGCGCTCCGCCAGCAGTCCCTGCCCAATGCAGTTGTTGATCTTGTGCGCGCCGGTGTGCAGCAGGTCTTCGCGCTTCAGGTAAATCTTCGCGCCGCCCAGCGTTTCGGTCAGCCGCTCGGCAAAGTACAGCGGTGTAGGCCGTCCCGCATAGTCGCGCAGCAGCGAATCGAGCCGCGCATGAAACGCCGGATCGGCCTGCGCTTCGACATAGGCGTGTTGCAACTCGTCAAGCGCCGCCACCAGCGTCTCCGGCACATAGCGCCCGCCGTACACGCCGAATCGTCCCGGCGTCTGCGCATATACTTCGGTGCTGCTCACCATCGGCTTCCTTTCTGCAATAAAAAGCCCCGATCCTTAGGATCGCGGCTTGTGTGGAAGTTCGTTTCAACCTGAAAGCTTTTGCTTGCTTTTTGAATCCTTCAGATGTGCACGGGGTTGTCCGCCAGAGCCGCTATTGAGCGCCAATAGCGGTACGTAAAGCTAAAAAACTGGCGCGGTGCATTCGTCATCTTGGTTTCAAAGATACATGGAGAAGAAGAAAAACAGCAAATCATTTCCTTAAGCCGTAGCCTGGTCGTTCGAACTTTCGGTTTCTGACGACGTCCATCGACCTCTCCCGAGTGAAAGGAGAAGGTAGTCTGTAACTGCATCTACCAGATTGGAAAATTGTCTAACGCACTCGTACCCTGAGCGGCGCGAACACACCTAAACTTCAACCGGCGCGTCCAGCTTCATCTTGTGCGCCGCAATCCGCGCATTCTCCACAAACGCCCGCACCTTCGCAGCATCCTTTTTCCCCGGCAACGCCTCAACACCCGTGACCACATCCACGCCCCACGGCTGCAATGTCGCGATCGCCTCGCCCACGTTGTCCGGACTCAACCCGCCCGCAGCAACCATCCGTAGTCGCCAGCCCGCAAAGCTTCCCGCGTGCCGCCTGCCAGTCAAAGCGAAGCCCAGTCCCACCCAGCAAAGTCGCCGTGCGCGAGTCGATCAGCACCGCGTCGATCGCATCCTCCGCCTCCGCCGCACGCAACTCCGCCGCTAGATCGTTCCGGAAATGAACTAACCTTCAGAATGCGCAATTGCTCCCGAGAAAAACGTTCGCGAAGCCGCGCCGCCACCCCAGCCTCGCACGAAGCATGAAGCTGCACCCCGTTAAGGCCGCATTCTTCAATCGCAGCCGTCAGTTCCTCAAAGCCCGCATCGACAAAAACGCCAATCTTCTCCAGGTTCGCAGGCAAATACGGAGCAATCCCGCGAACCTGCGCCACCGTTACGCGCCGCCCACTCTCGGCAAACACAAATCCCACCGCATCCGCGCCCGCCTCGGCCGCCAGCAGCGCATCTTCAAGCGAAGTATTCGCGCAGACTTTCACCCACATGACGAAACCCTCTCCGTCGCAAGCAGCGCCTGCAAAGCCGCGCCCGGATCGGCATGGCGCATCAGCGACTCCCCAATAAGAAACGCATCGAACCCTGCCGTGCGCAGCAGCTCCAGATGCTCCGCCGTATGGATGCCGCTCTCCGCCACGTGCACCGCACCCGCAGGCAGACG
This sequence comes from uncultured Acidobacteriaceae bacterium, assembly GCA_963783805.1. Classification (GTDB taxonomy): domain Bacteria; phylum Acidobacteriota; class Terriglobia; order Terriglobales; family Acidobacteriaceae; genus Silvibacterium. The sequence continues at coordinate 1,635 of CAWAPC010000009.1, read as the reverse complement.
CTCGATAAGACGCAGCGAAGTTTCCAGGCTTACCTCAAACGTGCTCAGGTTGCGATTGTTCACGCCATATGCATCGCAGCCCAGATCGAGTAACCACGCGCGCCAGCTCCTCGTCCGTATGCACCTCGCACAAAACGTCCAGCTCCAGCTCGTGCGCGAAAGCCGTAAACCGTGCCAGCTCGCCATCGGAAAGCGCAGCGGCAATCAGCAGAATCGCGTCCGCGCAATGCGCCCGCGCCTCAACAATCTGATACTCGTCCACAATAAAATCTTTGCGTAAGCAGGGAAGGTCCGTTGCGCAGAAGCAATCTCCAGATTGCGAAGACTCCCCTGGAAATAAGGCTCGTCCGTCAGCACCGACAACGCCGCCGCGCCGCCCGCCTGCAATGATGCCGCCAGTGCTGCCGCATCAAAATCAGGCCGAATCAATCCCTTCGACGGCGAAGCCTTCTTCAACTCGGCAATAATCGCCGGAGCCTGTGCCGCCCGCGCCCGCAGCGCACGCGCAAACCCACGCGGCGCATGCAAAGCCGCCCGCCGCTCAAGCTCTGCGATCGGCAACGCACCTTTGCGCTCCGTAACCGTCGCACGGGTTGTATTCAGAATGCGGTCCAGGTGCATGCCCGGCTCCTGGAACCAGTATAAGCGGCAGCTCTCACCCGCCCATTCGTCGAAGGTGCCCGAACTGCAAGCCATCTCCGACCAAAGGGAGGATCGCGGAAGTTAGTTCGACGAAGGCGCCGAAGGCGCGTCCGCCTGGACGGCCAGTCCCTGGTCGGCGAGTCCTCGGAACTTCAGCATTGGTTCGATGCTCGGCTCTGCTCCAAGCCACCGCGAATACATCGCGCCAAGGTCTTCCGTATTGCCGCGCGAAAGCACCATCCGCCGAAAGCGGTCCCCGTTGGCGCGCGTCAGCCCGCCATGGTCCTCGAACCACTGGAACGCGTCATCGTCCAGCATCTCGCTCCACTGGTACGCGTAGTATCCAGCGGCGTAGCCATTGCCCCAGATGTGCATGAAGTAGCTCGATCGATAGCGCGGAGGTACGTTGCTGATCAGCAGGTGTGTCTTCGTCAGCGCCTCCGTCTCAAACTCATCCGGATCCTGCAAAGACGCGCTCGCCGGAAGCGTATGCCACTGCATGTCCAGTTCCGACGCCGCCAGAAGCTCCGTCAACGCATAACCCTCATTGAACGTCGCCGCCTTCTTGATCTTCGCCATCAGCTCCGCCGGCATCGGCTCGCCTGTCTTGTAGTTCTTCGCGTAATGGCTCAGCACCGCCGGATAGCTCGCCCAGTGCTCATTGAACTGCGAAGGAAACTCCACGAAATCGCGCGGCACCGAAGTTCCTGACAAGCTTGGATATTCCGTATCTGCAAACATCCCATGCAGCGCATGCCCAAACTCGTGGAACATGGTCGTCACATCGTCAAAACTGATCAGCGCGGGCTGTCCCGGTGCGGGCTTGGTAAAGTTGGCCACGTTATAGACCACAGGAAGCGTGCCCAGCAGCTTCGACTGCCCGACAAACTCATCCATCCACGCGCCCCCGTTCTTGTTGTCGCGCTTGAAGTAGTCGCAATACCACAGCGCCAGCGGCTTGCCGTCCGTGTCGAACACCTCGAACACGCGCAC